>JANQNY010000055.1 GCA_028279345.1 Geminicoccaceae bacterium
CCTTTGCCAGCCTTTGCCACGCGTAGGTGATGGCGCGCGCGCGCGGCGACCTGCGGCGCGTGGGTGACGACCAGGACCTGGCGTTCGCGGCCCAAGCGCTGCAGACGTTCGCCCACGGCGGCCGCCACTGCGCCGCCGACGCCCGCGTCGATCTCGTCGAAGACCAGGGTCGGTGCCGTGCCGAGGCGGGCGAGCACGACCTTGATCGCCAGCATGATGCGCGACAGCTCGCCGCCCGAAGCGATGCGCCCGAGGGGACCGGGCGACTGGCCCGGATTGGTGGCCACGCGGAACTCGATGCGCTCGCCGCCTGCGCCGGTCCATGCGGTCTCGTCCAGGGTCTCGATGTCCACCTGAAAGCGGACGCGCTCGAGCTTCAGCGGAGGCAGCTCGCGCGCGACCGCCGCCTCCAACCGCGCCGCCGCCTGACGCCTGGCGTCGCGCAGCTCCGCGACGGCCTCGCGCCGCGCCGCCTCGGCTGCGGCCGTACGCCGCTCGGCAGCCGCAAGCGCCTCCGTCGCATGCTCCAGGCTGCTGAGCACCTCACGGGTTTCGGCGAGAAGATCGACGAGCCCGTCTGCGGTGGTGCGATGTTTGCGGGCCGCGTCCTTGAGGGCGAAGAGCCGCGTCTCGACCGATTCCAGGTCGCCTTCACCTTCGAGTGCTTGGCCGGCGGCCAGCAATGCCTCCTCGCTCGCTTCCAGTTCCAGCCTCGCACGTTCCAGAAGGCCGAGCGCGGCCTCGAACATCGTGCCCGCCGTCGACACCTGACGTTCCAGTGAGCGCTCGGCCCGGATCACCTGTTGGAGCGCGCCACCTTCGTCCCCGATCGCTGCGCGCGCCTCGCCGAGCGCCACCGTCAGCTTGCCGCGTGCCAGCAGCGTCGAGCGGCGGACCGCCAACGCCTCTTCCTCGCCGGCCTCAGCCGCGAGCTCTTCCAGCTCGAGCAGGCGATGGCGCAGATAGCTCTCCTCCCGCGCGGCGGTCTCCACCTCCGCGTGCAGTCGGTCGCGATCGGCGACCGCTTCGCGGACAGCGTCATCCGCCGCACGCATGGTCTCGAGCAGCGCGTCATGGCCGCCATAGGCATCCAAGAGTTCGCGCTGCACGGCCCGGTCCGTCAGTCCCTGCTGGTCGTGCTGGCCGTGCACCTCGAGCAGCGTGTCGCCGACCAGACGCAGGAGGGCTGCGGTCACCGGCTGGTCGTTGAGGAAGGCGCGGCTGCGGCCGTCGGCGTGCAGGCTGCGGCGCAGGACGAGCAGGTCGTCGACCGGGTCAAGATCGGCCTCGGCCAGCAAACGGTGCGCCGGATGTCGTTCGGGTAGGGCGAACATGGCCGTCACCTGGGCCCGCTCGCTGCCGGCACGGACCAGTCCGCGATCGGCGCGCCCACCACAGGCGAGCCCGAGCGCGTCCAGCAAGATCGATTTGCCGGCGCCGGTCTCACCGGTGAGCACCCCCAGCTCGGTGCCGAAGGTGAGGTCGAGCTGTTCGATGATGACGACGTCTCGGATGGCGAGCGCCTGCAGCATCGCTATCGGGCCGTCAGCCTTCGAGCGGCGGCAAGTCCGGATCCGTCATCAACGCGTAGGTACGCTCGTACCAGACGCTGCCGGGATAGTTGTAGCCGAGGATTGCAGCGTTCCTGTACGCCTCCTCACGCACGCCCAGCGCCGTGTAGGCCTCCACGGTTCGATGCAGCGCTTCCGGGACGTGCGTCGTCGTCTGGTACTCGTCGAGGACCTTGCGAAAGCGGTTGATCGCAGCGACATAGTCGTTGCGCTTGAGGTAAAACCTGCCGACCTCCATCTCCTTGCCGGCGAGATGATCGCGGATCAGGTCGAGCTTGAGCTCCGCGTCGCGCGCGTAGTCCGTGTCGGGGTAGCGCTGCACCAGTTCCGTAAACGCCTCCTGCGCGTCGGCCGTCATCGCCTGATCGCGGCCGACATCGGAGATGCGCTCGTAGTAGCTCATGCCGATGAGATACTGAGCGTACGGGACGTCCTCGCTGCCGGCGTTCCACTCGATGAAGCGCTCGGCGGCGAGGATGGCGTCATCATAGCGCTGATCCTCGTAGTAGGCGTAGGCAGCCATGAACATCGAGCGCGTCGCCCATTGCGAATAGGGATGCTGACGCTCGACCTCTTCGAAGGCCATCGCCGCGCTGGTCAGATTACCGTCGTCGAGTTCGTCCATCGCTGTGTTGTAGAGTTCGTCGACCGGCCGCTCGACGTATTCGGGGCGCTCTTGCTCGCGGCCGCCGCAGGCGGCGAGCAGGAGAACGCTGGCGAGGGCGGGCACGTATGCTATGAAGCGAATGATATCGGGCACGGTTGCGCTCGATCCCGTTCGTCGTTGATGATCATACTTCAGATTTCAATAGCGAAGGGCGCCGCTCGGGGCCAGCCCGTCGTAGGGGAGTGACGCGTGGCGGGAGGGGACTGCCCGAGCGTGATCGACCGGGCGATCGGTGAGCGCATTAGGCGCCGCCGGGTGGAACTCGGCCTCACCCAGGAGCAGCTCGCGCGGCGCGTCGGGATCTCTTACCAGCAGATCCAGAAGTACGAGCGCGGGGCCAACCGGATCAGCGCATCCCGCCTGTTCGAGCTGGCGGTCTGGCTCGACGTGACGCCCGGCTACCTTTACCCCGCACCGCCGACCGCGCCCGAGGAACTCGCCCATGGCGGTCGCGAGCGGCCAACGATCGAGATTGCGCGGAGCTACGGTCGCATCGAGGACGAGGCCGTGCGCGCAGCGCTCTCGGGCTTGGTCCGGGCCGTGGCCGACCGGCGAAATGGCGACGCGCGAACGCTCGACTAGCGGCTAGCGCGTTCTCGCTGGACATCATGTCGCAGCAGCCGTTGTCGTCCTCGTTAGGCCTGGTTTTCACAGAAGCGGACGATCGGCAGCCAATCGCTCCTGAGCGCCTCGCCACGTGTCCCACGGAGGTCAAAGACCGAGAGCCCGTCGCGGGCGACATCGGCGTAGACCGCGCGATCCGGAATGCGGCCGACCAACTCGTGGGTCTGTTCATCCGCGAAGCGTTCGAGCCGCACACCTGCCTTGGATCGCGGCCGTAGCCGATTGGCGATGAGCCCCAGCGCCTTCTTGCCTTTGCGGATCGGCTTCACCGCCTGCACCTTGGTGAGAAGACGCGTCGTGCTGGTCTCGTCGAACACGGATGGCAGCATGGGCACGACGACGACGTCCGCCTCGAGGATCAGCTCTTCGATCCCACCCATCCGCATCGCGGCCGGCGCGTCGATCACCAGCCGGTCGACCTGCGGGCTCTTCCCCGGCCCCTTGACCCAGTCGACGCCGGCGATCGCTGGTGCTTCCGCCGGCCGGGCGGCGATCCATCCGAGGCTCGAGCGCTGCCGATCGCAGTCGGCGAGCGCGGTCTTCAACCCCGCCCCGGCGAACGCGGCTGCCAAATGCGTCGCTGTTGTCGTCTTGCCGCAGCCGCCTTTGGTATTGGCGACCAGAACCGTCAGCACCGGCCGTGGACCTTCCAGAACGGCTCGGCCGCGGCGAACGCTTGCCAGTCGGCGCTGAGCTCGTCCTCCACGGCGCTGGCCGCGTGCGCGTAGTAGCCGAGGATCAGGCCCTTCGCCTCGGTGAGCCGGGCATCGCCCTGTTCGACGATGCCGGCGAGCACGCTTTCGGCTGCAGCCATGTCGTTCATGTGGCCGAATGCATCCTGTAGCTTCTCGAGCCGTGCCAAATAGCGCTTCACGGGCTTCGGTGCATAGAGCTCGCGGAAGAACTCGACCGCGTAGCGAAGCTTTTTCAGGGTCTTCCTGAGCTCGTGGCGCTCATCGATGTCGAGATCGGCGAAGTGACGGCCACGCTTCCTCACCGCCTTGGCACGCCTCTCCAGGACGTGCCTGGCGAAGTCGTCCAGCGGGCCACCGAGCTGCAAGTGCAGCGCAGCGTCGGCATCGGCGTGCCAGCCGCGGGTCATCAGCCATTGCGTGAGCCTTAGAACAAAGCGCGCGTAGCGCGGGCTCGCCAGGGCCACTCGGACGCGCTCATACGCGGCACTTCGAGCATCTTCGGCGGTGCAGCGCAGCCTTGCCAGTGCCGCGTCGTTGAGACGCGCGGCCGCGATCGGTGGGAGCATCTCGCCACAGAAGACGTCTAGGTCGCGCGCTGGGCCCAGCTCCGCCATGACCCAGCGCGCCTCGCCCTTGAGCCAAGCCAGCCGCTCGGGAGCGAGCACGAGGCCGAACGAGGTCAACGCCGATCGCAGCCGGCGCACGGCGACACGAAGCTGATGGACTCCTTCGACGTCGCGCCCGTCGAACGCCACGTCGTGGTTGGCCAACCACTGCGTGACGACGCTCTCCATGATGCGGCCGAAGGCGTCGCCGACGCTCTCGTTCGGCAGGAGCCGCAGCTTCACCGCCTTGGTCGCCGTGGGTGTCGTCCCGTCGGCGAGCTGATACCCGCGCGCCGCCTTCGAGCTGTTGATGATGCGCGTCGCGCCCGCATCGATGAGGCTCTCGCCGACGTCGAAGACGAGGGCGCGATCGCCCTGCTTGAGCTCTACCTCCAGCTCGAGGATCGGCTCCGTCCGCCCACCGGCGCTCACCTCACCTTCGTCGAGCGCCAGCTCGACACGGCTGACGCGGCCGAAGCCGTCGTCGCGGACGATCTCCCGCCGGCGCCGCTGGACGTCGGTGGCGAAGACGGGCGTCAGCTCTTCGGCGTAGAGCGCGCCCAGGACCGGCCGGATGTCGGCGGGCAACAGCTCCAGCTCGGGCGCGGAACCTCGGGTGGTCGCCTCGTGCTCGAGCCGGTCCAGCGCCCCGCGCGCGATCTTCAGCGCCTGGACGAAGTTGCCGTTCTCGCGCCGCACCCGGAGTGCCGCGCTTCGCGCCAGAAGCCGCCGGTCCGGCGTGTCGAAGTAGACGGCGCTGAGCCGCCGCGCCGGTCGCATTGGCCCCACCTGTTCACCATGATTGCGCACGGTAAAGGCTTCGAAGGCCTGCAGGACCGCCGCACGGGGCCCGGCGAGCTTCAGCTCGAACTCACTGGCCAGGCCAGCAGCGTCATTGGTCAACGTTCGTCCGCCCGAAGTGGATCGCGCTTGTCGTCGCGTTAACTTCTCACGTTAGTTCGCGGTGGCGGCGGCGCAAGCGTAGTCGCATTGAGGTCGAGCGGTCCCAAGAGGCTTTCGACTATGCCGTCTATCGTGCCCTCGGCGTCGACGCGCCGCCAGGTAAGCGGCCCGACGTCCATCTCGAGCTGCCCGCGCACGACCGCGGCATCTGCGTCCGAGGCATCGTCTCGGCGTTCGCCCACCCGCTGAACGAGCGTGCCTGCAGGTGCCTCCAGCCAGAGGCCGTCGAAGCGAATGCCCGCGGCACGCGCCGCCTGCTCGATCACCGCACGCTCCTCCGGCCGGCCGTGCACCGCGTCCACGACCACGCTCCAACCACCAGCGAGCGCGCGCGCCGCGCAGTCTCGAAGCTCGGCGAAACAGGCGGCGTTCCGCTCGGGCGTGTAGGCCCAAGCGTCCAGGCGTTCGATCTCAGGAACGCCGGCGAGGCGCTTGCGTTCGACGTCGCTCCGGACGAGCAGTGCGCCAGGGGCCGGGTCGATCAATGGCGCCAAGGCGCGGGCGAGGGTCGTCTTGCCGGTGCCCGAGAGGCCGCCGATGGCAATCAGCCGCGGTGCCGGTGCCGGCAGGAAAGCGGCCGCGAGATCGAGATACCGACGGGCCCGATCGACGGCATCGGTCTCCGGTCGCTCTGGGTCCACCGCGAGGGCTGTGACCTTGGCGCGGATCGTCGCGCGCACCGCCATGTAGAACGGCAGGAGCGCTAGGCCCTCGAGGTCGCGGCGCTCGTCGAGATAGGCGTCGAGCACCAGCCAGGCCGCCGGCCGTTGGCCGCGTTCCACGAGGTCCATCAGCAGGAACGCCAAGTCGTACATCGTATCGACGCAGGCGAAGTCCTCGCTGAACTCGATGCAGTCGAACGGCACGACCCGATCACCGAGAGCAACGATGTTGCCCAAGTGCAGATCGCCGTGACAACGTCGCACGAGACCCCGACGGCGGCGGGCCTCGAGGAGTGCGGTATGCCGGACGAGGGCCAGGCGCGCCGCACCGTCGACGATGTCGATGACGCCCGTCTCGAACAGCCCCGGAGACACGGCGTCGAGGTCCTGGCGATTGCCCAGGACGACCTCGCGCATGGCGGCAACGCCGCCGCGGGCCGTTCGAATGTCCGCATACCCGTGCAAGTGCGCGACGCTGCGTCCGAGCGCTACGGCCACGGCTGGCGGCAGGGCGCCTGCGGCCGCGATACGGTCCAGCTGCGCGTCCGCCGGAAAGCGACGCATCAGTAGGACCCATTCGATGGCTGCGCCCTCGCCGTCGAGCGCGTAGTGCTGACCGTCGTAGGTGATCGGCAGCACCGCGAGATAGAGATCCGGCGCGGTCCGCTTGTTCAGCCGCAATTCGGCCTCCAGGGCGCGGCGGCGCTGGTCGGCCGTTCTGAAGTCGAGAAAGCTGAAGGCGACCGGCCGCTTGAGCTTGTGGGCGTGGTCACCAGCTAGAAAGACATGGGCAGCGAGCGTGTCGATGCGTTGCGCCTTGCCGATGCCCGCGACCTCGCCCCGATCGAGCGCTTCGATCAGCGCGGCATGGGTGGTGTCGGCCACGGGCGACGCTTCCGGGTCACGCGCGAGCCTCGACCGGGCGCAGGCCCAACGCGGCTTCGACGCGGCCGATCCAGGCCCTGACATGGGGACGCGAGCCGAGGTCGAAGCCACCTTCCGGTGCCAGTCGCGTGTAGGCGACGAGGCTGACGTCGGCGACGGTCATCGTGCCGCCGACCAGCCATTCGCGATCGTCGAGCATCGCGTCCAGCAGGTCCAGGGCGCGCTCGCCGCGTTGGACCCGCCAGGGCTCGCGGTCCTCTGGCCGCTTACCCTGGTAGACCAGGTTGTAGCGGCAGACGGCGATGTAGGGCTCGTGGCTGTACTGCTCCCAGAACAGCAGCTCCAGAACGCGGGCCCTCGCATATCCATCGTCTGGTACGAGCGGGCTCTGCTCTGCGAGGTGCCAGATGATCGCGTTGGACTGGGCGAGCGGGCGGCCGTCGTCGAGGACTACGAAGGGCACCTGACCTTGTGGATTCTGTTCCAGGAAGGAAGGTGCCCGCGTCGCGCCGCTGGCCACGTCGACCTCTTCCCAGCGATAGGGCAGGCCCAGATGATCGCAGGTGTACTTGACCTTGAGGCAGTTGCCGGAATTGCTGTCGCCAAAGATCTGCATTGTTTTCCGCCGCGGCTGCCGGTCGCCCAGCTCGGAGGTGGACCGAAGGCCACTGCGTGCCAACATATCGCACATGGCTAAGGATGGTTCCGAAAAGCGCGATCTGGTCGATGGTGGCGACGTCGCCCGCTTTCTCGACCAGGTTAAGCGCACACCGCCGCGACCTGGGCGCGGTCGCCGGGGACGGCTCGTCTTCGCCATGGACGCGACGGCCTCGCGCGAGCCGTCGTGGGACCGCGCGATGAGCGTGCAGGGACAGATGTTTCTGGAGACCGAGGCGCTGGGCGGCCTGGACGTCCAGCTCGTCTTTTTCCGGGGCTTCGATGAGTGCAAGGCGAGCCGCTGGGTGGGCCAGCCGAAGCCGCTGGTCGAGCTGATGACCCGCGTCATGTGCCGCGCCGGCCGCACGCAGATCGAGCGCGTCCTCAATCACGTGTTGAAGGCAACCAAGGATGGCGGCGTCGATGCGCTCGTCTATGTCGGCGATGCGTGCGAAGAGGACATCGATCGGCTGGGCCATCTGGCCGGCCAGCTCGGTGCGCGCGGCGTGCGCGCGTTCGTCTTCCAGGAAGGCCAAGATCCGGACGCCACGCGCGCTTTTCGCGATATCGCCCGCCTCACCGGTGGAGCGCACTGCCAGCTCAGTTCCACCAGCCCCGACGAGCTGCGGCAGTTGTTGGCCGCCGTCGCTGCGTATGCTGCGGGCGGCGTTGCCGCGCTCGAGGATGCCAATCGCCGGCAGGCCCATCACGTTCGTCTCATCGGCAAGAGCTGAGCGCCGATGGGCTGGTTGACGCTCCTCGCGCTGCTCGCCGTGGCGACGATGGCCGTCATGGGTATGCGGTGGCTAACGTCGACGTCGCCGCGCGATCTGGCCCAGGCGCTCCGCGTGTTCGCCGCCACCTTCTCAGCCTTGCTGGGCTCGGGTCTCATCTACGCCGGGCGCTTCGGCTTCGCGATCGCGGCTCTGGGCGCCGCGGCCTACGCCGTGCGGTCGTTTCGCCGTGCCCAGGCACCGCCCGATCCGTTCGGTTCCTACGGCGAGGACCACGACGGGCCGGGCGACGCGCAGGTGCGCACGTCGACACTCGCTATGCGCCTCGACCCGGCGACGGGCCAACTCGACGGTGAGGTCTTGCGCGGGCGCTTCAAGGGGCGCCGGCTGGTGCGGCTCACCCTAGACGAGCTGCGGGCGCTCCTCGCCGAGTGCCGTCGTGACGACCCGGAGAGCGAGCCGCTGCTGGAGGCGTTTCTGGATCGCCGTCATTCGGGCTGGCGGGGCGGCGAGGAGGAGGCGCCGGGTGCCGAGAACGCTGCGGCCATGACCGACGAGCGGGCTTACGAGATCCTGGGGCTGGCTCCTGGAGCGAGCATCGACGACGTGAAGGCGGCGCATCGCCGCCTCATGGCCCACCTCCATCCCGATCGTGGCGGCTCAACCTTTCTGGCGGCACAATTGAATGCGGCACGGGCGCACCTTCTAGGGCGCCGCTAGGCGCCCTGTTGCCCTTGCGAAGCGGAAGGCTGCGTGCGTATAGCACGGGCCGTTCCGTCGACGTCTCAACCTCGCGGAGAGTAGCGTGGCCCGAGTTCGCAAGGCCGTGTTTCCCGTTGCGGGTCTCGGTACCCGTATGCTGCCAGCCACCAAGGTCATGCCCAAGGAGCTGCTGCCGGTCGTCGACCGCCCGGTCATCCAGTATGCGCTCGAGGAAGCGCGGGCATCCGGGATCGAGGAGTTCATCTTCGTCACCGCGGGTGGCAAGACGCTGATCGAAGATCATTTCGATCGCGCCGAGCAGCTCTTTGCTAGCCTACTCTCGAAGGGCAAGACCGAGGCCGTGGCGGAGCTCGAGGCCGCGCTGCCGCGGGCGGGGCAGGTGGTTTACACGCGACAGCAGCAGCCGCTGGGCCTCGGGCATGCGGTCTGGTGCGCGCGGCACATCGTCGGCGACGAGCCCTTCGCCGTCGGCCTCGTCGACGACCTCATCCTCGGTGGCGAGCCCTGCTTCGGCGAACTCATCGCGGCGCACGAACGTACCGGCGGCAATGTCGTAGCGACCATGGAGGTTCCCTACGCGCACACCAAGCGCTACGGCATTCTCGACGCCGGCGATGTCGACGGCCGGCTGGTCGCAGCCAAGGCGATGGTCGAGAAGCCCGATCCGGAGTGGGCGCCTTCCCGCTACGCCGTCATCGGCCGCTACGTGCTGCTGCCCGAGATCTTCGAGCATCTGGATCGCCAAGATCCAGGTGCCGGCGGCGAGATCCAGCTTACCGACGCCATGGCCAAGATGCTCGGCGACAAGCCGTTCCACGGCTACCTGTTCAGCGGTCAACGTCATGATTGCGGCGACAAGCTCGGCTATCTCGAAGCGATCGTGGCGGCGGCCTTGAGACGTCCCGATCTCAAGGACGAGTTCGCGACGCTGCTCGAGCGGTACCGCTAGCCGACGGCATTCAACCGCGGGGACATCATGGGAACGCCACATCGCTTTCACCCGACGATTCTGCGCGAGTACGACGTCCGCGGCATCGTCGGCGAGACCCTCTTTCCGGCTGACGCCCGTGCGTTGGGGCAGGCGTTCGCGACGGTGCTCGCCGACGAGGGCAGCGGCTTGCGCATCGCCGTCGGGCGTGATGGGCGCCTCAGCTCGCCGGAGCTGCAAGAGGCGTTGGTAGAAGGACTGATCGCAGCTGGCGCCGATGTTGTCGATATCGGCTGCGGGCCGACGCCGATGCTCTACTTCGCCGTGCACGAGCTCGGGTGCGACGGAGGCATCCAGGTCACCGGCTCGCACAACCCGCCGTCGCACAACGGCTTCAAGATGATGATTGGCACCGCCTCCTTCTTCGGTGAGCGGATCCAGCAGCTGCGACCGCTCGCCGAGCAGGGCGCGTTTCGCGAAGCGGCGGGCGGCGGCGTCCAGACGCAGTCGGTGTTCGACGCCTATGTCGATCGCCTGGCGCGCGACTACCATGGCACGCGCGAGATCGTTGCGGTCTGGGACGCCGGCAACGGCGCCGCCGGTCCGGCGGCCGAGGCCCTCGTCGCCAAGTTGCCCGGCGAGCACCATCTCCTCTTCTGCGACATCGACGGCCGGTTCCCCAACCATCACCCCGACCCCACCGAGCCGCACAACCTCGAGCAGCTGATCGCCAAGGTGCGCGAGACCGGCGCCGAGGTCGGGATCGGCTTCGACGGCGATGGCGACCGCATCGGCGTGGTCGATGCCCAGGGCCGGATCCTCTGGGGTGATCAGCTTATCCAGATCCTCGCCGACGACCTGATGGAGCGTTATCCCGGCGCCACGATCATCGCCGATGTCAAAGCCTCGCAGACACTGTTCGACGCGATCGCGGCGATGGGTGGCCAGCCGCTCATGTGGAAGACCGGCCACTCGCTCATCAAGGCCAAGATGGCGGAGGTGGAGGCGCCTCTGTCGGGCGAGATGTCCGGGCACATCTTCTACAAGGACCAGTTCTACGGCCACGACGACGCGCTCTATGTGGCGGTTCGTCTGCTCGATATCCTGGCGCGCCACGACAAGCCCCTTAGCGCCTATCGCGATGCGATGCCGGAGGTGGTGAACACACCCGAGATTCGGGTCGAGTGCGCCGACGAGCGCAAGTTCGACGTCATCCGCGAGGTCAAGGAGCGGCTCGCCGCCGAGGGTGCCGACGTCGATGACGTCGACGGGGTGCGCGTCAAAACGGCCGATGGCTGGTGGCTGATGCGTGCGTCCAACACGCAGGCGGTGCTCGTCACCCGCGCCGAGGCCGCAGATAAGGCGGGCCTCGAGCGTCTCAAGGAGACGATCCGAGGCGAGCTCGAGCGCGCCGGTGTCGTGGTGCCGCCGAACCTAGCGGCAGCTTGAGGGCTGAAGGCGGCGGCGCCCTCTTTCGGTTCAGTTTCGCCGATTGCCGCTGAAGCGGCGCAGGAGACCCCGTAGTGGCACGAGCAGCTGCGGATAGCGGCGCTTCCAGGTAAGGAACCGGCGCTTGGCGATCTTCGAATTGGCAAGCACCAAGCTCAGTCCGCCCGCCAGCAGAAGGAAGCCGCCCGGCGCCGGCGAGGCCCAGATCAGGACGCCCACGCCGAACACGAGCAGCCCGCAAGCGATCAGCACCCGACGCCAGGTCGAACTGATCTGCTTCACGCTGGACGCGACCATGGACGCGCGATTGAGGGGGCCGTCTCCAGATTGCACGGAATAACCAGTTTGGTTGAGGCTAAGCGGGCCGAGCCAGAGCGTGGCGGGCGGCCCTTTCTCCCGGTAAGTTGCCGCCGTTCTTCGCCAATCCGTCATCTTTAGCGGGCTGTCACGAGCAGTCCAACACTCCGTTGGGCCAGACTGCTCAACTGCCCGGCAGCACGATCACCGTTCGAAAGGGCAGGTTGAGCCTCGAGAACTCGACGCTCGGCTCGGCGGAGGTGATCACCTGCCATTCCGGTGAAAGTGCTGCAAGAAAGTCTTCGAGCGGTCCCCGCCCGAAATAGTGCATCGGCACGACCACCGATGGCCTGATCTGGTCTACGACCGCAGCCGCCGTGCTGTGCGGCATCGTCCACATGCCGTCCGCCGGCACGAGCAGGATGTCGATGACCCCCAGCTCCGCCAGATGGTAATCCTCGAGTGCGTGGTGCAGGTGCCCCAGATGCGCGACGCAGAGGTCCTCTACCTCGAAGACGAAGATCGAGTTGCTGTTCGCCCACTCTTGACCGTGACGGCCCCGCACGCTGGTCGGCACGTTGCGCACGCGCAGATCATCGACAACCACGTCGTGCTCGGCGATGCCGCCGCCCGCGGACCAACCGCGCAGCACATGCGCGACACCTGGCTCCACATTGTCGGTCCAATGCGTGCTGTGGGCGTTGTTCATGGTGACGATGTCGGGCGGGAAAGAGGCGCGGTTGAAGCCGTTGTAGTCGGTGATCGCGCTCGCGCCGCCGGCGGTCTCGATGAGGAAGGAGGCGTGGCCCAAGAAGGTCAGCCTGAGGGTCGCATCGTCGGACAGCGAAGCTGCAGCGAGGGATGCCGGCACCACCTGCGCTGGCGAGCCGGCGACCGGAAAGCACCCCGCCGCCACAGCCGGCATCGTGTAGAAGCCCGCAAACAGCCAAACGGTCAGTGCGCGCAACATGGCACCCTCCCTGATTGCCAGAGAGAGCTAGCCATCCTCATACTGCTTTCAACGGCCTCGGCGCTTGTCACGCGTTTGTCGCTTCAACGAGCTACGCCGCTTCGAATCGAAGGAGATGGGCGTATGGCTGAGTATCAGGCGCGGGTCATGGACCCGGACACCGGCGCCGAGGGGCGCTACCCCTTCGAGGGCCCGGACGACATGCTGGAGCGGATGGGTGCCGCGCGGGTCTGCATGCACTTCCTGGAGAACGTCGATCGGAACGAGTTCCCACATCAGCACGTGAACTATGATCTCAACGCGGCCTCCAAGAGCCACGACGGCACCGTCGTCACGGGCATGGGCACCTTGATCTTCGAGAACGGTGCGCACCTGCCGTTCGTGGCGCTGATTTCGCGCGCTTGAACCGCTTGCCAAGCGGAGCGGGCTTTGTGTAACTGACCGCGTGTCGCAACAGCTGAAAGGAGGTGATCCCGTGTCAAGTGAGTCCAGGGTTAGGGTGTCGTCCCCGCGTCTCGCGTCGACCGTGGAGCAGCCTCTGCGGGTCGCGTGAACGTCGGCGTCATGCCAGGGGGCCGCATCGGCCCGCTCACGGAAAAGCCGCCTCCGGGCGGCTTTTCTCTTGCTCGGTGGTCGACCGCGCGAACGGATCCGAAGGCCCATGCGCACACCTTTTCTCGTGGTGGCGATGTCGTTCCTGCTCACGGCGTGTAGCGTGGTGGGTGTTCGCTCGGGAACCGAACAGCCGCCTTACGAGGTCACCCGGCAGTTGGCGAACGACGTCGAGATCCGCCGCTACGGCCCGCGGCTCGCCGCCGAAACGCTCGTGCCGGCGGGGCCGGACGCCCGCAACGCAGCCTTCCGCCGGCTCGCAGGCTACATCTTCGGCGGAAATGCAGGCGCGCGAGAGATCGCGATGACCGCGCCGGTCGCGACGAGCGCAGCGCCGGACGAGGGCACCAAGATCGCCATGACCGCGCCGGTCGCTACGGCGGCATCGGACGACCAGCTGCTCATGCGCTTCTTCCTGCCGGCCGCCTTGACCCGCGCGACCGCGCCGACGCCAAAGAACGCGAATGTTTGCCTAGTCGAGGTTCCGGCAGAAACGCTGGCCGTGCTGCGCTTCTCAGGGAGGCCCACCGATGCCCGAGTGCGCGATCAGGAGGACCGACTACGGGCCTTTCTGAGGGACGCGGGGATCGAATCCACGGGTAGCTTCGAGGCCTTCTTCTACGATCCCCCTTGGACGGTGCCGGCGCTCCGGCGCAACGAGGTGGCGGTGCCCGTTGCTGTAGCCGCGCCTTAGCTACCGACGCTCAATAGCGTTGCGGCACGACGTGGGTCGCGGGCAGGTCGTTCGTCAGACCCTTCGGCCGACGCTGCGCCTTCGGGATCGCGGGGAGGTGCGGCTTGACGCGTCTGTAAGGGATCTGGTCCAGCATGTGGGAGATCAGGTTGAGCCGTGCGCGGCGCTTGTCGTCGGCCGGCACCAGGTACCACGGCGCCTCGGGCGAATCGGTGCGCTCGATCATCTCCTTGTAGGCGACCGTGTAGTCCCACCAGCGGCGTACCGATTCCGTGTCCATCGGGCTCAGCTTCCAGTGCTTCAGCGGGTCGGTGACGCGCGCTTCGAAGCGGCGGCGCTGCTCGCCCTGCGAGACGTCGAGGAAGTACTTCAAGAGAATGATGCCCTGGTCGACGAACTCGCGCTCGACGGTGGGCGTGATCCTGAGGAAGCGCTCCGTCTCCTCGGGCGTGCAAAAGCCCATCACGCGTTCGACGCCGGCGCGGTTGTACCATGAGCGGTCGAACAGGATGATCTCACCGCCGGCCGGAAAGTGCGTCAGGTAGCGCTGCATGTAGAGCTGCGTGCGCTCGCGGTCGGAAGGTTTGGGGAGCGCGATGTGCTTGTAGACGCGTGGGCTCGTGCGTGACGTGATGCGGCTGATGACGCCGCCCTTGCCCGCGGTGTCGCGCCCCTCGAAGACGACGACGATGCGCGCACCCTCCTCGACAGCCCAGGCCTGGAGCCGGGTCAGCTCCACCTGGAGCTTGTGGAGCTCCTTCTCGAAGACCTTGCGCGACAGCTTGTCCGGTTGCTCGGGCGCATCGTGCTTCGTCTTAGTCGCCTGCTTCTTCGCCATCTCGCCACCCGTCTCATCTGTATGTTTCATTGCGGGCGACAGCTTCGTCAGGACCTGCGCCGTGCGCAACCCCGGGCGGATCTGCGTGGGGCGGTGCCATGTCGATGGGCTCCTTCGAGCGGCTCGTTGGTCAACTGGACGGAGCGCCGGCCACGCTCAGCGCGTGCAGGGCGATCATCCTCTCCTCGTTGGTCGGGATGACGCGCACTTCGACACGGCTCTCGGGCGTCGAAATGACAGCAGCGCCTGACTGGTTGGCTGCCCTGTCAAAGGTGATCCCGAGCCAGTCGAGGGGTTCGGCGACGGCCCGCCGGACATTCATGGCATGCTCACCGATGCCGGCGGTGAAGACGAGCCCATCCAGGCCACCGAGGCTGGCTGTGAGTGCCGCCACCTCGCGACGGATGCGGAAGGTGAAGTAGGCGATCGCCTCCGCGGCCTCGGGCCGGTCGCTGCCTTCGAGGTCGCGCATGTCGCTGCTGATCCCCGACAGCCCCTTCAGCCCCGCTTCCTTGTAAAGGAGGTCGCTGATCTCGCCGCTGGTCATGCCCTTCTGGTCGAGGAGATGCAGGAGCACGCCTGGGTCGATCTGTCCGCAGCGGGTGCCCATGGGCAGGCCGTCGAGCGCTGTGAAGCCCATCGTGCTGTCGACGCTGCGGCCAGCCTTCATGGCGCAGCAACTCGCCCCATTGCCGAGATGCGCGACGACGACGCGCCCCTTGGCGAGGGCCGGTGCTATTCGCCCCAGCTCGCGGGCGATGTACTCGTAGGACAGGCCGTGGAACCCGTAGCGGCGGATACCCTCGTCGTACAGCGCCCGCGGCAGCCCGAACGTGTCCGCCACCCAGGGATGACCCTGGTGGAACGACGTGTCGAAGCAGGCGACCTGCTGGACGCCTGGATAGGCGAGCGCCACCGCTTCGATCGCCCTTAGGTTGTGGGGTTGGTGGAGTGGGGCCAGCGGGACGAGCCGCTCCAGGTCCTCCATGACGTTGCCATCGACCAGCACGGGCCGCTTGTAGCGCGTTCCGCCGTGAACGACCCGGTGGCCGACGATCGCGACGCGACGGCCGTCGAGGTAGCTGGTGAGCCACTCGCTCAGGCGCTGCATCGCGCCGCGATGGCCTGCGCCGGGCTTGTAGGCGAGGTCGGCCAAGACGGCGTCCTGCGCGTCCTTGGCGTGGAAGTGCGGCTTGATGCCGATGCCCTCGACCTGCCCCCGGGCGAGCAGCTCCGGCTCGGCTTCCCCGGTCGCGTCGAACAGCGAGAACTTGAGGCTCGACGACCCCGCATTGATGACCAGCACTACCTCGCTCATCGTCTCTGCCTTCGGCTTCGGGCTGTGATCGGCTGTCGCAACGGGTGTCAGCCCATGATGTGGTAGCCGCCGTCGATGTAGATCGTGTTTCCGGTAATCAGGTTCGCGGCTTGTGTCGCAAGCGCCGCCGTGGCGACGCCCACGTCCTTGATCGACACCAGTTGATGGCGAGGTGCCCGGGTCTCGGCAACGCTCAGAAGCTCCTCGAACTCGTTGATTCCCGACGCGGCGCGGGTACGGATCGGCCCCGGCGAAATCGCATGGACGCGGATGCCCTTGGGACCCAGCTCGTGGGCCAGATAGCGTACGCAGCACTCCAACGCGGCTTTCACCGGGCCCATGAGGTTGTAGTGGCTCACCACCTTTTCGGCCCCGTAATAGGACATCGCGAAAAGCGTCCCGCCCTTCCCCATCAGCGGCTCGGCACAGCGTGCCATGCGCACGAAGGAGTGGCACGAGATGTCCATTGCCTCCGCGAAGCCGGCAGCAGAGCTGTCGACCAGCCGCCCATGGAGGTCCTCGCGCGGCGCGAAGGCGATCGAATGGAGCGCGAAGTCGATCCCGCCCCAGGTCTCCGCGGCGGTCTCGAAGATGGCCTCGAGCTCACCGTCCTTCGAGACGTCCACCGGCATGAAGATCGCCGCGTCGAGCTCGTCGGCGATCGGCTCGACGAACGGCCTAGCCCGGTCATTGAGATAGCTCAGCGCCAGCTCGGCGCCGAGAAACCGAAAAGCGGCGGCGCATCCGTAGGCGATCGACTGGCGGTTCGCGATGCCGAGGACGACGCCCTTTTTGCCCCTCAGCTCCCGGGCGCTCTCGTCGAAGGTCAGCACGTCGTCGTCGCTCATGGCCACGGTCCTCCGGCAGCGCCCATACTGCACTGCACCCTAGGCGCAGTGTGTGCGACCTGCACTACAGCCGCCAGACCGGGATTTGCACGTCGGTCCCTCCAGATGATCTTGCTGCGCCGCAGCATCACCATGGTAGCGTCCGCCGGTCAATCAATGGAACCGCGCGATGGCAAAGAACGCGACGCTAGCCGCTGGACGCGGCTGAGGTGCCGAGCCGGCGAGCTAGGAGCGATTGCGGCGGCCGCCGACGAGGATCACCCGGCGGCGCTCGGAGGCTTCGGTTTCTGGCACCGTCGATGGTGCCGCATTCGCCTTGGTGCGTGGCGGCGAAAGGTGTCGGCGTTCCGCCCATGGTCTCGCCGACGCCGGCGGCGCACGGCCCGAGACAGCTTCGCAGCACCATCGCTAGCTGTCTGCCCAGTAGAGCATTGGCGCGACGCCGGCAGTGCTCGTTCGTCACTGCAGGCGGACGGTCGGGAACCGTGTGCCCAGGACCGCGTTGACCAAAGGAGGCGCCTCGGCCGGCATCGGGGGTTGGCCCGCTAGTGCAACTCGGACGTGGTCTTGGCGCGGGCCCGCAGCAGTTCCCAAACCGGCAACGCGACGAGGCCGCCCAGAACGCCGGCGATGTAGGTCGGAATGCGGAGGCCGGTGAGGCCGTTCCACGCCATGTCCAAGAGAAAGCTGACGGCGATCATGGCGACGACGGTGATGCCGAGGCGGGTCCAGAAGCTCATGCGGTTCCATCCTTGTCGGGGCCTTCGAGAGTGAAGTCGAACAGGCTGTCCTCGCCAAGATCAAAGCGGCGGCAAGGTGGCCGGAGCGCCGCGTCCAGCGTCGTCACGGCGGGCAGAGTCAGTGCCGCGCGACCCGAGCCGATGAGGAGCGGCGCGACGGCGAACTGGAGGCGGTGGAGCGCACGGGCGGCGATGAAGCTCGACACCGTGCGTCCGCCTCCCTCGACCAGGATTCGCGTGAGCCCGCGTTCGGCGAGCGCGCGCAGGATGGCGCGTGGCGGCAGCATGCCGTTGTCTTCGACGGAGAGCGCGATCGTATCGATCTCGGTGGGCAACGCCGGCTCTTCGCCGCGGGCGTGGACGACGATCGTAGGCGCGCGTCCGTCGGCGATGACCGAGGCGTCGGCCGAGAGGCGTGCCCGCGGGTCGAGCACGACGCGCACCGGGCTCGGTCCCTCGACGCGGCGGGTCGTTAGCTGGGGCGCATCGGCGACGACGGTGGCGACGCCGACGATGACGGCATCGGTGAGCGCGCGCAGGCGGTGCAGGTGGACGATGCTGGCATCACAACCGATATATCTCGAATGTCCACTCTCCGTGGCTATCCGACCGTCGAGGCTTTGACCCAGATGGGCGATTACGAACGGCGCGCCGCGGGGCGTCAGCGCAAGGCGACCGAACAAGTCCCAGAGTTCGGGGTCGCCGCTCGGCGGCGGAAGGGGCGCACCACGATCTGCGGTTTCACGGGCGGCGAGCAGGAAACGCCACGCGCGCGCCACCGTCTCGATGTCGGCCATGTGCGGCCCTCCGTGGATCTAGAACGCGCGCTCAGGAATGGTCGGCGCCGGAGAAACGTCTAATTATGCCAGCGGCCGCCGCAAGCGCGGTTCGGTGTAGGGGTGTTCCATGTTTTTTGATGATCTGCTGCTCGTTGGCGTCGACCGTTGCGTTTTCGAGCTTCGTCAAGGACGGCCCGTCATCATTCGCGGGCCCCACGGGGCCTGGTTGATCAACGGTGTCGAGCCACGCGGCGACCGTGCGCGGCATGTGATCGAGGCGCTCGCGCCGCGCGCGGCGGAGCTGCTCCTCAACGGTTACCGCGCTCAGGCGCTCGGCTTCGGCAACACGGCCGTAGCGCTGCCAGTGGCCGGCGACGTCGCGACGCAGGCGATCGAGCGGCTCGGCTTCGGGGTGCCGACCGAGGACGATCTCGATCTTCTGCAGCGGCGCGCGGAGCCGCTCGGTGACGATGAGACAGCGGAGGCCGCGTTTCAGCTCGCGCGACTGGCGGAAACGGTGCCCGCGCTGCTGACGCTGCGTTCTCGGCCAAGCACCGCCGCGGTGTTCGCGGGCTTTGCCGACCGTGGCGGTGTACTGACGACCAGCGTCGACGCCCTTGCGGAGTTCCGGCGCGCCATTCCTCGCGATGTTCGCAGGCTCACGGAGGCCCCCGTGCCGCTGCCGGCGAGCGACGACGTGCGCTTTGTCGCCTATCGCAGCCGCGACTCGCTGGCCGATCACGTCGCGGTGGTCATCGGTCGACCAGAGGCCGAGGCGGCACCACTCGTCCGACTGCACTCGGCATGCCTCACGGGTGACATCTTCCACAGCTTGCGCTGTGATTGCGGCGAGCAGCTGGAGACGGCGATCGCCCAAATGGCGGAGGCCGGCGGCGGCGTCATCTGTTACCTCGCCCAGGAGGGCCGCGGCATCGGCATCGCCAACAAGCTGCGCACCTATCATCTCCAGAATGGCGGCCTCGACACGTTGGAGGCCAACGAGACCCTAGGCTTCGCCGCCGATGAGCGGGAGTTCGCGGTTGCGGCCCGGATGCTCGAGGACCTGGGTTGCCGCCGCGTGCAGCTGCTCACCAACAACCCCGACAAGATCGCACGCTTGCGCCATTGCGGTATCGATGTGGTCAACCGCCGCGGCCTCCAGGCGACGCTGAACCCGCACAACGAGCGGTACATGAGCGCGCGGGTCGAGAAGACGGGCTATTTGCACGCGGTCAACGGCTGAGCGGCGGCGTCTCCGGCAGCGGCCAAGCGAGCATCGTCTCGCACGCCTCGACGACGCGATCGGTGAGGAAGTCGAGGAGCGCGACGCCGTCGGCGGCCGTTGCCGCAGCGGCATCGCCGACCGCGCCCGTCGGATGAAGGTCCTCGGTCCGCCAGGCGAGCCGGAGCTTGCCCCCGGTGAAGCCGGCCAGTTCCGTCGCTAGCTCACTTTCCCGCGAGGTGAAGCGATCCACCTCGGCCTCGCGCACCAATTCGGGGGCGAGCACCCGCATCAACGCCGTCTCTCCGTGCCCGGCGTGAATGCCGAAGCGCAGTTCATCGGCGTCGAGCGCGCCAGGCGGCGCGCCAAGCGCGTGCGTCGTGAGCACGGCCGCCAGGAGGCCCAGCTCGTCGCGGAGCCGCATGGTCGCCGCCTGGGCGAGAGCGGCGTTGCCGCCATGGCTGTTGAGCAAGAGGAGGCGGCGCACCCCGCTGGCGGCTGCGGCGCGCGCCACTTCGCACCACAGTGCCAGCAGCGTCTCCGCGGAAAGGCTCAACGTTCCGGCGAAGCCCTTGTGCTCCGGGCTGAAGCCGACCGGCTGCAGCGGCAAGAGGAGGGCACGCCCCTCGGCGAGTTGACGACCGCGCAGTCGGTCCAGGAGGCCCTCGAGGATCACGCTGTCGGTGCCCAACGGCAGGTGGGGCCCGTGCTGCTCGGTGGCGGCGATCGGTAGGACCGCGAGGGTGCGCTCGTCGATCTGTGAAGCTATGTGGGTGGTGTTCAGCTCCGCCCAGTCGACAATGCTCATTGTCCCCTCTTTCCGTTTGCCTCGCGGCAGCGCTCCGTCCCGAATGCCACCAGGATCATGCCATGCAGCCGACCTCGCCACGCGACGCGCGCCTCGACTTCTTCCGTGGCTTGGCGATGTTCATCATTTTTGTCGCGCATATGCCAGGCAATTACTGGGCCGAGTTTCTGCCCCGGTCCCTCGGGCCGACCGACGCCGCCGAGTGGTTCGTGTTCTGCTCGGGATTTGCATCGGCGCTCGCCTTCGGCCGCGTCTTCGAGCAGCAGGGCTGGTGGCTCGGGACGGCCCGCATCGCCAACCGATGCTGGCAGCTCTACTGGGCACAGATCGCCGTCTTCCTCGTTGTCGCAGCGCTGTGCGTCGCTGGCACGCAATGGCTGGGAACCCGAGACTACGTCGCGCAGCTCAACCTCACGCGGTTCTTCGCGCAGAGCGAGCAGGGCATCCTCCATCTCGTGACGCTGACCTACGTCCCCAACCTGTTCGACATCCTGCCGATGTACATGGCGGTGCTGGCGATGGTGCCGATCGTCATGTTGCTGCACAGTATCCGTCCGTGGCTGGCATTCGCCTTCCCACCGCTACTCTATCTCGCCGCGCGCGCGTTCGATTGGAACCTGCCGGCGGAGTGGTGGTCGGATCGACCCTGGTTCTTCAACCCGTTCACCTGGCAGCTCCTGTTCTTCACCGGCTTCGCTTTCGGACGCGGTTGGCTGCATTGTCCACCGTTTCGTTGGCCCTGGCTGGCGGCGGCGGCTTTCGTGGTGCTGATCCTGTTCCCGCTCGACTTCGAACCGATCTGGCGAAACGTGGAGTGGGTAGGGGAGCTGACGCAGTCGCTCTTCTGGACGATGGAGAAAACCGACTTCGGGCCGGCTCGCTACGCCCATCTGTTGGCGACGGCGTTCTTGGCGCTGGCCTTCTTGAATCTCTATCCTGAATTCGTCCGCTGGCGGGGCTTCGAGCCCATCATCAAGGTGGGCCAGCAGACACTGCCAGTGTTCCTGTCGACACTGCCGCTGTCATGGGGCGGCGGCATGGCACTGGACGTCTTTGGGCACAGCGCCTTGCCCACGGCGTTTGTGAACCTCTTCGGCTTCGCCTTGATGATCGCCATCGCCCACATCACGGGCTTCTTCAAGAGCCAGCCCTGGCGACGTCCACGGCACCGGCTGGAGACCTCTGTGCCGTCCGGTCGACCGCTCGCCGTTGGTGCTGGCGCCGCCGACTAACCGTCAGTCGCCGCCGCCGGCCGCCATCGGCTCGGCTACGGGTTGGGGCTCGGTCGCAGTCGGCAGCGTCGGCCGCTCGGGCGTGAGCCAAGGGATGGCGGCGCTGACCACGGCAGGCGGAAAGCGCTCCTCGGGAACTGCCGCAAAGCGGCTCCGCGCGAGTGCTTCGCCGAGCGACTTGCGGGTCGTTACGCACGCGAAGGGAATTGCCAGCAGCGGTCCGACGACTACCGGCACGATCCAAACGAGGAGGCTTGGCGCCCACCAAGAGAACGCCGTGAGCATGACGGCACCGGCGACGGTCTGTGGCCAGAAGCGCCGGACCGCTTCGGCGAGGCCCACGCCACGGTCGCGACGTAGTTGCGCCCGCCAATCCAGGCCCCGCCCCGTGAGCAGTCGACCGATGATGAAGAAGCTCTCGCTGAGCGCCATCACGGGCGCGAGGAGCATGCCGTAGGCGAACTCGGAGATGCCGGCGGTGAGCAGCGGCAAGGCACCGCCATAGCCACGGCGGCGGTTGCGGTCGAGCAGCGCGTCGGCGAGGCCGGCGAGCTTCGGCGCGAAGGTCATCAGCAGCATTGTGATGAACAAGGCCAAGCCGAGCCAGGAGGGCGGCGCACCCCACGGGTTCGCCGCTACGAGCGACGCCCCGGCCACACCGAACGTCCCCTGGATGAAGCCGAGGGTCATGAAGACCATCCAGGCGGCACCGGAGAGATACATCAAGATCGCCAGTGCCAGATGCACCCGCCCCATGACGTGCCAGCCGGGTCTGGCGACGAGCCGCACATACTGAAAGTTGCCCTGACACCACCGGAGGCTGCGCCGAACAAACTCCGGCAGGCAGGGCGGGTTGAGCTCGTAGCTGCCGAACTCGTCGGTGAGGACACGCACGCCATAGCCGGCGCGCTGCATCAGCACCGCCTCGACCAGGTCGTGGCTCAAGACGAGACCGCCCCAGGGCGCCTTGCCGGGCAGGTCAGGGATGCGGCAGTGCGCGCGGAAGGCGTCGACGCGGATCAGCGCGTTGTGCCCCCAATAGGGCCCGGCGGGCCCCTGCCACCAGGTGGCGCCCGTGGTGAAGCTGCGCATGCCGTGCCGCATGCCGAACTGAAAGAGCCGCGTGAATGCCGAGGATGACGGCAATCCCGTCATCAGCGTCTGCAGGATGCCGACCTCCGGGTTGGCGTCCATCACCCGGATAAGCCGCCGGATCGCGGCGCCGGTCATCAGGCTGTCGGCGTCGAGAACGATCATGTAGTCGAAGCGGTCGCCGTGCCGGTCCAGAAAGTCCCAGATATTCCCCGTCTTGTAGCCGACATTGTGCTCGCGCCGCCGGTAGTGGAGGCGGCCACGCAGCGTCGGGTGGGCCAACAGGCCCGGCAACTGCTCCTGCTCTTCGGCAATCAGGGCCGGATCATTGGTGTCGCTGAGCAGGAACACTTCGAACCCGTCCAGGTCGCCGGTGCGCGCCAGGTCGTCGAGCGTGGCCTTCAGGTGGCGCGCCACCATCTCGGGGTCTTCGTTGTAGATCGGCACGGCGATGGCCGTGCGGTGGCGTGGTGTGGAACCGCTTTCGTCGAGGCCGGCCAGCGGTGTGACGCACCGCAGCGGGTCACGGGAGAAGTGGAGGACCGCAAATCCGATGACCGCGTTCCAGAAACCCAGCACCGTCCAGGGCAGCGTGATCGCGAACACCGAGAGCATGAGAAGGTCGACAACCGAGAGCCCGTTGGCGCCCAGCACCATGGCGAGTGTCGATGCCAAGCCCAGCCCGGTGGTGGTGACGAGACCCAAGATGATGGCGCGTCGCACGGCAACACGACGGCGATCATCATCGCGCGCGCGGGTGATACCCGCCGCTGCAACGGCATTGTTCAAGGCAGCCCTCCCGACAACCGCACGCCCCACAACGGCGCGCGACAACGAGTCGTATGGCCCTATGTACGGATAAGGCCGCGTTTTAGTTCATGGAAAGTGAGTCTCGGAAACGCGCAGCAGTCCTAACGCTCAATGAGCGAGGACGATGGGCTGGCGTCGCGGGGCCACGTCGAGCGACTCGCGCATGCGCTCGGGCATCACAACCAAGTCGGCCAGGGTGTAGCCGTCCAGCACGAGGAAGAAGGCTGCTCGAGCGCGGTGCAGCGCTTCTTGGAAGCGACAGGCGGCTGTCAAGGGGCACGATGACGTCGCCGGGTCAAAGCACTCGACGAGCGTGAGATTGCCCTCGGTGGCGCGGACCACTTCGCCGAGGACGATCTCGTGGGGTTCGCGGGCGAGCCGGATGCCCCCTCCGCGACCGCGGACGGTATCGATGATGCCGGCATGGCCCAACACTTGGACCACTTTCATCAGATGGTGCTCGGAGACCCGGTATGCGTCGGCGATGTCGCGAACCCGGCACAACCGATCGCGGCGGAGCGCGCAGAACATCAACGTGCGCACGGCGTAGTCGCTGAACTGGGTGAGCTGCATGGCCTCTCACTCTTCTGGGCCAGTGAGCGCAGTACTCGCTGACAGGGTAATGAATGAATGCCACAGATTGACGATACGGTCACGGCAAAAAAGACGAGTTTGCGGTGGAGCATTAGATTGCCGAGCGCCCCTGAGCTCGGGACCACCTCCCGAAGCAGCCGTGTTGCGGGGGCTTCGGGCCTCGTCACCCGAGGGCCGAGCGTGGCGCAGCAGCGCTGTCGCTAGCCTGCCGTTTCGGCGGGGGTCGCCGCAGCGCCCGTGCCAAGATCCCAAAACAACGCCGTCATCAGCTCCATCCCTTCGCGCATCAGCGGCTCGAGCACGTGCTCGTTCGGACCGTGCTGCAGGCAACCGCTGTAGGAATGCGGTATCCACAGGACAGGTAGGCCCAGATGGCGCGCGAAGAGTTCGCTCGGCAGGCCGCCCGACGCGTTCGGCACCAGGTCCGGTCGGTAGCCGAGCGTGCGCGCCATCGAATCGAGTGTCCAAGCGACCCACGGGTCATCGGGATCGGTGCGCCACGCAGGGAACATGTTGCGGTCGACCTCGCGGATCTCGACCTGCGGAAAGCCGCTTGCGTCGAGGTGCCGGCGCAGCGCCGGCAGCAGGTCGTCCGCGTCGCTGTCGGCGGTGAAGCGAATCTGGCAGTGAGCGACCGCGTCGGGCTGCACGCCGTTGACCGGGTTCTCGGGGCGACCCGTGATGAACGCCAGGATGATGAAGCTGGGCCATGCATAGACCTTCTCGGCCTGCGAAAGACCCGGCTCTCCCCAGTCCTCGGGGATAAACATGCTCGGGTCGCCCGCATCGATCTCGAGACCGCGCAGCGCTTCGGTCACCTGTGGCGGCACGGCCGGCGGCCGCCACTCGGAAACCAGGATGCGGCCCTTCGCGTCGGTGATCGAGGCGAGCGCGTGGGCGAGGGTGATGCCTGGGTCCTCGATCACCCCACCCCAATGGCCCGAGTGGACGCTGCCTTCGCGTAGTGCCACGATGAGCTCGAAGGCGAGGCCACCGCGGTTGCCGAGCTGCAGGGCCGCCCGCTCCGGGCGCAGGCGCGGTCCGTCGGAGGCGATGAATACGTCGGCGGCAAGGCGCTGGGCGTGCGCAGCGACGAAAGCGTCCAGGCCCGGCGAGCCGATCTCCTCGCCGGTCTCGACGATCAGCTTGGCGTTGAAGCCGAGCCGGCCGCGTTCGGCGATCACCTGGTCCAAGGCCGCGAGCACGATGCTGTGCTGGCCTTTGTTGTCGGCGGTGCCGCGGCCGTACCAACGCTCGCCGTCAACGGTGAGTGTCCAGGGGTCGAGCCCCGGACGCCACTGCTCAGCGAGTCCCCGCACAACGTCGCCATGGCCATAGGTGAGGAGCGTGGGCAAGCCCTGATCTTCCAGGCGTTCTGCCACGAGGAACGGCCCGCCGCGCGGGTCGGGATTGGGAAGTATCTCAACGCTGAAGCCCATCGCCTCAAGCGCGTCGCTGATCTCCTCACGGAGGTAGCGGTCAAGCGCGGGTCGCTGCTCAGGCTCCTGGCTTTCCGTGGGGATCGCGACGCGCCGCCGTAGATCGTCCCGCAAGGCGCCCCGATCGAGATGCGCCTTCGCGCGTGCAAGCGCTCCCGCGCGTGTGCCGGTCATGGGACGCGACATCCATGACCGGCAGCTTCCGGGCAGGCGATCCTCGCCGGCTTCCATCCCCGAAGTGCTTCGATCATCACCGCACCCTCCCGCCGAAATCGAGCGGCGGTGGTACCACCGGCAGGGCTGCGGCAGCTAGTGGGGCCATGCTCCGAGCGTCGGGTCTGGAGCGGCCGTCGAAGCCGTATTAGTCCCGGGCATCGCTCAACGCCGCCGGATCCCGCGATTCGTCCCGCGTCGTCACGGGAGGCGCCTCTGGCGCAATGGCCGCGCTCGACCCTGCAGTCCAGCCCGGCGTGACCTTCAGAAAGTCGCGCAACGTGCGCCCGGGCTCGCTCGGAAAGCGGTCTTCCGTCACGGTGAAGCCCGCCATCCGATCGAGCCGGAAGCAGCGGAAGTCGGAGCGAAGCTCGCACCAGGAAGCGAGCAGCCAGACCTGACCGAAGAACGCCATCGACAGCGGACAGACGGTGCGTTCTGTAGCCTCCCCGGCCTCGTTCACGTAGCCGAACCGTATCTTGAGCCGGGCTCTAAGCGCCCGGCGCAGCTCGGCCACGTCGAAGCGCACCGGCTGTGCGGAGTGCCGGGAGGGCGCCAGGAGCGCTGTTTCCGCCATGTAGCTGCGTAGCCGTTCGGGGATCACGGCCTCGACCTTGGCGATGACGTCGGCCGCTGCGGCTGCCAGTTCCGCATCGGCCCACGACTGGACGATGCGCGCGCCGAGCACCAGCGCCTCGATCTCCTGCTCCTTGAACATCAAGGGTGGCAGGTCGTAGCCGGCGCGCAGCACGTAGCCTACGCCCGCTTCACCCTCGATGGGCACGCGGCAGGCGGTCAGGTCGCGCACATCACGGTAGATCGTCCGCTCCGACACCTCCAGTGCGGCGGCGAGATCGCGCGCACGCACGGGGCCCTGGCCGCTCCGGCGCAGGTGCTGGATGATCTCGAACAGCCGATCGGCTCGACGCATCGCTCTTGCCCCGGTCCCGCCACCTCGTCGCCAGGAGCATAAGTCTACGCTCCTGACAGCAGGGTGTCAGGAGCGCCTTGGGTCTCCTGTCGAAAGGGTGTCAGCAGGGGCGGCCTAAGGTTTCGACCACCACGGCAGCGGCCGGCGCTGTCACCGTCAGGAGGTCGAAGACCATGATGCACACGAAGCTTAGTGCCGTTCCGGCGACCAGGCTCGCGCGGCTCGTGCCCGCAAGCCTCCCGACGCGTCTTTGGCGCACTTGGCGCGAGTATGCGCGCCGCCGCGCGACGTTGGCGACGCTCAGCAGGCTGGACGACCGCATGCTGGCGGACGTGGGCCTGAGGCGCGAGGACCTTGCGTCCCTTAAGCGACAGGGCGCGTGGGGCTCAAGCGACGACGCGATCCTGTTTCTGGATACGGCGCGGCGTAGGTCTGCCACCCGCACCGGCCGCTTCTGAGCGACTTCGGGGCGACCGGCCTCCGGTGCGGGTGCGTTGGTCGGACGAGTCCCTGACGGGCGGCACGGAACCGCGCTCTCCGTCGATAGTCAGGGTGGTTGCCGTTTCACAAGATTGTTGTGGACAGCCATTTCCTGCGCCTTAGGCAGGATGGATGTCCGGTAACGGTGGCCCATTCGGACCTCCGCTGCCGTGGCGACGCGGCCGCGGGCCGCCACCAGCAGCACTAGGAGGACCGAATGACTCTCAGGCGCAACTTCATCAAGGGCGCGGCGGTCGCCCCTGCGGCGGCCGTGGCGACGCCGGCGCTCGCGCAGTCGACGATTCGTTGGCGCATGCAGACCTATGCCGGCCCAGCCTTGGCGGAACACGTCGTCAAACCGGCGATCGACATGTTCAACCAGATCGCCGGCGATCGCATGCAGATCGAGCTGTTTTTCGCCGATCAGCTCGTGCCGACAGGCGAGCTGTTCCAGGCGCTGCAGCGCGGCACGATCGACGCGGTCCAGTCCGACGACGATTCGATGGCCTCGCCGACCGAGGTGCGCGTGTTCGGCGGCTACTTTCCGTTCGCCTGTCGCTACTCGCTCGATGTGCCGGTGCTGTTCAATCAGTATGGTCTCAAGGAGATCTGGGACGAGGAGTACTCCAAGGTTGGCGTGAAGCACGTGTCGGCCGGCGCCTGGGACCCGTGCAATTTCGCCACCAAGGACCCGATCAACTCGCTCGCTGACCTCCAAGGCAAGCGCGTCTTCACCTTCCCCACGGCCGGCCGCTTCCTGGCCCAGTTCGGCGTCGTGCCCGTCACGTTGCCATGGGAAGACATCGAGGTGGCGGTGCAGACCGGCGAGCTGGACGGCATCGCCTGGTCCGGCATCACCGAGGACTACACCGTCGGCTGGGCGGATGTGACCAACTACTTCCTCACCAACAACATCTCCGGGGCCTGGATCGGCTCTTTCTTCGTCAACATGGAGCGGTGGAACGAGCTGCCGGAGGACCTGCAGACCCTGTTCCGTGTATGCTGCGACCAGTCGCACTACTATCGTCAGTGGTGGTACTGGGGTGGCGAAGCGCGGCTTCGCGTCCACGGCGACAAGCTCGAGCTGACGACGATCCCCGACGACGAATGGGCCCAGGTCGAGGAGGCCGCGCTCGTGTTCTGGGACGAGGTCGCTGCCGAGAGCGAGACCAAGGCCAAGGTCGTCGAGATCTTCAAGCAGTACAACGCCGACATGCTGAAGGCCGGCCGCCCGTATCGCTACACCTGACCCGCCGCGGTCCTCGGGGTCGGCGCGGCGCCGACCCCGAGCAGCGACGCACCAAGACCAGAAAGAGCACGATCATGGCGGCACCCATGTCCTTCGCACAACTCGAGCTGGAGGTGACGGAGGGACGCGTCGACACGGTGCTGGTGTGCCTCGTCGACATGCAGGGCCGCCTGATGGGCAAGCGCTTCCACGCGCAGACGTTCATCGACCACGCCCACAAGGAGACCCATTGCTGCAATTACCTCCTGGCGACCGACCTCGAGATGGCGACGCCGGACGGCTATGCCGCGACGAGCTGGCGCAAGGGCTATGGCGACTACGTCATGGCGCCGGACTTGAGCACGCTGCGTCCGATGCCCTGGCTCGAGGGCACGGTGATGGTGCTCTCTGACATCCTCGACCATGACACCCACGCGCCCGTCCCGCACGCGCCGCGCGAGGTGCTCAAGCGGCAGATCGCCCGGCTCGACGCCCTTGGGTTCGCGCCGATGATGGCGACCGAGCTCGAGTTCTTCCTGTTCGAGCGGAGCTATGATGAGATCCGCAAGAGCGGATACCGTGATCTTGCGCCGATCAGCGGCTACAACGAGGACTACCACATCCTCCAGACCACCAAGGAAGAGGCGGTGATGCGCCCTGTGCGCAATCACCTCTACGCCGCCGGCATCCCGGTCGAGAACTCCAAGGGTGAGGCGGAGGCCGGCCAGGAGGAGCTGAACATTCGCTATGCGGGTGCGCTCGCCTGCGCTGACCACCACACCATCGCCAAGCATGCCGTGAAGGAGATCGCCTGGGCCAAGGGGCGCGCTGCGAGCTTTCTTCCCAAATGGCACCACGCCAAGGTCGGCAGCGCCAGCCACATCCACCTATCGCTCTGGGAGGGCGACCGCCCCGCGTTCTTCGACGCATCGGCGCCGCAGGGCATGTCCGAGCTGATGCGGCGGTTCTGCGCCGGGCTTATCGCCTACGCGCCGGACTGCACCTTCTTCCTCGCGCCCTACGTCAACAGCTACAAGCGCTTCGTGAAGGGTAGCTTCGCGCCCACCAAGAGCGTCTGGTCGATCGACAATCGCACCGCCGGTTTCCGGCTCTGCGGCGAGGGCACGAAGGCGGTGCGTATGGAATGCCGGATCGGCGGCTCCGACCTCAACCCCTATCTGGCGCAAGCGGCCCTGCTCGCCGCCGGAATCAAGGGCTTGGAGGACGAGCTGGAGCTTGCGCCACCGACCAAGGGCGACGTCTACGAGGACACGGCCGCGAACGAGATCCCCCGCACACTCCGGCACGCAACGGAGACGCTGCGCTCCTCGGCGATGCTGCGGGAGGCCATGGGCGATGCGGTGATCGACCACTACACGCGGTGTGCCGAGTGGGAGCAGGAGGCGTTCGATAGCGTGGTGACGGACTGGGAGGTGGCGCGCGGCTTCGAGCGCGCCTGAGCATGACAACGATCGTCCGCTGCATCTCACCGGTCGACGGCTCGGTCTATCTTGAGCGGCCGACGCTGTACCTAGACGACGCGTTCGCCGCCGCGGCCCGGGCGCGCGCCGCCCGGCCGGCCTGGGCCGCCCGGCCGCTCGCCGAACGGGCGGAGCTGGTGCGCGCCGCGGTTGCCGAAGTGGGCAAGACGACCGGACGCATGGCGGTGGAACTCGCCCACCAGATCGGCCGCCCGGTGCGCTATGGCGGTGAGTTCTCCGGCTTCGAGGAGCGCGCCAGCTACATGGCCGAGATCGCCGAGGCGGCGCTCGCCCCGATCGTTGTCGAGGACACGGACGCCTTCCTCCGCCAGATCGTACGCGAGCCCGCGGGTGTCGTGCTCGTCATCGCGCCCTGGAACTACCCCTATATGACGGCGATCAACACCGTCGCGCCGGCACTGATCGCCGGCAATACAGTGGTCTTGAAGCACGCAGCCCAAACACTGCTTGTCGGCGAGCGCCTCGCCGAAGCCTTCCACGCGGTGGGCGTGCCTGCGGACGTCTTCCAGAACCTCGTGCTCGATCACGCGACCACGGAAGCGCTCATCGCCGGCCGGGCCTTTGATGTCGTCAACTTCACCGGCTCCGTCGCGGGCGGTCAGGCGATGGAGCGGGCGGCCGCCGGGACCTTTGCGCGCGTCTATACCGAGCTGGGCGGCAAGGACCCGGGCTATGTCCGAGCCGACGCCGATCTCGATGCGGCCGTCGCCACGCTGATCGACGGGGCCATGTTCAACTCGGGCCAGTGCTGCTGCGGCATCGAGCGCATCTACGTTCACGAGCGCCTATTCGACGCTTTCGTCGAGGGCGCCGTGGCGCTCGCTCGCTCCTACCGGCTCGGCAACCCGCTCGACCCGGAGACCACGCTCGGCCCCATGGCCACCGTCCGCTTTGCCAACGACGTACGCGCCCAAATCAGCGAAGCGCTCGCCGCCGGCGCAATGGCGCACATCGAGATCTCTCCCGAAGACGACGGCGCCGCCTACCTGACGCCGCAGCTCCTCACGGACGTCACCCATGCGATGCGCATCATGCGCGAGGAGACCTTCGGGCCAGTCGTCGGCATCATGTCCGTCGGCGGCGACGACGAGGCGGTCGACCTCATGAACGACAGCGACTACGGCCTCACCGCCTCGATCTGGACCAGAGACGTCGATGCTGCGCGCGCCATCGGCGCGCGGGTCGAAACCGGAACCGTCTACATGAATCGCTGCGACTATCTCGACCCCGGGCTCTGCTGGACCGGCTGCAAGGACACCGGCCGTGGTGGTGGCTTGTCGGTCATCGGCTACCACAATCTCACCCGGCCGAAGTCCTACCATCTCAAGAAGCGCTGAACCGTGACCCTCGTCGGCAACTGGTCCTACCCAACGGCGATCCGCTTCGGCGCCGGACGCATCGTCGAGCTGGTCGATGCCTGCCGGGCGGCGGGCATGAACCGGCCGCTCGTGGTGACCGACCGCGGCCTCGCCAGCCTGCCCGTTGTGGGCGATGCGCTCGAGCTGCTCGACGCGGGCGGGATCGACCACGCGCTCTTCAGCGCGGTGGATCCCAACCCCGACGGTGCGAACGTCGAGGCCGGCGTCGGCGCTTTTCGCGACGGGGGCTTCGACGGTGTGATCGCCATCGGCGGCGGTTCCGCCCTCGACCTCGGCAAGGTCGTGGCCTTCATGGCCGGCCAGACGCGGCCGATCTGGGACTTCGAGGACATCGGCGACTGGTGGACGCGGGCGAACCCGGTCGGCATCGCGCCCATCATTGCCGTGCCCACCACGGCGGGCACCGGCTCGGAGGTAGGCAGAGCCGGTGTCATCACCAATCAAGAGACGCTCCAGAAGAAGATCATCTTTCATCCGCAGATGATGCCGCGGGTGGTGATCTGCGATCCCGCGCTCACCGTCTCCATGCCGCCCGCAATCACCGCCGGCACCGGCCTCGATGCCTTCGCCCACTGCCTGGAGGCGCACTGCTCGCCGCACTACCACCCGATGTCGCACGCCATAGCACTCGAGGGCATGCGCCTGGTGCGGGACTACCTGCCGCGCGCCTATGCCGACGGCGGCGACTTCGAGGCGCGGGCGCAGATGATGAGCGCGGCGCTGATGGGGGCGACGGCCTTCCAGAAAGGGCTCGGCGCCATCCACGCGCTGAGCCACCCGATCGGCGCCATCCACCACACCCACCACGGCACGACCAACGCGGTCCTGATGCCCGCGGTCCTGCGCTTCAATCGCCCGGCGGTCGAGGACGTGCTGGCGCGCGCCGCGGCCTATCTGGGCATCGCGGGCGGCTATGAGGGTTTCTGCGCCTATGTCGCCGAGCTGAACGAAGCGCTGCGCATTCCCAAGACGCTCACCGAACTGGGGGTCGTCGACCCCGACCTCGATACGCTCAGCCGCGTCGCCCTCACCGATCCAAGTGTCTCCGGCAACCCGGTGCCGATGAGCTATGAGCACACCCGGCGATTGCTGGAGACCTGTCTCTGAAGACGGTTGCCGGAGCCTGCGTAGGCGCCAGCGCGCTATTGCGCCGTGAGGCCGCCATCGACCGGGATGGCGGCACCCGTGACGAAGGTGGACGCATCTGAAAGTAGCCAGGCGACGAGATCACCGGTCTCGTGCGGTTGACCGGTGCGGCCGATCGGGTGGCGGGCAACCACCTGCTCGAATAGCTCCGGCCGTCCGTGGGTCACGGGATCGGTCATCGGCGTCTCGATCCAGCCCGGGCAGAGCGCGTTCACGCGGATTTGCCGGTTCGCATATTCGAGCGCGACCGAGCGGGTGAGGCCGACGACGCCGTGCTTGCTCGCCGAGTAGGCCGTGTTGACGCGCGTGCCGACGAGGCCCGCGACGGAGGCGGCGTTGACGATGACTCCGCCGCCGCCCTGGGCGAGGAACTGTGCCACTTGCGCCCGCATCGACAACCAAAGCCCCTTCAGATTGACGGCGATCACCCGGTCGAAGGCCGCCTCGTCGACCTCGAGCATCGGCGTGAACATGGGCCCGGCGACGCCGGCCGCGTTGAAGGCGCCGTCGAGCCGGCCGTAGGTCTCGATCGTGAAGCCCACCGCGTCGGTGAGTTCCGCGGCGCTGGTGACGTCCATCCCGCGCGCGACCGCATCGCCGCCCCGGTCGCGGATGCCGCCGGCAACGCTACCGAGCCGGCTGGCGTCGGTGCCACCGATGACGACCTTGGCGCCACTCGCAGCACAGGCCTCGGCGGCGGCCTTGCCGATCCCTGACGTGCCTCCCGTCACCAGGATCACCTTGCCGTCGAGATCGTAGCGCGCCATGGCGGGGCCTTTCCTGGACACTAAGGGGCTCGCGGGCGCTGCGCTACGGCCGCTACCTGCAACGCATCGATCTAGCATTGGCACGGCCGTCGCCACGACCCCGAATGGCAACACAGCCGGCCCAACGCCGTTCCGCGCCGGGTGACTTCTGTGAGCAAACATGCAGGTTGGCGGAGCCGCGTCGCGGGACGGGCTCGCGGTGGCAGCATGGATCGTCGTAGTCGTGCTCGTTTCCCCCAGCGCAATCGTTGTCGATGATGCCGTCCGGCACGCGCGTGGCACCCGCGCGCGTGCCTATGCCCTCACCGGCCTCGCCATCGGGCTTGCCTGGCTTTGGCTCACGGCGCCCTGGTGGTTTTACGGGTTGTCGACGCCGTTCGACTCGCATGACCACTTCTACCCGACGCTGCGCTGGCTCGCGCGCCATCTTGCGGCTGGCGATTGGCCGACCTGGATGCCTGAGATCTATGGCGGTCGGCCGGCGCTCGCCGATCCCCAGTCCCTGATCGCGCAACCGGCTTTCCTGCTGCTGGCGTGGCTCGATCCGACCCCATCGCTCCGGGCGATGGACGTGATGGTACTTGCCCACCTGCTGTTGGGCGCGCTGGTGCTCGCCGTGCGGGGGCTGCGCACCGACGCCCATCCGCTCGCCTGCGTGCTGGCGGCCCTCGTGTTCGCCTTCGGCGGTGCAGCCATGGCGCGGCTGCAGCACCCGCTCATGGTCATGAGCTACGCCTGGCTGCCGGTCGTCATGCTCGCCGTCGAGATGCTGCTCGAGCGGCCCCGCTGGCGCAACGGGCTCCTGACCGGCGCCGCCGTCGCCGTGCTCACGGTCAACCGGGACCACGCGGCATTGCACGGGCATTTCGTGGTCGCCGGCACAACGCTCGCGCGTCTTGCCGGTTCGCCAACGCCGTTCACCATGCTTCGGCGGGCGCTGCCGGCGATTGGGCTGGCTCTATTGGTCTGGCTCGTCCTGATCGCGCTCCCGATCGCCGCGTCCTTGGCGTTCGTGGACCAGAGCAACCGGCCGGGCTTCGACTTGGAGATCACGCGACGTCTGTCGCTTCCCTGGGCAAGCCTCTTGACGATGCCCTTTCCGGACCTCTTTCGCACCGTCAGCGACTACCAATCCTACTGGGGACCGCCGGCGCCCGGCTGGCCCGAGTTCTGGTTCGACTATGCCGTGGTCCAGCTCGCCCCCGGCATCGTGCCGACGGCGCTGGTCCTTTGGCTCGGCGTGCTCCGCGGCTGGCTCTTCGCGCCCGGTGCCCGGCTCGGTGCCGTGATCGCCATCGTGGCGCTCGCCTTCATGGTGGGCGAGCGGTTGCCTCTGTTTCCGCTGCTTCACGAGCGCGTGCCCGGCCTTGATCTCTTCCAGCGTCCGGCGGACGCCTCGTTCATTCTCAACCTGGGCCTGACGCTTGCGCTGCTCGGGATCGTCGACCGCTATCTCCGCCAAGGGCTCGCACCGGTCGCGCGCTGGCGCCACGTGGCGGAGGTGGCGCTGCTCCTCGTGCCGGTCGCCTGCGCCGTCGGCGTCGCCGTGAGCTTCGACAAGCTCGCCACCGACTGGCGGGCGATCGCCATCCCGACGCTCGTCGCCGCGCTCGCCATCGTCATGCTGCGCGTGGGCGCCCAGGGCGATCCGCGGCGGCGCCTTGTGGCCGTAGCGCTGCTGGTGGCGGCGACGATCGCCGATTTCTCGGTCCACAATGCGGGCATTCCGATCAATGCAGGGTCGGCAGAGGCGGCGGCACCGCTGGAGCATCCCGACGAGGACCCGCTCATGTCCTGGCTCATGGCAGAAGCGGAACGGGGCGACGGCGCCGGGCCACCGCGATTGGAGCTCTTGGGTCTCGGCCGCGTCTGGCAGAATGCCGGCCTGGCGCACGGCTTTCACGAGACGCTCGGCTACAACCCGCTCCGCAACGGCCGCTACGACACAGCAACGGGCGCTCGACAGAACAGTGACTTCAACTTCCGGCTCTTCGGCACGCTGATGACCGGCTATGCTTCGCCCTTCAACGACGTTCTGGGTGCGCGCCACATCGTGCTCGGCGCGCCGATGGCGGAGATCGACCCGACGAGCGCGCCGGCCTTCGGCCAGCCGCGGCGTATCGGTGACGCTTACGTGTACGCGAACCCCGACGCGGCACCGCGCCTCGTGCTGGTGGCGGCCGAGAACGTCCAGCCGCACGACCCGGATGCGCTGCTGCAGACCGGCGACCTGCCGCCTTTCGATCCGTGGCACGAGGCACTGATTGAGGGCGCCGAAACGGCCGTAGCCCCACCCGGCACCGGCGCGTTCGACGGCAGCTTGCAGGTCGTCGACTACGGCCCGGACCGCATCCGGCTAGTCGTACGAACTGACCGCCCCGCTTGGCTCGTTTTCCATGACGTCGCCGATCCGGGCTGGGCCGCGATCGTCGATGGTAAGCAACGCCCGTTGCATCGGGCGAACGTGCTCTTTCAGGCGGTGGCGGTCGAGCCAGGCGATCAGGAGGTCGTCTTCGACTACGCCCCGTGGCGAGCCATCCGCGAGCACTTCCTCCGCTGAGCGCCGCGGCCATGCGCGATGAACACGGCAGCGACTGCGTCGCGATCACGCCGCGCTTAGACCCTCATCCGCTTGGCGATGTCGACAGTCTGTTGCGGCTCGGGCAACTGGTGCAGGCCGAACCCGACACCACCGGGTGCCTTGCAGTTGCAGAAGCGACCGAAGCCGGCTTCTTCAGCAATCGATTCCTCAGCCTGGCCGCCGGCAGCGCGAACCTTTTCTATCGCCGACGTCAGGTCGGGCACCGAGAAGTAGACGTAGATTTGGGGCGTTGACCAATCACCATGGAGGCCTGCCTTGACGGTCGGGGTCTGCAGCCAGCCACCATCGGCCCCCATGGCCGTGTAGGGCCAGCCGAATACGGCTCTGAAGAACGCTGCCGAGGCGGTTGGGTCGGTCGACCCTATCTCGAGGTAGGTCGGCGTCGCGTGCACGTCGTCTCTCCCGGGTTGGCGTCGCCAACCGATGGCGCGACCGACATGCCTCGTCTTGAAGAAATCGGAACTCAGTCGAGCAGGGGGCCGCGTTGGATCAAGGCGTCCGTGTGAACGTTGCGGCGCACTTCGGCGGGAGCGGCGCCCGCCAACGCCCCGAACTCACGGGTCATGTGGCTCTGATCGCTGTAACCCGCATCGGCAGCGATCAACGCCAAAGCCTCGCCCGACCCCGCAACGCGGCGGTAGGCCCTCGAAAACCGCGCCAGACGAGCCGCCGCCTTGGGTGCTAGCCCAACAGAGTCCCTGAAGCGGCTCGTGAAGTGCCGGTCGCTCCAGCCGATCTCTTGCGCGAGCATGTGGGTCGATGTCCGTCCTCCGCTGCTGGCCATGCGCCGCCAGGCCCAGTGGATTTCAGGTCGTGAGAGGCGTGGTCGATCGCAGAGGCGCGCTGCCAACAGGTGAAAGACGTCCATCAGGACATCTCGTGGATCACGCGCGTTCACGGCACGATCGATCAGCGGCAACGAACCCCGCCCGAGGAGCTCGACAAGATCGACGATCCCGTCACGTTCCGAGAGTGATGTTCCGAACAGGTCTGTCGCGACCGGAGGCGGCAAGCGAACCTCGATGCAGGCGGCCGGATCTTCGCTGGCGACCTCACGCGGTTGCATGGCGAGGCCCGCGGCGAACGCCTGCAGGCTCTCGTCTGCTCGCGAAGGCGGTCCAACACGCCAAGAGGCACCGATACCGATGATCAAGACGACATCTGACGCCGCCGGCTCGATGCGTCGGTAGCGATTGCCGCTTTGCTTGACGAAGACGGTGACGGCGACGCCCGCTTGAACAAGGACAGCGGGATGGACCGGTTTGACGGCCGTCCAGATCGTCGACATGACGAACATCTATCACGAGGTGCGGGTTTCGTGACGGCTGTCTTGCGATGCGCTTCCAGCCACTAAATCCGACCACACGGCGCCATTGGCGGCGAACAGCAGGTGCGGCCGCGATTAGAACTCGATGCCAAACTGGCCCTTTACGCCCTCGCGGAAGGGGTGCTTGACGAGGGTCATCTCGGTGACGAGGTCGGCGGCTTCGATCAGCTCGGGCTTGGCGTTGCGGCCGGTGGCGACGACGTGCTGCATGTGTGGGCGCTGGGCGAGGTCCGCCAGCACCTGGGCGATCTCGAGATAGTCGTAGCGCAGCACGATGTTGAGCTCGTCGAGCACCACCAGGTGGTAGCTCGGATCGGCGAACATGGCCTTGGCCTCCTGCCAGGCTGCGCGCGCGGCCTCGACGTCCCGGGCCTTGTCCTGCGTCTCCCAGGTGAAGCCTTCGCCCATGACCTTGATGGTGACGAGGTCCGGAAAGCGCTCGAGCAGTCGCCGCTCGCCCGTGTCGCGGCGGCCCTTGACGAATTGGACGACGCCCACCTTGAGGCCGTGGCCGAGGGTGCGCATGACGAGGCCCCAGGCGGCCGTGCTCTTGCCCTTGCCGGTGCCCGTGTGGACCACGAGCAGGCCCTTCTCCTTTGTTTTCGTCGCGTAGAGCTTGTCTTTGACGTCCTTGATCCGCGCCTTCTTCTCCGCATGGGCGCGGGCATCGTCGTCGATCGTCATGCGTCTTCCTTCGCTCCCTTGGCGGCTCAGTGGCCGGAGAAGACCAAGACCTGCACCGGCAGGAACAGGGCCTGGATGCGCAACAGCAGCGCGTGCACGAGGCCCACCGCGTCGACCATGTGCAGATAGAGCCAGCTCAGTGTCGACAGGTTCTCGTCGTGCAGACGGTCGTGGTTGTTGGTGTACGCGTTGGCGATGCACTTGCTGCCGGGGGGAATGTTGTCGGCCGTCCCGGCATAGAGCGGCTGGAGGCTCGCCATCACGGTGCCGGGCACGGCGCGCTCGGCGAGGTCGAGGAGCTGGTCGGTCGGCCGGAACTGGCCGGCCGGTATCACCTCCTGCACGTCCGTGACGACCATCGCTATGACGGTGAAGGGTCTCGATAGGCAAGTCAGTTCGGCGAGCATGCCTGGGTGGAGGACCTGTGTCGCGAGCTGGCCGAAGCCCGCCTGAAAGCGCCCGCGCTCGACGCCGGTCGGGATCAGGATCCCGGCCGGGCGGAGAATGGCGCTCACCAGATCGCCGGGCTGTAGGGCGAACTGCTCGACACGACCGTCGATCAGCGCCCTGATGGTAGTCTTGTCGAGCTCGACCTCGGCCTGCTCAAGTGCTGCTTCGGCGGACTCCATCTGTGCGGGTAGCAGCGTCGAGAGCCTGGTCTCGAAGACCTTCCGATTGGCGATCGCCGCGTCGACCCCGCCCTCGCGGCTCTCGACCAGCCGCCGCGCCTGCTCGATCTCACGCTCGCTGACCGCGTCGGGGTTGCGTTCGAAGATCTCCAGGCGCCGCTGCAACTCGTCGTTTGCTTGGGCCAGCTGGCCCTGGGCCTGCGTAACCATGCCCTCGGCATTGGCGAGTTCCCACTCGGCGACCGCGCGCGCCGCTTCGACCTCCGCTACGGCCCCGCGGGCGGTGATGACGGCTGCCTGCTGGCTCGAATCGTCCAACTGAAAGATGATGTCGCCGGCCTCGACCTCGTCGCCGTTCGCGACGAAGACGTCCGTCACGCGGCCCGCGGCCTCGGGCAGAATCGTCACGGTCCGGAAGAGCGACGTCACATGGGTCGTGGACGGGTGATAGTAGAAGATCAGCGTGATCAGCGAGACCGTCAGCAAGACACAAGCGGTGATGCCCCAGCGCAGCTCGTACCAGACCGAGAACAGCGTGATTTCGCGGCCGATGCGCTTGCCTTGCATGTAGCGACGGTAGAGGTAGTCCGGGAAGACGGTCAGTAGTGAGCAGAACAGCAACTCAAGCATTGTCGTTTTGCTCGCCGCCTGTCTGCCGCTCCAATGAGCGTGCGATGGAATTAAGTGGTGTGGCGAAATCTGGAACATTGACCGCAGCGAGCAGCAGGGCGGCAATCCAGTAGATGTTGTTGTGGGTGATCAGGGCAATCAGGCCGAGAATTGCGATGACCAGGAACTGATTGCTGTGCGCGCGATGGGCCATTCGCTCGGGCAACGAATGCAATTGCAGGTAGAGATTGCCCACGACGAGCACGAGCAGGACGACGAAGATCACGACGGCAACGAACAGCGGGTCTGAATGAGGTCCGGCGATGTAGAACGGAATATGATCAGGCGCCAGTGAATGCGTGCCTTCGTTCATGTCTATGGCCCCCGAGATCGACGCAACCGCTTGGCCGCGGCAGAAAAGCATAGCGTGGCTGCCGTTGCGCGCCAGTTTCAAGTGAATAAGACGTTCCGCAACAGTTCAGCCGGTCGCCATCAGCGACGTGCCGGCGCTAGCTTCGAGTTGGGTGATGATAGGCGCGTGCCGCGCGCATGAGATGACGTGCAGGACCGGGGGCGCGACGGCGCCCACCTTGAAAGCAAGCACCAGATCGAAGACGGCGAGCTGGCTTTCGGACGTCCGCGACAGGTCGCTGAGCAGCGCCTTTACTGCCTGCGGCGCCTTGGTCACCAGCGCCAGGACGTTCGCCAGCCGACGGCCGCTGTTCACCGCATCGAACTGCGCGCGGGCGCGGAACAGCTTGAAGGCGACCGCGCCATGGCTCGGCATGGCGTTGCGCAGCGTCTTGACCTCGACGAGGAAGTCCTCGCCGGCGGCGGTCGTGACCCGAAAGTCGGGAGTCTTGCCAAGCTTGCGGCGCTTGAGCGGGAAGCGGTCGGGTGCGTAGCCTCGATCGCGAAGCCACTGCTCGACCAAGGCCTCGGCATCGCGACCGTGCACGTTCAGCCCTCGAGACCGACGAGATTTCGTCGTGGGTGCCAGAGGCCGCGCTGGATGGCCTCGGCGAATCGCTGGCGGATTTCCGCGAGCGCGTCCGGATTGGTCCGCTCGAGGAAGCCCCGAACGTCCGGGTCCTCTAGATAGGCGTCCCAGAGCGCGTCGAAGTGATGATCGCCCACACGCCTGGTCGTAGCGGCGAAGGCGAAGAGATAGTCGACCGTGGCCGCGATCTCGAAGGCGCCCTTGTAGCCGTGCCGCATGACGCCCTGGAGCCATTTGGGGTTGGTCGCGCGCCCGCGTACCACGAGGCTCAACTCCTCCTCCAGGCGGCGGATGCGCAGATGCTCGGGCCGGCTGTGGTCGTTGTGGAAGACCACCGGATCCTGGCCTCGGAGGTGGCGCACGCTGGCGGCAAGCCCGCCCTCGAACTGGTAGTAGTCGTCGCTGTCGAGCAGGTCGTGCTCACGGTTGTCCTGGTTGTGGAGGACCAGCTCGACTCCCTCGAGCCGACGCGTCAACGGCTCGGCGGCATCCGCTACCGGCTCCGTGTCACCGCCATAGGCCCAGCCGCCCCAGGCGAGGAAGGCACGCGCCAGATCACCGTCGTCGACCCACCCACCCTCGTCGATCAGCGCCTGCAGACCCGCGCCGTAGGCACCCGGCTTGGCACCGAAGACGCGCCACGTGGCCTCGCGAAAAGCTGCCTCGGCGCTGCGCCCCTCGCGTTCGAGCGCCTCCGCTTCGGCGTGGGCGCGCGCAGCGAGTGGGTTGAGGTTAGCGGGCTCGTCGAGCCGTGCGACGGCCTGGACGGCGCTGTCGATGAGCGCGAGCTGCTGCGGGAAGGCGTCCCTGAAGAACCCTGAGACGCGTAGCGTGACGTCTACTCGGGGGCGGCCAAGCTGGTCCAGCGGCAGGATCTCGGTGCCGACGACCCGGTGCGAACTCGCATCCCAGCGTGGCCGCACACCGAGAAGCGCCAACGCTTGCGCCACATCGTCGCCGCCGGTGCGCATGTTGGCGGTTCCCCAGGCCGAAAGCGCCACCTGCCGGGGCCAGTTGCCCTCTTCCTGGACGAAGCGCTCGACCACGGCTTGGGCCGAGCGCCAGCCGAGCTGCCAAGCCGCCGGTGTGGGCACGGCGCGGTTGTCGACGGCGTAGAAGTTGCGGCCGGTGGGGAGCACGTCTGGCCGCCCGCGGGTTGGCGCACCGCTCGGTCCCGGCCGGACGAAGCGACCGGCCAAGCCGCGGAGCAGTGCCGCGCGCTCCGCGTCGCCGGCGGCGTCGAGGCGCGGCGCGAGATCGGATTCGATCGCCTCGAGCACGGCGCGCGTGGCGGTCCAATGCGCCGGACAACCCCCATCTCGGAGGAGGGCGTCGACGAGCAATTCCAGGCGCTCGACGGCATCGCCGACGCTACGCCACGGCCCCGCCCCGAGCGCTTCGAGCAATTCGGGCCTGGGGCCCGCATAGGCGTCGGCGAAGTTGTGGGCGAGCGGGTCGAAGCCGAGACCCAAGTCCTCGGCGAGAGCGCGCAACAGCGATCGTTCGCCGGCATCGGCGCCACGATCGGTGCGGACCAGCGCCGCCAGGAGTCCGCGCCGCAGATCACCGTCGGGCGTGCTGCCGAGCACGTGGAGTCCATCCCGGATCTGCAGTTCCTTGAGCTCGCAGAGATGGTTGTCGAGCGCCACCAGTCGTGCGCCCGCGTCCGCCTCTGCGCCCAGGCCGAGGTCCTGATCAAGGCCCAGCCGCTCGGTCGTCCGCACGATTTCCTGCTGCAGGAAGGCGGCGCGGCGACCGTCCAGCCCGCTCGCCTGGTAGTACTCGTCGACCAACTGCTCCAGCTCGGCATAGACACCGTGCGCCTCGGCGCGCGCCAAGGGTGGGGTCAGATGGTCGATGATGACGGCCGCCGTTCGGCGCTTGGCTTGGGTGCCTTCGCCGGGGTCGTTGACGATGAAGGGATAGAGATGGGGCAGGGGGCCAAGTACGGCCTCGGGCCAGCAGCGCTCGGAAAGGGCGGTCGCCTTGCCCGGCAGCCATTCGAGATTGCCGTGCTTGCCCAGATGCACGACCGCATGCGCGCCGAAGACGCGGCGCAGCCAGACATAGAAGGCGAGATAGCCATGTGGTGGCACAAGGTCCGGGCAGTGATAGGTCGCCACCGGATCGATGTGGTAACCGCGGCTCGGCTGGATCCCGACGACGACATTGCCGAGCGGCAGGAGACCGAGGGCGAAGCCGTCGCCCGAGATGTGCGGGTCGGCCTCGGGTGCGCCCCAGCGCTCGGTGACGGCTGTGCGCAAGCTCATCGGCAGCTCGGCGAACGCGGCCCGATAGTCGTCGAGCGCCAGCCGGACGCGCACCTGCTGGTTCTCCCGGTCCGCGAGCGCGTTCGTGGGCCCCGCGCGGAGCGCCGCGATGAGTGTCGCGCCATCGCCGGGCGCGCTTTCGACCATGTAGCCGGCGTCCTCGAGCCAGCTCAGCACAGCGGCGGCGCTCGCAGGTGTGTCGAGACCCACGCCGTTCGCCAGCCGGCCGTCCTTGTTCGGGTAGTTGGGGAGGATGATCGCGACCCGGCGCTCGGCCGCGGGTGTCCGCTGCAGGCTACTCCAGGCGGCGGCGAGCTTCGCGACCCAAGCACAGCGGTCGAGTGCGGCGGCATGCCTCGCGAGCGGGGCTTGGACCGTCTGGTCCACCTCGGCCGTCTCGCGGAAGGCGATGGCGCGGCCGTAGAGCCGGCCATCGATCTCCGGCAGCGTCACCTGCATCGCGAGATCACGTGGCCCCAGGCCGCGCATGGAATCTTGCCACGACTGAAACGGCTGTGAGGCGAGCGTCGCCTGCAGGACCGGGCGCTCGCCTGCATCGAGCAAGGTGGTGCCGCCGCCTAAGGCGAAGCCCGTCAGATTGACGATGACACCGAACGGTCGTTCGGCGAGCTGCGCTTCGACGATCGCCGCCGCTTGGCGGTCCTTGAGGCTCGTCGCCCAGATTGCGCGCACGCCCAGGCCCTGCGCTTCCAGCGCTTCCGCCAGAGCGTCGATGGGCTCCAAATTGCCGGCCTGGATGAGTGCGCGGTAGAAGATGAGCGCGGCGTTGGGACCGGCCGCTGTCGTCGTATCGCAATGAACACCCGCGTGGAGGAGCGGCACGGGCTCGCGCCAAGAACTCTGACCGCACGTGTAGTGCTCGGCGAGCCAGCCCAGGAGGCTCTTCGCGTTGTCGATGCCCCCGTGGACCAGGTAGAGCCAGAGCCGCCGCTGGATCGCCGGTGCTACGGTCGACCAGCCGGCAAGGTCCTCGTCTGCGCGGTCGTCGCCGGGCAGGAGCGCGAGCCCTACGCCGCGCGCTCGGCATGCCTCGGCCAAGCGCTCGACGCCGTAGGGCCAATAGGCGCGTCCGCCCAGGAGGCGGACGACGACGCAACGCGCGCGCGAGACCATGCGCTCGGCATAGAGATCGACCGAGAAGGGATGCTGCAGCTTCAGCAGGTTCGCCACCCGGAGCGTGGGCGCCGTCGCACCCAACGCCCGGTGCGCGGCGGCCATCACGGCGAGCTCGGTCTCGGCGGTCGACAGGAACAAGATGTCCGCCGGCGTCTGCAGGAGGTCGACCGGCTCGCCCGTGTCAGCCTCGACCGCCTGCGCGTTCAACAGATGCAAGAATATCCTCCGGCTGCGTCTCGGCTCGCTTCCGCCCACCGCGGCCGGACGATGTCCTCAACGACGCTGGCAATGGATAGAGGCGGACTGCCCCGGTGGCGAGCCTGCACACCGAGTACCAAGCCTGACCGGTTTGCAGATCTACTGCCGACGCCGAGCAAGTGGACGTGCCCGCCGTTGGTCGAGATGATGGCGCGCGGCGCGAAACCGGCGGCCTCCGATTTGTCGCGCGAAGCCCCAGCGTGAGGAACCCTCGATTGAGCCCGACAGCTTGCGCCCGAGACAGCGGCGTAGTCGTGGAGAAATCCTATGGTGAATAGCGACGAGGCGATGGCAAGAGCCATGCGAAACCACTTCGAAGCGATGCTCCCCGAGTCTCTGGCTCGGTCCAAGGACATCATGGTCCAAGCAGTCATACCAGGGCATTGGTTCGCTTCGGCAGCATCTGAGTGCTATCAGATGCATGTGGCAGGTTATTTCTATGGATCCATTTCCGCGGCTCAGGCTTATCTCGAAGCTCTATCGAGATTTCTCCTTGATCATCATCGCAAGCGGGTGCCCAAAGATATCAAAATGCGCTGGGGCAAGCTTGTCGAGTACACGATCATTTCGGACCTGTCGGCCGCGGCTGCCACGAAGGCCTTCGAGTCACGTAATGATTTTCATCATCTCAACAAAGAAATCCCACAAGATTATTCTCAGCTCCAGCTTATCTCCAAAGAGTGCGTAAATGCCCTATTCAAGATCGAGACGGAGATATTCGCGTACACATTCGAGGGTGGTCGAATCAAGCCCGAGAAGCCCGAGTATTGGCCGCGTGTGGATGGCGATAAGATCTCTTGCTTCTTGCGTTCTAAGATTTGACTTATCCTCAGCGCCTGAATGACCCGAATCCATGCTGCTCGGCAGGACACCTTTGGCCACCTCAAACCGCCCGGCTGTGGCGGTCGGCGCCCAAGTCGAGGTAGGTGTCGAAAGCGGCGGCGGCGAGGCGGAGGAGCGACCAGTGCTCGCGCGGCACCTCGTAGTGGCGGCCGTCCGTGGTGACGACGCCGTCGGCGACGAGACCCGCCAGGCGCTCGTCATTGGGCGCGAGCCGCGTCGCATCGAGGCCTAGCTCGCGGCCGACATCGTCCAGATCGACCGCGCCGCCACACATGATGAGCTCGATAATGCGCCGCCTCGCCAGGTCGTCGACCGTCACCGGCCGGCCCTTGGCGACCGGCAGCTCGCCGGCCAGCACGGCCTTCCGGTAGTCGCTCATATGCGCGTGGTTCTGGGCGTAGCCTTGGGGCAGGGAGCCGATTGCGGTCGTGCCGAGGCCGATCAGCGCATCGGCCGGGTCGGTGGTGTAGCCCTGGAAGTTCCGGTGCAGTGTCCCTGCCTCCGCGGCGAGCGCCATCGGGTCGTCGGGCCGCGCGAAATGATCGAGGCCGATGCGGACATAGCCGGCGTCGACCAGCTCCTCGCAGATCGCCTCGAACTGCGCCGCACGCTCCAGGCTGTCGGGCAGCGCATCTTCGGGCAGGAGGAGCTGGTGCTTGCGCATCTGTGGCACGTGGGCGTAGCCGAACACCGCCAGCCGATCGGGGGCGAGCGCAAGCGACTTTCTGGCATCGTCTCGGCAAATCGCCTCGGTTTGGTGCGGAAGCCCATAGATGAGGTCGAGGTTGAGACCGCGGATGCCGGCCGCCCGGAGCCGGGTCACCGTGGCGCGGGTGACGTCCTCCGGCTGCACGCGGTTGATGGCCTTCTGCACCCGGTCGTCGAACGACTGCACGCCCAGGCTCGCGCGGGTGAAGCCCTTGGCGGCGAGCGTCTTCACCAGCGCGTCTTCGACGGTGCGCGGGTCGAGTTCGAGCGCGAGTTCGGCGTTGGGTGCGAACGGAAAGACCTGCCGCAGCGCATCGAGCACGCGGCTCAGGCCGGCGCCGCCGATAGCCGACGGGGTGCCGCCGCCCAGGTGCAGATGCACGACCTCGGGCCGCTCGGTGAGCGCGCGGTCGACTAGGCGGATCTCGTCCAGCAGCAGGTGTGTGTAGGCGTCGAGCCGCGTGCGGTTCTGGGTGATCGTGGTGGCGCAGCCGCAATACCAGCAGAGCTCGTTGCAGAACGGGATGTGGATGTAGAGCGATAGCCGAGCATCGCCTTGCAGCGCCTCGAGCCACTGACGATAGGTGCGCGCGTTCAGCTCGTGGAAGTGGGGCGCCGTCGGATAGCTGGTGTAACGCGGGACCTTCTGTTCACCGTAGCGCAGCGCCAGCGCAGTCGACGTCGCCATATCCGCTCCTTCGTCGTTGGCCAAAATACGCCACTCTACCAGCGGCTCACCCAAGCCGCGGATGATACTCACGAAAGCCCGCCACCTGTCACTTGAGCCTTTGGGCGATCCCCGCGGTCACCAGCACGACTTCGCTGGCTTCGGACGCCAAAAGCTGGTGCAGCCGGCCGGCCGCATCGACGAAGGCGCGGCTCAGAGCGCCCATAGGCACCACGCCCGAGCCGACCTCGTTGCTCACCAGCACGATCGGGCCACGCCGATCGGCGATAGCGTCGGTAAGGGCCGCGGTGGCACGCTCGACATTGTGTTCTTGACCCAAGAGGTTGGCGAGCCAGAGGGTGAGGCAGTCGACCAGGACGGTCGTGTTGGCGTCGCTCGCTTCGCGGAGGGCCGTCGGCAGGTCGAGCGGCGCCTCGACGAGGCGCCAGCGGACGTCGCGGCGCTGCTGGTGATCGCGGATTCGCGCGGCCATCTCGGCATCCCCGGCCTCCGCCGTCGCCAGATAGATCGGAACCAATCCTGCCGCCAGCACGCGCGCCTCGGCCCAGCCGCTCTTGCCCGATCGCTGGCCGCCGAGCACGAGTACCAAAGGTGGAGCCGATATCGTCCCGGTGGCGACGACGCGGGGGCTCAGCACGGCGCGTCAGCCTCAGGAGGGGGCGTCGGCGCGCGCGTGGGCCGCGAGCGCCATAAGGGCTTGGCGCGCGGCGGTCGCGTCGTCCACCATGCGCTCGAACGCGACCCGGGCCACCGCGCCACCAGCGCGCAGGTCGATGCCGAAGCGGTCGATGCCGGTTATCCGCCAACCCCGCCCGGGCCTTCGCGCCAGCACGTTCGCGTAGAGCTGGACCGTGTCGCGATGATCGTCGTTCATGTGCTCGATGATAGACGCCTCGGCATCCACCAGGGGATGGTCGTGCGCGACGGGCGAGAGCAGGTCGTTGGCGACGAGCCGATAGGCCTTGGCGAACCCGCCGATCAGATGCGCCCGCTCCAGGTGCATGGCGTAGAAGGCGAAGTCCGTGAATCCCTCATAGGCCTCGGCGCCTGGATGCCGGCGCAAATAGCGCGCACGCAGGTGGTCGCGTGACGAACCCTGGGCGATCAGGTGTACGCGACCCATCAAGGTGACGCGTTCGCCGGCCATCCGATTCGCCAGGCCGTGGGTGCCGTCTAAGAGCAGCGACGCGCGCGGATCGGCGTTGAGGTTGCGCGTGTGGTCGGAGAAGCTCGAGAGGAGCAGCACCGGCATGCCGTCATGGCCTACGGCCAGTGCTACCAACGAGGCATAGGGCCAGCCCGCATCGCCCGACACGGCCGTGGCAAGGCTCGCCGTCGGCACTGAGCGCAAGAGACGCCGGGCGATTGCCGGCGCATCCAGCGGACCGGCCTTGGGTGTTAGTCTGGTCACCATGCGAGCGAGCTTGCGGGCCGCCGATGCGGCGGTCAACCGGCCGGCTCGAACCGCCACACACCATCCCGCACGCTGCGCGCGAGCCGGTCTTGGGCGACGAGGCGATTGAGGTGCGCCAGGGTCTCGCCGAGGGCGAAGCGGAGCTGGTGGATGTCGGCCACGTTCGGGAAGAGATGGCCCAGCACCTGAGCGCCCGTCACCGGCCCGCGGGCGGCCTCCAGGGTTTCCTCGAGGCGGGCGTCATGGAAGACAAGCAGCGCATCGATGCGGCCGCGCAGGTCCTCGAACGGCCAGTCATGCGAGGGGAGGACGCGCGTCGCTTCCGGCAGGCGCCGCAAGCGCTTGAGACTGGCGACAAAGCGCGCGAGCGGATCGGCGTCGGGCGTCTGCGGCCAGACCGGCACGTTGGGTGAGATTCGCGGCAGAATCTGGTCGGCGGACAAGAGAAGCGTTTCTTCGGCGGAAAACAGGCAGGCCTGCGCCGGCGCGTGACCCTCCCCGAGCAGAACGTCGAAGCGCCGTCCGCCGATGTGCAGGAGATCGCCTTCGCGGATCGGCTGGAAGGTGCGCGGTGGTGCTGTGATACGCCTGGCGTAGACGTTGCCGTCGGCCTCGAGCGTTGCGAGCTGTCGCTCGTCGAGCCCGGCCTTGGTGTAAAAGTCGAGGGCCGTCGCCAACGCGCTTGGGCTAGCGTCGGCGTGCAGCAGCCGCGCCATCAGCCATTCGGGCTCGGGCATCCAGAGCGGCGCCCCGGTGCGCTCCTGCAACCAGCCGGCAAGGCCTACATGGTCGGGGTGGTAGTGGGTCACGATCAGTCGCTGGATCCGGCGGGCGCGCAGCGGGCCGTCCAGCAGCTCGAGCCAGAGCGTGCGCGACCTGTCGTCGCCATAGCCGGTGTCGACGATGGTCCAGCCGGCGCCGTCCTCGAGGGCCCAAAGATTGACATGGTCCAGCGCGAACGGCAGCGGGAACCGCAGCCAAAGGATACCGTCTGCTACTTCAACGGCTTCCGCGGCACGGGGCGTGTCAGGACCGTAACGCGGCGCCGGCTGGGGCCTCAGCACGGCTTCTTGCGCGTGCTGGTTCTTGCGAGGTGATCCAAGGTTGCGGTTCCTCGATGGCTGCCGCAGGCTAGCACCGGTGGCCGATGGCGTGTTCCGACCGCTGGCCTACCAGTTCACACGGGATGCCCGGTGATGTCGATCGGTTTGCTGTGTGCGATCCCGCCGGAATGGCGGCACCTGCACGAAGCGATGTCCGACGTTCGCGACGAGACGGTGGGCCCGCTGGCGTTCAGCCGCGGGCAATTGCAGGGGCATGAGGTCGTCTTGGCCCGCGCCGGCATCGGCAAGGTCAACACGGCCATGGTCGCGACCATCCTGGCCGAGCGCTACAACGCCAAGACAATTCTCTTCTCGGGTGTGGCGGGCGGTCTCGACCCGACGCTCGCCATCGGCGACGTGGTGGTCGGCACCCAAACCGTCCAGCACGACGCGGGCGTCATCCAGGACGACCGGCTGGAACCCTATCAGGCCGGCCACATTCCGTTCTTCAATCCGACCGAAGGCTTCGGCTTCCGCAGCTCAGAGGCACTCGTTGCCACCGCGCAGGCGGCGCTCGCCGATCTCGAGCTGCCGTCCCTCAGTGCGGCAGCCGCCGGTGGCGAGCCCCGCCGGCCGCGGATCGTGTTCGGCACCGTGGCGAGCGGCGACCAGTACGTGAACTGCGAGATGACGCGCGAGCGGCTGCATCGACAGTTCGGGGCTCAGGCCGTGGAGATGGAGGGCGGGGCGCTCGGTCAGGTGGGCGCAGCGCTCGGTGTCGACTGGCTCGACATCCGGGCGCTCAGCGACCTGGCAGGCGCCAGCTCGCGCATGGACTTCGCAGCCTTCGTCGACGAGGTTGCGGCCAGCTCGGCGCTCTTGCTGCAGCGTCTGCTGCCGCGGCTCTGATCTCAGCCCATGCACCCGATCGCCGCCCTGTCCGCCTTCGACCTGAGTTTTCTTAGACCGGCGCATGACGCCTTTTGGCAGCTCCTGCGGACGGAACTGCAGCGGCGTGGTCTCGAGCATCCGCCGCTCAAGCTGACGCGGCCGATCGACGAACGGCGGCTCTGGACCCACCCGGCATTGGTGGTCGGCCAGCTCGACGCCTACCGCTTTGCCCAGGTCTTCCCGGCGACCCTGATGCCGATCGCAGCACCGCACTATGACTGCGAGCATTGCGATGGCCCGCTCTATCGGTCGCTGGTGATCGGCCGTGACGAGGATGCGCCCGACGCTTGGACCGACCTGGAAGGCCGCACCGCCGCGGTGGAGGGGCTCGACCGGCTCGGCTCCTGGCGGCTTTTCAAGGCCTGGGTGCAGGGCGTCGTGGACCCGTCGGCCTTCTTCGGGCGCGTGGTGATCAGCGGCGGGTCGGTCGAGAGTCTGACGCTCGTCCGCTCCGGTGCGGCCGACTACGCGATCGTCGACTGCGTGTCGTGGATGCTGGTGCGCCAGCATCAGCCGTCGGCGGCGATCGGCCTGCAGGTGATCGCCGCGACGGATGCGGGTCTCGCACCGCCCTTTGTCTCATCGGCGTATCACGATGCCGGGCAGCGCGCTGCCATCTACGATTCGCTAGCGTCGGTCATCCGCAGCGAAGCCGCTGCGCCGGTCTGCGCGAAGCTGCGGCTGATCGACATCGAGCCGGCGGATGTTGCTGCGTACGCCGCCGAGCCCCGGCCCGTGCCGAGCACCGTTACGCTCTTGTCGGCGGCGCGAAGTCAGCGAGGAACCTGAGGAGGACCCGGGCGGCGGTCACCATGTCCGCAGGCTCGGCATGCTCGTCCGGATGGTGACTGATGCCGTCGCGGCAGCGGACGAAGAGCATCCCCACCGGCGCGATGTGGCGCAGCGCAAGGGCGTCATGGCCGGCGCCGCTGAAGAGCTCGCGAACCGGTAGGCCCTCCGCCTCGATCGCGCGCGCCAGCGCCGCCCGCATGGCGGTGTCCATCTCGCAGCCGTCGGCGCGATAGTAGGCCTCGTGCCGAACCGCCACCATGCGCTCGCGGGCGACCCGTTCGACTGCGATGACCATCGCTTCGAGCGCGGCGCTCTGGCGCGGCTCGTCCGGCGCGCGCAGATCGAGCGTAAAGGTCACCGCCCCTGGGATGACGTTGGTGGCGCCAGGCGACACTTCGAGCCGACCGACCGTGGCCACCACCTCCGCGCGCTCGCGCGCCACGTGCTCGCAGGCGAGAACCATGGCCGCTGCCGCGGTGAGCGCATCGCGACGCTGCGCCATCGGCACCGTGCCGGCGTGGCCGGGGACACCTTCGACGGTGAAGCGGTATCGGGAGCCGACGGCGATACCGGTGACCAGGCCAACCGGCAGGTTCTCCTGCTCGAGCACCGGCCCCTGCTCGATGTGCGCCTCGACATAGCCAAGCGTCTCGGCCGGCCGATAGGCGCACGTGGCGAGGCGCTCGGGCGCGAAGCCTGCCCGGCTCATGGCATCGCGCATGCGTACGCCTCCGGCATCCTTCCAGTCCAAGACGGCCTCCTCGAGGACTCCGGCGATCGCCCGGCTGCCGATCAGCGAGGTGCCGTAGCGCGTGCCCTCCTCATCCGAGAAGCAGACGACGTCGACGTGGAAGTCGAGCCGCCGGCCCGCGGCGGCGAGCGCCTCGACGCAGGCGATCGCCAGCAGTACGCCCATGGCGCCGTCATAGCGGCCACCCTGCCGCACGGTATCGTGGTGTGAGCCGATCAGGATAGCCTTGGCGTTCCCACCGGCCGCTGGGTCCGCCGCCCAACGGCCGACGAGGTTGCCCGCCGCATCGACCCGCGTGGTCATGCCCGCCGTCTGCATCCAGTCGCGCAAGAGCTCGATCGCCTGAAGATGCTCGCTCGTCGCGAACAAGCGGGTCACCCCCGGTCCCGGCTCGCTGATGCGGGCGAGTTCCTCATGCCGTCCGACCAGTGCGCGGATGACCCGCTCGGAGAGTTCGACCGGCCGCATCAGACGAGACCGAACGGCAAGGGGCGCCCTTGGAAGAACGCGTCGAGGTTGTCGAGGCAGCAGAAGCCCATGGCGTTTCTCGTGTTGACCGTGGCGCTGCCGATGTGGGGCAGGCTGAAGACGTCGTCGCGCGCGACCAGCTTCGGGTTCACATGCGGCTCGTTGTCGAAGACGTCGAGCCCCGCGGCGAACAGGTGGCCGCTCTCCAGCGCTGCCAGGAGGTCATGCTCATCGACGAGCGCGCCACGCGCGGTGTTGACGAGGATCGAGCCCGGCCTCATCGCGCGGAGGAAGGTCGCATCGACGAGCCGCGTCGTCTCGGCCGTCGCCGGGCAGCTCAGCGAGACGATGTCGACCACCGGCAGCATCGTCTCGAGGCGGTCGTGATAGATGGCACCTTGTTCGGCTTCCGCGTCCAGCCGCTGTCGGTTGTGGTAGTGGATTTCCAGGCCAAAGCCTCGTGCCCGTCGCGCCGTGGCACGGCCGATGCGCCCCATGCCGACGATGCCGAGCTTCCGGCCAGTGAGTTCCATGCCGACGAGCTGGGTCGAGTGCCAGCCCTCCCACTCGCCCCGGTGCAGCATGCGCTGGCTCTCCACCGCGCGGCGCGCGGCACCCAAGAGGCAAAGCATGGCGATATCCGCCACGGCCTCGGTCAGGACGTCCGGTGTGTTGCCGACCTTGAGACCACGCCGACGGGCCGCGTCCAAGTCGATGTGATCGTGCCCGACCGAGAAGGTGACGAGTATTTTCACGTTGTCGGGAAGTGCGGAGAGGCGTTCTGCGTCCCACTTAATGTTCGAAGCGACGAAGAGACCGTCGGCGCGTGCGATGCCGGCAGCGAGTTCGGCGTCGCTCAGCGGCCGGTCGTCGGCGTTCAGGTCGGCGTCGTAGTCGCGGAGCAGCCGTTCGGTCACGGCCTCCGGAAGGCGACGCGTCACGAGGATCCTGGGTTGCTTGCTTGTCGCCATGACCTGCCCTGCCAGCTCCAAGCCGCATCGCACACACGGCGACAGCGGTCGTAGCGTAGAGCGCCCGCCGCCGCTACACTCGCCCACTCAACCTAGACGAGGACACCGCTTGCTCGCCTATACACTTGTTGCCGCGACTGCGGCCGTCGCCTTGCCGGTTGAGGCCAACGGCGCCGAGCTGTCGCCTCACCGGGCCTTCTATGAGCTGAACCTCGCCGAGGTGCGCGGCTTCGTGACCGATGTCCGCGGCGCTTTCGCCGTCGAGTGGCGCCACGCCTGCGAAGGTTACACCAGTGAGCAGCGCCTTTGGTTCGTCGGCCGCACCGATGATGGTGGCAGCTTCGACTACGATGTCCGTTTCTCGACCTGGGAATCGGCGGACAACCGCCAGATGCGCTTCGCCATGCGCAGCTTCGCGGGCGGCCGGCTCGTGGAAGAGGTGCGCGGCAGTGCCGAACTGCCGGCCGATGGCGGACCAGGCCGGGCCGTCTACACCGAGCCCGGCAACTTCGAGATGCAGCTGCCGGCGGGAACGGTGTTCCCGAGCGAGCACATGGCGCGGCTCATCGACCACGCCAAGTCGGGCGATCGGGTCGTCAGCGTCGACCTGTTCGACGGCGCCGGCGCCGGTGATGACGCGCTCGCCAAAGTGACCGCCGTGATCGGCGACCCGCTCGAAGCCAAGGAGCAGGACACGACCTTACCGCGCGCGTGGCCGATGGCGCTCGCCTATCACGAGCTCGTCGAGACCGAAGGCCTCGGCACACCCGTCTTCGAGCTCAGCTTCGACCTCACGGCCGACGGCGTGATGCGCCGAGCGCTCCTGGATTATGGGGAGTTCGCGCTGGACGCCGAATTGGACCAGATCGAGATGCTCAACCAGCCGGTCTGTGAGTGAGCCCCGGCCCACGACCGAGCCAGGCGGCACCACGGACACCCGAGCTGTCGCCGTGCCGTGCCCGGCGGAATGCCGTGTCTATGGCGTCGGCGAAGACCCACCGGTGCCAGCGCGCGGGCACGTCGCCGTAGAGCACTTCGAGGTTGGAGGCACCGCCGCCGACGACGATGACGTCGGGATCGAACAGGTTGATGACGGTGGCGCACGCCTTGGCGAAGCGCTCCACGTAGCGGTCGAGCACAGCCGCGGCCGCGAGGTCTCCAGCCGCGGCCCGCGTCGCCGCGTCTGCCGCGTCCACGCCGTCGCCCAACGCGCGTGACGCCTCCCGGCCGAGCGCCGTGCCGCTGAGCCACGTCTCGATGCAGCCATGCCGTCCGCACCAGCAGAGAGGCCCTGGCCACTCGTCGGCGTCGGGCCAGGGCAGGGGGTTGTGGCCCCATTCGCCGGCGATGCCGTTGGCACCGCGGATCGCCACGCCGTCCAGCACCAGACCGCCGCCTGTGCCCGTGCCCGCGATGATCCCGAAGACGGCGTGCGCGCCCGCGCCGGCGCCGTCGGTCGCCTCGGAGAGCGCAAGACAGTCGGCGTCATTGGCGCAGGCGACCGCGCGATCCAACGCTGCCGCCATGTCGCGGCCGAACGGGCGTCCGTTGAGCCAGACCGAATTGGCGTTGCGGATGAGGCCCGTGCGCGGCGACAGCGAACCCGGGTGGCCGATGCCGACCGTGCCGCGCGCACCCAGCTCCTGCTCCGCGGAGCGCACGAGCTCGGCGATCGCGCGGATGGTGGCGCCGTAGTCATCGCGCGGAGATGCGATGCGCCGCCGCAGCAGCGTCGTTCCGTTATCGCCGAGCGCGATCACCTCCGTCTTGGTGCCACCGAGGTCGATCCCGATGGCCGGCGACGGCACTTTAAAAGCTACTTGATCTTGGATTCCGTGAACTCGACGTGCTTGCGCAGCTTCGGGTCGTACTTCTTCATCTTGAGCTTTTCGGTGGTGTTCCGAGTGTTTTTCTTAGCGGTGTAGAAGTACCCGGTACCGGCACTGCTCACGAGCTTGATGAGCACCGTCGTGGGCTTGGCCATGGCGTAATCCTCGAGGGCGGAGATCGGCGGCGGAAGATGCGAGCAACGGGGCTCGCTGTCAACCGTCGCTCAGCGGCGGCGCCGCCGTTGCAAGTGGTTGAAGCGGCGGCCGATGCGGCGGCCGGGGCGGCGTTCAGTCGCCGAGCGGTGGTCGACAACGCTGCCGAGGAGGCCGCCGGTTAGTACGTCGGCTTCGACCAGCTCAATCTCGACCGCGTCACCCGGCCCGAAATGGGTGCCGGTGCGCTCGCCGAACAGCGCGCTCTGCGTCTCGTCGTAGACGAAGAACTCGGCGCCCAGCGTCGAGATCGGCACGAACACGTCTGCGCCGGTATCGGCTAGCCTGATGAACAGGCCCGCCTTGGTCGCCGAACTGATGCGGCCCGAGAACCGCGCGCCGACGCGGTCCCGCAGATAAAGCGTCACGAAGCGGTCGACCGTGCGCCGTTCTGCTTCCATGGCCCGCCGCTCGCAGCCGGAGACGGCAATCCCCAGCTCGATCAGCGGCTCGTGCTCGTGGCGGACGCCGCCGGGGCCGAGCTCGAGCGCCTCGATCAACGCCCGATGCACGACAAGGTCGGCGTAGCGGCGGATGGGCGAGGTGAAGTGCGCGTAGTGCCGCAGATTGAGGCCGAAATGGCCAATGTTCTTGGGGCTGTAGACGGCCTGAGCCTGCGCTCTGAGGATGAAGCCATTGATGACCTCCTCGAGCGGATGCTCGTCGATCTGCCGCAAGAGCTTCTCGAAGTCGCGCGGTGCCCGCAGGTGATGCGCTTGAGCCTTGATCCCTTGGCTCTGCAGAAGCTGAGCCAAGGCTTCGATGCGATCGGGCTGCGGTCGATCGTGCACCCGGTAGAGCACCTCGCGTCGCCGTGCCTGAAGCGTCTCCGCGGCCGCGACATTGGCCGCCACCATGAACTCCTCGATGAGCCGGTGTGCGTCGAGGCGTTCGCGGGCGACGATGCGCAACGGCCGGGCGCCATCGTCCAGTTCGACGACCCGTTCGGGCAGGTCGAGGTCGAGTGTCCCGCGGGCGCGCCGCCCGCGGTCGAGCGCTTCCCAGGCGGCAAAGAGCGGGCGGACGACCGGCTCCAGCAGCGGTGCGGTGGCCTCATCTGGCCGCCCGTCGACGGCGGCCTGGACCTGAGCGTAGGTCAGCCGCGCCGCCGATCGCATGAGCCCACGGCCGAAGCGATGGCGGCGGAGCGCGCCTTCGGCGTCGATCACCATCTCTACCGCCATGCACGCGCGCAGCTCGCCGGGCTTGAGCGAGCAGAGCCCGTTAGAGAGCGCTTCCGGCAGCATTGGGATGACACGATCGGGAAAGTAGACCGAGTTGCCGCGCGTCCGCGCTTCTCGGTCCAACGCGTCGTCGGGGCGCACATACCAAGCGACATCGGCGATGGCGACGACCAGCCGAAACCCGCCGGCGTTGGACGGGTCGTCGTCGGCCATGGCGCCGACGGCGTCGTCGAAGTCGCGCGCGTCGGCGCCATCGATCGTGACGAGCGGCAGCTCCATCAGGTCGATACGGCCGTCGGCGCTGGGCAGGGTCCGCGCGGCGGCCTGCTCCAGTGCCGCGGGCGCGAAGGCTTCCGGCAGGCCGAGCGTAGCTGCGGCCAAGTGGCTGAACTGGCGCGGGTCGTCGCCCGTCCCGATGCGCCGCACGACCCGGCCGCGGCGGAGACCCATCCGCTCAGGCGTGATCGCCTCGGCCTCGACCAGGTCGCCCGCCACGGCGGCGCCCATCAGATGCGGGTCGAGCCGCATGCCACGTTCGCGGCGATTGGCCGGGCGGAGTTGAAAGCCGTCGGCGACCTGCTCCACCAGGCCCATGACGCGGCCGCCGTCGCTCGGCAGGATGCGGATCAGCTGTGCGTCGTAGGCGCCGTCGGCACGCTGTTCGGTGCGGACGAGCACGCGGTCGCCCAGGCCGGGCGCCCGGCCGCGCACGTTCTCGGGCGCCAGGCGCAGCTCGGCATCGACCTCGCCGGCGCCACCCGTCGGTCGGAGGGCCAGCTCGCCGTCGTCGTCGGCTGCGGTCACCACAGCGACGACGA
>JANQNY010000062.1 GCA_028279345.1 Geminicoccaceae bacterium
CCAGGCCGAGTACGACGCCATCACGCCCGACGCCTCGACCCTCTACGCGATCGTGGGGTAGGCCGATGGCGCTCAAGCTCGGAAACGCGGACGTCGACGCCTTGCGGCTCGGCTCCGTGGCCGTCGATCGGCTCATGCTCGGGTCGGTCGAGATCTGGTCGGCGGCGACCGACACCGTTTGGGACGCGGGCCTCAGTGCCGCGGGCCTCGGCCTCAGCGGCAAGACCGCGGCCGACGTTGGTGGCCGCAATTACGAGAACGCCATCGCCAACAAGGCGAAGACATCGGGCAAGTGGTATCTCGAGTTCAGGCTCGGCAAGGCGCCTGATAACGGCAATGCTTGGCTTGGCATCGCCGACAGCACGATCACGAACGGAACGCACTACGAGACGGCCAATCAGGCGCCTATCGCTCTGGCCGTCAACCAGAACCGAGCCGTCTATGCGAGCCAGGTGCTTGTCGAGGACTTCGGTGCCGGCGGGCTGAGCACGGGCGACGTCGTCTGCCTGGCCGTGGACCTTACCGCCGGCACCGGCTCCATCCGCGTGAACGGCGGCCCCTGGGCCGGCGGGTCCGAGACCGCCGGCATCATCACGGGCCAGGTCGGGCCGTATCGGCCTGCCTGCATGCTGCGTCAGTTCGGCGTCTGCACCCTGCGGACGACGGCAGCCGAGTTCACGCACACGCCGCCCTCAGGCTATCTCGGTTGGGACGACGCCTGATGATGACCAGTACGTTGGCGCTTCTCGCCGACCGTCGCCACCACGGGCCGGTCGTGCCGCTGGTCATCGACAGTGGCCATCCCGACCCGAACCCCAATCCGAACCCCGGCCCGTCGACGTCGCCGGCACCGATCGCCGACGACGTGCCCGATTGGGACGCCATGGCCGTGGTGCCGAGCAGCCCGACGACGGGGATCGTCGTCGACACGCTGCCCAACGGCAACGAGACAGCCGTCACGGAAGATGGAAGGACCCCACGCTGGACGGTGGCCTCCAGCGACCACGCCGATGCGGGTATCGCGGCGCTCGTCGGCAACACCTACACGCGCTTCCGGGACGTGATGGCAGCAGTGAACGCTGTCCAGGCGGCTCGAGGTGGCCTCGATGTGGCGGTGAAGCTGCCCGGCGACCGCGCGCTCGAGGTGACCGCCACCGCGGCCGTCGTCGGCACCCACACCGCACTCGGGACGCTCGCCGTCGTCGGTGTCATCGGCGGCGACGGCGATCCACTGACGAGCTTCACGCCGAAGGGCGGGGACAAGGGCTTCACGCTCGCCACGCCGGATGACGAGGCGCATGCGCAGGGGGCTCACCTGCACCTGCGCAACATCCGTATCGGACCGTCGCCGAGCACCGAGGCTGCGCACCTCTCGCCCGGCGGCTGGCTCGCTTCCGAGCATCGCAGCTTCGACGACTTGGTGCGCTTCTTCACCGGCGGCGACATCCTGGTCGTCAATTGCGTGTTCGCCGGCTGCAGACAGGGTGATGCGATCAAGGCGTCTGCGTCGTCACCGCTCGCCGAGCAGTATGGCCGGATCATGGTCTATGATACCGAGCTCCGGAACGGCGGGCAGGACGGCTTGCGCCACAACTTCTACGTTGCCGGCATCAGCGCGTTCCGAGTGGTGCGCTGCATCAGCTACATGGCGACGATGGGGCACGCGATAAAGATCAACTGCCCGAAAGCGTACATCCTCGACTCGCAGTTCGCCAACTTCGACACGCGCTTGCCCGCTCCCCACTTCGGCGCCCAGACGCCGGTCAACGCAACGAAGACGTCGCGGGTGTGGATGCACCGCTGCGTGATGGAGGTCGCCAGCTCGTCGACGAAAGTCGGGCAGACCTACAACGAGGCGTCGCGCGAAGGCCAGGGCGGCGGCCGTACCGCATGGATTCCCTGGCCGTGGGAGCACCACTCCGTCCACCCCAGCTCCAACGACAGCCAGTACCGCTGGCAGATCAACGGTGATGGCGAGCACGCCCAGATGTTCGGCGGCAGCATCGGCGAGTGGGATGGCACCGACGTGGTCACCAACCAGGGGCGCGTCTCCTACGAGCACCCGCCGAATGCGCCCGTCATCTGGCTGCAGACGAGCGGTTTCATGGGGCAGACGGTGCCGTCCACCGATTGGCCGGTGCTGGGCACGCTCTACGATCTGCGGATCTATGCCACCGACCCCGCCGACGAGAGCGCCAAGTTCTGGTCGGGGCAGGCCTATCTCCGCCGCGCGCTCCGCAACCTCCTGCCGTACGACGGCGGCGAGGCCGGTGGGTCGTTCACGGCCGGTGAGGTCGTCACCGGGGCCACGAGCGGTGCCACCGGGACCATCGAGAGCGTGACCGGCACCGCCGCGGGCGACATCGCTTTCGTCGCCGGCAGCGTGACGCCCGGCTTCGTCGACAACGAAGAGCTGCTGGTAGGTGGAGCAACGCGCGCTCGCGTTCGTAATGGCCAGAGAACCGGCGAGCACTACTGGGACATTCAAAGTTCACCGCCGAGCTTTGGTATTCGCTACAAGGCAGCGAAAACGTCCATCGGTGTCAGGCCGGCATCATTCTGGATTTGTAAGAAACCATCCGATGAATACGATGTGCCGATGTTCAATCCCGCGTACTTCAACCGGACCGACCCCGACTACTATTGGTCGAAGATCGACGATGGAGCCGGGCTGCCGGATCACCTGAACGCTCAGGACTGGTTGAGCCCCCGGTGGTTCACCGACTGCCTGGTCATGGGCGACTACACGGCGGGGTTTGGCGCCTACTTCTCGTGCGAGAGTGCCACGAGCTACATGTACCTCGGGCGCTCGGGCGGCTCGCTGCCGAGACCGCCGATGAACTACCCGGTGGCGCAGGGCCACAGCGCACCCGCCAACTGGCCGACGGTGGCGGGCGCGGCGACGTTCGCCTACCTGGAGGATCAGGGGCAGACGGACGCGCGCTTTCCCTTCGGCGTGAACGGCGCGCTCGACGACTACGTGCAACCCTTCTTCTGGGCGTTCCGCGACACCTCGGTCAGGGGCTGGCGAGGCGCGCAGAACGGCGACACGGTGCGCGTGCAGTTCCAGCAACGGCCCAACCAGAGCCACACCGACGAGAAGCACGCGCCGCTGTTCGTGCTCGACGGCGCGGGCACGGCCCAGCGCACGGTCACCGACGAGGCCGACCCGTTCGCCATCGCCGCGACGCCCGAGGTTTCCGGCGCCCACGCGGCCGGCACGACGGCACTCGTGGTCACCGACACGGCGGGCATGAGCGCCGGGCAGAAGGTGCACCTGCGCTACATGCCCAAGCGCGGCCAGCGGCAGCTGCACGTGACGAGCGTGGTCAGCGTCGACGGCCCCGGCCAGGTCACCCTCGCCGACGCCACCGACCACGACCACGTCGGCGGCGAGGAGATCGCGACCTTCGCCGCCGCCGGCACCAAGCCCGCCTGGTGGAACGACGGCGTGAGCTGAGACGAGCATCGAGCCGCGGCGTCTCCATCGGGACGGTTCTCGATGGGGGGCCGCGGCGCCCTCGTCATCTCCGTCATGTGCGGGAGCTTCACGCGCACATGCGCGTCGGCCATGAGAGCAGCGATCGCCAAGCGCTTGGTGTACGCCGAGCGCACCATCGATGCGAGGCTGCGGAGCGGACCCGATGCGCGTTCTTTTTCATCATCGCACGATCTCCAAGGACGGGCAGCGTGTTCATATCGAAGAGATCGTCCGCGCCTTTCGAGAGCTCGGTCACGACGTGATCGTCGTCGAGCCGCCGCAGGCGTCGGCCGGCGAGGGTGGTGACGACGGCGGTGGTTTGATCTCTTGGATGCGGCGGCGGCTGCCGGCAGCCACCTATGAGCTTCTCGAGCTCGCCTATTCGGTACCCGCCTTCTACCGGCTGTGGCGTGCCTACAGGCATCATCGGCCGGATCTGGTCTACGAGCGGTACAACCTGTTCTTGCTCACGGGCTTGTGGCTGAAGCGGCTCACCGGTGTTCCCCTGGTGCTCGAGATCAATTCACCGCTGACCGATGAACGGCTCGCCTACGGCAACCTTCGCCTCGCCGGGCTGGCGCGCCGGACCGATCGTTGGACCTGGCGCGCCGCCGATCTCGTGCTCCCGGTCACGGACGTGCTGGCCGATTACGTGCGCGGCGCAGGTGTTGCCGAGGGAAGGGTCCTCGTGACGCCGAACGGCATCGATCCCCAGCGCTTTCCTCCCGATCTGGACGGTGCGGAGGTGCGCGATCGGCTCGGGCTGGATGGGCGCATCGTCATGGGCTTCACCGGCTTCGTCCGCGCCTGGCATGGCCTCGATCAGGTCGTCGGCCTGCTGCCGGAGCACCCGAAGCTGCACCTCTTGATCGTGGGCGACGGCCCCGCGCGGCCGGACCTGGAAGCGCAGGCGGAAAGCCTGGGTGTTCGCGAGCGCCTGACCTGTATCGGCGTCGTGCCACACGACGCCGTCGCCGCCCATCTCGCGGCCTTCGACATCGCCTTGCAGTCGGCCTCGACGCCTTGGGCCTCGCCCCTGAAGCTGTTCGAGTACATGGCGGCCGGCTGCGCCATCATCGCCCCGGATCAACCCAATCTCCGAGAGGTGCTGGTCGACGAGGAGACGGCTTTGCTCTTCGAAACGGGATCGACCGACCCGCTGCGAGCCGCCATCCACCGGCTCGTCGTCGACGCCGCATTGCGGAACCGGCTCGGCAGCAACGCTCAAAGGGCCATCGTCGAGCGTGGTTTCACGTGGCGCACCTCGGCGCAACGCATTCTCGCGACCCTCGACCACGCTGCAGAGGCCGAACGAGATCGCTGACCTGGTCGCTCGACCTGTAGTTCGCATTCCTGTAAAAAATTGCTGCAGGCTCCAAGCCGGTACGCGCACCGCCCCGGCTTGCCCGAAGGCTCCCGTTTCCCCGCCCGCCTCTCAAATATCCTGTGTTGTCATCTCAAATCGACTTGGCAATCAAAGCGAGCTTTGGCGATGAGTTATCTCGATACAATTGAATCTGAGAGCATCTATATATTTCGGGAAGCTTATGCGAAACTAGATAATATTGCGATATTATGGTCTCTCGGTAAAGATTCGAATGTCGTTCTATGGCTCGCTCGCAAGGCGTTTTTTGGCCATATACCTTTCCCTATTCTCTTTATTGATACCGAGAAAGAGTTCCCGCAGGTCTATGAATTCCGCGATCGATATGTCGGGGAATGGAATCTGAACTACATCGAGGAGCAATGTCCGCCGGTCGAGGAGATGGACCCGACCCTGCCACCCGCGGCGCGCCTCGCCGCCCGCAAGACCTACGGGCTCAAGAGTGCGGTAGCCAAGCACGGTTACCGCGGTCTCGTCGCCGGCATTCGCCGCGATGAAGAGGCTATTCGCGCCAAGGAACGCTATTTCAGCCCACGCGACGACACGGGTGCTTGGGATCTGCGCGATCAGCCGCCGGAGTTCTTCAACCAGTACATGACGAGCTTTCCGCCGGGCGTGCACATCCGCATCCACCCGATCCTGCATTGGACGGAACTCGACGTCTGGAAGTACACCAAGCGCGAAGGCATTCCTCTCGTCGACCTCTACTTCGCCAAGAATGGCAAGCGTTACCGCTCGCTCGGCGAGCAGGAGATCACCCATCCGATCGCCAGCGATGCAACGACGATCGACGACATCATCGCCGAGCTGGAGGTGACCAGGGTTCCCGAGCGCAGTGGCCGGGCCATGGATCACGAAGCCGAGGACAGTTTCGAGCGCCTGCGCGCCGCAGGCTACATGTGAGGTCATAGCGGTGACGATGCAAAGCATGCATGCCCAACCGCTGAAGATCGTGATCGTCGGCCATGTCGATCACGGCAAGTCGACCCTGATCGGCCGCCTCTTTCATGACACCGGCTCGTTGCCGGACGGGAAGATGGAAGCCATCCAGAAGATGTGCGAGCGGCGCGGCATGCCGTTCGAGTGGGCCTTCTTGATGGATTCCATCCAGGCCGAGCGTGATCAGGGCATCACGATCGACACCACCCAGATCCGCTTCAAGACCGGGCGGCGTTCCTACGTCATCATCGATGCGCCGGGGCACATCGAGTTCTTGAAGAACATGGTCACCGGCGCCGCCAGCTCCGAGGCGGCGCTGCTCTTGATCGATGCCGACGAGGGCATCCAAGAACAGTCGCGGCGGCACGGCTATCTCCTGTCGCTCCTGGGCATTCCGCAGGTCGCGGTGCTCGTCAACAAGATGGACCTGGCCGGCTACGACGCGTCACGCTTCGGTGAGATCGCCGAGCAATACCGAGGCTATCTCGAGAGCATCGGTGTTTCGGCCTCGGGCTTCATCCCCATCTCTGCCCGCGAAGGCGACAACATCGCCGAACACAGCAAGCACATGCCCTGGTATCAGGGGCCGACGGTGCTGCAGATACTCGACGGCTTCGAGCAACCGCCGCCGCTCGAGGACAGACCGCTGCGCCTGCTCGTGCAGGATGTCTACAAGTTCGATCACCGCCGCATCATCGCCGGCCGCATCGAAGCCGGCCGCATCGAGGTCGGCGACGAGGTGCTCTTCTCACCATCCAACAAGACGGCGCGCATCAAGAGCATCGAGGCTTGGTCGGTCCCGGAGCGGCCGACGGTGGCCGCGGCCGGCCAGAGTGTCGGCGTGACGCTCGAGACGCAGATCTTCGTCGAGCGCGGCGAAGTCATGAGCCATGCGATCGACCCGCCGATCGAGACCAACGTCTTCAAGGGACGTCTCTTCTGGCTGGGTCAGCGGCCCTTGACCAAGGGCGCGACCTATACCTTGAAGCACGGAACGTTGGAATGTCCCGTCACCGTGGAGCGCGTCGAACGTGTCGTCGATACCGGCGTACTCGATCGTTCCGATGCCACGGCGATCGAGCGCCATGCGGTCGGTGAGGTCGTGCTGCGGACGCGGCGCCTGCTGGCACTCGACGAGCCCCATGTGAGCCCCGCGACCGGACGCTTCGTGCTGGTGCAGGACCACGCGCCCGTGGCCGGTGGCCAGATCTCGATGAAGGGCTACCCCGATCAGCGCGACCTCGTCACCGTGCGCGCCACCAACATCACCGCCGTGGGGCATGCCGTCACTCGCGAGGCCCGCGCCGGCCGCAACGGACACAAGGGTGGCGTCTTCTGGTTCACCGGCCTGTCCGGTGCCGGCAAGTCGACGATCGCGCTCGCTGCCGAAGCCGAGCTCTTCACCCGCGGCTTTCAAGTCTACGTGCTCGACGGCGACAACATCCGCACCGGTCTCAACGCCAATCTCGGCTTCTCCCCGGAGGATCGGGCGGAGAACATCCGCCGGGTCGGCGAGGTCGCGGCGCTCTTCGCCGATGCGGGCTTCGTCGTCATCAGCTCGTTCATCTCGCCCTACCGGGCCGATCGGGAGCGTGCTCGAACCGCCGCGAAGGACGACTTCCACGAGATCTACATCAAGGCATCGCTCGCCGTCTGCGAGGAGCGGGATCCGAAAGGGCTCTACCGCAAGGCACGGGCCGGCGAGATCAGGGACTTCACGGGCATTCAGTCGCCTTATGAGGAGCCGAACGCGCCCGAGCTGGTCATCGATACCGCCGAGCTGTCGGCCGACGATGCCGTCGCGAGGTTCTTGGCGTACATCCAAGCGAGGTTGGCCTAACGCGGCGCGCAGCGAGGCCTACCCCTTCGGTGAGTATGATCTCGTGCTTCTCGAACGGGGTCGGCGGACCTGCGCCCTGGAAGCTTCTCCGCCTGGTGGTCAGGAGCCGTCGTGGGGCAGAAGCCAATGCTCGAGCCTGCGCAGATTGGCCTGCCAGTCGTAGTGTTCGAGAATACAGGCTCGTGCCGCAGCATCGCTCCTCGGTGGCGCCTCGAGGATGTCGATCGCGCCCGCCGCCAGGGCGTCGGCGTCGTCGGTGACGGTGGGCGTGAAGCCGGGCATGTCCTCGATGCCGACCATTGCCGCGGACGTGGCCACGATCGGCTTCTCCATGGCCATGGCTTCGAGCACCTTGTTCTGAATGCCGCGGGCGATCCGCAAGGGGACGCACGCCGCGCGGGCATGCTTCAGATACGGACGAATGTCGTCGACGGCGCCGGTGACGACTACGCCCGGCCGTCGGGCCAGCTCCTGAACGTCGGTCGTCGGGCGGATGCCGACGATGTAGAAGTGCGCATCCGGCACGGCTTCACGAACGGCCGGCCAGACGGCATCTGCGAACCAGGTCACCGCCTGCACGTTCGGCCAGTAGTCCATGGCCCCCGTGAAGACGAGCGCTCGCGCCTCGTCCGTGTAGGGGTTGGCGACCTCACAGTCAGGGTCGAAGAAGCTCGCATCGACACCCTGGGTGCGATGGATGATTCGATCTGCGACCTCGGGAGCCAGCTGCCGGAAGACGTCCGCTTCCGCCGCCGAGACGAAGACGGTGACGCCATGCCGTGCCGCCATGCGTCGCTCGTAGTCGAGAAGGCGCCGCGCCTCTCGCGCATAGAGCCAGCGGAGTGGCCAGGAAGCGGCTTCGGCATAGCTACGCCACTTCTCGCTGTCGACGTCTTCCGGGTCGAAGACGGTACGCACTTGCGGCTCGAGATCGTGGGGCATGAACTGCGCCATGCAGCCGCTGAACAGCAAGACGGCGTCCGGCCGCGCCGTCGTGAGAACCTCGTCGACCCATCGCCTGAGACCGCCGTCCGCATAGTAGGTCGTCGACAGGGGCTCTCCCGTCAGCAGTCCACGCAGGCTGGCGAGCCGCCGTCGTCTCGGCCGGAGTGGGCGGATGCAGGTCTGAGCGCAGAAGGCCTGTACCGTCGGCACGTGCTGCCAATCTTCTTCGGCATCGATAAATGTGCCTAAATAAATATCCCATTTGTTGCTAAAATATTTGAGCATATTGTATGTCGATATCTTATCTCCTTTGTTGGGTGGATAGGGTAAGCGATGTGTCAGATAAAGTAGCTTCATGCCAATGGAACCGCTCGACAAAGTTCAAGGAAGGATGCTGGCGAACCTCGCGCAACGACCTTAGGCTCGCGGTAGCACGGTGGTCGCAATCCGGGAAAGGCGATGCAGGCAGCGATCTTGATCGGTGGCGCGGGCACCCGCCTCGGTGATCAGGTACGGCACCGCCCCAAACCGTTGCTCGAGGTGGCGGGGCGACCGTTTCTCGACCACCTGCTCGCGAACCTGGCGCGCTTCGGTATCGATGATGTCCTCCTGCTCGCCGGCTATCGGTCCGCGGTGGTGCAGGAAGAGTATGGCGATCTCACGACAGTGCGGTCACGGCTCGGCACCCGGGCCACGCCTCGTGCGCTCGAGATCGTCGTCGAGCCGACGCCACTCGGAACCGCCGGCGCGTTGCGTCATGCGGCTGCTCACCTGAAGCCGGCGTTCTTCCTGCTCAACGGCGATTCCTTCTTCGACATCAACTATTTGGAGCTGTGTCTCGCCGAGGAGGGCGGTGGTGCCGTCATGGCCCTGCGACCGGTCGCCGACGCCGCCCGCTACGGCCTCGTCGAGACGCAGGGCGATGTCGTCACCGCGTTCCGCGAGAAATCGGCGTCCTCGCAAGGCGGGTTGATCAACGGAGGCGTCTACTGGCTCCACCGCGAGATCTTGACCCGCATCGACGCCACGCCCTGCTCGCTCGAGAACGACGTCATTCCGGCCTTGGTCGCCGAGCGCCGGATCCGGGCGAAGCATTTCGATGGCTTCTTCATCGACATCGGCGTGCCGGATGATCTCGAGCGGGCCGACCAGACCTTGGCGGCGACGCTGCGTCGGCCGGCAGCCTTCCTCATCCTGTCCACCAAAGAGACCGAGCGCCTGGCCCATGGCGACGACGAGCTCGTCCACCTGGTGAAGCGGTGGAACGATCGACGCGCCTTGGTCTTCGTCGTTACGCGGGATGGAGGCGCCGCCGTGTCACGCGAGCGGCTCAATTCGCGCCTGCGGACGCGGGCCGCGCACCTCGACGAGATCGCAGCCTTGCCGGGCGACGGTGAGACGCCGAGCGCCGTCCAGGCCGCGGCGACGATCAACGGGTGGCTCGACGTCTGGCCCATCCATCACGCCGACAGCATCATCGTAGCACCCACGCTGCCCCAGCCGGCCGAGATCGCGCACCTGCCGGTCCATCGACAGACGCCCGTCTGATTCGCGAAACGGGCGGCTACAGTACGCTCACGATGGCTGATAACCGATTGATTGCTGTAGATAATTTACGTGGCTCCGAACCGATCGTGATCCGAGGCTCGCGCGTCGGCGTGTGGCTGTCGGTCATCGGGGGTATCGGCGCATCAGTGATCCGGGAACAAGGCGGCTTCGATATGCCGGCAGAGGATGTGGCCGAGCAGGATGTGAGCCTCCTGGATACGCGGCGTGCTGGTCGACGGCACCCGAATGCAGACGTCACAGCGCTCGGCCATGCGCCCGCCGCTCGCCCCGGTCAGCCCGATGCGGGTGACGCCGATGTCCGAGCAGCGGTCGAGGGCTGCCAGCACGTTGGCGGAGTTGCCCGAGGTCGAGAGGCCGATGAAGACGTCGCCCGGCCTTGCGTTCGCTTCGAGCTGTCGAACGAACAGGCGCTCGTAGCCATAGTCGTTGCCGATGGCGGTGAGCACCGAGGTGTCGGTCGTGAGGGCCAGGGCCGGGAGGCCCGGCCGATCGACGTAGAAACGGCTGACGAGCTCGCCTGCGAGATGCTGAGCGTCGGCGGCGCTGCCGCCATTGCCGGCGAGCAGTGCCTTGTTGCCGGCGCGATAGGCGTCGACGAGGTGATCGACGGCCCGCGCCACACGTTGCAGGAGGTCGGGATCGGCGAGCAGCGCCTCCTTGACCGCGATGGATTCACGGATGTCCGAAGCGATCGCCGTCACGCTCACAGGCGCCATGCGTGCGCTCCCTGGCTCACGAAGTGAAAGTGGACCACCCGGCCCGGCAGCGCGTTCAAGGTGCGCAAGAGCTCCATGCGACGCACGGGATCGACCATGAGCATGATGAAGCCGCCGCCGCCTGCGCCCGAGACCTTCCCCGAATAGGCGCCCGCCGCACGTGCGCGCTCGAGCACGGCTTCGATCTCCGGATTGCTGATATTGCTGGCAAGGCGGCGCTTCGCTTCCCAGGATCGACCCAGAATGAGAGCGAAGTCTTCGAGATTGCCGCGTAGCACGGCTTCCTTCATGGCGCCGGCATCGGCCTTGAGGGCGTGCACGGCTTCGAGGGATCGATCGTTGCCGCTCGCGAAATTGCGCATCTGCTCGGCGATGATATTGTCGGATTCCCGGGAAACGCCGGTGAAATAGAGGATGAGCGAGGCCTCCAGCTCGTTCAAGATCCACGTCTTCACGCGCAGCGGGTTCACGATGACGTGGTCGCCTGCGTGGAACTCCATGAAGTTCACACCGCCGAAGGTCGCCGCATACTGATCCTGACCGCCGCCGCGCAGACCCAGATCGCGGCGCTCGATCTCGAAGCTCAGGTGCGCGATGTCATACTCGCCGAGGGGCAACCGCAAGAGCTCGGCATAAGCCGTGACCATGGCCACCACCAGGGTGGACGACGAGCCGAGGCCCGAGCCGGCCGGCGCATCGGAGAAGGTCGTGACGGTGACGCTCAGAGGTCTGCCGCCGTTGAAGTCCTGCACGATCCGATTGTAGACGCCCTTGTGCAGGATGAGCTCACCACTGCTGTCGAGGCGTGGTTCCGCAGTCGTTTCGAAGACCTCTTCGCGGTCGGCAGCGACGAAACGGATCTGCCCGTCGTCATTGGATTGGATTGTGCAAAAGGCGCTCAAATTGATGGTGGCATTGAGGACAGCACCACCGTGAAGATCACTATAGGGCGGCACGTCACTGCCACCGCCTGCGAGACCGAGCCGCAGCGGTGCACGGGATCGAACAATGGTCATCGGTGTCTCCCCGACGCTCATCCCCTCCGTTGCGGAGTTGAGCCACAGAGCGCGACGCATGGAAAGGGTGTGTCGGCCCGCTGGGGCGTCGACGTGCTCATTTGATGGGAATCGTCACGGGGAGGGCGCCGAGCGATGGTCCGACCGAAGGGCGCGGTCCCTACGCGACGAAGCGTCGAAATCGCTCTGAGAGAGGCCTAATCGAGAGCGAAGAGAGCGGCGGCGGCGGCGAGGTCTGGAACGATGGCATCGACCACGTCGACGACGTCGTGCTGTATCTCGGCGCCGTAGCCCGTGGTGACCAGCACGGCGCGGGCGCCGACCGCGTGGGCGAGGCCCATGTCCGAAGCCTTG
>JANQNY010000067.1 GCA_028279345.1 Geminicoccaceae bacterium
GCGGCGCGCCGCTTCGGCCGACCGCGGACAGAAGCATGACCCCATGACGGCACCTGTGCCCTTACGCTCTTGACCAACACGCCCCGACTACAGAAGGCATTCGTCGCGGAGCCGCCCGGTCAGGCTCTCGACGAAGCCGTTCTGCATCGGCTTGCCCGGGGCAATGTAATGCCAGCCGACGCACTGCTCCTGTTGCCAGCGGAGGATGGCGTGGGACGTGAGCCCGGGCCGTAACACATCGGGAAGTTGGCTGGACGGGAGGTCATGGCCGCCTGCGCAGCCCTTACATGAGGCGTAGCAGGCTTCCATGACGACCAGGACGCGGAAGCGCCGACCGTCGGTGAGCACGTCGGACGCGAGGTCGAGGCTCCAGCGCTCGTTCGGCCGCATCGGCAGGCCGAGCGGCGCCCGCGTGCCGAGCGCGCGTTTGCGCCCGCCGCGCTTGCGAACGGTCAGCCGCTCCTCGCGGTAGAGGCGGAACAGGCGTTTATGGTTCACCTCGAAGCCTTTGCGACGGAGCAGGATCAGCAGGCGGCGATAGCCGAACCGGCGCCGCTCGGATGCCAGCTCACGCAACCGCCGGCGTAGAGCCGAGTCGTCGGGGCGACGCGAGCGGTAGCGATAGGTCTTCGGATCCAAGCCGACGAGCGTGCAGGCCCGTCGCTGCGAGTAGCTCTTCGCAGAGATCGCCCAGCTCACGGCGTTCCTCCTCGCCCCGGGCGTCAGAAGTTCTTTCCGAGCATCTCGCGCAGCGTCGCCACGTCGAGCAGCTGCTCGGCGAGGAGCTTCTTCAGCTTGCGGTTCTCCTCTTCGAGCGCCTTCAGCCGCTTTGCGTCCGAGACCTCGAGGCCGCCGTACTTCGACCGCCACGTGTCGAACGTCGCGTCGCTGATCACGTGCTTGCGGCAGACCTCCGCCACCGGCAGCCCCGCCTGACGCTCCTTCAGCACCGCGATGATCTGCTCCTCGCTGAACCTGCTCTTCCGCATCGTCCGTCTCCTCAATCGACGGACCCCAACTACGAAACGGGGGCATTCCGGGGGGGCAAGGTCACGGCTGATGCAGAAAAGCTGCATCATGATGTTGCGCCGCTTCGGGTTCCTGTCCAGCGGCAACTGTGATAGCTGCTAACGGTGCCGCAATTCGAAATATTTCCAGCCAGCAAGCGCCCTATCGCCGCGGCTGCTGCACATTTGTCAAATTAATTTGAAAGAAGGGTATATTCGTCCAACTTATCTCTGTTTTACGGCTTCATCTATTCCGGCTCAGTGCTGAACATCACAATTCATACCGGCAGCGGTGCATTGTGCAAATGCACGTCCTCCTCTTCAAGCAATGATGCGTTCTCAGCATGATCCCCGCCATGAGATGACGACGGCCGCGGATTGGTTACGTCATCTCCCAAACAAACCGCGGAGATGCAACCATGTTTGTTCCAGTGATTGGTCACAACGGCGCAGATATTCTCGACGATCAGAATATCGGTGTCTCGATCTTCGCCCTTGGCGGCGACGATACGATCTATGCGCATGCAACCGACTTGAGCTTCGTGCCGCAACCATGGGGCGGCGTGTTGCCGACCTACGCCATCGACTTCATCGACGGCGGCGCCGGCGACGACATGCTGAGCTACATCTACGCCGTCACCGGCGTCGACGTCGATCTCGATGCCGGCACGGGCTACCGCATCGGCAATAGCGGTAACTACGCCCCAGACCTGATCACCAACATCGAGAATCTCATCGGCAGCGACTTCGACGACATCCTGCACGGTGACAACAACGGCAACTACATCCACGGCCGGTTCGGCGACGATGAGATCGACGGTCATGGCGGCGCTGATCTGCTCGTCGGCGGTGGCGGCGAGGACACGCTCTTCGGCGGTGCTGGTGGCGATACGCTTTGGGGCGACGATGACGACGACGAGCTCCACGGCGAGACCGGCGACGACACCCTAGAAGGCGGCGACGGCGACGACGAGCTTTTCGGCGGCTCGGGCGACGACACGCTCGAGGGCGGCGACGGCGATGACGTCCTCGATCCCGGCGCCAGCAACGTCGCCGGCACGGACACCGTGATCGGCGGCGCCGGCATCGACACCATCGACTTCCGTTCCCACGGCTTCAGTGTCGACGTCGACATGATGGCCGGCACGGCGACCTCGGGCATCGCCAATGTGAATTTCTCCGGCATCGAGAACGTCACCACCAGCATCGGCAACGACACGGTGGTGGGCGACAATGCCGCCAACCACATCCAAACTGGCGAGGGTAACGACACGGTCGACGCGCTCGGCGGCGACGACACGATCTGGAGCGCGCTGGGCAACGACATCGTCAACGCCGGCGCCGGCGACGACACCGTCTCCGCGGCCGGCGGCAACGACACCGTGTCGGGCGGCGACGGCGAGGACAACATCATCGGCGCCTCGGGCAACGACGTCCTGCGTGGCAACGACGACAACGACACCATCGACGCCGGCGTCGGCAACGACTGGCTGTTCGGCGGCAAGGGCGTCAACGACCTGACCACCGGGCTCGGCTTCGACGTCATCGCCTACGAGGTCGGCGAGATTGGCTTCGACATCATCAGCGACTTCGATCTTAGCCAGGACCGCTTCAGCTTCGAGAACGGCGTCCTCGTGTCTGGTCCAAGCGTCGATCTGGAGGATGTCCTCGAGGCCTACGCCTTCAACGGCTCCACGTTCCTCATGGCCGACCTCGAAGGCACTGGCTGGCGCACGATCGCGCGCCTCGACGGTGTCGATGAAGGCAACCTCCAGGCCGCCATCGAGGACGAGAGCATCCTCTTCGAGGCCCAGGTCGTCCTCGAAGGTCCGGATTTTTTCTTCGGCTGACCGCTCTCGGGGCGCGGCGGCGCGCCCCACCCCTTCAGGTTCCGTTGCAGGAACGGCGGCTCGGTTGCAGGAAAGTCTGCTCGGCGTGATGGTTTGGCTCTGGCGATCGGAGGCGGGCCATGTCGGTGTTCAGGCGGCGGCATTTCGCCGGTGAGGTGATTCTTTGGGCGGTGCGTTGGTACTGTCGCCACGGCATCAGCTACCGCGAACTCGAGGAGATGCTGGCCGAGCGTGGTGTCGAGGTCGACCACACCACCCTCTGTCGCGGGGTGCAGCGTTACGCGCCCGAGTTCGACAAGCGGCTCGCCTGGTATCGGCGGCGGATCTCGTTCTTCTGGCGGGTCGACGAGACCTATGTGCGGGTCAAGAGCCGCTCGAAGTACCTCTACCGCGCCATCGACCAGGACGGCGCCACGCTCGATTTCTGGCTCACTAATCGGCGCAACACCGAGGCGGCCAAGCGCTTTCTCAAGTCGGCGCTAAAGCGCTCGCGGGATTGGCCGCCGCGGACGATCAACACCGACAAGAACACGGCCTACAGCGGCGCCATCGCCGCGCTGAAGAAGGAGGGCATGATCCCGACCGATCTCGAGCATCGCCAGATCAAGGTCCTCAACCACCGGCTCGAGGGCGACCACGGCAAACCCAAGACGCCTGAACCGGCCGACGCTCGGCTTCCAGTTGATGCGGATGTTCAAGAAGGGGGAGTTCCGGCTTTGGATCGAGGCCGTCGGCAGGAACGGCGAGGTCGCGTTCATCCACCGTGTCTTCGGCCTCGCAACCTGACTCGACCCTAGCGATTGGCCGTCTCACGTCCCACCGCCGGGTTTGCGACAAAGCCATCCGCCGCGCCTGTTCGTCCTCGGGCTCGCCGTCAAGTCGGTTGATGACATTGCCCATCTCGCCCTTGGCGGCTATGGCGACGCCGTCGCGCTGCGGCTCGCCGAAGATCGCGACGCTGAAGCCGGCCTCCTCGAATGCGGCGACCGGGAACTGCGCGTTGGCAACGTTGGTTTCCTGCAGCAGTACGACGTCAATCCCGTTCTTCTCGGTCCACGCAAGCACCTGATCTTGGCGCTTGCGGATCGAGTTCACGTTCCACGTAGCGATCCTCAATCGTTGTTTCCGCGTTTGGAAGGAGAACGCCTAGCACGCCGCTGATATCGCACCCAACGCCGACGGCGGACGCAGTGCAGCTAGGTCAACGCCGCTCCGGGCGCTATGGAGACCGCCGCGACGGCGCACGCCGCCTCGGCTTGGGCCGTGCGCTCCTTCCGGCAACGGCAGCCGGGTCTTCCGCTGCAGCGATCATCGCTGCCGCGAGACCGTCGAAGCCCTTCTGCCACGCCGCTGCCATTTCGGGAGTGAAGTCCGGGCCGAGTTCTTGCTCGAGGGTCCAAAGGAGGGTCTCGCCGAGGAGCGCATAGTGCTCGGGCTGCGCACCGTACCCGACGTGGCGCTGCCCCAGATCCCGCACCAGGGATTGCAGCGTGTCTTGATCGTGGAGCTGCGCGACGATGGAGCCGAGTGTGCTCATCATCTTCACGGTCTGCTTGTCGATGTCGCCACCGAATAGCGGCCGCAGGTCCGGCGCGAGCTCGAACAGATGGTCGTAGAAGGCGAGTGCGGAGTGCTCCGCCTGCTGGGTGAGCCGGCGCACACTGGTCCGCAGCAAGTCGATCTCGTCGACCGTCAAACGCATCCACTAGGTCTCCACCGCGTCCGCGGCCCTGGGCGCGCCGAACGCCTCCTCGAATGTCGCGCGCAGCGCCTGCATGACTACCTGAACGCGCGCGGTCTGGATTGTGTCCGGATGCGCGTGCAGGTGGAGCGCCCGCTCGAGGTCGGGCGGGCCTGAGCCTAGCCGGACCAGCGTCGGGTCGCGCTCGGCAAGCCGCATGGGCAGGAGTCCTTTACCCAATCCCGCCCGTATCCCGGCCTGCAGCAGCGACGAGTCGGTGGCCGTGAGCTTGAGATGCTCATCGGGCTTGCGCGTGCGCTGGATCCACCGTGACAGCTCCCGCCGGGGCGCTTCGTCGTCCCAGAAAGAGACCCAATCGAGGCCTTCCGGATCGGCGTCACGCGACGCATAGACCGCGTAGGCGACCTCGCCGAGCCGCATGGCGAACTCGCCTTCGTGCGGTGGAAGCTCGAACCAGAGCGCCACCGCGGCCTCACTCCGGGCGAGACTCCGCCAGCGCGAGCCCGCGATCATGCGCACTTCGAGCTTCGGATGCGCCGCCATCAGCGGCGGCAGTGTGACTGAGGCAACCTGCATGAGCGTCCAGGGATTGCCGATCAAGCGGACCAAGCCGGCCGGTCCGTGATCACCCGTTGCGACATCCTCCTGCAGCCGCTCCGCGCGTCCCTCGATCTCCAGCGCGCGGGCGATGACCCGCTCGCCCACCTCGGTGGGCGTGAAGCCCGTCTTCGAGCGAACGAACATGAGCGCTCCCAGATCCGCCTCGAGGGCCGAGATGCGGCGGCTCGCCGTCGACTGATCGATGCCCAGTACGTGCGCCGCGCCGGTCAGTGAGCCGGCGCGGCTGATCGCCAGCAGTACCTTGAGATCATCCCAATTCATGGTCGAGCGAACGAGCGGCCTCGTGGCAACGAGCTCCCAGATTGCGTTCGGATGGCCCGGTTTGTCCAGGCAGCATCACGGCCGGCACGTCGCCGACCGACGCCGGCGGGCATGCCTTCGGCGCGGATATCCGCGTTCGCCGCCGGTTCATCCGCGTTTGGAACGTGCCCAGCTTCAATCGAGCGCGCTTGCCGGCTCCCCGGGTCGCTATCCCAAGAGACAGTGCTCCTGCGGGACCGGCGTCTGTCGGTTCCGCCGTCGCGCCAGCGACGACGCGATCACGCAGACCGCCCGGAGTCCAGGCGCCGCCCGCAGAGGGCGGGCGGCGCGAGGTAGCAATGCCTCGGCGCCCGCAGCGAGGCCGCGAGCGCTTCTATCAGGTGATCATCGCGTCCGCTGGGTCGAGCAGGGTTCAGACGCCGTTCGGTGTGTCCTCGAAGAGGTCCTTCATCGCAGCTTCGAGTCCGTTCGCTCCGGTCTACTCGGGCGCGACGATGCGCCCATCGCCGAGGTTCAACGCGAGCGCACTGTTGGTAGGGCCGTTGCGGTCGGGGGTGAGGACTCCGCCGTCGTCAAGGTTGGAGATCGCCTCGATGAGTGCGAAGAACGCGTCTTGGTTCTGGATCTTGCTGCCTTCGAGCCGCTGGTTGCCATCAGCAAGTGGACCATCGCCGGAGAACCCCAGGAAGTCACCGCTCCCTTTGCCAAACTCGATGACACGGTCGACGTCGGCGCCCTTGTCGCCCGGGTTCTCCTCGCGGGTCAGCTCCCGAAGCGTGTCGATGCCGCCCGTATCGCCGTTTATGGCCTCATTGTCGAAGTCCAAGGCGTCGCCGGGACCTATAAAGAACCGGTCGTTGCGCCCGTCGCAACTGTCGCCGCGGCAAGGCCCGCCGCGCGCGGGTCCGCGTGGCCGTCGAGCACGTCTTCGCCGTGCAGAAGCGCCGCTTGGGGTTGGTCATCCGCACCGTCGGCAAGGCTCGCGCCGAAGCCAAGCTCGGCCTCGCCAACCTCGTCACCAACATGCTCAGGCTCACATGGTTTGGTACCCCAGCGGTGCCCGGACAGCCGAAGCCGCCTCCGCAGCGCCGGAAGAAGCCGCGATCACCCTTGCTGCATCAGCCCCAGGCAAATCAGTGCCTGCGCTCAACCTATCAACCCTCCAGTCGCCCCGAGATCCCGCCACAAAATGCGCTCTTCGAGGGGCCCGCGCGACCCGGTGTCCGCGTGGGGTCGATTTGACCAAGAACAAGCTCTTGCAGCAGCAATAACGGTGTGATTCACTTTGTCTTGTTCTAGGAGACGAAGTCGATGAAGGGGGCCACCTACAGTCGAGCAGGTGGCGCTTTTCTACGAGTTCTCGCTCGACGCACAGGTGCCAACGGATCAGCTGGTGCGCGCGCTCGACCGGGCGGTCGATCTGGGCGGGGTGCGGCAGCACCTCGAGCCCTGCTACAGCCCCATAGGACGGCCGTCGGTCGATCCCGAACTCATGATCCGTATGCTGACGGATCATGTTCTTGCCGGCTGGGCCTCGACGGCGCGGTCCCTGATCATTCGACGTTCTCCAAGAACCGGCATGGCCGCTGACCTGTTGCGCCACGTCTTCGGGACGACCGTGCAGCGTTGCCGCGACCAGGGCTTGGTCGGCGGCGAAGATTCTGCCGTGAACGGCAGCCTGAGCAGGGCCGATGCGATTGGTCGGAACGGCATCCCAGCCGCGGCCGGGCTGCCGGCTGACACCTCGCCCAGTCGCGCCGTTCGCGAGTATCTGGCGGTCCTCGCCGACGCGGCGTTCGGTGCGGCGACCGAGGTTCCGCCGAACTTCGTGTCGCCTTCGGATCCGGCGGCGCGCTGGACCGCCGCCCACGGTGGGCCGGGTGTCTTCGCCTAAACCATCCACTATCTCGTCGATCTCGACCACGCGGTGATTGTCGATGTCGAAACCACCACGCCGATCCGTCAGGCGGAGGTCGGCGCCGCCAAGCAGATGGTCGAACGGAACCAAGCGCTCTTTAGGCTCTACCCCGAGCGTTTCGTCGGCGACGCCGGCTACGGCGCGGCCGAGATGCTCGGGTGGCTGGTCGACGAGCAGGGGATCGAGCCGCACATCCCGGTCCTCGACAAGACCTGGCGGCCGGGTGAGGTTGAGCTAGTGGAGTGACGCCAAGTGCGGCGCGGTCACATTAGATGGAGAGACACATGCGAGCCTCAACGCTCTTGGCATCCGCCGTCGTCTTGTCGATCGCAGTGGCGGGCGGCGCCGAGGCGCAGACGACACCGCTTTTGGACGGCACGGTCGACACGCGCATCGGCGAACTCGAGTTCGAGCTCGGCACGCCTACCGTGGAGACCGCGCAGGCGCTCTACGACGAACTCGACTTCCAGCGGGCGGTGCAGGCTTACATTTGGGCGCTGCCCATCGTCGGCTTGGCTCAAGCGCGTGCGATGCACGAGGCGACCACCGGCGCCACGGACGGCGACATCGTTACCTATGAAGGCTATCTGCCCACGAGCGTTTGGCTTACGGCCAACGTCACGACGCCCTACATCGTCGGCTTCGCCGATCTCGCGACGACCGGGCCGCTCGAGATCGATGTTCCGGCGGGCCAACTTGCGGGTGTGGTCAACACGGCGTGGCAAAGCCCAGTGACGGATCTCGGCCTCACTGGGCCGGACGGTGGCAACGGGGGGCGTTACCTGATCCTGGGCCCGGAACAGATGATCGCGAGGCCCAACGCGGACTTCGTTTTCCAGTCATCGACCAACGACATCTTCTTCTTCTATCGCGTTCTCGAAGCGGACCCTGATCGGGCCGAGGCACTCAAGACCGCGGTGCGAGTCTTTCCCTACGCGCAACGCTTCGGCCCGCCAGCAACGCGGTTTCTCGACTTCGCACCTGAAGGCGCGCAAACGCCGTGGTCGCACCCGACCGGCATGGCGTATTGGGAGCGCCTGAGTGAGAGCCTCGCCGGCGAACCGGTTGCGGACCGCGACCGCTTCTTCATGGCCATGCTGCGGCCGCTGGGCATCATCCCTGGCGTGCCGTTCGAGCCGGACGAGCGGCAGATCAGGATCCTCACCGATGCCGCGTTGGTGGGCGAGGCGATGGCGCGCGCCAACTCATTCGACAAGCGCTTTGCTGGTGCGAGCTATCGCGACGATTCGAGCTGGGACGTCGTCATCCAGGTCGATCCCGAGCAGGACGTCGACGGCTGGAGCGAACTCGATGAGCGGGCGGCCTACACGTTCGAGGCGATCAGCACATCTGAGGGTATGGTCAGCCAGAAGCCTGGTGTCGGACAGGCCTATCTGGGGGCCTATCGCGACGCCGACGGGGATGCGCTCGATGGCGCTGAGACCTACCAGCTGACGATACCGGCGAACCCGCCGGCCAAGCAGTTCTGGTCCGTGACGGTCTACGATGCCGGATCGCGCACGACGGTCCAGAACCCGCAGCAGCGTGCCGACCGCTCGTCGCGCTCCGAGGGGCTCGCAGTCAACGACGACGGCAGTGTGGACCTCTTCTTCGGGCCCGAGGCACCGGAGTCTGGGGAAAGCAATTGGATCCAGACCAACCCCGGCCGCGGCTGGTTCGCCTATCTCCGGCTGTATGGCCCGCTGGAGCCGTACTTCGAGCGCAGCTGGGTGCTGCCTGATATCGAGAAGAGCGAATAGGCCAAACCGCTATTGTGATCTGCTGACGACGGCGCCGCCGGCATGACTGCCAACACGTGGCGGAGACAACGAACTACGCGGCAACATCGAAGACGTGATCGGGGGCGCTGGCGTGGAATGTCGGTAGTGTTGAGGCATTCGCTGCGGTCGTCTGCCGGCTCGCCAATACCGTTGGTGTGAGGCATGTGGCGTTGGCCACCGAGACCTGGCTGAAGGCCGGGAGCGCACCCGCGCCATGCTCGCCGCCAAGCGCAGGGCGCATACCGACCTATAGGGTCAGGCGTGCGCTCGAGACCGATCGTGACCTGGAGCCGCTGGCCGATCTTCTGTTCGAGGCGTACCGGTCGTTCGGCGACAGCGTCGACGAAGCCCTGGCGCGGGTCGAGCATCGGCTCGACGGCGTCGAGGCCTTCATGGCGTCGCTTGCCGAGGACCCTCACCGCGGAAGCCCTCGCCCACAGCTGTTCGCGGGCCTCGAGAGGCTCACGCGCGGTCGCGTCGTGCCGCATTTCGAGATCGACGACGCGGCATGGGAGGTTCGCATCCTTGGGGTGTTCCTCGGTGGTAAGGACCATCACCGGCACGTCCTGATGCGGTTGGATGACGACGGTTGAAGCCGGCAGTGCACACATGCGGGTGCCTCTTCACCGCAAGCGACGGCTGAGCCTCACCCCCAGCTCCCGAAGCGCGAGCGGCGTCAGGGCAAGGAGGCCAGCCACCAGGATGCGCAAGCCCTAGGAGTCCCATGCCCTCGCGGCGGCAGTTGATCGATGCCGTTAAGCGGCGCGGTTCCGGCACCAGCCAAGAGCCGGCTGAAGACCGCGTGCGCGGAGTACCGGATCTTCTGCAGATACGTGGGCCAGGCGCCGCGGGTGAAGACTCGGACCTCGCGATCGGTGCGCTCTTTGCGGCCTTCGCCTCTTTGGGACGGCGAGCGGGCATCCGATGGGTGACCCGGTGGGTCCGCTTTCGGACGGGCTGTGGCCAACCCCGATGTTGCCGCTGTTGGCAGCGATGCGCCATGGCGGACTTCTAGGCGGCGATGCTTCTTCCGCGTTCCTGACCCGCTTTGGACGACGAGGGCACGATGGTGACTACGCGATCTGGAGGGGACTAAGGGCTAGTCGCGCCGGAGATTTCACGCTTCGAACGCTGGCTCGGTGGAGCGGGCCTCGACCTGGCTTGAACGCCGCAGGCTAGCGGTGGATCCGCGCGTCACGAGCTCGGGACGAAGCACGACATCGAAGGGCTGCTGCGCCGGCTTCTCCACGTGCTGCATCAGGATCCGGGCAGCTTGGCGACCCATCTCCTCGTGCTGGATCCGCACGGTCGTCAGCGGTGGCGCCAGCAGGTCGAGGAACGGCATGTCGTTGTAACCGACGACCGACACGTCCTCTGGGCAGCGAAGCCCCACGTCCCGGAGCGCATCATAGCAGCCGAGCGCAAGCAGGTCGTTGGCGCACGCGACGGCGGTCGGCTGCGACGCATCGCGGAACAGGCGCTTTGCAGCTCGATGCCCGGCATCGCGCGTGTAGGTATCGGCGAAGACCGTGGACAGGTCGGCTGCGGCGAGCCCAAGGCTGCGCGCCGCTCGGTTGAAGCCCCGCGACCGGGCGTGGCCGGTCGACAGGGACTGTGGGCCGGCGAGATGCGCGATGCGACGGTGGCCCAGGTCGCAGAGATGTTGCACCGCCAAGGCAGCGCCGCGATCGTCGTCGTTGATGACGGCAGAGACGCCGCCCCGGTCGACGGTCCGGTTGATCACGACCAGCGGAATCGATTCGGCGATGCAACGGTCGACGATCGGGTCGTCGCGGCGGGCGCTCGCCAGAATGAGCCCGTCCGTCCCGCGGCTCATGAGGCGCTCGAAGATGGCAGCATAGCGGTCGGGGTCGTTGCCCGTGTTGGCGAGGATCGCGATGAAGCCGCTGGCGGCCAGCGTCTCCTCGATGCCCCGCACGATTGGCGGGAAGACCGGATTGGTCAGATCCGGCAGCACGACGGCCACGGATCTCGAGAGCCCGGTCCGCAGGCTCGCCGCTGCGCCGTGGGGCCGATAGCCGAGCGCCGCGGCCGCGTCGCGGATTTGGGCGACGACGTCGGCCGAGAGCCGATGCGCGGTCGCCGGGTTGAGCGCGCGCGAGACCGTCGAGGCGTGCACGCCGGCGCGTTCCGCGATGTCCTTCAAGGTCGGCCGGCTGCGAGCCATGGGACAGCTCCATCATGCAAGATCGTGCACGATGTGTGCACATTGGTTTGCACCGATTTGCTACCACAATCGTAGCGGCTTCGCCAGGTGTCGGTCCGAATCAACAAAAAAGGGTTTGACACCTGAGCAGAGATGAGAAACTTATGTGCAATCGATTGCACAAAGAGGGAGGGAACCCAATGCGCTCGTTCGTCATCGCCGCCATGGCCACCACGATGCTCACGACGGCTGCCACGGCCGCCGACATCACCATCAAGTTCAGCCACGTCACTGCCGAGAGCACGCCCAAGGGCCAGATGGCGCTCAAGTTTGAGGAGCTTGTCGAGGAGCGGCTGCCCGGCCGCGTCGACGTCGAGGTCTTCCCGAGCTCGCAGCTCTACAACGACGACGCCTCGCTGCCGGCGCTCATCTTCGACGACATCCAGCTCGTCGCGGTGTCGCTGTCGAAGTTCAAGAAGTACACGCCGTCCCTGCAGCTCTTCGACCTGCCGTTCCTGTTCCCGGACATGGCGGCGGTCGACCGCTTCCAGGCAAGCCCGGAGGGCCAGGAGCTCCTCGACTCGCTCGACGGCACCGGCATCGTCGGCCTCGGCTATCTGCACAACGGCATGAAGCAGCTGTCGGCCAACACCCCGCTCATCGAGCCGGACGACGCCGACGGCCTCAAGTTCCGGATTCAGGCTTCCGACGTGCTCGCCGCCCAGTTCGAGGCGCTCGGCGGCACACCTTTGAAGAAGCCGTTCTCAGAGGTCTTCGTCCTCCTGCAGACGAAGGCGATCGATGGGCAGGAGAACACCTGGTCGAACATCTACTCGAAGAAGTTCCACGAGGTGCAGGAGCACATCACCGTCACCAACCACGGCGTCATCGACTATCTCGTCGCGTCGAACGAGGAGTTCTGGAACGGTATGCCCGACGACGTGAAGCCCGTCGTCGAGGAGGCGCTCCAGGAAGCCATCGGCTACGGCAACGCGCTTGCTCAGAGCATCGACGACGAAGGCCGCGTCAACGTCGAGGCCTCCGGCTACAGCACGGTCCACGAGCTTACGCCCGAGCAGCGCGCGCTTTGGGTCGAGGCCATGCGTCCGGTCTGGGCGCAGTTCGAGGACGAGATCGGCCCCGAGCTCATCGCCGCCGCAGCCCAGTCGTCGGGCAGCTAACTAGGCGAGCACAACAACGAAAAGCCTGGGAGGCGGCGCTCATGACCGGTTGGCTGCACCGGCTGGAGGAGGGCTTCATCGCCCTTCTCCTCGTGGCCCTCACGGGGCTCGTGTTCCTCGAGGTCGTGCTGCGCTTCGGCTTCGACACGGGCTTTCTCTGGGCCCAGGAGGTCTCGCTCTATCTGGGTGCCTGGTTCATCCTCATCGGCGCCTCCTACGCCCTGCGTGAAGGCGCGCACATCGCGGTCGATGCCGCTGTCAACCTGCTCGACCGTCCGCTGAAGCGGCTGATGGCTGCCGCCGCCGTGGCGCTCAGCCTTCTCTATTGCGGCATCTTGATGGCCGCCGCCTGGTCCTACCTCGACCGGCTCTTCCGCCTCGGCATCGAGATGGAGGACGTGCCGATACCGCGCTGGCTCGGCCAATCCTGTCTGTTCCTCGGCTTCGCGCTGCTGGCGCTCCGGCTGGCCTTCTTGCTGGTAGCGATCGTCCGCGGTCGCGCTGAGGGCTTCAAGCACGTGGACGAGGCGGCGGAAGCCCTCGATGCGCTCGCGCATCAGGCGCCCGAGGCCACGGGTCGCGACGCGGGGAGGCGCTGATCATGGTGACCGCATTCCTCTTCACAGCGCTCTTCGGGCTCATGCTCATCGGCATGCCCGTAGCCTTTGCCCTGGGTCTCGCGAGCGTCCTCTCGATCATCCTCTTTTCGGACGATTCACTGGCTTCGGTAGCGCTGAAGTTCTTCCAGAACACGTCGACCAAGTACGTGCTCCTGGCTGTGCCGTTCTTCATCCTCTCGTCGGTGTTCCTCACCACGGGCGGAGTGGCGCGGCGCCTGATCCGCTTCGCCACGGCGCTGGTCGGTCACGTCCGAGGCGGGCTCGCCATGGCGTCGGTGCTCGCTTGCATGTTCTTCGCCGCCGTCTCGGGCTCGTCACCCGCCACCGTCGCCGCCATCGGCAGCATCTGCATCGCCGCCATGGTCCGCGCCGGCTACAGCCAGTCGATGGCAACGGGCGTGGTCATGAACGCGGGCACGCTCGGCATCCTCATCCCGCCGTCGATCGTCATGATCGTCTTTGCGGCGGCGACGGAGGTGTCCGCAGCGAAGATGTTCATGGCCGGGTTCGTGCCGGGCCTCGTCATCGGCCTGATGCTGCTCGTCACCATCTACGTGGTCGCCCGCATCCGGCGGCTGCCGGCGCAGCCTTTCGTCGGCCTTCGCGAGATCGGCTCCGCCAGCTTCGGCGCGCTCGGCGGCATCCTGCTCATCGTCCTCGTGCTTGGCGCCATCTACGGCGGCATCGCGAGCCCCACGGAGGCTGCCGCGGTCTCGGCCGTCTACGCCTTCCTCATCGCCGTCTGCGGCCATCGCGACATGGGCCCCGTCCGCGGCGCGCCTTGGCGCAAGGACGGCGAGAGACTGCCGGTCGCCGTCGGCCGCAACCTGGCGCTGACCGCCAAGGGCATCCTCTGGTCGCCCTTCGACGGTGAGGTCCGCCATGCGGTCCTCGAGGGTGCCAAGGTCTCCATCATGCTGCTGTTCGTGATCGCCAACGCGATGCTCTTCGCGCACGTGCTGACGACCGAGCGGATCCCGCACACCATCGCCGAGATGGTGACCGACGCCGGGCTCACCCCGTGGATGTTCCTCATCGTCGTCAACGTGCTCCTGCTCATCGCCGGCAACTTCATGGAGCCGTCGGGGGTCATCCTCATCATGGCGCCGATCCTGTTTCCGATCGCGCTGGAGCTTGGCATCGACCCCATCCACCTCGGCATCATCATGGTCGTGAACATGGAGATCGGCCTGTTGACGCCGCCCGTGGGCCTTAACCTGTTCGTCGCCGCCGGCATCACCAAGCAGAGCCTGCTCTGGGCTGCCAAGGCAGCGCTGCCATGGCTCGGTGTGCTGCTCGCAGCACTCATCCTCATCACCTACGTGCCCTCGATCTCGCTGTTCCTGCCCGAGCTGTTGGAACAGTGGCGGATCGAGAGCGCCAATCCTTGATCGGAGGACCAGACGCCATGTCCGCCAACGCGCTCGCTCCGACACCGTTGCCGCCGCTCATCGAGGACGAGCGGTCGGTGACCCCAGCGGTGCTCGCCGCCATGGCCAACACCGACAACGCGCGGCTCCAGGAGATCACGACGGCGCTCGTCCGCCACCTGCACGCGTTCATCCTCGAGGTGCGCCCCACAGAGGATGAGTACGAGTTCGGCCTTCGCTGGATCGCCGCGCTCGGCCACCACACCAACGAGACCAACAACGAGGTGGTCCTGGCCGCCGACGTGCTGGGCCTTTCGACCCTGGTCGACCTCCTCAACAACGATGGCGGTCGCGGCGAGACCATGTCGGCGCTCCTAGGCCCCTTCTATCGGGGAAACGCGCCCGACTGCGCCCATGGCGAGAGCATTGCGCGTTCCACTACGCCAGGGCCCGGCCTGTGGTTCGAGGGCCGGGTGCTCGACGTCGACGGCGCGCCGATCGAGGGCGCTACGCTCGACGTTTGGCAGGCGTCGCCCGTCGGTCTCTATGACAATCAGGACGCGGCTCAAGACGACTACAACCTCCGCGGCAAGTTCGCGACCGACGCCGCCGGCCGCTTCGCATTCCGCTCGGTGAAGCCAGCGGGTTATCCGGTCCCGACGGGTGGCCCCGTGGGCAAGCTCCTGCACGCGCAAATGCGCCGCCCCTACCGGCCGGCGCACGTCCACTTCATCGTCTCGGCACCCGGGCACAAAACGCTCATCACGCAGATCTTCTCGGATACTGACGCGGCGCTCGCGACCGATGTCGTCTTTGGCGCCAAGAAGGCGATCGTCGGCGACTTCCGCGAGCACCAGGAGGCGGACCCTGACCGCTATCCAGATCTCGAGCCGCCGTTCTTCACCTGCAGCTACGACTTCCGGCTGGTGAAGGGCGCACCAACCTTTCCCGTCCCGCCGATCGCCTGAGGGGAGAGCAGCCATGACCAGCGCCCATCCGCTCGCAGGCAAGGTCGCCGTCGTCGCCGGCGGCTCGGGCGGCATTGGTGCCGCCACCTGCCGGCGCCTCGCCCAGCAGGGTGCCGCCGTGGTCGTCGGCTATCGAAGCGGCCGCGACAAGGCGGAAGCCATCCGCGCTGAGCTGCCCGGCGAGAGTCACCTTGCCGTGCCGGTCACCATCGAGGACAGCACCTCGATCACGGCCTTTCGTGATGCCGTGCTCAACGTACACGGTCGCGCCGATGTGCTCGTCAACACGGCCGGGATGACCCAGCCGGTGGCGCACCACGACCTCGACGCGCTGACGGATGAACTCATCGACCGCGTGTTCGTCAACAACTGGCGCGGGGTCTTCGCCACAATCCGTGCCTTCGCGCCGGCGCTCAAGGCCACTGGCGACGGGCTCGTCGTCAACGTTTCATCGATCGCGGCCTTCACCGCCGTCGGCTCAAGCATCGCCTATGTCGGCGCCAAGGCGGGCCTCGATGCGATGAGCGAGGCGCTCGCTCGGGCGTTGGCCCCGGAGATCCGTGTCACGGTGGTCTCGCCAGGCGTCGTTGACACGAGCTTCGTGCCCGGCCGCGACGCCGCCTTCAACGCCAAGGTCGCCGCGTCGACGCCGCTGAGGCGGCTCACGAGCCCCGACGATGTCGCCATCGCGATCGAGGCGCTTGCCACCCACCTCCGCTTCACGACGGGCTCGCGCCTCGTCGTGGACGGCGGGCGACACCTCTGAGGGAGGTCGCGATGCAGGACCCTGTCATCATCACCTGCGCCGTCACGGGGAACATCACCACCCGCGCGCAGAACCCGGCTCTGCCGGCGACGCCCGAGGAGATCGCCCGGGCGTCTCTCGACGCCGCGGCGGAAGGGGCGGCCATCGCTCACATCCACGTGCGCGACCCCGAGACAGCGGCTCCATCGATGAAGCCGGCTCTCTACCGCGAAGTCGTGGACCGCGTGCGCTCGGCGAACCCCCACCTCGTCCTCAACATCACCACGGGACCCGGCGGGCGGTTCCGCCCAAGTCCGGAGGACCCCAAGGTCGCCGCTCCAGGCACGACGCTCATGCGACCGGAGCTCCGCGTCGAACACGTCGTCGATCTCAAGCCCGAGATCTGCACGCTTGATCTCAATACGATGAACTCAGGGCAGGATGTGGTCATCAACACGCCGGGCAACGTGCGCAAGATGGCGACCCTCATCCGCGACGCCGGTGTCAAGCCCGAGATCGAGCTGTTCGATACGGGCGATATCCAACTCGCGCTCGATCTCATCAAGGACGGGACACTGGCGACGCCCGCGATGTTCTCGATCGTCACGGGCGTGAAGTATGGCCTGCCGTCGAGCCCGGATCTGCTCGCCGCCGCGAGCCGGATGCTCCCTTCGGGCTCGGTCTGGACCGGCTTCGGCCTCGGTCGGATGTCGTTCCCGATGATGGCGCAGTCCTGGCTCCTGGGCGGGCACGCCCGGGTCGGTATGGAGGACAACGTCTACCTCGAGCGCGGCGTCCTGACGGCCGATAACGCAGCACTCGTCCGCCGTGCGCGCGAGATCCTGGAGCATCTGGGCGCGCGCATCGCCACCGCTGCGGAGGCCCGCGAGATGCTCCAGCTCGGCTGAACCCCCAACCGCGAGGATCAACAAGATGACCACGAAAGCGCAACCGGCGCAGGCCGGAACCCCGCCGCTCGCCGTTCGTGTGGCCGAGGCTTCACCAGATATCGACCACCTGAAGCTCGCGGTCGACGTACAGAAGCCGCCGCGCATCGGACCAAGCGAGTGCCTCATCGAGGTCGCCGCTGCGGGCGTCAACCCGAGCGATGTCAAGGCCACGCTCGGTCTCATGCCGCACGCGATTTGGCCTCGGACGCCAGGCCGTGACTATGGCGGCATCGTCCGCGAGGGCCCGTCGGAGCTCGTCGGCAAGGAGGTTTGGGGCGGCGGAGGAGAGCTCGGCATTCGCCGCGACGGCACCCACGCACGCTGGCTCGTCCTCGATCGCGCAGCCGTCCGCGAGAAGCCGTCGACCCTCACCCTCGACGAGGCCGGCGCCATCGGCGTGCCGTTCATCACGGCATTCGAGGGCCTGCGGGATGCCGGCGGCGTGCAGGCGGGCGAGGTGGTGCTCGTTCTCGGCGGCAACGGCAAGGTCGGCCAGGCAGCGATCCAGATCGCCACGATGCGGGGGGCGCACGTGTTCGCCGTCGAGCGCCACAAGCAGCCCTTCGTCGGCCACGCCAACGGCCCCGTGGACATGATCGACGCCAGCACCATCGACCTCGCGGCCCATGTTCGCGACCAAACCAACGGCCATGGCGCCGACATCGTTTACAACACGGTAGGCGATCCGTACTTCGCCAAGGCGAACGAGGCGATGGCGATCAAGGGCCGGCAGATCTTCATCTCGACCTTCGAGCGATCAGTGCCATTCGACATTTTTTCGTTCTACCGCGGTCGCCACAAGTACATCGGCATCGATACGCTGGCGCTCGACTCCGAGGACGGTGCGCACATCCTGGATGAGCTCAAGCCGGGCTTCGAGAGCGGCGCGCTCAAGCCGTTCCCCGTCAATCCCGACGCCTGCATGCCGCTCGAAGGCGCCGCGCACGCGTACCGGTCGGTCCTGAAGGGTTCACGCGACCGCGTGCTGCTCAAGCCGCACGCCTGAGCCGATCACGGCGTTTGGCGTCCGCCACCGGAGCGCGATCGCCGACGGGCGCGCGTATGGGGCACGGGGAGCCATCGGCACGTGCGTGTTATCGGGTCGGCCTCGGTTGGGCATGCACGTCGACCTCAAGACCCGGTAGCAAGATGAGGTCGGGGTTCGGGACGGTTGCCCAGGTCGTGAGCGCGCCGGTCGTCGGATCGATGCCGGTCGCAGATTGGAAAGGCTTGCCTTTATGTGGATAGGTTTGCGCCCCAGGCAGCACAAGGCTGATCTCGAACCGCTCGAGTAGCTCGGCGACGGTATCCGTGCCGGCGATCTCCATCGCGCGGAGGCGGTCGGCATAAGGCACCGCGTAGACCACGTGAACCGGATCGAGGTCGGAGACGACGGTCAACGGCGCGTCGGCCTCGGCCTCGACGAACGTGCCCAAGACCGCCAGCGGGCGATCGACGACGCCGGCGATAGGCGCTGTGATACGGGTTCGAGCGCGCGCCCGTTCTGCTGCGGCAAGCTCCGCCTCCGCGCTCGCAAGCTCGGCCTCGGCAACGGCGACGGCGGTACCGGCCTGCTCGAAGCGCAGCTCCGACGTTGCGGCGCGCTGGCGAAGCTCGCGCTGCTGGTCGAGCACGAGGCGCCGGTCAGCGAGCTCCGCGCTCCGCCTGTCCACAAGCGCCAACGCGCTGCGCACCCTGCTCTCCAGGTCCTCGACCGGCTCGATCTCGAAGAGCAGCTGCCCTTCGTTTACCCTTTCCCCTGGGCCGAAGCGGATTGCGCGCACAACGCCGTCGACGAGCGTCGTGACCTCCGCGCGGGACGCAGCCTCGATCGTGCCACGGAAGCGGAGCGGCTCAGTAGCAGTCACGCTGAGCGGTGTGACGAGTGCAGCGCAAATCAGCAAGGCACGGATCATCGGCGTTCCGGAGCGATGTGGTGGCTGATCACGGGCGCCGTGGCGCCACGGTGGAAGCGCAGTACCTGCTCTTGGGCGGCGCGGTCGGCTTCGGTGACGCGCTCGTGTTGGCGGAGATGGTCGAGCCAACTCGACGTGAAGAACTGCTCGCGGAAATGGCCGGGCCGAGCGCTATCCTCGAAGACGCCCCAGCCATAGCCCCCATCGCGGCTGCGCTCTGGGGTAAGCGCGTTGAGCGCGCGCAGGAAAGGCTCCCGATCGCTTGGGTCGATGTCGTAGTCGATCGTGACCAGAACCGGCCCCCGATCGGCGTTGATGTCGTCGTCGACGATGGGCGTCGGCCAATGCGAGGACGGCGTCAGGTCGAGGTGGACCCCCTGGTGGAGCCGATAAGCGCGGGTCAGCGCGATCCCTGCGAGCATTACGACCGACGCCGCCAACAAAGCCGTCGGCAGCGCGGTCAAGGCGGCAAGCTGGCCCCAGAGGATCGAACCCGCGGTCATGCTACCGAAGAAGACGGTGACGAAGACGGCGAGGCCGCGTGCGCGCACCCAATCCGGCAAGGACGTCTGTGCGGAGACGTTCAGCGTCGAGAGGGCGGCGATCCAGCCCAGGCCCAGGAACGCTGCAGCGATCGCGGCGGGCACCAGCGTCGTCGCCAAGGCGAAGGCGACGAGAACCAGCGCGGTCAGCGCCGACGCGGCGGCCATCAAGCGGTCGGGCGGCAGCTTCGCACGAACCTTAGGCAGCAGCAGCGCCCCGGCGACGGCACCGACGCCGACGGCGGCCATCAAGATGCCATAGAGCGTGGCATCACCCTCGAGCCGCCATCGAGCGATCAGGGGCAGCAGCGCCCACGCAGCGCTTGCCGGCACAAAGAAGACAACCGCGCGCATGAGGGTGGCCGTGAGCGGCGGGCTGCTCCAGGCATAGCGAACGCCGGTGCGCAGCGCGCCCAGCACGTGCTCCGGCGGCAGCGCGCTGCCGGGGCGCGTTGGCGGGTTCCACCACCAGAGCGCCAAGAGCACGAAGAGGAAGCTCGCCGCGTTCACCAGGAAGGGCCAGGCCAGGCCGAGCTGGACGATGAGGATGCCAGCCAGTGCGGGACCGATGGCCCGGCTGACGTTCACCCCCATCGAGTTCAGCGCGATTGCCGCCTGGAGCTGCGGGCGTGGCACGAGCTGCGGAACGATCGACTGCCAAGTGGGAGCCGTGAAGGCCGCACCAACACCCATCGCGAAGGTAATCAGCAGCAGCGAAAGTGGCGTCGCTCCTCCTGCGGCGACAACGAGGCCGAACGCGAGGGCTGTCAGTAGCATGGCCACCGTCACGACCATCAGCATCCGACGCCGGTCCACGAGGTCCGCGAGCGCGCCCGCAGGAAGGGCGAAGAGGAACATCGGCAGCGCGGTGGCCGCTTGGACGAACGCCACCATCAGCGGCGATGGCGCTAGCGTGGTCATCAGCCAGCCGGCACCGACATCGTGCATCCAAGTCCCGATGTTCGACACCAGTGTGGCAAGCCACAACACAAGAAAACCGCGATGGGCGAAGGGCGCCCAGGCGCCATTCGCGGCCTCCGCCGCGGGCGCCGCCATCAGTTGCGGCCGTGGAAGTGCGCGTCGACGAACCAGAGGCCCTTGTCGAGCTCGCGGGAGAGGGCCGTGAACACGTCCGCGCTGTCGGCGTGGCCCGCCTCGTCGGCGGTGTCGCACGTTGCCGCCGGCTGATAAGTTCGGGTCGGGTGGATAGACATGGCGGGCGTCTCGGGTCTGGAGGGTGTTCTCGGTCAGAAAGCGAAGCAGGAGCAGCCAAGCGCGCCCCAGAACGCCTTCTGGTCCGCGGTCGGGATTGGCGCGGTGCAGGCAGTGCGCCGGTGCTCGCCATGGACGGCGCAGGCGCCGTGGACATGTGCTGCGTACGCATGGATGTCGGCGCGTGCGGCATCGCTCGCCCCCTGCCAATGCCCGCCATAGTAGGCGACCGGTGACCAGTCTGGGCTCGGCGGCGGCAGTGCGGGAGCTAGCGTCTGGAAATCGCCCTGGCCGTGGACGATGCGCCCGTCGACCACGGTCAGGTCGGAGGTGATCCACTTGATCGCCTCGTCCTCGACCGTGAACAGGTCGGCCGACAGCACGGCTAAGTCGGCAAGCTGACCGACGCGCAGCGAGCCTTTGCGATCAGCCTCGCCGGAGAACCAGGCGCTGCCCTGCGTCCAGAGGCGGAGCGCTTGCTCGCGGCTCATTCGGTTGGCGTCGTCGTAGAGACTGAGACCCCCGAGCGTCTTGCCGGTGGCTAGCCAGTAGAGCGCGACCCACGGGTTGTAGCTGGCGACGCGCGTAGCGTCGGTCCCGGCACCGACTGGGACGCCGTGCTCCAGCATCCGCGCGATCGGCGGCGTCGCCTTGGCCGCGTCGGCACCGTACCGATCGACGAAGTACTCACCCTGGAAGGCCATCCGGTGCTGGATGGCGATGCCGCCGCCGAGCGCCGCCACGCGTTCGATGTTGCGATCGCTGATCGTCTCGGCGTGATCGATGATGAAGCGGAGCCCGTCGAACGGCACCTCGCGGTTCACCTGTTCGAAGACCGAAAGAAAGCGGTCGATGCTCTCGTCGTAGGTGGCGTGGATCCGGAACGGCCAGCGGTTCTCGACCAGGAGGCGGGTGATGGCCGCGAGCTCGCTTTCCATGACGGGTGCCGGGTCGGGCCTGGGCTCCAAGAAGTTCTCGAAGTCGGCGGCAGACCAAGTGAGGTTTTCGCCCGCGCCATTCATCCGCAAGAACGCGTCGCCGGCGCCCGGCTCGGTTATCTGCACCCAGCGCTCATAGTCGGAGAGCTCCGAGCCGGCCTGCTGTGCGAAGAGGTTGTAGGCGACACGGACGGTCAGCTCGCCATCGTCGTGGAGCCGCTGGATGACCGCGTAGTCGTCGGGGAAGTTCTGCCCGCCGCCGCCGGCGTCGATGACGCTGGTGATGCCCAGCCGGTTCATCTCGCGCATGTAGTGGCGCGTCGAGTTGATCTGCTGCTCCAGTGGCAGCTTCGGTCCCATCGACAGCGTCGAGTAGAGGATCAGCGCCGACGGCTTGGCGACGAGCATTCCTGTAGGGTTGCCCTGAGCGTCACGCTCGATGACGCCGCCCGGCGGATTCGGCGTGTCCTTGCCGAAACCTGCGGCCCGGAGCGCCGCCTGGTTGAGCAGCGCGCGGCCATAGAGGTGGAGGATGAAGACCGGCGTGTCGGGCGCCGCGGCGTTGATCTCCTCGAGCGTCGGCATGCGACGCTCGGCGAACTGGAACTCCGACCAGCCGCCAACAATGCGGACCCATTGCGGCGCGGGCGTGCGCAGCGCCTGCTCCCTGAGCATGTCGAGGCCGAGTGCGAGCGAGGGTACGCCTTCCCAGCGCAGCTCCATGTTGTAGTTGAGACCACCGCGGATCAGGTGGGTGTGGCTGTCGTTGAGCCCCGGGATCACCCGCCGACCACCGGCGTCGACGACCGCAGTCTCCGCTCCTCGGCCTGTCATGACATCGGCCTCGCGACCGACGGCGAGCACTCGTCCGCCGCCCATGGCGATGGCCTCGGCCTCCGGCGGGGCCGGAGTAAGCGTCGTGATCTTCGCGTTGCGGAGGATCAGCTCGGCCGCGCTCGAGGGAGCCGTCATCACGTTTCGCCGAAGGTGATGACGGGCGACCAGTCGGGGCTCACCGGCGGAATGTGGCGGAGATCATGCGCTGCGAACTCGCCGCTGGCATGCACCACTTGACCACCGACCGCCGTCAGCACTGAGCCGAGCTTGGCAATCTCGCTGTCCGTGACAGCGAAGTAGTCCCGATCGAGAATGGCGAAGTCGGCGAGCTGACCGTCGGCGATCGCCCCCTTGCGACCCAAATCGCCGGTAAACCAGGAAGAACCTACAGTCCAAAGCCGCAGCGCCTCCTCGCGGTTGAGGAGGTTGGAGTCGTCGTACATGGGCAGGCCACCGCGCGAGAGGCCGGTGGTGAGCCACTGGATCGAGAACCAAGGGTTGTACGAGGTGACCCGTGTCGCGTCGGTGCCGGCACCGACGGGGATGCCGAGATCCAGGATCGCCCGGAAGTTCGGGGTCTTCTTGAGCGCTTCCGCCCCGTAGTTGGCGATGAAGTCCTCCGCCTGAAACTGCAGACGGTTCTGCAGGGCGACGGCACCGCCGAGCTGGGCGACACGCTCGAGGTTGCGCTCCGAGAAGGTCTCGACGTGGTCGATGAACCAGCCTGGCACGAGGCCTGCACCGCGCGCGACGTCCTCGTAGACGACCAGCAGCCGGTCGCCGGTCTCTTCGTAGGTGATGTGCTGCCGGAACGGCCATCCGGACTCGCCCAGCACCGTCATGATCTGGCGCTGATAATCCTCAGCACCATCATCGATGTCCGGTCGCTTGTCGGCGAAAATCTCATAGTCATAGGAGGCCCACGCCAGGTTCTCGCCAGCACCGACAAACTTGAGCATGTCGTCGCCGTCGCCCCGCCGCACGCTTTGGGTCCATGTCCGATAGTTGTCGAGTTCCTCTCCCTTCACCTGCGGGAAGGAGTGGTAGCCGATGCGTGTGGTGAGCAGGTCGTTTGCGTGCAGCCAGCGGACGACCTGGTAGGGATCCGAGTCCGGGAACTCCATGCCGCCGCCGCCCGCGTCTGAAACCGACGTGATCCCCAGCCGGTTGAGCTCGTCCATGTACTGGACGGATGAGTTGATCTGGTCACGGATCGACAGCTTGGGTGCCTGGCTCAGGGTCCGGTACATCAACAGACCCGAAGGTGTCGCCAGCAGACGCCCGGTCGGTCGGCCGTCCGCCGTCTTCTCGATGGTGCCGCCCGGATAGACGGGATGGTCGGGCTGATCGTAGCCGAAGTACGCAATCGCCCGGCTGTTCAACAACGTCATCTTGTAGAGGTGATGGATAAGGACCGGGTGTCTGGGCGCTACGGCGTCCAATTCGGCCACCGTCGGCAGACGCTTTTCCTTGAACTGGAACTCCGAGAAGCCGCCAGCGACGCGGATGAACTCGCCTTCGGGCGTGCGGTCCGCCTGCGCGCGCAGGCGGTGCAGCGCTTCTTCCAGGCTATCGACGGTGTCCCAGCGTACTTCCAGGTTGTAGTTGACACCACCGCGGATCGAGTGGGTGTGGCTGTCGATCAGCCCCGGGATGACCCGCTTGCCTCCGGCGTCGACGACTTGCGTGAACGGACCAATCAATGGTGCGACCGTGGCTTGGTCACCGACCGCGACGAACACGCCGTCGCGAGCTGCCAACGCCGAAGCTTCCGGACGTGCGTCGTCCATCGTGGTGATTCGGGCGTTGATCACCACGAGATCGGCCCCTGCGCCCTGGGCGAGGCCCGGAACGCTATGCAGCGCGGCCACAGCGGCGCTGCCTGCCAAGAGCTGGCGACGGTTGAGTGGCAACGCAGGCAGGGCATTCATTTGGGGTCTCCGAAAGGGGCCTTGGCTGGGGATGACGGGCGAAGCCGCACGGGGCTGGTGTCAGGTGGGTGACCTCGGCGTCGGGCCGACCCGGGCGTCGGCGGGCGAGGGCACTGCAGGCTGGAGGGTGGTGATCCTGCCGTTCGACAGGATGAGATCGGCCATCGTCTCCTCATCTGCTTGCGACCGTGCAGTCGAAGTGAGCGCGGCGCTATCCGTGCCGGCGATCACGCCGCGTCGGGTGGTCTGCATGGGGTCTCCAACGAGAGCTAACGGGTCGGCGCGGGTCGCTCAGAGCTCGGACATGCCGCCGTCGACCACGTACTCGGAGCCCGTGACGTAGGAGGCGTCGTCGGACAGGAGGAACGCGGCAACGGCCGCCACCTCATCGGCACGCCCGAAACGACCGAGTGGGACCTGCGCCAAGATGGCCGCCCCCGCGGCTGCGACCTCCTCCTCGGCCATGCCGGTCCGCGCGAAGAACCCGGTTTCGATCGGGCCGGGGCTTACGGCGTTGACGCGGATGGCGCGCGGTGCGAGGTCGCGCGCGAGCGTGCGCACCAGCGAGCGGGCGGCGGCCTTGGCGGCGCTATAGATGGCCGCATTCGGCATGCCCATGACGTTCACCACCGAGGTGGTGACAACTAGTGATCCGCCGTCTGCCAAGTGCGGCGCGAGGGCGCTCGCCTGGAAGAGCGGCGCTTTGACCAGTACATCGAAGTGTGCCGCGAACTCAGCCGCGGTGACCCCGTCCAAGGGGTGAAACCGTCCGAACCCGGCGTTCAGGAACGCCCCATGGAGCGGCGTCCCAGCAGACGCTACGACCTCGGCGAGGGCCTCGACCGCATCGGCATCGGCGGCGTCGTTGAGTAGCCGATGCGCATCTGGCAGCTCAGCCGCAACCGCATCCAAGCTGGCTTGACGGCTGCCCGTGATGATGACGCGACCGCCTTCGGCGACGACGCGCTTGGCGGCCGCCAAGCCAATACCGCTCGTCCCGCCGGTCACTAGAATGAGCTTGTCTTCAAAGCGCAATGTCGGTCTCCCTGGCGCTCAAGCCGCCACTTGCGGATCTAGCCGGGGGCCATGGGCGACGCGCTCCGGCGCCCTGTGGACCAGTGTGTAGGCGTAGTCGACACCCATGCCGTACGCGCCCGAGTGCTCCTGGACGATCGCCATGACCGCGTCGTAGGTGTCCCTCCTGGCCCAGTCGCGCTGCCATTCGAGCAGCACCTGTTGCCAGGTCATCGGTACAACGCCTGCCTGAATCATGCGCTGCATGGAGTAGTCGTGCGCTTCCTTGGTCGTCCCGCCAGACGCGTCCGCGACCATGTAGATTTCGTAGCCGCCCTCGGCCATCGCCGAGAAGGCGAACATCTGATTGCACACCTCGGTCCATAGCCCCGAGACGACGACCTTCTTGCGGCCGTGCTTTGCCAAGGCGTCGCGCACCTTCTGATCGTCCCACGAGTTCATCGACGTTCGCTCGAGGAGCGGATGCTCAGGGAAGACGGCGAGCAGCTCCGGGTAGGTGTGCCCCGAGAAGCTCTCAGTCTCGACTGTCGTGATCGTCGTCGGAACCCCGAAGATCTTGGCTGATTTCGCCAACGCGACCGTGTTGTTCTTGAGCGTTTGCCGGTCGATCGACTGCACGCCGAACGCCATTTGCGGCTGATGATCGATGAAGATCAGCTGCGCGTTCGCAGGCGTCAGCAGCTCAGGTTTGAGCATCGAAGGGCTCCTCATGACCACGGGCAGGGAATGCTGAACGCGACGCACAGGTGGCATCCGCCAGCCAACAGCCCGTATATGTGCGCGGTGTTTGACAACGGCTTGCATGTGCTTGCGCCGGATCGTGGCACGAGGTTGCGCAGAGCTCCTTGGCGCCGCGGCTCTTGGGAGGTGAGACGATGGGTTTGCATGCGTTCGATGCCGAGCCGGGGCATTGCGCGCTCTATCGGCGCGCGCTGGGTGACGCGCTTCCGCCGCTTCGTGGCCTTGGTGATCGGTGGAACGTGTTGACCGCTGAGTTCGACGCAACGCTGCCCGAGGGCTCTGTGTTCCCGGGCGTCGACCATTACGTGCTGACCGTGCAGACCAACGATGCGCCTGTGCGCCGGATCGACGATCCGCGCTTCTCGGCGGTTGCCGGGCGGAACTCGCTTTCGCTGCAGCGCCCTGGCAGCGGCGGGAGCTTTGTCTCCGATGGTCCGGTCCGCTATGCGCACCTCTACTTTCAGCAGAGTCTCTTATGCGAACTCGGTGACAGCCTGGGCCTTGGCACCGACGCCGAGCTCGAAGATGTTTTCGCCTTGAATGACGCGCACACGGCCAAACACGTCCTCGATTATGTCGGCCGGGCGGCAGACCTCGAGGATCGGCCGTCCGCCATCGAGATGGATAGCCGCGGCTATCTCATCGCCGTGGAGCTGCTGCGCCGTGTGAACGCCCACGCGGGTGATGAACCTCGGCCCGCACACTCGCTTCCGCCTGCGCGTCTGCGCCGGGTCATGGAGCTGATCGATAACGAGCTCGCGTCGCAACTACGCTTGTCGCACTTGGGAGACGAGGCCGGTCTGAGCCCCTTCCACTTTGCACGTGCATTCAAGCAGACGACAGGCGTTACGCCGGCCGCCTACATCATGCGCCGTCGAGTGGAACGTGCGGTCGAGGCGATCGAGGGCACGAATCTGAGCCTCGCCGAGATCGCTCACCGCTTCGGCTTCGCCAACCAGTCGCACATGACGCGAAAGGTCAAGGAACGTCGAGGCGAGACGCCTGGAGCGCTGCGCGCCAAGCGCAGATGAGGCTCCGCAAACCAAGCCTTAGGCGGTCCCCGGAGCAGTCGGTGACACGCCGTTGGTCCAGGCTGTCATCTTCGTGAAGGCCACACAGCCGCCAGGCGACGTCACCCTGTCGCCGGAGCTTGTCGTTCGGTGCGCGGACCCATGGCCCAGCCTGCCGAGACGCGAGCCCTCTCCCACTTGAACGTAGTCCATGGGTTTCCCGTGGCCGGTGCGGCTGCAGGTGCGCGCGTGCTTCCTTTGGCAACGCAGCCTAGTGCCATGCGGCTCACGCGTTGAAGCAAGCTCGCGACCGAAAGCCACGGCGCTGTTGCGGGACCAGTGCAGCAGCGCTCCATGGTCGGTGCAGCCGCGCCATCTCCCGAGATGGACGCGCAGCCGCACGGCGCACAGGACCGTCGTCCCGCCAAGCCACGCCCGAAGACGTTTCAAGCGCGGTGACTGCTTTGGGCCGAGCATCGCCCTCCCAGCTCGGCGCTGGCGCGTCCGGTTAGTGGAGAGTTCCGGAAAGAACCCTTGACCAGCGCCACGGCAGCGATGCGCCAGGAGCGGTCATGTGGTCGGCACATCGGCGCAACTTAAGGTGCGCCAAATACAGACATGTCGCGTGCGGTTCTTTCGGCGATGTCGTCGTTCAGCCTGACGCGGCGTCATTAGGTGGAGTTCCGTTAGCTTGCCGCGCCGCCCGAGAGTAGATCCGCCTCGCGCCGCCCGGCGACGATCTGCTCCGGCCGCTACCGTTCCCGTGCCCTGTTCCAACCTCTCCGCCAAGATCTTCACAATCCATACACCGGACCGGCACAGCGCGGAGCTTGACGCTTGCTTCGGCTCGCCCCGATTATCGCGAGGTGCTCTCTTCTGTGGCCCTCGGAGACACACGATGCCCACGGCTCCGTTCATGTACCTCGACGGCGCGATCGTGCCGTACGCCGATGCCAAGGTCCACGCGTTCACCGGTGTCGTGAAGTATGGCTGCGGCGTATTCGAGGGCCTCCGCGGCTACCGCAGTGCCGACGGCGACCTCTTGGTCTTCCGGCTGGCAGAACACGCTGAGCGCTTGCGCTTCGGCGCGAAGGTTATGCGCTACGATCACGTCCACAAGGCTGTCGAGATCGAAGATGCCGTCCTCTTCATGCTACGCGCGAACGAGCTGCGCGAGGACGTACACATCCGCGTCATTGCCTATCTCGGCGGCGACGATCCGCTGCACCAGACGGGCCCAGTCGGCCTCGTAGCAGGCGCATTGCCTCGCCCTTCCGCTGGGCCCGGTGGCGGCATGCACGTCACCATATCCAGCTGGTTCAGGATTGCCGATGCGGCTTTGCCTCCGCGGGTCAAGTGCACGGGTAACTACGTCAATAACCGCGTTGCGGAGATCGAGGCCTTCCAAGACGGCTATGACGGCGTGCTGATGCTCACGGCGCAGGGCAAGGTTTCTGAAGGCTCGGGCGCCTGCCTCTTCATTGTCCGGGCCGGCCGGCTGGTTACGCCGGACGTGGCGAGTGACATCCTAGAGAGCATCACACGCGACACGGTCCTGCATCTGGCCGAGGAGATCACTGGGCACCCGGCGGCCGAGCGCACCGTCGATCGTACGGAGCTGTTCGCCGCCGACGAGGCCTTCTGGTGCGGCTCCGGCATGGAGATCCGTCCCATCCTTTCGATCGATCGCGTTCCCGTCGGCGACGGACGCGCTGGCCCTGTGACGAGGGCCATGCAGGAGCGCTACTTTGCGATCGTCCGCGGCGAGGACTCGGCTTTCGCACATTGGCTAACGCCGGTGTGGGGCGCTTGAGCGGGCTCAGGTCTGGATCGGGGTGACGACACGACCTTCGCGGAAGAACGCGTCTAGATTGGTGAGCACGTTCGCCACGACCGCGTCCCAGGTTTCCTGCGTTGATCCCGCGGTGTGGGGGCTCAATACGACGTTCTCGAGCGTGAGGAACGCTTCGTTGACACGCGGCTCGTCGGCGAACACGTCGAGGCCGGCCCCGGCGATGTCGCCTCCTTTCAGGGCGTCGAGGAGCGCGGACTCGTCCACGACGCTGCCACGGGCGACATTCACGAGCACGCCATCTGAGCCGAGTCCTTCGAGCACGGTGGCGTCGACCGCTCCTGCGGTCTCGGCGGAGGCCGGCACAGCGCACACGAGAACGTCGGCGACGCGCGCGAGCGCGGCGAGGCTTGGTTGGTAGTGCCAGGGCACGTCGGGCCTGGGCGTACGGGTGTGGTAGTGGATCTCCATCTCGAACGCGGCCGCGCGCTTGGCGAGTGCTTGGCCGATCCAACCGAGCCCCCAGATCCCGAAGCGGCGGCCGCTCGCGTCGCGGACGGTTGGCGCGCGACCGTGTAGCCACCGGCCGCCACGAACGAACCGGTCGTTGGCCACCATGCGCCGAGCGACGGCCAGGTAGAGCCCCATGGCCATGTCGGCGACCGAGTTGGCCGTGGCGTGTGGAGCGTTGCAGATCTGGACCCCGCGCTCTTGCGCGACAGCCACGTCGATGCGGTCGAAGCCGGCGCCTGTAACCGCGATCATGCCCAGTTTCGGTAGCGCCTCGATCAGCTTGCGGTCCACCGTGAAGCCACCGCCGCTCACGATGGCGCCGACTTGCGGAGCGATCTGCGCGAGGAGCGTCGCCCGATCGGTATCCGGTGTCAGGCGATGCACGAGATGGCGCTCGGCCACCGCATCGATCCACATCTCACGGACGCTTCCGGCAGTCGCCAGGACGTCGTTCGCCAAGGGATCACTCCTCTACTCCGCCGTCGACACGCGCGCTATGCACCATCTCCCAGGCTCGGCACGGCGACAAGAATGGGGAGCCGGAATGCGGATCACCGAGGTCGAGACGATCCTGCTGAGCCTGCCCGAGATTCGAGACGTTGGCGACGGCTGCCAGGACTTGTTGATCCTGAAGATCCACACCGATGTAGGAATTGTGGGGCTCGGTGAGGTCCACACCAACGCGCCGGCAGCCAAGGCGATCGTCGAAGCACCGTTGATGTCGGTCTCGGCCTCCGGGATGGGGCGGCTCCTCGTTGGCGAGGACCCGCGTGACATCAACCGGCTCTGGGACACACTCTACGCCAAGACGCAGAGCTACGGCCGGCGTGGCCTCGCGATCCATGTTCTTTCGGGCATCGACATCGCGCTCTGGGACATTCTCGGCAAAGCTACGGGCATGCCCGTATGGCGCCTGCTCGGCGGCGCGCGACGCTCCGCCGTACCGGTCTACGCCAGCGATCTCGATCCAGGTGACCCGAAAGCGCTCCTGGACGTTGCGGCGAGGCACAAGGCCAACGGCTTCCGGGCCATGAAGTTTGGCTGGGGGTGCCTCGGTAGCGACGTACGCCAAACCGTCCAGACCGTGGCAGCGTTGCGAAGAGAGCTTGGCGACGAGACCGACATCATGATCGACCTCGGCTTCGCTGCTCCGCTCGAGGACGCGATCTATCTCGGCTGCGCCCCGGCTGACCACGGGGTCTACTTTCTGGAGGAGCCGCTGGGTCCCGACGATCTCGAAGGCTTCGCAAGGCTGACCGCCAATTCCCCGACGCCGATCGCTACGGGCGAGCAGGAAACCATGGTGCGACCGTACTTAGACCTAGTGGATCGAGACGGGTTGCGGATCGTTCAGCCTGACGTCGCGCGTGTCGGCGGAATCACGGAGACCCTGCGCATCGCGGCACATGCCGAGGCGCGCGGCGTTCGCGTCGTCCCCCATTGCTGGTCAGCGGATATCTTGATCGCGGCGACGCCACAGGTCATCGCCGTCGTGCGTGACGCGCCCTACCTCGAGTTCAACGCGACGGACAACCCCTGGCGCAAGGGCCCTGCGTCAAACCCGTTCAGGCCGGTCGACGGGCTGCCAGAGCTGCGGCAAACGCCGGGGCTGGGCGTCGATCTGGACGACGGGACGATCGATCGCTTTCGCGTCAAAGAGGCATCGACCGCGTTGGCCGTCTGATCGCGCTGGTCGCGTCGAATGCCGATTGTCGCGACCGCTATCCGTTGGCACAGTGCTTGCGTAAAACGATACCGAGGCAAAGCCTCGAGCAACCAGGGAGGACAACATGCAGTCACCATGGACACGACCGTTTTGGCTCGTGGGTCTCGGCCTTGCGAGCCTGCTCACGGCGCCTGCGGCCATGGCGGAAACGTTCACCTGCCCCGAAACCGGCGGCGACCTCGTCTTTGGCCAGGAGGCGAAGGTCAACAGTCTCGACATGCATGCCAGCTCGACGATCTCCACGCGGAACATCGCCATGCATCTCTTCGAGGCGCTGATGACGCGGGACGAAAATAACAATCCGATCCTGGAGCTCGCGGAATCGGTCACAACCAGCGACGACGGCCTGACCTACACCTTCACGCTGCGCGACGGGATCACGTTCCACGACGGCAGCGCGATGACGTCGGCCGACGTCGCCGCATCGTTCGCCCGCTACAACGAACTCGGCATCGAGCGCACGATTCTTGCCAATGTCGACCGCTGGGAGACGCCGGACGACCTGACGTTCGTGATCCACATGTCCGTGGCGCAGCCGACGTTTCTCGAGGACTTGAGCTCGTTCAGCGTTCCGATCGTCATCGTTCCGGAGGAGAACGCGGGCGCCGATCCGCTCGAGCTCGAACCCGTCGGCACGGGGCCGTTCAAACTCGTGGAGTTCATCCCCGACAGCCACGTCAAGGTTGAGCGGTTCGAGGAGTACGTGCCCAACGCGGCGTACGAAGACCGTACCGGCTTCGGTGGCTACAAGGTGGCCTGCCTCGACACCGTGACCTTCCGCATCGTGACGGAGCCTGGCTCCCGCGTCGCCGGCCTCGAGACGGGCGAACTACAGGCCGTGGAGGACGTACCGCAGGCGAGCGTGGAGCGGCTCAACGCCAATCCCGATATCGCCATCGTTCCCTACGAGAACTTCTGGATACACATTGCGACGCCCAACTTCGAGCGGCCGCCGACCGACAATCCGCTCGTCCGCCGGGCCATCGCTGCGGCGCTGGACATGGACGAGATCATGCTCGTCGCGACGGACGGCGCCTACAACACGAACTTCGGGTTCCAGACGTCGAACCGGAAGGTGTACTCCGACGCGGGTAGCGAGTTCTTCAACGTCAACGATCCGGAGCTGGCGAAGAAACTGCTCGAGGAAGCCGGCTACGCCGGTGAGGAGCTGGTGCTACTCACCAACCGCGACTACACCACGATGTACAATGCGGCTCTCGTAATGGCCGAGCAGCTCCAAGACATCGGCATGAACGTCCGGCTCGAGGTACAGGATTGGCCGGCGACGATCGCCACTCGCAACGAGAACCCGGACGCGTGGAACTATCACTTCACCGGCTGGGGCACCAATACCTCGCTAGGCTATCTGGCGGTCTTCAAGTTCCTGGCACCGCCGCGAGCGATCTACGCGCTATTCGACCCAGATACCTATGGTGATCCGGTATTCAACGAAGCCTATCAGGACATGGTGAGCCTGGATACTTTCGAGGGGAGAGCGGAAGCCTTCGCCCGTGCGCAGCACCGCGTGATGGAGCACGGGTTGGCACTGCCGTTCGGCTGGCTCACCAAGAACCAGGCGACGCGCTCGAACGTCCACAATTTCGTCCCGTTCCGCATTCCTCGGATGTACAACGTTTGGATGGAACAGGCGTCCTAAGCGACCTGCACCATCAATGTACACTGGTTGGTTGACGGGGAGGAGCCGGCGATGATCGCTTACGTGATCCGCCGGCTGCTCTACGTCATACCAGTGTTGTTCATCGTCTCGCTGATCAGCTTTTCACTGATGCAGCTGGTGCCCGGCGACCCGGCGGTCGTTGTCGCCGGTCTCAGTGCGACGCCTGATGAGGTCGAGCGCGTGCGCGAGCAGCTCGGCCTCAACGAGCCGTTCTACATTCAGCTGCTGAGTTGGTACGGCAATCTGCTCCAAGGCGATCTCGGCACGTCGTTCCTGCTGGGGCGCCCGGTGGTCGAGGTCACGGTGGAGCGGCTTCCCGTGTCGCTTTCGATCGCCCTCTACGCGCTCGTGCTCACGCTCGTGTTCGGCATTGTGCTCGGGATCATCGCGGCGCTTCGGCAGAATACCTGGGTGGATCAGGCGGTCATGACCGCTGCCCTGATCGGCGTGAGCCTGCCGAACTTCTGGCTCGGACTTATCCTGATCGTCGTCTTCGCGGTGCACCTCGGATGGCTGCCGAGTGGCGGCTATGTCGACTTCCGCGAAGACCCGTGGGCTTGGCTGCGTGCGACAACGCTGCCGGCAATCTCGCTCGCCATGCTGCAAATGGGTCTGCTCGCGCGGATCACGCGCTCGACGATGCTGGAGGTATTGCGGCAGGACTACATCCGCACCGCGCGCGCCAAGGGACTGCCCGAGCACGTCGTCGTAGGCAAGCATGCCCTCAAGAATGTCATGATTCCGGTCATTACGGTGATCGGAATCATCTTCAGCCTCCTGCTTTCGGGTTCGGTCGTCATCGAGACGATCTTCTCGATTCCCGGCGTCGGCTCGCTGCTCGGCTCAGCGATCCTGCGCCGAGACTACCCGGTTATCCAAGGCGGCCTGTTGCTGGTCGCGACCATGCTGCTGCTCTTGAACCTGCTGGTCGACGTGCTCTACGCCTACTTCGATCCGCGAGTGCGCTACGATGGCGACTGAGGCCTCCACGGCCGCTGTCACTGCCACCGTACCGCAGCGCCGACGGCGAAAGGCGACGGTGTGGCACCGGCTTCTGCGGCACCGCCTGTTCGTCACCGGCATGTTTCTATTCACGCTCGTTGCCATCGGCGCGATCTTCGCCGACGTTCTGACGACGGCCGATCCCCAGAAGATGTCGGTGCGAACGCGGTTTGAACCGCCTTCGCTGAGCTACATATTCGGCACCGACAATTTCGGCCGAAGCCAATGGGCTCGGGTGCTGTATGGCGCGCAGCTCTCGCTGATGATCGGTCTAGGCGTCGTGGTGCTGAACGCCATCTTCGGCACCTTGGTTGGTGCGCTCGCAGGTTACTTCCGAAGTCTCGACAACATCTTGATGCGGATAGCCGACGCGTTCATGGCGTTTCCCGTCATCCTGCTGGCCATCGGCATCACGGCGGCGCTCGGACCGGGTTCGATCAATGCCGTCATCGCACTCGCGGCGGTCTACACGCCGCGGACCGCCCGCATCGTCCGTGCGTCGGTGCTGGTCGCCCGCGAAATGGAGTACGTCCAGGCGGCCAAGGCCTGCGGTGCCGGGGATTGGCGCATCCTGCGCCGGCACATTCTCCCCAACTGCATGGCGCCGCTGATCGTGCAGCTTACCTTCATCTTCGCCTATGCCGTGCTGTCGGAAGCGGTCTTGAGCTTCTTGGGCCTTGGCGCGCAGCCGCCGATTCCGACCTGGGGCAACATCATCTCCGAGGGCCGCCAGTATATCCGCGAGGCACCTTGGATCACGCTGATACCGGGTATCGTCCTCGCCGCCACCGTGCTCGGCCTCAACCTGCTGGGCGACGGCCTCAGGGACGTGCTCGATCCCCGCCTCAAGGTGCAGCAGTGAGCGCGACGCTCCTCCAGGTCCGCGGCTTGACGACCAGCTTCCGGGCCGAAGCCGGGCGCTTCGAGGCGATCAAGGATGTTAGCTTCGACCTTGGCGAGGGTGACGTTTTGGGCATCGTCGGCGAAAGCGGCAGCGGCAAGAGCGTGACGGCGCTGTCGATACTGGGGCTCATCCCCGACCCGCCCGGCCGCATCACCGCGGGCCAGGTGCTGTTCGCGGGTGACGATCTGCTGAAGGCATCGAGGCGGCGGATGCGCCAGGTGCGCGGCGGTGAGATCGCGATGATCTTTCAAGAGCCGATGAGCTCACTCAATCCCGTCTTCACGGTGGGCGACCAGATCGTCGAGACGATCCGGCACCACGAGCGCATCGGTGTCCGGGCCGCTCGCGCGCGCGCCATCGACCTTCTCGATCGCGTCGGCATCGCCATACCGGCGCAACGGCTCGACGAATACCCGCACCAGCTGTCGGGTGGGATGCGGCAGCGAGCGATGATCGCGATCGCGCTGTCGTGCAACCCGAGCATTCTGCTCGCCGACGAGCCGACAACGGCGCTCGACGTCACGATTCAAGCGCAAATCCTGGACCTCTTGAAGGACCTGCGCGAGGACTTCCGGACGGCGGTGGTGCTCATCACCCACGACCTCGGCGTGGTTGCCCAGTACGTCGATCGCGTGCTCGTCATGTACGCGGGCCGCGTGGTCGAGGAGGCACCCGTCGAAGCGCTCTATGCGTCGCCGCAACACCCCTACACCGAGGGACTGCTGAAGAGCATGCCCTCGATCGATACCGACGCCGATCGCCTGCAGGCGATCCCGGGGACGGTGCCGAGCCCCTTCGAGCTGCCGCCCGGCTGCCGCTTTCGGCCGCGTTGTCCCTACGCCCGGGATGCGTGCGACGTGGCCGACCCGCCCCTGCTCGACGCCGGACCGGGGCACGCCGCCGCCTGCATCCGCCTCAACGACTACCAACCCGCGGCACGGGCCGGCGCGGCGTGAGCGTGGTGAGCGCGCCGCTGATCCGCGGGGTCGGTCTGACCAAGCACTTCCCCATCAAGGGCGGCGTCTTCGCGCGAGCCACCGGAGCGGTGCGTGCGGTTGACGGCGTCGACATCGACATCGCACCTGGCGAGACGCTCGGTCTCGTCGGCGAATCGGGCTGTGGCAAGACAACGACCGGGCGGATGCTCGTCAAGCTGGTCGACCCGACCGACGGCATGATCGAGTTCGACGGCCGCCGCATCGAGGCCCTGAGCCCAGCGCAGATGCGTCCGATCCGTCGGGAGATGCAGATCATCTTCCAGGACCCGTACGGTTCGTTGAACCCGCGTATGAGCGTCGAAGACATCATTGCGGAACCGATGCAGATCCTGAACATCGGCCACGCGCAATCAAGGCGCGAGCAAGTGCGCGAACTGCTCGCAGTCGTCGGGCTCGCGCCCTACCACGCCGAGCGCTTTCCGCACGAGTTTTCCGGCGGCCAGCGCCAACGCATTGGCATCGCGCGGGCGCTCGCCGTGCGGCCGAAGCTCGTCGTCTGCGATGAGCCGGTCTCCGCGCTCGATGTCTCTATCCAGGCCCAGGTCATCAATCTCCTTGAAGACCTGCAGACGGAGTTCGGGCTCACCTACCTCTTCATCAGCCACGATCTTGGCGTCGTGCGCCATATCAGCGAGCGCGTCATGGTCATGTACCTCGGCAAGGTGGTCGAGGTGGCGCCCAAGCACGAGCTCTACCGAAACCCCCAACACCCCTACACGCAGGCCCTGCTGTCGGCGATCCCGGTGCCGGACCCCACCCGACGGATCAAGCGCCAGGCGATCACGGGCGATATCCCGAGCCCCGCGAACCCGCCGTCGGGGTGCGGGTTCCACACCCGGTGCCCCCACGTCATGGCGGTCTGCCGTGAGCGCGAGCCACCACTCGTCGAGGGCGCTACGGGCCACCGCGTCGCCTGCCACCTGGTGACCGGATCGGGGGGCTGAGCGATGCCTGTTGAGCCGCTCCCTTCCCAACGCCACCGCTTCGACATCCCGGATGGCATGGCCTACCTGAACTGCGCCTATCTCTCGCCGCTGATGGACACGGTTCTCGAAGCGGGCCGCGACGGCCTCATCCGCAAGCAGCATCCCTGGACCATTCTGCGCGGCGACTTCCATGACCCGGTCGAGGCGGCACGGCAGCGCTTTGCTGCGCTGATCGGTGCGGCGGCGGACGACGTCGCCGTCGTAGCATCCACGAGCTACGGCGTTGCCACCGCGGCGCGGAACCTTGCGTTCGAGCCGGGCCAGAACGTCGTGCTGCTCGCCGACGAACATGCCTCCAACACCTACGCATGGGTCTTGAAGGCGCGGGCCGAGGCCGCGGAGCTGCGCGTCGTCGCGCGTCCTGCCGACGGCGATTGGACCAGCGTCGTTCTCGAGCAGATCGACGCCCGCACCGCCCTGGCCGCACTGCCGACGGTGCATTGGACCGATGGCGCCAGGCTCGACCTCGTGGCCATCGGCGAGCGCTGTCGCGCGATGGATGCCGCGCTGGTGGTGGACGGTACGCAGTCGATCGGCGCTGTGCCATTCGACGTGCGGGCCGTGCAGCCGGTTTGGCTGTGCTGCTCCGCCTACAAATGGCTGATGTGCCCTTACAGCTTGGCTTTTCTCTACGCGGCGCCGGCAGCCCAGGCCGGCACGCCTTTGGAGCAGCACGAATTCGTGCGGGCCGGGACGCGTGATCGCGAGGGCGACACCGGCTGGCATTTCGAGTTCCAGCCCGGCGCGCGCCGCTACGACATGGGCGAGCGGAGCAACTTCGTGAGCCTGCCGATGGCCATCGCTGCGCTCGACCAGCTGCTGGCGTGGACGCCGGCCGCAGTCGCAGCGACGACGGCACCACTGGTGGAGCGGATCGCAGACCTCGGCGCCGAGCGAGGGTTGGGTGCGCCGTCGGGCAGCCATCGTTCGCCCCACCTCATCGGTCTCGCCATCGACGGTACGCTCCCCGACGACGTCTGTCGGCGGCTCTCGGCAGCGGGTGTTGAGGTCAGCCGCCGCGGCTCGCGGCTCCGCATCAGCCCACACGTCTACAACCACATGGCCGACGTCGATCGCCTGTTCGCCGCGATCGACGCGCAGATCTGAAACGTCCGAGGCAAGCGACCATGACGGAGCTACAAAGCCGGATCACCTGTCCCGTCGATTTCGGAAAGGTCGGAAAGCAGGTCTGTCACCTGCGACTGCCGTACTCGTCGAACGTGTCCGCCTATGGCTGGATCGGCATTCCCATCGCCGTCCTCAAGAACGGTACGGGGCCCACGGTCTACCTCAACGCCGGCAATCACGGTGACGAATACGAAGGCCAGTTCACGCTCGTCCGGCTCATCAGGGAACTCGACCCGACCGAAATCCAGGGGACCCTCATCATCATCCCGGCCCTGAATCTACCGGCGGCGATGAATCACAGCCGCTGCTCGCCGATCGACGGCGCGAACCTGAACCGCAGCTTTCCGGGGGAGCCCGACGCGCCCGACCACCGCCCCACGGCCGCGATCGCGTACTGGGTCGCCAACGTCGTCGCTCCGTTGTGCGATGCGTTCCTCGACCTGCATTCGGGCGGCAAGACGCTCGACTATGTGCCGAGCGCGCTCATTCGGCGGACCTCCGAGAACGACGCGCATTTCCAGCGGAAGCTGGCGGCGCTCAGGGCGTTCGGCGCGCCGATCGGCTACATCGTCGACGGCGGCAGCCCGTCGGCTGGCGGTGGCAGCCGTCCGCCCACCCTAAATGCGTTGATCGACGGCAAAGGCGCCGTCAGCATGGGCACCGAACTCGGTGGTGCCGGGACCGTGACGCTCGAGACGCTCGAGGTGGCCCGGCGCGGCGTGCACAACTTCCTTGCCCATGTGGGACTGATCGAGCGCAGCCCATATGCCGACGCGACGCCCGAGCCGCGGCTCGTGACGATCGCCGGCCCCGACTACTACGTCCATGCGCCCTGCCGTGGCGCCTTCGAGCCCGCCTTCGATCTCGGCGAGGAGGTCGAGGCGGGCCAGCTCTGCGGCTACATCCACCAGATAGACGATCCGACGGTGCCAGCGGTCGCGGTGCATTTCGAGCGATCGGGCGTCGCCTTCTGCAAGCGCCCGATCGTCGGCGTCGAGCGCGGCGACTGCCTGGCCCATCTCGGCACCGACTGGGAAGGGTGACGGCCCAGCGCCTGCCGCTGCTCGTCTACGGGATCGCTGTCGCCCAGTTGGTCTCGTGGGCGACCCTCTATTACGCCTTCGCGGTCCTGGTCGTCCCGATGGAATCGGAGCTCGGCTGGCCACGCACGACACTCACCGCCGGCGCGACGCTCGGCCTCCTCACGGCAGGTTTGTTGGCACCTCTGGTCGGCCGCGTCCTTGACCGCCAGGGCGGGTTCTGGCCGATGACGGTCGGCAGCGCCCTTGGTGCGCTCGCGCTGCTCATCTGGTCGACGGCGGAGACTGTCGCCGTCTTCTGGCTGGCTTGGGTTCTTGTCGGCATCGCCATGGCCTGCACGTTCTATGAGGCGGGCTTCGCTGTGGTGACGGCGGCAAGTGGCAACCAATATCGGCGCGCCATCACGACGGTAACCCTCATCGCGGGCTTCGCCGGCACGGTGGCTCTGCCGCTGACGCAAGCGCTCGTGACCGATCTCGGCTGGCGTCATGCTCTGATGGTGCTCGCCGTCGTGACGCTGGTCGTTCCAGGAGGCCTGCACGCTGCGCTGCTTCGTAACGCCTCCGCGCCCCTGCGCCAGTCACCGCCCGACACCGCGCGACTGGCAGTCCGGCGAGCGCGCCGGAGCCCCGCCTATTGGGGGCTGCTGATCGGGGTTGTGGCCAACGCCGTTAGTCTCTCGGGCGTCATGTTCCATGTGATCGCCATGCTGGGCGAACGCGGCTTCACCGCGTCTGAGGTCGTCGCCGCTTGGGCGCTGGTGGGCCCGGCTCAAGTGGCCGCGCGTGGCGCGTCGATGGCGTTCGGCACTCGCCTCGGTACGCTCGCTGCCGGGGTCGTCGGTTTCGGGCTGACGAGTTGCTCGCTCGTGCTGCTGCTCGCCACGTCGCCAGGTATCGTCCCGCTCGTCTTGGCGCCACTGACCTTCGGCGCCGGTAACGGGCTCCTCACCATCGTACGAGCGGCGACGGTGCCGGACCTCCTGGGACGCGAGGGCTACGCTAGCATCGCCGGCACCATTGCGCTGCCATCAATGGTGGCCATAGCGCTCGGGCCGACGATCGTCTCCCTCATCTGGGCATCCAGTGGCTATGGGCTCGCCCTGGGCTTGCTCCTGGCGCTTGAGCTCGCGGGGGCTGCCGCATTCGTCACCGGCGTTGTCTGGCACCGCCGACGCACAGCCCGCCTCAGCGCGGCTTCGCTGCCGCCGCCCGACGCTTGAGGTCCTCAACGTCGGCATCGTGGTAGTCGGGAGGCGACAGGATCTCTCTGGCCCGCATCTCGTCTACGATCTGGGCCACTTCGCTCGCAGCAGCCTCGAGGGCCACCTCGCCGTTCTCAGCGGTGGCCTTCGTCGGATCGCCGCGGACGCCCGTATAGGAGCCGGTGGCGAAGTACTCCATGGCCACGAGCGGCACGGTAGAGTCCGCATCGGGCTTCTTGCCCGTCAGATCGGCCCAGAAATGGGGACTCCGGCGGAACGAATAGTCGGGCACCGCTTGGCTCATATCGACGAGGTCGGGGTCGACGGCCAGATAGGCCGCGGTTTCGAGTTCGCAGGCGTGGCTGGTGTGGTCGCTGGCCTGCAGGGGCCCGAAGGCTTCGGCGACAGCACCGAGCGCGAACCAGGATTGGCCGGCGATCAGAGCTTCCGGGTGCTTCACCTGGGCGAGGCGGACGATCATCTCGAGGATCGGCCGATTGGAGCCGTGGCCGTTGATGATCAGGACACGCTTGAACCCGTGCCGGACCAGCGAAGACACCACGCAGACCCCGTAGCGGATCAGCACGTCCCAGTCGACGTCGATTGTCCCTGGCCAGGCCATGTGGTGCGGCTCGAAGCCAAAGGCCATCGGTGTCATCAACAGCGCGTGCTCGCTGCGCTCCACGGCGCGGCGGCACACCTCGGACGCGAGCCGCAGATCGACATCGACGGGTAGATGGGGCCCGTGCTGCTCGATCGAGGCGAACGGGATGACGACCACCTTGTCGGCCTGCGCCGCCTCGCGGATCTGCGGCCAGGTCAGCCGCTCGTAACAGATCTGTCGCTCGGCCATATGCGTGTCTCCCAGACCGGTTTTCGATGTCGTCGCGAACGAGGTAGCGGTCGATGATCGTCGTGTCGGGCTCGACGCCCAAACGGCTCCCAGCCGAACTTCACGGCCGCGTAGCCGGCATCAAGCGCCATCTTCGCGCGTTCGGCGCTCGCCTCGGCCGTGAACTGGAACATGTTGCTGGAGTACAGCGGGATCCGGTCACGGTGGGCGCCGCCGAGCAGACGGTAGACGGGCACGCCCAGTGCCTTGCCGGCGATGGCCCAAAGCGCGAGGTCGCAACCCGCCATCGCATGGATGACGACGCCTTCGCGGCCGCCGTAGAGCGTGCCCTCGTACATCCGCCGGAATAGGGCCGCGACGTCGAGTGGATCTTGGCCCACAAGAAGCTCCTTGAGCCCGCAGACCTGGGTGTGGGAGTAGCGCGCTTCGATCACCGCCTTGGCGATCATCGGGGAGCTGTCAACCTCTCCCCAGCCGACGATACCGGCGTCCGTCGAGATCTTGACGATCAGCGCGTCCTGGGAGCTGTTGGTCCGCTGCTCGACGTTGGGCAGGCGCAGGTACAAGGCCTCGACGTCGATGATTTGCATGGTGCCCCTCCCAGGTACCTCGCCCTTCGTACCGCCTACACCTGCGTCGCGCCAGCACGACGCCTGGCGTGCCAACGTCGCTTGAAGGCGCGACGGGCTGCCACAAGGACGAGAAGAGGCGCATGCATGTTGGCGACCAGGAGCCTCGTCAGGGCGGGCCGCGGCGGGGAAAGCTGGCGCTGCCGATACTGCGCCCAAAGGGAGTTCGCACCGTGTTGTCGTCCCCCCTCAACCTACGACGGTGCCGATCGTCCCGTTCAAGAACGGGACAAACGAGGTTGGGAGAGAACGCCGCGGCGCGTGCCCGGGGTGGATACGCAGCAGTTCAACGTCGAAGATCGCCTCGAGCCGGTTCGCGCCTGACGTCCTCCCCGCGGTCGAGCCAAGCCTTACTGAACTCGAGCGCGGCAAAGGCAGCACGCTGAGGCGCGGTGCAGCACGACTGAACCGACGCCCGTGCCGGCGGCCTTGGGGTCTGTAAGTGGTGCATCACTGCGAAATGCGGGCAGGTCCGCTTAAGGCGGACCGCGCCTCTCTTGCGTGGAGCCGCCGGATCGCCTCACGGCGCAAAGCGAGGTGGAAGCAACCCGCACCTGGGTCCGCTCCGTATCCGACAGCCGAACCGCGGTGGAGCAGGTTCGCTTTCCGTCCGTCGCGAAAGAATGCTGATCGCAGGCGCATGACCGCCTAGGGCCCTACCTCGCCATTAGCCATCGCGCCCGCTCTGTCGGCTGTCGGGAGACCAACGGTCGGTCCGGCTCTTGAGCGCTTGTTCGGTTCAGGGCCGGTTTGGCCCATGCGGCTAGACTAGGCCTTCGCACGCTCGCAGCGCTAAACCGGCGGCGACGTTGGCCGGCGTCGGCGGCCGGTCCGCTCCCGACAGCAGACACTGCTGGAGCAGTAACGAAGGGGGGCACCCATAGGCGCCTTGACCTCGTAGCCGACGCGGCGCGGCCGACCGCAGCCTACGCCTCAGAATTGAAGAGCAAGTATCGTTGGTATCGCCATCCCGCAACCAACGCCTCGCACTGATCTGGATTGAACACCGACAAGTCGTCGGAAACCGGAACTTTGCCCCGATTAGCAGCGATCGGGCACCTCAAATAA
>JANQNY010000076.1 GCA_028279345.1 Geminicoccaceae bacterium
GCGGCGGCACGACGGGGGGCTGGCGTCGTGCCCTCGTGGAGACACCCTTGCGCATTCCCGCACTCCTCGGCTTCCAGGCTGCCGCCATCGCGTGCAGCATCGCGCTCCTTGCGTTCGTGCCGAGCGGCCAGCCCACGGCGCCTCCCTACGCGTTGCTTGCCACCGAGAGCGAGGTGACGCCTGGGCCCAGCTGGCGGGTACGTCTTGCGCCTGATGCGACCGAGCCCGCGATCCGACGCTTGCTGTTGCGTGAGAGGCTCAGCATTGTCGGCGGGCCGACGGAGACCGGCGTGTATACCCTTGTTGCCCAGGACGCGGACGTGTCGCCAGCTGAGGTCACTGAGCGCTTGCTACGTGCGGAACTGATCGCCTTCGCCGTGCACCAGCCGTGAGGCAAGGCTTGGTACCTACGGCGATCTGTCTCGCGGCACTCGCGCTTGCTGCCTGCGCGCCGCGGGCCGAAGCACCCGTGCCGTCGGCCGTAGTGCCGGTGGCTCTCGACCTGGAGGCTGCAGAGCGCCTGGTCATCATGGTCCCCGAGGAAGACCCGATCGAGCGCCGCCGCCTCATCGAGGCCATCGCCCGCGACCACCCGATCACCGTCGTCGAGCGTGGACCCTTCGCCGCCATCGGCATGTACGGCGTCGTCTGCGAGGTCGACGAGGGCCACTCGGTAGCCAATGTCTACGATGAACTGCGCGCTGATCAGCGGATCGCGCTCGTGCAACCGTTGCAGCACTTTCGGCTCCAGCTTCTCCACTACGACGACCAGCTGCTCGACGCGCAGGAGAACCTCCGCGCGATCGATCTCTTGCCGGCGCATGCCGTGGCGCGGGGACGGGGCGTGCGTGTGGCCGTCGTGGACAGTGCCGTGGACAGGACCCACCCTGATCTCGAAGGCGGTATCGCCGAGCGTCGCGATTTCATCGTTCCTTCAGAGGGCGATCGCGTCGCGGAACGGCATGGTACGGCGGTCGCGGGTGTCATCGGCGCCCGCGGAGGCAACCGCGTGGGCATTGTCGGGGTCGCGCCCGAAGTCGACATCGTCGCGCTGCGCGGCTGCAGCGAGCAGGATCCCGCGGCCATCGGCTGCTCGAGCTTCACCCTCGGCCGCGCGCTCGACTACGCCATCCTCGCCAGGGTCGACGTCATCAATCTCAGCCTCGAAGGTCCCTTCGATCCCTTGCTTGCGCGCCTTATCGAGCGCGCGGTCGCGGAGAACACCATCGTCGTCGCGTCGAAGAGTGCCGCCGGCAGCTTTCCTGCCTCATTGCCCGGCGTCATCGCCGTGGCCGCGAGCGGCACGCCGATGCAGGCCACGGCGGTCGCAGCACCGGGCAGCGACGTGCTGACCACCGTTCCCGGGGCGGCGTACGATTTTCTTACCGGCAGCTCGCTTGCGGCAGCGCACGTGACGGGTCTTGCCGCGTTGTTGCGCGAGCTAGATCCGGAACTCGATGCGGCTCGCCTCAATGCCCTCCTGGTGGGCGAGCGCGACGCGTCCCAGCCGGAGACCGTCGTTGCCGATGTCGACGCCTGCGTCACGGTCCGGGCACTGCTCTCGGACAATGGCAATCCCGCCGCCGAAGAGCTGCACTGCCGTCGCTGAGGTGCCTGCGCCGTCAGGGTGCGTCGCTCTGGGTCGCCGGCTGAGGCGCGCCCGCCCGGCGTGCCTCGGTGACATAGCGGAAGGCGAGGGCAAGCCAGATCAGGAGCGTGGCAACGCCCAGCACCATGGCGATCGGGCGCTCGAAGAACGCTGTCAGGTCGCCCTGGCTCTTCATCATCGAGACCATGAAGTTGTCCTCGATCATGGGGCCCAGGACGATCGCCAGGATCGTCGGTGCCACGGGGAAGCCGTTCTCCTCCATCGAGAAGGCCAAGACGCCGAGCGCCAGCATCACCCAGATGCCGAAGACCGAGTTGGTCATGGCGAACGCGCCGACCATGCAAAAGAGCAAGATCACCGGCATGAGCATGTTGGTGGGGACCCGCAGCACGTAGCTCGAGGTACGGATCGCGACGAGGCCGATCGGCAAGAGCACGATGTTGGCGACGAGGAAGGCGACGAAGACCGCGTAGACCAGGTCGGGCTGCTGCGTGAACACGAGCGGACCCGGTTGGAGGCCCTTGAGATAGAGGATGCCGATCGCGATCGCGGTGACCGTGTCGCCCGGAATGCCGAAGCAGAGCGCCGGCGTCCAGGCGCCGGCGACCGCCGCATTGTTGGAGGCGCCCGCCTCGGCGATGCCTTCCGGGTGACCGGTGCCGAAGCGCTCAGGCGTCTTCGAGAAGCGCTTGGCGACCGCGTAGGAGATCCAGGCAGCGATGTCGGCGCCGGCGCCGGGGAGCGCGCCTACCACCGAACCGAGGGCACTGCCGCGCACGACGTTCCACCGGTAGCGGCCCAGCACGGTGCCGATCCGCCCGAGCACGTGGCTCAAGGGCCGTCTCGGGGGCAGCTCGCGCGGGCCACCGCGGGTGACGTTGCGCAGGATTTCCGAGACCGCGAACATGCCGATCATCGCGGGGATGAAGCTCACGCCGTCGAGCAGGTCGACAACACCGAAGGTGTAGCGCGGATAGCCCACCGCGACGTCGATGCCGATCGTGGCGATGAAGAGCCCGATCAGGAGCGATGCCGCGCTCTTGGCGACACTGCCGCCTGAGATGAGGACCGCGCAGGTGAGACCGATGCAGGCGATCCAGAAGTACTCGAACGAGCTGAAATTGATGGCGAAGCGGGCGAGTTCCGGGGCAATCGCCATGAGGACGAGGGTGCCGGTGAGGCCGCCGATGACGGCCGTGACGAGACTGGTGCCGAGCGCCAGCTCGGCCTCGCCCTGGCGAGTCATCCGGTAGGCCTCGTTGGCGTAGGCTGCGGACGCTGGTGTGCCGGGGATGCGCAGGAGTGCGCCGGGGATGTCGCCTGCGAAGATGGCGGTGGCGGTCGTCGTGACGATGGCGGCGATGGCCGGCACCGGGTCCATGAAGAAGGTGACGGGCACGAGGAGCGCCACCGACATCGTCGCGGTGAGGCCCGGCACGGCGCCGACGAAGGCGCCGTAGATCGCAGCAGCGATGATCACCGAGATTACCTCGGCGTCGAACACCAGCGCGAGGGCGCCCAGGAACGCGTCGAGCATCTACCAGGCCACCGGTTCGAGCACGCCCCAGGGCAGCGGCACCCGGAGCCAACCGTAGAACAGCTCGTGGGTGAGCGCCGTGGCGGCGACGGCGACGAGCAGTGCGGCCAGCGGTCGAACGCGGAGCCGCAGGAGCAGCACGAGCAGGCTTAGGGCGGCAGCGATGTGGTAGCCCAGCACGCCGAGCGTGAGCCCGAAGCCGAGCACGACCGCGACCACGAGGAGCGCGTTGCCCCACGGTCGGAAGCTGCGCGCCCAGTCGTCGAGCTCGACCCAAGGCTGTGCCACGCTAGTCCGACGCCGCAGAGCGCTCTGAGCGACCAGGAGGACGCCGCAGACGCCGAGCCCACCACCGATCACGGTCGGAAAGAGCGCCGGGCCGAACTGCATGCCGCCCAGCGTCGGAAAGGTCTGCGCGTAGGCGACAGCGCCGATCGCAAACAGGATCAGGACGACGCCGACGATGCCGTCGTCGAAGCGCATGGCGGTTGCTCCCCGCGCGGATCGGGGCGAATGCCCCGATCCGACAAGGCTCGGGCTATTTCGCGAGCCCGATGGCGCTCATGGTGTTGCCGAGATTGGTGTCGGCCTCGGCGATCATCGCCGCGGTATCCGCGCTGTTCATCCACACCACGTCGGCGCCGCGCGACGCCTTGAAGTCCGCCCATTCCTGGGTCTGGAAGGCCTTCTCGACGGCGGCCTCGTAGGAGCAGCGGATCTCATCGTCCATGCCCTCAGGACCGCTGATGGTGATGAAGGCGGCAAGCGTCCAGCCGCTGTCGAGCACCTCGGCACTCGTGGGCACGTCTGGCAGCGCCGCCATCCGCTCATCATGCATGTAGGCGAGCCCCTTGAGCTCGCCGGCGTCGATGAGCTGCTTCGCCTCCGAAAGCGCCACCGTCACCATGTCGACGCCGCCGGCCATCAGCTCCTGCATGCCGGAGGCTGCCCCATCGGAAGGGATCCAGCGCACCGCCTGGGGGTCGAGACCCTCGGCGTTCAGCATGCCGGCGATCGCCAGATGCCAGATGCCGCCTTGCGCCGTGCCGGAGGCGGTGAGGTCGCCGGGGTTCTCCTTGACGTAGACCATCAGCTCATCGAGCGAACTGAACTCGCTGTCCGCGGCGACGGTGACGCTCGCCGGCACGATGTCGACGAGGGCGATGGGCGTGATGTTCTCGTAGGAGAGTTCGGTGAGGCCGACATGGCGCATCATCGCGATCTCGACCGTGGCGGCACCGACCGTGTAGCCGTCGGGCTCGGCCGTGGCGATGGCGGTGTGGCCGACCACGCCGTTGCCACCGGTGCGGTTAACGACGTTGAACGGCACACCGAACTCCTGCTCGAGCAGGCTCGCGAGCATGCGCGAGTTGGCGTCGGTGCCGCCCCCGGCACCCCAGGGTACAATGTAGGTCACGGCCCGCTCCGGCTGCCAGTCGCAGGCGGCGAAGGCGGACGTGGTGGTGAACAGCGCAGCGGCGGTTGCCAAGGCGAACGACTTCATACTTACCTCCCTAAGGTGCGCCCCGTTCGGCGCGGTCGGGAAGCTCGCACCGCCGCTGCCGCTTGCAAAGCCCTAAGTCCGAAGCGCGGCTGTGCCGCCTGTTCATGCCTTTGAGATGTGCAATCGCGGTTGCCGTGGGCAGCGAACGTCCATACGACCGAAGAGCCGTGCAATAAGCAGGGAGAGCAGAAGGAATGGCGCTGGGGCGCCTCATAGCGGCCATAGCGGGTTTCTGGCTGGTGGCAGCACCGGCGTGGGCGCGCGACGACGCCGGCGTGCTCGAGGACCGGATCGTGTTCGGCCAGTCGGCGGCCTTTCGTGGTCCGGCCGCGGCGCTCGGTGTCGGCATGCGCGAGGGGATCCTGGCGGCCTTCACCGAGGCCAATCGCCAGGGCGGCGTGAACGGCAGGCGCCTCGAGCTGGTCGACTACGATGATGGCTACGAGCCGGACCAGGCGATCGCCAATGTGCGGCGCCTGCTCGACGAGCACGGCGTCTTTGCGCTCATCGGCGAGGTCGGCACGCCCACCTCGAAGGCCGTGCTGCCGATCGCGCGCGAGCGGGGCGTGCCGTTCCTGGGGCCCTTCACCGGCGCCGAGTTCCTGCGCGATCCGGCAAACACCAACGTCGTCAACGTACGCGCTTCCTACCAGGAGGAGGCAGAGGCTTGGGTCGACTACCTGACGCGTGTGCTCGGCTTTGCCAGGATTGCGGTGCTCTATCAGGACGACTCCTACGGTCTCGCCGGTCTCGAGGCGGTCCAGATCGCGCTTGCCGCCCGCGATCTGGAACTGGTCGCAGAGGGTACGTTCAAGCGCAACACGACGGCGGTGAAGCGGGCACTCTTGACGATCAAGCGGGCGGAGCCCGAGGCCGTCGTCATGTTCGGCACCTACGAGCCAATCGCAGCCTTCATCAGGCTCGCGGACCAGGTGGGCCTCGACGCGGTGTTCGTGAACAGCTCATTCGTTGGCAGCACCGCCTTGAGCAACGCGCTCGGCGCGCTCGGCGAGGGGGTCATCGTCAGCCAGGTGGTGCCGCTGCCGACGGATACGAGTGTGCCGCTCGTCGCCCGATACCAGCAGGCGCTCCGCGCCGTAGCGCCCGATGCGGCGCCCGGCTTCGTCTCCCTCGAGGGCTACATCGTCGGCCGCCTCGTGATCGCGGCACTCGAGCAGCTTGGCGACCCGGTGACACGCGCCGGCCTTCTCGACACGATCGCGGCGGTCGGTGCGTTCGACATCGACGGTCTGAAGCTCGACTACGGCGAGGACGACAACCAGGGCATGCACCAGGTCTTTTTGACGGTCATCGACGAGGCTGGCGACTACCGAGCGCTCGGCGGGCCCGAGGGTTAGCTTGCCGCCAGGGGGATGATCACGATCGCCGCAACGCCCAACTCTGCCTCCGTTGCCGCGGCGTCCTCGGCCGCCCGCACACGGTTCGGCATCAAGGCGAAGCTCCTGCTCGCGTTCGCCGCGTTGGCCGGTCTGACGGCGGTTGCGAGCGCGGTCGCCTGGCTGGTGTTCGAGGACACGGGCCGCGCCGCGACGCACCTGGCTCGCGAGAGCCTCCCGCGCATCGAGACTGCCCTGACCCTGGCTCAGACGAGCGGCGAGATCGCTGTCGCGGCACCGGCGTTGATGGCGGCGCGCTCGCAGGCGGAGCGCATCGGTGAGCAGGCGCGTCTGGCGTCGCATACGCGCGCCTTGGAGGCGTTGATCCAAGAGGTCGAAGCAACGCCCGGCTCCTTGCTCGTCTCGGAGCGGCTTTCGACGCTATTTCATAGCCTCGTCCTGCACCTCGCCGATCTCGACCAAGCGATCGAGCGCCGCCTGGACCTCCAGTCCGATCTGGCGGATCGGGTGGGCACGTTGGCGTCGGTGCACGCAAGGTTCCTTACGGCGATCGAACCGATCGTCGACGATGCCGTCTTCGACCTCGTCCTGCAGGGCGACGCGTTGACGGACGAAGGCGCAGAAGCGCTGACCACGCTGGTCGACGACGGTGTCGGTACCGTCGATCGGCTCTTGGCCCTCCAGGCTGAGGCCAATCTCGCATTGGCGCTCTTGGCAGAAGCGCTGCTCGTGGAGGACGTCGTTCGCCAACAGCCGATCGAGGAGGAGTTCGACGCTGCGGCGGCCGCGGCGGAGCGAAGCCTCGCTGGTTTGGGAGATCCGGTGGCGTTGCGTGGCGCACTGGCCGAGTTGCTCGCGTTCGGTCGTGGCAGTGACGGAGCTTTCAGCCGACATCGCCACCACCTGCACGAAGGCAACGACGAAGGATGGAAAACAGGGTTCGTCGAAGCGCTGAAGGCCGCACATGAGCGCCTGCTGCTCGTGCTCGTGCCGGAGATCGACGATGCCGCCTTCGACCTGGTGATGGCGACGGAGGACGTGACCGAGCAAAGTGCGGCGGCGGTCACGAAGCTCATCGACGCCGGCGCGCGGCTTCTCCAGCTCGTGCTGACCTTGCGCGCCGAGGTCAACCTGGCGGCCGGGCTGTTGGACCGAGCAGCGCTCGCGGGCGACGTAGTGGCACTGGAGCCCCTTTACGAGCGCTTCGAAGCGGCGATGCGGGAAATCGATCGTGTGCTCGTCGAGATCCCCGCGGAGGTCGAACTCGTTGACGTCCGCTCCGCGGTCGCGATGCTCGGTGGGCTCGGGCGTGCCGAGGACGGGCTCTTCGCGCTCCGTCGCGGGGAACTCGAGGTCGGCGAGCGCGCCGAAGCGACGCTGGACGCGAGCCGGAACCTAGCCGTCGCGTTGGGTGACGAGGTGGCGACCATCGTGCGCGCGGCGCGCGATGAGAGCCATGCGGCCGCAGCGCGTTCGACAGACGCGATCCGGACGGGCCAGTCGGCGATGGCCATCCTGTCGGCGGTGGGCGTGGTGGGCGCTGGGCTCGTGGTGCTGTTCTACGTGGGCCCCCGGGTCGTTCGCCCGATTGAAGACATCACCGAAGCCATGGCCGAACTCGCGGGCGGCGACACGACGATCGACATCCCTGGCCGCGATCGCGGTGACGAGCTGGGGCGCATGGCCCAGGCGCTCGGCGTCTTCCGCGACACAGCCATCGAGGTGCAGCGCTCCAACCTGCGTGAGATCGAGGCGGGGCGAAGGCGCTTGTCGCAGGCGATCGAGAGCATTTCTGAGGGCTTCTCGCTCTACGACGCCGACGACCGGCTGGTGGTCTGCAACAGCATGTACCGGACGCTGCTCTATCCGGAGATGGCCGACGAGATCGAGCCGGGGATGACGTTCGAGAGCGTAGTGCGCCGCGCGATAAAGCGCGGCTTCATCAAGGATGCGTTGGCGGATCCGGAGGGCTGGCTGGCGGAACGCCTCGCCCGCCACCGCCGACCCGGCGGCCCCAATCTCCAGCAACGCGGCGACGGCCGCTGGATCATGGTGAGTGAACGCAAGACCGACGACGGCAGCACCGTCGCTGTGTACTCGGACATTACCAACCTCAAGGAGCGCGAGCGCGAACTTTCTGAAAAATCGCTGGCGCTTGAACAACTTTCCAATCAGCTTGCGAAGTACCTGGACCCTCAAGTCTTCGAGTCCATCTTTGTCGGCCGGCAAGAAGTCAATATTTCAAGTAAACGCAAGAAGCTTACCGTATTTTTTTCCGATGTTGAAGGTTTCACAGAAATCTCGGATCGTATGGAGTCCGAGGATGTGACTCAGCTTCTCAATCACTACTTGACCGAGATGTCGGGCATCGCGCTGGCGCATGGGGCAACGATCGACAAGTATGTCGGCGACGGCATCGTCATCTTCTTCGGTGATCCGGAGACCCGAGGGGTCAAGGAGGACGCGCTCGCCTGCGTGCGGATGGCTATCGCCATGCGCGACCGGATGCGCGAGCTCGAGGGCTATTGGCGCTCGTCGGGTGTCGCGCGCCCGCTGCGCAGTCGGATCGGCGTCAACACCGGCTTCTGCACGGTCGGCAATTTCGGCAGCGAGTCGCGCATGGACTACACGATCATCGGCAGCGGCGCGAACGTCGCGTCGCGGCTCGAGAGCGCAGCCGAGCCGGGGGAGATCCTCATCTCCTACGAGACTTTCGCCCATGTGCGCGACGAGATCGCCTGCGAGGCGCGTGGCAACATCCCGGTGAAGGGCATCGCCTATCCCGTCGCCGTCTACCGGGTCATCGGCGTGGACGAGGGAGATGGTGCCATCGGCCGCATCCAGGAACGGCTTCCAGGACTCGACCTGAGCGTCGATGTCGCCGCGATGTCGGATGAGGAGCGGACCCGTGCTGCCCAGGTGCTGCGCGACGCATTGGGGCGCATCGGCGACTGAGGCCTCATGTGCCAATTGGCGGCGGCGCGCGGCGCGGAGGGCTCACGTCGGGTTGATCGAGCTCTGGGTCGGTGGTGCGGCGAAGATGTCGAGATGGCCGACGGTGAGCTGGCTGGTCCCCCGCCGGATGGCGTCCCAACGCTGGTCGAGCCAGCGGTCGAGCGGATCACGGTGGAAACCAGCATCGTGGAGCGCTGCCTCAACGCCCCTGAGATACGCCGCCTGAAACGACGGATCGCGAATTTCGCGCCAATCGCCTTGCCCCTTCACGACACGCCATTGCTGCCGGTGGAGGATGTCTTCCAGCATGCCGGGACCGCGTGTTCCCAGCGCGCCGCCGAAGCCTTTGTCGCCCGCCTGGTGCTGCGCGTAGGCAGCCAGCACGGCCGCATCGTCGGCGAGGTTCGGCTGCCACGCTACCCGGCCGTCGATGCTGCCGGTGACCAGCAACGCCGCCCCGGCCGCGTCGACGGCATCGACCAGCCGTTCCAGCCAAGCCGAGCTGACGAGGTCGATGAGTGCCGCGGCGGTAACGAGATCGGCCCCGGCGAGGGCGCCGGTGAGCTCGGCGTGGCGTAGGTCGAGCAGCCGGCATTCGACGGCCGTGTCGCTCAGGTATTTGGCCGCCTCGGCCAGGAGGTCGGCGTCGTGGTCGATCAGTCGCCAACCGGACGCGGCTGGCACCTTTGCGCGCAGGAACCTGAGGTTCGAGCCGCGGCCGCAACCGAGATCAACGATGAGCGGCGACGGCAGCCCGGCCATATGCGCCATAGTCGCGTCCGTCACCTCGGCCGCGCGCGCCGCATGGTCGAAGGGCTCGCGCAGCGCCAGCCAGTCGGCCGCGAAGCTCAAGCCCACCCGGTGATCTCCTCGACCGCGCCGGCGAACCGGCGCGCGGCAGTATCCCAGTCGTGCTGGCGCGTGCGCGCCTCGCGTGCGCCCTGCGCCAGCTGGCGCCGCTCCTGCGGCCGGTCGAGCAGGGCCGCCAGCGCGTGGGCGAGCCCGGTGACGTCGCCCGTGCCGACGAGCCTGGCAGCACCCGCCGGCACCGTCACCGCGGTGGCTCCGCCGGCGGTGGCGACGATCGGCAGACCCGAGGCCACCGCCTCGGCGAACACCATGCCATAGCCCTCGTAGTGCGAGGCGAGCACGAACAGGTCGGCTTGGGCGTAGAGGCCGTCCAGGGTTCGCGACGCGACCGTGCCGTGAAGCTGGACCCGCTCGCCGAAGCTGCGCGCGAGCAAGCGCACCTCGGCCTCGTGCTCGGGGTCGAGGTCGGTTGCACCGACGCAAACGAGCCGCCAGTGGCGATCGCGGATACGATCGAGGGCAGCGAGCAGCACGTCGTGCCCCTTGCGCGGCACGTAGCTGCCGACACACAGGAGCATCGGCACGCCGCCGCTACCTCGGCTGAGCGGCCTGCGCGTCACGCCAGGCTCGACGATACGGATGCGTCGGGGCGGGACACCGTAGGCGTCGAGGCGACGGGCGACGAAGGGGCTCGTGACGATGACGCCGCGCGCCGCCGCCAGCGCCAGCATCTCACCGTCGCGCAGCTTCTCGGCCGTCTTCAGGTCGAGCCCCGTCTCGTCGGCGAGCGGGTGGTGGACGAGAGCGATGAGGCGCAGGCGGTCCTTGAAGTCGGGTGCCACATGCCCGAGCGCGCCGAAGGCGAGCCCGTCGATGACGATCGGTGTCTCGGGGTCGGCTGCCTCCAGCCAATGCCGCGTCGCCTCCAGCTCGGCAGCGCTGGGCGCCGGGAAGTCGCCCTGGAGCTCCACCAGGGCCACCATCCAGCCGAGGCGACGCAAACCGTCGGCTACGCGCCGGTCGTAGGCGTACCCCCCGGTCGCGAGGTCGAACGGTGCCGGTGCTGCGAGGACGAGGGCACTCATGAGCTGTCGAGCGCACCTTCGTAGCTCGCCCACGCGACGTGGCTCTCGTGCAGCGTGACCTTGAGGCCCGTGAGCCCGCCGGCATGGCGGCCGAGCTGGCCTTGAGCGACGCGCTCGGCGACGCGTTGGAAGATCACACCTGCTAGAAACTCGGTCGTCGTGTTGCGGCCAACGAAGGCGGGCTCCTCGTCGAGGTTCTTGAAGTTCAGCTCGCCGAGCACCGCCTTGAGGGTGGCCAACGCGGCGCCGATGTCGACCACGATGCCGTCATCGTCGAGCGCCGGCCGGCGAAACTCGACGTCCACATTGTAGGTGGCGCCGTGCAGCGCTTGCGCCGGTCCGAAGACCTCACCTTTAAAGCTGTGCGCGATCATGAAGTGATCGCGGACCGTGACGCTGTACAAAGCGGTCCCCCATTCGTCTCGTTATCCGTAGTTGACGCGCGCGCAGAGCACGCGGCGTTGCCCGGCCGCCAGCTCCGCCATCAGCTCGGGCAACCCATCGAGGGGTACCACTGCGTCGACCAGCACGTCGAGCCGCGCGTCGTCGAGTAGGCCGAGCGCCGCCTGCAGCCGGTCGCGATGCGTGACGTGGTCGCGCTTCGCCGGCGCTATGGCCCCGACTTGTGAGCTAGCGATGGTGAGACGGCGGCTGTGGAAGGCCGCGCCGAGCGGCAGCGTCACCGGCCGGTCGCCATACCAGCTCAGCTCCAGCACGCGGCCCTCGAACGCCAGTCGTTCCAAGGCCCAGAGCAGGCCCGCCGGGTTACCGCTCGCATGGATGACGATCTCGAACGGACCGCCGGCCTGCGGTCCGGCTGCCGCCAGCCCGAGCGCCTCCGCCGCGCGACGCCGTGCTGCGTCGACGTCGATGCCGAGCACGGTATGCCCCTGCCGCTCACACAGATAGGCCACCAACAGCCCGACCACGCCGAGCCCAACCACGGCGATGCGCACACCCGGCGCAGGTGCCGCGTCCCAGAGCGCGTTGAGCGCCGTCTCCATATTGGCCGCGAGCACGGCCCGCCGGTCCGGCACGGCATCCGGCACGGCCACCACCATGGAGGCGGGCGCGATGAAGCGATCCTGGTGCGGGTGCAGGCAGAAGACCCGCCGTCCTAACCATGCGTCTGGCCCTGCTTCGACGACGCCCACGGCGGAATAACCGTACTTCACAGGTGCCGGAAAACGCCCCGCTTGCAGGGGTGCTCGCATGCGCTCGAACTCGCTCGGTGGCACCCGGCCCTCGAAGACCAGCCGTTCGGTGCCGGCACTGATGCCGCTCCCGATGGTCCTGACCACGACGTCGGACTCACCCGGCGGCGGCAGAGCCTCCTCGCGGATCTCGCCTCGACCGGGCGCCACGACCCAGAACGCGCGCGCCATCGTCACCGTCGCGCCCTTGACACCACAGCCGGCATGGCGCCGTGCTCGCGACATGTCGGTGAAGGTTCGACGATGATCTTGTCCTCCCAGGCGCCCGCCGTATTGCGGGCGATCCGCGCATTGCCGAGCGCGCTCGCCTTCTACCGGACACCGACGTGGGTCAAGCGTTCGCATGCCCGGGACCTAAGGCCATACCGTCGCGGGGTTTTGTCCTCTGCTGCTGGCGCGCGGCGATGACACGCCTGACGACCATGCTCTCAGGTGCCGTCGCGGCGCCACCACCGCTTCCCCACCGCCCGCCCCGCCGTGATGGCGACATGCCGTGGGAAGAGGCGATCGATCGCCATCGCCATCGGGTCGCGACGGAGCTCGCCAAGCGGCGTGAGCCCTGGACCGCGGCGATGCTCCAGCTCGCTCTCGCGGAGGCCACGCAGCAGCTCGTGGAGTTGCAGGCGACTGTGCTCGACTGCCTTGACGAGGGTGCGTTGGACGAGGACGCTAGCGTACGCGGCCTCGCCCGTTTGCTCGACGGCATCGAGCTGGAGACGGCCCTCGAGCGGCCACTCGAGTGGATCGCCGAAGCGGCACCGCCGCGCCTTGTCGAGCCGCCGCGCCTCCGCGATCCCCGAGCGCTCCGGCACCGCTGGGAACGTGCGCAGAGGGTCACGGCGAAACCCGTCAAGCTCTCCCTGCTCGGCCCGCGCAGCTTCGCCGGCATGGTCGACGACGCGCTCCACGGCACGGACGTCGATGCTGGTGCCGCAGCCGTTGCCGAGGCTCTCAACCCGGGCCTGCGCGCCCTCGGCGAGGCCGGCTGCCCGGCGGTCGAGCTGGTCGAGCCGGCTCTTCTCGCCGCGACGCCGCGTGCGACGATGGCAGGGTTCGAGGCGGTTGCCCGTGCGCTCTACAAGGTCTCGAGTGAGACGCAGCGATGGCTACGGCTCGTGCCCGCGGACGCCATCGAGCCGTGGCTCGGCGCCCCTCCGCCGGCGCTAAACGTGGAGGCGATCGCTGACGTCCTGGAGGAGCTGCCCATCGATGGCGTGATCCTCACGCCTGAGGCCGCGCTCGCCGAGCCGGCCGTGCTCGAGCGTTGGCGCCGCTTGAAGCTCGGCCTCGTCGTCATCCCAGCGGACGCCAACACCAGCTTCCGCGCGGACGAAGCGCTAGGGGCGCTGGCGATCGCCAGCGCGCGGCTCCAGCCGGGGCGCCTGGCCGCCACCATCGACGGCGGCGGGGCTGCGGCACGCCTGCCCCTGCGGGAACGCCTTGGGCTCCTGGAAGGGTTGGAGAGCGCGATGCGCTGAGGTCGGGTGGCGCGCGATCGACGTGACGAGGCTGACGGCTGCGCGCCGCGGCTTCGTCGATCTTTGCCCCGTCCGTGGCTTCCGCGGCGCGAACCTGGCACGTGGCCGAGCATGGCATCATGAGTACGTCAGCTCGAGCGCTGCAGTGACGGTGCGCGCGCGCTTGACGATCGGCGTCCAGTCGATAGCCTCAAAAAGTTCAAGCGATGGAGATCTTGAATGGCGAAATTGTTTAGTGCGGCGTTGGTTGCAGCGGCCGCTTGTTTACCTTTGACCGCCGATGCCGCGCCAAAACACCTATTCTATTGGGAGAAGGGGGCGAAGTTCAACTTTTGCACCAATTTTCGAGCAGGGCACGAAGCTGACGGCCGACCTCTTTACATTAGCCAAACAGTTCATGATACGAAAATCGGTCCCTATGATGCGTCTTATAGATGGCACCATGAAGTCGTCGGTGGTTGGGAACCGGTGTATCACTCGATACCGAAGCCTCGAGCTTGGCACTTAGGCAAGGCGGGCGCCCATTTGAAGGACGGAATGACGTATTCCTACGGCGGACGAGAGTACAACGTGAAACGAGGAGCGGTCGAAGGACGGCAGTACGGGCACGACGTATTCTGCTTGACGCACGAAGGCCTGAACCATCGGCATAAGTTTCACTGGGTGAGCGCCTTCGGCGGTATGGTGCCTGAGGGCGCGATATCGGGCTATAACCGCCACGAAGAGCAGAAGATCTGCCGCGCCAAATGGTCTGGCGGTCTCCATCCGGGCAAATTGCTGCCCAATCAAGCTTGTCTCATCGGCTATGGCGGAAGCGAAGAGACGGTGGAGGACTACGAGGTCTTGGTTTTCAGACCATAGTCTGTTTTGACGCGCGTTGTTGTCGCTCCGGCCAGCCGCTTAGCCTGCCCACGACGGAACCGTCGACGGAGCGCCTATCGCTGCCCCTTGAACCAGGGCTGGAGCAGGGCACGGGGGTAGTCGGCGCGACGCGCGGCGATGATCAGCGCCAGGATTGAGAGCACGTAGGGCACCATCAAGAAGACCTGTGATGGCACGACAGCGCCGACCTCGGTCTGCAGCCGGACCTGGAAGGCGTCGAAGGCACCGAAGAGGAGTGCTCCCAAAAGTGCCTTTCCCGGTTGCCACGACGCGAAGATCACGAGCGCAATGCAGATCCAACCGCGGCCGTTGACCATCTCGAAGAAAAACGCGTCGAAGGCCGACATGGTGAGGAAAGCGCCGCCCACGGCCATCAATGCGGAGCCTGCGCAAACCGCGCCGATCCGGAGCCCGTAGACCGAAAGCCCCTGGGCATCGACCGCTTCGGGCGCATCGCCTACCGCACGGAGCGCAAGGCCCAACGGTGTGCGGTTGAGCATCCACCACACGACGAGCACCAGCACCAGCGCGAGCCAGGTCAGCGCCGTCTGTTGGCCGAGCACCGCGCCGATGAAGGGCAGATCCGACAGGATCGGCACATCCAGCGGCCGGAAGGGCTCGATCCGGGGCGGTGTCGCTATGTCGGGTAGCGCCGTGCGGTAGGTGAAGTACGCGAGCGAGGTCGCGAACAAGGTGATCGCGAGGCCCGTGACGTGCTGCGAGAGCCCAAGCGGCACCGTCAGCACGCCGTGCAAGAGCCCGAAACCGGCGCCGGTCAGCGCGGCCACGAGGACGCCGCCCCAGAGCCCGGCCCCGAGCCAAACCGCCATCCAGCCGGCCATGGCGCCGGCGGTGAAGATGCCTTCGATGCCGAGGTTCAACACACCCGCCCGCTCGCACAGCAGTGCGCCCAGCACGCCGAAGACGAGCGGTGTCGCAATCCGCACCGCAGCGGCCCAGAAGTTCGCCTGTATGAGGATGTCGAGCACCTCCATCAGCCGGTCCGTACGAGACGGTAGCGCTGGACGAAGCCGCCAACGAGCACGCAGAGGAGCGACATCGCGACGATGAGGTCCGCCAGATAGGAAGAGACGCCGAGCGCGCGGCTCATGCTGTCGGCGCCGACGAAAACGGCAGCGACGAAAAGGGCGGCCGCGACCACGCCCAAAGGCGACAAGCCCGCGAGCATGGCGACCACGATGCCGGCATAACCGAAGCCCGGCGAGAGATCGGCGGTGAGATAGCCCTTGAGGCCCGCGACCTCCGCTGCCCCGGCAAGTCCGGCGAGCCCGCCCGAGACCAAACCAACGCTGAGCAGCGTGCGGCCCACGGGGATGCCGGCGTGACGCGCTGCGGCTGTGTTGTCGCCCACTGCGCGAAGCCGCACGCCCCAAGTGGTTCTCGTCATGACGAAAGCGGCGGCAACGGCCGCGACCAGGCCGAGCACGAGGCCCGCGTGCACCCGCATGCGGTCCACGAGCGCCGGCAGCGTAGCCTCGTCGACCAGCGGCAGCGACTGCGGCCAGCCCATGCTCATCGGGTCCTGCATGGGCCCTTCGAGCATCAACTGGACGAAGAGGAGGATGACGAAGTTCAAGAGGAGCGTGGTAACCACCTCGTCGACGCCGAGACGCGTCTTGAGCAGGGTGGGCACGGCCATCCCGAAGGCGCCGCCGAGGGCGCCCGCGAGCATCACCAACGGGACCAGCAGCAGGACCGGCGCCGCGATGGCACCGCTGCCCACGGCGACCGCCGCCATGGCGCCGAGATAGAGCTGCCCTTCGCCCCCGATGTTCCAGAGCCGCGCCCGAAAGGCGACGGCGGCAGCCAAGCCCGTCAAAATGAGGGGTGTTGCGCGTGCCAAGGTCTCGGTGATGGCGAAGACGCTGCCGGCGACGCCCTCCGCCATCAGCCGATAGGCCTGGGTGAGGTCGGCGCCGGCAATGGCGAGCGGTATGGCCGCCAGCAACAGGGCGGCGAGCGCCGCGAACGGTGGCACGAGGACGCGCAAGAATGCGGGCGGTGATGTCCTGGGCTCGATCCGGATCACGCCGCCCGGCCCGCCATCAACAGGCCCAGGCGGCCGCGGTCGACGCGTTCGGTGGTCCCCGCGTCAGCGACGTGGCCGCCATGGATCGCGAGCACGCGGTCGGCGAGTGTCAGGAGCTCGTCGAGGTCTTCGGAAATCAACAAGACGCCGGCGCCTCGCTCGCGCGCCTCGAACAGACACCGCCCGACCTCGGCGGCCGCGCCGACGTCGAGCCCACGGGTCGGCTGGTTGGCGAGGATGAAGATCGGCTTCCGGTCGAGGACGCGGGCGAGGATGAGCTTCTGGATGTTGCCGCCCGACAGCGTGCGCACCGGCGCTTCGATGCCCGCCCCGCGGACGTCGTAGGCACCGACGAGCCGTTCGGCCTCGTGGCGGATAGCGGCGCCGCGGAGGATGCCGAACCGGCTCACCTTCGGGTCGTCCAGCCGTTCAAGCACCAGATTGAGGGCGACGCTCATGTCGCCGACCACGCCGTCGTGATGCCGGTCCTCAGGGATGCGTCCGACGCCATGTCGGAGAAAGATGCTCGGCTTGAAGTCGTCGACGGTCCAGCCCTCGATCCTGATCTCGCCCGTTTCGGGGACGGCGAGACCGGAGAGGAGGGCGGCGATGGCAGCCTGCCCGTTGCCGGAGACACCGGCGAGGCCCACGATCTCTCCGGCGCGGATGCAGAGGCTCACCCCGTCGACGCCGCGCCGACCGGGTGTGGTCGCCACGCTCACGCCGTCGAGCTCCAGCACCGGTGCGCCCGGCGGCCGGTCCGATGGTTTGGGCACGTTGCCCGTCTCGCGTCCGACCATGAGCGTGGCGAGGTCCTCGGCGCTAGCCTCGGCGGTGACCGTCTCGGCGATCTTGCGCCCGCCCCGCAACACAGCCACGCGGTTCGAGAACGCCAGCACCTCCTTGAGCTTGTGCGAGATGAAGACGATGGCCAGACCCTGCGCCGCCAGATGGCGGAGGGTGGTGAAGAGCCGTTCGGCCTCCTGCGGCGTCAGCACCGCCGTGGGCTCGTCGAGGACGAGAATGCGCGCACGACGATAGAGGGCCTTCAGGATCTCGACCCTCTGCCGCTCGCCGACGCCGAGCTGCGCCACCGGCACGTCGAGCGGCGCTTCCAGTCCGCTTTCCCCCATCAGCCGTTCGATCGCTCCGCGCGCCCGTCGACGATCGCGGCCGAGGCGCCAGAGCGGCTCGGTGCCGAGGACGATGTTGTCGAAGGCCGTGAGGTTCAGCGCCAGGGCGAAGTGCTGATGCACCATGCCGATGCCGGCGGCCAACGCCGCCCGCGGTTCCCCGAGCGGCAAGGGGGCGAGCCGGTCATCCTCGTCGGCCACCCAAACAGCGCCAGCGTCCGGTAGGTAGTGGCCGAAGAGGATGTTCATCAACGTCGTCTTGCCGGCCCCGTTCTCACCCAACAGGGCCAGCACTTCGCCGCGACGCAGGTCGAGATCGACGCCATCGACCGCGGTGACCGGTCCAAAGCGCTTGGTCAGGCTCTCGAGGCTCAGGACCAGCGACGCCGTCATCGTAGGCGGTGGCTCAGCCGTCCGAGACCGGCTCCTCGTCGTTGACGTTGACCCGGAAGAACCCACCCAGGATCTCGTCCTGCTTCGCTCGCACCTCCTCGACCACCTCGGCAGGGACGAGTTCCTCGTCGACGATCAGGGAGCCGCCGCCAAAGGACATGAAGCTGAACTGACCGTAGTCGATCGGCTCGAAACGCCCCTCGCGCACCGCCTCGATCGCTCGGTCGATCGTCGGTTCCATATGCCAGATCGCGGACGCCATGATCGTGCCCGGGTATTGATCTGCGGTGTCGATCACGTTGCCGATGGCCCTGACGTCGCGCTCGACGGCAGCGTCGGCAACGCCGAACCGCTCCGCGTACATGATGTCGGCACCTGCATCCATCATGGCGAAGGCGGCTTCCTTGGCCTTCGGCGGATCGTACCAAGAGTTGATGAAGCTGACCAAGAAGGTCACGTCCGGATTTACCGACCGCGCACCGTCCATGAACGCGTGCATCAGGCGATTGACTTCCGGGATGGCGTAGCCGCCGACCATGCCGATCACGTCGCTTTCCGTTGCGTGGCCCGCGACCATGCCCGTCAGGTAGCTGGGTTCGTGGATCCAGTTGTCGAAGACGGCGAAGTTGGGTTGCGAGGGCCCGAACGACGACCCCATCAGGAACGCCGTGTCCGGGTAGTCGGCCGCAACCTCGCGCGCGGCGCGTTCCACCGCGAACGCCTCGCCGACGATGAGATCCATGCCCTGCTCGGCATATTCGCGCATCACGCGCTCGTAGTCAGTGTTGGCGACATTCTCCGAGAACACATAGGTGATGTCGCCACGCTCGGCCGCCTCGTCGAGCGCGAGGTCGATGCGGCTGACCCACTGCTGCTCGACCGGCACGGTGTAGATCGCAGCAACCGCTAGTGGCTCTTGCGCGCCGGCCGCTGGCGACAGGACGATCAGGGCCCAGGCGAACGCAAGCACGCAGGCGCGGCGGGTTAGCCGAAGAGCTTCGGACATCTGGCGGTTCCAGTCGGCGAGATGAGCGATCAGCGCAGCCCCAAGCAGGCGCGCGCCCCAGTCGTTCTTCACTTTCGGCTGCTGGTCAAGCACGCGCCGCCCACGCTCGGCGTGTCAGTAGATCTCGGGCACGTAGAGCTCCCGCGGCAGGACGTCACGCTCGTAATCGGGGTTGGAGACGCGCTGCGGGAGCGTGACCGGCTCGTGTGGCACGTCCGCGTAAGGCACTTGCTGGAGGAGGTGGCTGATGCAGTTGAGCCGCGCGCGCTTCTTGTCGTTGCCCGGCACGATGTACCAGGGCGCCTCCGGGATGTTGGTGCGGTTGAACATCTCCTCCTTGGCCTTGGTATAGGCCTCCCAGCGGACCCGCGACTGCAGGTCCATTGGCGAGAGCTTCCACTGCTTCATCGGGTCGTGGATGCGCATGAGGAAGCGCAGCTGCTGCTCCTGATCCGTAATCGAGAACCAGTACTTGATGAGCATGATCCCCGAGCGCACGAGCATGCGCTCGAATTCCGGGACGTCGAAGAAGAACTGCTCGACCTGGTCGGGCGTGGCGAACTCCATGACCCGCTCGACGCCTGCCCGGTTGTACCAGGAGCGATCGAAGAGGACCATCTCGCCGCCGGCGGGGAGGTGCGGCACGTAACGTTGGAAGTACCACTGCGTCTTTTCGCGGTCGCTGGGTGCCGGCAACGCCACCACCCGGCAAACGCGCGGGTTCAATCTTTGCGTGATCCGCTTGATCACGCCGCCCTTGCCTGCGGAATCCCGGCCCTCGAAGACCACGACCAGCTTGTAGCCCGTGTGTTGCACCCAGTCCTGCAGCTTGACCAGCTCGGCTTGGAGGCGGAAGAGCTCGTGAAAGTAGGTGCGTCGGTCGACCTCCGACTTGTGACGGAGTGCTCCGATCGTCTTGAGCTCCTGGGAGACGCGTTCGTCGTCGATCTCCATCTCGAGCTCTTCGTCGAAGCTGTCCTCGAGCTCGGCCTCCACCCACGTCTTCGGGCGCTCGTCGCGCGCTTGTTGTGTCATCGTACCCGGCCTCCCGCCTTCGCATGGATGCGTTATGCGTAGACGCTAGCGCCGGCGTGAGACAACTGCTCGCAATGGCGCTCAGGCGCGCGGCAGCGCGCCCACATTCGCTGTTGCGGCTCGCCTCCGGCCGCAAACCATCTCCACGAGGATCGAGGCGGCTGCGCTTCGTTTAGGAACACCTACGAAGCTCAGCGCGGTCGACACGCGTTCCGCGTGCCGCAGCAGTCTGACCGGTTCGCGACGCCGCTCAGCCCGCCGGTGCCGAGTCCTCGATCTGCTCCAGCAGAGAACGAGCGTGCTCGACGCCAACGTAGTCGGCGTCGTCCGAAAGCGCGCGGTCGAGCTCCTGACGCGCGGCATCCGTTTCCCCGAGCGCGTGTAATGTTGCCCCGACGTGATAGCGGATATGTTCGTCGTTCGGCATGAGCGCCGCGGCGCGGCGCAGGATGGCGAGGGCCCGCGCGTATTCGCCTTGGCGGTAGTAGAGCCAGCCCAGCGTGTCGAGGAAGTAAGCCTCCGAGCTCACCTCGAACCGTTGCGCGAGGTCCAGGGCACGCGTGAAGTGGTCTTCGTCGCTATAGGCAAAGTCGGCGACCAGCGCGGCGTAGTTGTTGACCACGAGATCGCGTTGATCGCCCGCATCGAGCATCGTCGCATAGGACCGGAGCGCCGCCTCGTTGCGGTCGGCTCGCTGTTGCACGAACGCCTTGGTGAGGAGCAGCTGGCCGTCCGTGTCGGCGCCGACAGCGACGCCTTCGTCGAGTACGGCAAGCGCCGCATCGACCCGACCCGCACGCTCCTCCAGCGTCGCCAGAGCACGATAGGGGGCACCCCACTGCGGTTGTGCCGCGATCGCCGCTCGGTAGGCATTGGCGGCGTCTTCGTAGCGTTCGGCCTGTGTGTGAAGCTGCGCCAGGAGGCTGTGGGCCAGAGCGTCGTCGGGCCGTTCGGCAACGCGCCGCTCGAGAAGTTCGAGCGCGCTGTTCACGTCATCCTCGATGAGATGGCTGCGGACCAGGCCGAGCAACGGTGCTGCACCCTCTGGCTCAATCTCTCGCGCCCGTTCGAACCACTGCTGCGCACCCTCGCTGTCGCCCTGTGCAAGCCTCAACGAGCCCGCCAAAAGGGTGCCGCTCAGTTCAGCACCGGGCGTCGCCAGTAGGCGATCGATGTCGGTGCTTGCGCGGTTCCAATCCTGCTGACGGATCGCGATCTCTGCGGTGCTCGATAGGGCACCGGCCGAGTCCGGCACCTGGTTGATCACGTGGTCCCAGACGTCCATCGCGGTATCGTAGTCGCCACGCTGGGAGAGCAGCTGTGCCAGCCGTGATGCCGATTCCACGTCGTCGGGCGCGCTCTGAACGGCGCGTCGCAACGCATCGATGGCCAGGTCGCGATCACCAGCGGCAAGATGCGCTTGTGCCATGAGTTTCAGAGCCGGAGGCCAGTCGGGATCACGCGTGAGCGCCGCGCGTGCCGAGCTGACGGCGGCAGGTACGTCATCCTGCTGTAGCTGCAGGGCAGCCAAGAGGTAGTTTCCGCCGCGATGCTGGGGGTCTTGCTGGACCAGCTCCTCCAGCCGCACCTCGGCCGCCTGCGGTTGACCGCTTGCATTGTCGACCGTGGCGAGGGCGGCCATGGCGTCGTGCGCCCGTGAGGTGCCGTCGCCGGCCGTCTCGATAACCGCCTCCAACTGCGCCCGCGCCTCGTCGAAGCGCTCCTCGCTTGTCAGGATGTCGGCTGCGAGGAAGGCTAGGCTGGCATCCGTTTCGGCGTCCGCGCCACGCAGCCGCTCGATCTCCGCCAATGCGGGCTCCAGCCCGCGATTTTGATGGACCAGGCGCACCAGGCTCACCGTGGCCGCCGGTGCCGTCTCCAGGTCGTCGATGGCGGTTCGCAGCACGCTCTCGGCCGCCCCGTCATTGTCCAGGCCACGGTAGAAGTCGGCAAAGGCCAGGCGGAACGACACGTTGTCGTTATCGAACTCCAGCAATTGTCGGAACGCCGCCTCGACGCCATCCACGTCGCCCGCGCCCGCCAGCACCTGCAGCTTGAGCAACGCGAGCGGTACGTTCGGCCCGGCCGCCGCGAAATACTGATCGATGATCTCGACGGCCGCATCGGAATCGCCGGTCGCTCGGACGACGCCGACCAACGCGGACGTCGCGTTGACGTGCCCTGGATCAACCTCCAAAGCGCGCTGCGCGAGCGCTCTTGCGTCATCCAGCCGCTCTTCACGCAAGGCCAGCGCGGCTTCCAGCGCCAGCCCGTCGGGATGGTCGGGCGAGATCGCGCGAATGCTCGCCGCGGCGTCACGGACGACGTCAAGGTCGCCACCGCCGAGCGCCAAAACCGCGTAAGCGTTGTGCGCTTCGATCAGAGCCGGATCGGCGTCCGCGGCGTCCGCGGCGTCACGGTAGGCGGCGTAGGCGCGCGGGAAGTTCTGCCGCTGCTCGAAGATTCTGCCCATGCCGAGCAAAGCTTGCGGATGTTGCGGGTCGATGCGAAGCGCGTTGCGGAAGTGCAAGGCAGCCTGATCGGTCTGACCTGCCGTCAGCAGGCGCTGCCCCTCTTGCAGGTGCTCGGCCAGCCGCTCCTCGGGCGAGGCGCAAGCGACGAGCGACAAGCATCCCAACCCAGCGACAAAGGCGACGACGAGCGTCCGGAGTCTATGGGTTCGCACGAGCAATCTCCCCGATACGGCCAGTCGATTCGCCAGGCCATGGTGAACACCAGCCTGCGCAGCAACACGTGAGCAGTAAAACGCGGAACATTAGAGGCCGAATGACAATAGCGTTATGCTAGGAGATCGCGCCTCAGAGTACGCTTCAATATGCCTGCTTGTCGTGGAACACGACAAAAACGGTATGCAGCAAGATTTTAATGTCGAGCCACAACGACCAGTTGTCGATGTAGAATAGATCGAGTTCGATGCGCCGACGCATGTCCTCCAAGGAGAAAATCTCGCCGCGATGCCCATTGACCTGCGCCCAGCCGGTGATGCCGGGTTTGGCACGATGACGCCCGAGATAGCCGTCGATCAGGCTCGCGTAGTACTCGTCGTGCGCTACCGCATGCGGACGTGGCCCGACCAGGGACATGTCGCCACGTAGCACGTTGAGCAGCTGCGGCAGCTCGTCGAGGCTGGTCTTTCTGAGGAACGCGCCGAACGGCGTAACGCGCGGATCGTTACGTGTTGCGTGCCTGACGTCGTTCGCCGAAACGTCACAGCGGTCGGTATACATCGAGCGGAACTTGTAGACCTTGACCGGCCGTTGGTTGAAGCCCAGCCGGGCCTGCCGGAAGAACACCGGTCCGGCACTCGTGGTTTTCACGCCGATGGCGATGATCGCCAGGAGCGGCGCCAGAAACAGCAAGAGACAGGTGGCGGCAACGCGGTCGAACGCTGATTTCAAATGCCAGCTCCAACCGTCGATCGGCTTGCGCATGCAGGTGACACTGGTCAGGTCACCGAGCCGGCGATATCCCAGGGTAGGCACGTCGGCACCTGCGACCTGCGGCAGCACGCCGACCTCCACCGGGAAATCCCTGAGAACGGCCAGAACCTCCGGCACCCGGTGTACGCTGCGCCCGTCGAGCGCGAGCGCTACGAGGTCGACTGGCTTGGCCTTCAGATGCTGACGGACGGCGCCTTCGAGGTCTGCGAAATCGGCCGTATCGCCCAGCTCCAGAAAGCCGACGACCCGCGCATCGGTGTGGTTCGCCTCGAGCTGAGCGCGCACCGCGCGCCCCCAGCCACCGCTGCCAAGAACCACGACGTTCCAGCCCAGCTGACCCTCGCGGTGCAGCCGGGCCACCCAAGCGCCGACGACGAGCCGGGTGCCTACCAGGCCGGCAATGCCGAGTCCGCCCCAAAGGCTGACATATTCGCGATCGGGAAGCTGGCCCGGCTTGATCAGATAGACCAGGCTCAGCGAGATGGCGATGACGCCGAGCCAGGCCCCCGCGAGGCGGCCAGCCTTCATGCCGCCGGGACGCAGCAGCGAGGCCGTATCGTACAGGCGGACGGACGAGAAAGCGATCAGAGAGACCAAAAGAGTCGTGACCAGCATCAGCGGGTCGTCTTGCAGCCCAAACTTGCCTGCCGTGAGCAGGTGTGCGCATGCCGCCGCAGCAGCAACGGTGGCGAGATCGATCAGCCGCAGCGCGAACCCCAAGACATCGAGCGGCCGCAATGCGCGCGGCTGCGCTCTGTTGGGTACCACCACGCGATGTATCGGAAATACGGTACTCACCTCAGGCGAACCTCGCGGCGGTGCAGCCCAGACCTTGCACTATTAAAGCTGAAAAAAATCTCAAGCATTCTGGCATTAGTCGATGAGACGGTAGTGATATGATACTTGCGCAGCATGATTCTGATCACGTTACGACAGCAGTACGATGCTGACGCCTGTCCCCCCACGACCCATGACGCCGTCTCCTTACTCATAGCGCGTGAGCTATCGCGGCTCGTCGGCCGCCGACCGTCCAGCACGGTCGCACGGTAACATGTCCGCGGACCGCAGGCAGTGCGCCCCACCCAGCGACGTACGCTGGGACGCATTTTTCTGGCATTTTGCGGGAATACCTTCGATCGAGCTAACGGGGCGATTTCTGCGGTACGACCGCAAGCCCGAAGCCCGGCGGCGGATGCTTGATTGCACCGACATGGACTCCGACCAGCGCTGGACCGGCATCGGTCTCGACAAACAGCCCACTACCCGAGCGTCCGGCGCCCAAGATGTCGCCCGCGGCGCCACAGCGGAACGCGAACAGATAGGGGCCAACCGCCTCGTTAAGCAGGATGCAGGTGGAACTCCTCGTGTTCCAGCCGAGCTTGATGAGCACGTCTGGCCGTGGCCCGGTCGGCACAGCGTCGAGCAACAGCAGACCGGCCGCGCCGATGAACCGGACGTGGGATGGCGCCGCCGGTCCCTCGAGCTTCAGGTAGGCCCAGTCATGCTCGGGAGTGACGAACCGACCGTCGCCGTCAAAGGGCGACCTCTCGGCCAAATCGTAGGCGACGACGAGATGCCGGCCGGTGGCGCTCACGACGGCCAGGTTCGGCAGCGGGCGATCGCTTCGCCGCTCGAACGCGCAGTGCCGGGCGGTGACGGCCACGTCGGGTGCGATCATCACCCCGCTGCAGGCACCTGGTGCGCGGCCGTCGACACTGACCCCGACCAACGCGCCGGCGATCGCAGGAGGCACGTCGGCCGCCTGCGCGAACGCGCTCAAGGGCGCGGTCGTCGTGAGTGTTGCGACCGTCAGAGCCGCCGCGTGCACGAGGTGCAGACCGAGCGATTGCGCCAGCTCGTAAAGCGACCGCCACGGCTTGCTCACGTTGACTTGCCTGATGGCTCTCCTTATCTCCGATACCCCGATTATGGGGCGCGCTCTAGCGTCGCCCGTGGAGACCACTGCACGATGTTCGGAGCCATCGCCAAGCGACTCTTCGGCTCGGCGAACGATCGCGTTCTCGCAGCGCTTGGTCAGCGCGTCGACCAGATCAACGACCTCGAGCCGTCGCTCGAAGCGTTGGACGACGACGCCCTGCGTGGCCGGACCGAGGCGTTTCGCGAGCGCCTGCGAGGAGGTGAGCCGGTCGATACGTTGCTCGTCGAGGCGTTCGCCACGGTGCGCGAAGCAGCGAAGCGCACCCTGGGCCAACGGCATTTCGACGTGCAGTTGCTGGGCGGCATGGTGCTCCACGAGGGCCGCATCGCCGAGATGCGCACGGGCGAAGGCAAGACCCTCGTGGCGACGCTGCCGGTCTATCTCAATGCGCTGACGGGTGCCGGCGTTCATGTGGTCACGGTGAACGACTACCTCGCCCGTCGCGACGCCGCCTGGATGGGCAAGATCTACGAATTCCTGGGCCTCAGCGTCGGCGTCATCGTCCCGAACTTGGACGACGAGCAGCGTCGACAGCAATACGCCTGCGACATCACCTACGGCACCAACAACGAGTTCGGCTTCGACTATCTTCGCGACAACATGAAGCTCGCGCGCAGCCGAATGGTGCAGCGTCCCTTTTCCTACGCGATCGTCGACGAGGTCGATTCCATCCTGGTCGATGAAGCCCGCACGCCTTTGATCATCTCGGGTCCGGCAGACACCAAGTCCGACCTCTATACGGCGGTCGACGTCATCATCCCGCGCCTCGATCCGGAAGACTACGAGATCGACGAGAAGCAGCGCACGGTCGCGTTCACCGAGGAAGGGGGAGAGAAGATCGAGGCGGGCCTGCGCGAGGCGGGCTTGCTCCGCGGCGAGGACCTCTACGACCTCGAGAACGTATCGCTGGTCCATCATGTCCAGCAGGCGTTGCGCGCGCACAAGCTCTTTATACGCGACGTGCACTACCTCGTCCGCCACCGGCGCGTGATCATCGTCGACGAGTTCACCGGCCGCATGATGGAGGGAAGGCGTTTCTCTGACGGCTTGCACCAGGCGCTCGAAGCCAAGGAGAAGGTCGACATCCAGCCGGAGAACCAGACGCTCGCCTCGATCACCTTCCAGAACTACTTCCGCCTCTACCCCAAGCTCGCCGGCATGACGGGCACCGCGATGACCGAGGCGGCCGAGTTCGGCGAGATCTACAAGCTCGAGGTGGTCGACATCCCGACGCATCGGGCGATGATTCGAAAGGACGAGGACGACGAGGTCTACCGCACGCAAGACGAGAAGAATCAGGCCATCGTTGCCGAGATCAAGGAAGCGCACGAAAAGGGCCAGCCGACCCTGGTGGGCACGGTGAGCATCGAGAAGTCGGAGCACCTGTCGGCGCTGCTCAAGAAGGCCAAGGTTCCGCACCATGTTCTCAACGCGCGCTACCATGAGCAGGAAGCATCCATCGTCGCCCAGGCGGGGCGTCCGGGCGCGGTGACGATCGCCACGAACATGGCCGGCCGTGGCACGGACATCCAGCTCGGCGGCAACGCGGACATGCTCATCGAGCAGGAGCTCGGCGAAACCCCGTCCGCCGATCAAGTTGCGCAGATCAGGGACCGCGTCGCCGGTGACCACGACCGCGTGATCGCCGCCGGCGGCCTCTACGTCATGGGCACCGAGCGCCACGAGAGCCGACGCATCGACAACCAGCTGCGCGGCCGCTCGGGGCGGCAGGGCGATCCCGGTCGCTCCAAGTTCTTCCTCGCCCTCGACGACGATCTGATGCGCATCTTCGGCTCCGACCGCATGGACGGGCTGTTGCGCCGCCTCGGTCTCAAGGAAGGCGAGGCGATCGTCCATCCGTGGATCAACAAGGCACTGGAGCGAGCGCAGAAGAAGGTCGAGGCGCGCAACTTCGAGATCCGTAAGAACCTCTTGCGCTTCGACGACGTGATGAACGACCAGCGCAAGGTCGTCTACGAGCAGCGCCGAGAGCTGCTCGACGCCGACGACGTCCACGACATGGTGGTCGACATGCGCCACCAGGTGATCGAGGACCTCGTTCACCGTTGTATCCCGGAGAAGGCGTACGCCGAAGAGTGGGACGTCGAGACCTTGGCCGGTGAGAGCCAACGGATGCTCGGCGTCGACGCGCCGGTCAAGGAATGGGCCGCCGAGGAAGGGATTGCCGAGGCCGAGATCCGCGAACGGTTGACCGACGCGACGGATCGGCTGATGGCGCAGCGCACGGTCGCCTTCGGCGAGCAGGTCATGCGCGATGCCGAGAAGAGCCTGCTTCTGCAGATTCTGGATCATCTGTGGAAGGAGCATCTCCTCCAGCTGGACTACCTACGTCAGGGCATTCACCTCCGCGGCTTCGGACAGCGCGATCCACTCAACGAATACAAGCGGGAAGCGTTCGGCTTGTTCGAGGCCATGCTCGGCAACCTGCGCCAGACGATCACGCAGGTGCTGGCCCATATGGAGGTACGCCAACCGGAGCCCGCCCCTGCGCCGGCGGCCGCTGCGCAGCCGGTCGCCAAGCGGGAGCCGGCCATGGCTGCGGCCGGCGGACTGGACCCGGGACGTCCCGAAAGCTGGGGCAAGGTGGCGCGCAACGCGCCTTGTCCCTGCGGTTCGGGCAAGAAGTACAAGCAGTGCCACGGTCGACTGTGACCGTGTTCGGTGTGGTCCGGCCGGCTTCGGACCAAGAGCAGATGTGGCCTGCTTGATCGTTGGGCAGTCTCCCTCACAATGTCCGCCGCCTCGTCTCATAGCGAAGGTGTGGTCCCCGTTTCGGCTGCCGAAGCGGGGAGTTCGACGGCAGACGCGTGAAGTTCAGGAGATCATTCCATGACCGCGTACCTGATCGCTGCGATCGAGGTCGAGGACCCTGAGCGCTACGCGCGCTACCGCGATCGCGTACCGGCGCTGGTCGAGGCCGCGGGTGGTCGCTACCTGGTGCGTGGCGGCCGACAAGATGTCGTTGAGGGGACGTGGCCCGGCAGCCGCAGCGTCGTTATGGCGTTCCCTGATCGTGACGCAGCGCTCGCGTTCTATCGGTCGGCCGCTTGTCAGGCGATCGTGCCTGATCGGCTAGCTGCTTCTGAGGGCTCCATCATCATCGTCGAAGGTGTGGACGCGAGCTGATGAGTGCCTTCCGCGCGCTGATCGTTGTGGGCCTTATCTGCCTCGGCACGCTCGATGGCGCTGCTGCTCAGGCGCAGGGGAACGCGACAGCGCCGGCGGAAGCGACGGGAGGTGCCGAGAGCACGCCGACCAGTGCGGCAACGAGCGCGGCGCCGGAGCAAACGCAAGCCGGCGCCAACCAAGGTGGCGACCAGGCAGCGGCTTCTGCGATGGAGGCTCCGACGCCGGAGGCCCAGAACCTCGATTCCGACGTCGTCGACCGCGTCATCCATGTGCTGGAGGACGAGGCGGCGCGGACGCGGGTGCTGGACACGCTGCGCACAATCCACACAGTTGAAGGGTCCGAGGAAGACAGTGCGTCCTCGTTGGTGACACGACCGGTGGAACTCGTCCGCGACGCGATCGACCGCCGTGTCGAAGATGTGAACGAGAGCCTCGCGGCGGTGCTGTCCTCGGGTGACCGCGTGGAGGACTTGTACGCGTGGTTGGCAAGAGAGTTTGCAAGCCCTTCGCGGCGGGCGTTCTGGGCCGAAACACTGGGGCAGATCGGGTTGGTCCTCGGCGTTGGCACCGCGCTAGGCCTCCTGGTGCGGCGCTTTCTGCGACGGGTCCGGACGCGCTTCGAGTTCTACGCGCCACCGACGCCGCTGCACTTTGCAGGCGCCCTCGTCCTCCACCTGGTCGTGCGGCTGATCCCGATCGTCCTGGCCGTGGCAGCAGCGGCGAGCGTCGCCCTGGCGCTTGGTCTCAGTTCCTACACACTGGCCGTCACCCGGTCGCTCGTCACCGGCTTCGCCTTCGTCACGTCGGTGAACGCGGTCGTCCGTGTGGTGCTCAACGTACGAAATCGGCACATGCACCTGTTTCCGCTCCGGATCGCCGATGGCCTGCGGGTCCAGCGCGGGCTGATCGTGATCACCAGCGTCGGCGGCTACGGCTACTTCCTGCTGCAGGCGGCGCGGGCGCTGGGACTGCCTTGGACCCTTCATGCCTTCTTCGAGCACATCCTCTTCTTCGTCACCTTTGTCCTCTTTGTCCGCTTTATACTGCGTCACCGGCAGGCGGCAGCGGACGGTCTTCGGACTGTCGGTCGCGAGGCTAGCGGCGGGTTGCTGGCTCGCTTTCTCCCCTGGGCGCTGTTGGCGCGCACGTGGCATTGGATCGCGATCTTGTTGGGCCTCGCCATCTATCTGTCGTGGGCGCTGAAGATCGTCGGCGGGCCGGCGTTCTTGATCCGCGCCGTCATCGCAACGCTGGCCGTGGCCTTCGTCGGGCGCCTGATCAATGTGTGGCTGTCGCAGCGCGCCTATGCCGGCGCTCCGTCGCGCGCGACCGAAGAGGCCGAGGACGGCGAGCTGCCCGAGCTTCTCGTGACGACGAGGCATGCCGCCGGCACCTTTCTGCTGCAGCTCGTTACCGCAGTGGTCTGCGCCACGTTGATCCTTGAAGCATGGGGTGTTCACCTGATCGGCTGGCTCGCCAGCGAGGAGGGTGCGGAAAGCCGGAATCGCCTCGTGACCATCGCGATCGGCTTCGCGCTGGCCTACGGCGCATGGCAGGCACTGCGCCTCTTGATCCAGAACGCCATCGAGGAGACCGACCGCTTCGGCCGCCAGGTGCGGTCGAGCCGGACGCGGACGCTGCTTGCGATCGGCCGCAGCTTCGCCTTCTTCGTGATCTGGTTCAGTTTCACGGCCGTCGCGTTGAGCGAGCTCGGCGTGAACCTGGCACCGCTGCTGGCCGGCGCCGGCGTCGTGGGCCTCGCCATCGGCTTCGGCTCGCAGCAGCTCGTTCAGGACATCATCACAGGGTTCTTCATTCTCATCGAGGACACGATCTCCGTCGGTGACGTGGCGGACCTCGGCGGCAAGGTGGGCGTCGTCGAGAGCATTTCGCTCCGGACCGTGCGGCTGCGTGGCTATGACGGGCAGGTCCATACCATTCCGTTCAGTCAAATCGCCACGATCTCCAACCTCACCAAGGAGTTCTCGTACTACGTGTTCGACATCGGCGTGGCCTACAAGGAGAACGTCGACCACGTGATGGAAGTCATGGCCGATGTGGGGCGTGAGCTCGAGAGAGAGCGTCCCTTCAGCCGGCTGGTGCTGGCACCCTTGGAAATCGCCGGCGTCAATCAGTTTGCCGACAGCGCTGTGGTCATCCGCGCGCGCATCAAGACACGGCCGCTGCAACAGTGGACCGTTGGCCGCGAGTATAACCGCCGGCTCAAGAACCGGTTCGACGAGCTCGGCATCGAGATCCCGTTCCCGCAACGTACCGTGCACGTCATGGAGAGCCCGGCGGCGGCCGGCAGCGCGGTGGGGGCCGCACAGGCGGCTGACGCTGCGAGCGCTTGAACAGGGCTGGCGCGTTCCCATATGCGAAACGTGGATGCCTTCGGGGTCCATGTTGGTTGGTTGCTCATCAGGAGAACTGACGATGCGCACACTAGATCTCACGCCACTTTTCCGTTCGAGCGTCGGCTTCGACGCCCTGGACAAGCTGCTGGACACGGCTTTCCGCGAGAACGGTCAAAGTTCCTACCCGCCCTACAACATCATCAAGACTGCGCCTGACAGCTACCGTGTCGAGGTAGCGGTGGCCGGTTTCTCCGAGGCCCAGATCGACGTCACGCAACATCAGAACGTGTTGCTCGTCCGGGGTCAGGCGGAGAAGAAGGACGCCGAAGGTGTCGAGTATCTGCATCGCGGCATTGCGCAGCGGGCGTTTGAGCACCGCTATCAGCTCGCCGACCACGTCGAGGTGACGGGCGCGCGTCTCGAACACGGCATGCTTGTGGTCGACCTCGTCCGCCGGGTTCCGGAGGCGATGCAGCCCCGCAAGATCTCGATCGCCAATGGCGCCAACGGCAAGGTGATCGAAGAGGCTCCGGCGGCTAGCGCCTAATCCGCGCCGACCGAGCATGATGGTCGCGCCGACGTCTCGTCGGCATTGATGGCCCTTGAGGGCTCCGGCGCCCAGCGGCGGAGCCCTCTTGTCGTCGCCGACTTCGCACTGGCGGCATGGTCTCGACTGAGGCAGTGTACCGAGGCGATTGGGAGCGCGACTGCCACCCTTCGTTTCGGCTCGAGCTCAGCGCGGAACCACCCCGTTGTCAGACGCATCGCAACTTTTGTTCGCCGCCGGGGAGGCGATGGCAGCGACGCCGGTGCCGTTGGTCGGCATCACCTGTTGCCGCAAGACGTCGGGTGCCTTCCCAGTGCACAGCGTCGGTGAGAAGTACGTCACGGCAGTCGCCGATGCGGCAGGTGCGCTCGCCGTGCTGGTGCCGGCGCTCGGCGCCCGCCTCGACCTCGTCGCACTGCTCGGCCGGCTGGATGGGATCCTGCTCACGGGCAGCCCTTCGAACATCGAGCCGCATCACTATGACGGCGGTCCCGAGCCCGCCGACAATGAGACCGATCCGGACCGCGATGAGACGAGCCTCCCGCTGATCCGCGCCGCTGTCGCTAGCGGCGTGCCACTGCTCGGCCTGTGCCGCGGCATTCAGGAGGTGAACGTCGCCTTCGGCGGCTCCCTGCATCAGCAGTTGCACGCGGTCGAGGGACGGCTCGATCATCGCTCGGACAAATCCAAGCCACCGACCGAGCGCTACGACCCGCGGCACCGCCTGCAGCTGACGCCGGGCGGCTATCTCAGCGAATTGCTCGACACGACGTCGATCGAGGTCAATTCGCTGCATGGCCAGGGGATCGACCACTTGGCGCCGTCGCTCGCCGTCGAGGCCACCGCGGAGGACGGCACGATCGAGGCGGTGCGGGTCACCACGGCTGCGACCTTCGCCCTGGCAGTGCAATGGCATCCCGAGTACCGGCCACTGGCGAACGACGTCTCGACGGCACTCTTTCGCGCGTTCGGCGCGGCGGCACGCCACCGCGCGCAAGCCCGGCAGGCGCGCCATGTCCTTTGATGAGTGGATTCGTGAGAACCGCGTCACCGAAATCGAGTGCCTGATCGCCGACATCGCGGGCATCCCGCGCGGCAAGATCCTGCCCGCCGCCAAGTTTCTGGGGGGCGCCACCGACGGCTCGCTGCGCTTGCCCGAGAGCGTGCTCGTGCAGACCGTCACTGGCGACTATCCGGAGGACGTCTGGTCCATCGTCGATCCGGTGAGCCGCGACCTTCGCATGCGTCCGGATGTGGGCTCGATCCGCCTCGTGCCCTGGTACGAGGAGGCCACGGCCCAGGTGATCTGCGACCTGACCGACCACCAGGGCACGCTTAGCGAGATCGCCCCGCGCCAAGTCCTCCGCCGGGTCATCGGCGCCTATGCCGAGCGTGGCTGGCGGCCGGTCGTGGCGCCTGAGCTCGAATTCTACCTCACCGAGGTGAACGAGGACCCCGACTACCCACTGCAGGCGCCGGTCGGTCGCTCGAAGCGCACACAGACCGGACGGCAGGCCTACGGCATCGAGGCGACCAACGAGTTCGATCCGGTGTTCGAGGACGTCTACGACTGGTGCGACGCGCAGCGGATCGACGTCGATACGCTGACGCACGAGCAGGGCGTCGCACAGATGGAGATCAACTTCAACCACGGCGACGCCCTGGAGCTCGCCGATCAGGCCTTTCTCTTCAAGCGGACCCTGCGCCAGGCAGCGCTCAAGCACGGCATCTACGCGACCTTCATGGCGAAGCCGATGGAGAGCGAACCGGGCAGCGCGATGCACATCCACCAGAGCGTGGTCGACAGCCACTCTGGAGAGAACCTGTTCTCCGACGGTGCCGGCAACCACACACCTCTGTTCCTGTCGCACATCGCGGGCCTGCAGCGGTACCTCCCCGCATCGATGCCGCTAATGGCACCCAACGTGAACTCCTACAGGCGCCTGCGCCGCCACTCCGATGCGCCGATCAACACGCACTGGGGCTGGGAGAACCGCACGGTGGGCCTCCGCGTGCCAGAGAGCGGGCGGGCGAGCCGGCGGGTCGAGAACCGGGTCGCCGGCGCCGACGTCAATCCGTACCTGGCGATCGCTGCGTCGCTGGCGTGCGGTCTCATCGGCATGCTCGACGGCCTCGAGCCTACCGATCCCCTCGAACGGAGCGCCTACAAGCGGGCGCAGACGCTGCCGCGCCAGCTGCCGGATGGGCTCGCGAAGCTCACGGCCTCCAGACCGCTTAAGGACGTCCTAGGCGAGCGCTTCGTCGAGGTCCTTCTCGGCGTTCGCGAGGCCGAGCACGAGGCCTACCAGACGGTCATCTCGAGCTGGGAACGCGAGCACCTCTTGCTCAACGTCTGAGCGCGAGGCATAGGCCGTGGCGGCCGCGACGGGTCCACGTGCGCGGACTTCGGTGACCCCGATGATTCAGACCGCCCTCGCCAGTTGGCCCCTCCTTCTCGGCATCGCGCTCTTGATGCTGGGGAATGGTCTGCAGGGCTCGCTCCTTGGCGTTCGCGCCGATCTCGAGGGCTTCCCCACCGCCGCCACCGGCATGGTGATGTCAGCGTTCTATCTGGGCCTGCTGTCGGGTTCGCTCGCGACGCCGCTCCTCATTGGTCGGGTCGGGCATGTCCGCGTGTTTGCCGCGTTCGCCGCCATCGCCTCCGCGGCCGTGCTGCTGCACGCGGTGGTTGTGGCGCCGATCTTCTGGATCGGCGTGCGCGCGGTTGCGGGCTTCAGCTTTGCGGCACTCTTCATCGTTGCCGAAAGCTGGCTCAACAGCCAGGCGGCCAATCGCGATCGCGCCCGGCTGCTGAGCCTCTACATGATCATCACCTTCGGCGGCATGGGCCTGGGCCAGTTGCTGCTGAACGTGGCGGACCCCAGGGACTTCCAACTGTTCGTGCTGGTCTCGATCCTGCTGTCCGTCGCCGTCGTGCCGATGCTGTTGACGGCGAGCCCCGCGCCGGCCGCTGCAAACGCTCGGCGCTTGGGCCCCGTTGAGCTGTTCAGGGTCTCGCCCCTCGGTGTGGCCGGTTCCTTCGCCAGCGGCGCCGCGATAGGTGCGGTGCTTGGCATGGGTGCCGTGTTCGGCGCGCAGTCCGGGCTCGGGGTGGGCGGCGTCGCGCAGTTCATGTTCGCCGTTCTCGTCGCGGGCATGCTCGGTCAGCTGCCGATCGGTTACCTCGCCGACCACCTGGACCGGCGCCCGGTGCTCATCGTCACCGCTCTCGCGGGTAGCGCGCTCGCCCTCGCCGGTGCGCTTCTGGGCGGCTCAGCCGGCCTCGCGTTGGTCGTCGCGCTGAGCCTCGTCGCCTTCCCGCTCTACTCGGTGAGCGTGGCGCACACCAACGACCATCTGGAGACGGAGGCCATGGTGGGTGCCGCGGGGGGGCTCATGTTCGTCAACGGCGTTGGTGCGGCGTTCGGCCCGTTCGCCGCGAGCCTGGCGATGAGCGCGTTCGGGCCGTTGGGCTTTCAGTTGTATCTGGCGATGGCGCTGGGCGGCCTCGCCGTGTTCGGCATCTATCGAACCTTCCAGCGCGGTTCGGTGCCACTCGCGGAGCAGGGGCCGACGGTGCCGATGTCGGTCGCGACGTCGCTGGCACAGACCACAGCGGTCGACCGGCTCGAACCGTCGCCGACCGGCGAAGAGCAGGTTGCCCCGAAGCGGCCGATCGTCGTCTAGGTCGATCAGGTCTGGCGCTCGTCAACCGAGCAGAACCGTTGTATAAGGGGTGTCTGGACATCGAAAAGGGGGTGATGTCCTTGTTCGGGACGAAGTCGTATGAGCAGGAAGTTGTTCGTCGCCAACTTTCCATACTCGACAGGTGAGGAAAGCCTGAGGGAACTCTTTGGTCAGCACGGGCTCGTAGAAGAGATCAAGATCATCTACGACCGCGAGACCGGGCGTTCGCGTGGCTTCGGCTTCGTCATGATGGAGACCGAAGAGGAGTGCGTGCACGCTGCCGAGGCGCTGAACGGCGCCGAGGTCGGGGGGCGCCCCATCGCCGTGCGCGTCGCCGAGCCAAGGCCCTCGGCCGGTGCCGACGTCGAGCATCGGCAGGGGCCCAAACGCTTCGCCCTCGCCAGACCGCGGGCACGTCGGCAGCGGGAATAGCGGGCCCGGGCACCTCACGGTTGACGCCGGCCGCACACTTGCCCACATGCCGGCAGCGGGATTGACCGTCGCCACTCATGGTCACGATGATTACCGAGCTGAACCAGCGTTCGCGCGAGGTGTTCCGCCAGCTCGTGGATGCGTATGTCGTATCGGGCGAGCCCGTGGGCTCACGGACGATCGCCCGCCGGCTGACAATGCCCTTGTCGGCGGCAACCATCCGCAACGTCATGGCGGACCTCGAGGAGTCGGGCCTCCTATATGCCCCGCACACGTCGGCCGGCCGGCTGCCGACCGATGCGGGCTTGCGTCTCTATGTGGACGGGCTGTTGGAGGTGGGCAACCTCACCGACGGCGAGAAGAGCGACATCCAGAACCGCTGCGCCGGCAGCGGCAGGAGCGTCGAGGCGCTGCTCGGCGATGCCTCGGACGCGCTGTCCGGGCTCAGCCGGCACGCCGGCATCGTCGTGGCACCGACCTCCGATGCGCCGTTCAAGCACGTCGAGTTCGTGCCACTTGCGCCGGGCCGCGCCCTCGCGGTCGTCGTCCACGAGGGCGGCCTCGTCGAGAACCGCATCATCGACGTGCCCATGGGGATGAGCATCAGCGGCCTTGCCGAGGCCGGGAACTATCTGACGGCGCGGCTCGCCGGTCGCGGGTTCGTCGAGGCGCGACAGGCGATCGCCGACGAGTTGGAGGAGCAGCGCTCGCAGCTCGACGACCTCGCGCAGAAGGTGGTCGAGGCCGGCCTGGCGATCTGGAGCAACGCGGGCGACGGTGACGGCGTGCTGATCCTTAAGGGCCAAGCCCAGCTGTTGGGCGACATCACCAATCTCGTCGATCTGGAGCGCATTCGCGCGTTGTTCGCGGCCGTGGAGACCAAGAACAACCTGCTTCGCCTGATTGATCGGACCTCGGCCGGCGATGGCGTACAGATCTTCATCGGCTCGGAGACCGAGCTCTTCGGGCTCAGCGGTTGCTCGCTTGTCGTCGCGCCCTACCGTGGCGACCCGGTCGACGGCCACAGCTCGAAGGTGTTGGGCGCGCTCGGTGTCATCGGGCCGCTCTACATGAACTACGCGCGTATCATTCCAATGGTCGACTACACCGCGCGTGTCGTCGGCCGGCTCCTGGCTCCCACCGCAACCAAGGAAGACCATGACCGACAGGCCTGACGACAACGCCACGAGCCCGAACGCTGCGCCCGAGACGCCGGCTCCGCCCGTCCCCCCCGAAGCCGATCACGAGGAGGGCGTGGTCGAGGCCGCGCCGGCCGCCGAGCAGGCGAAACTGGTGGCCGAACTCGCCGAGACGAAGGACGCGCTTCTGCGCGCCCACGCGGAGATGGACAATCTGCGCAAGCGCACCGCCCGCGAGATCGATGAGGCGCGGCGCTACGCCGTCACCTCCTTCGCGCGCGATCTGCTCGAGGTGTCGGACAACCTCGCGCGTGCCGTCTCGAGCATCCCTGCCGAGGTGCGCGAGAGCGAGGGCTGGGCGGCCAACCTGGCTGTCGGTGTCGACATGACCGAGCGCGCGCTCCTCAGCGTCTTCGAGAAGCACCGCATCAGCCGCGTCGAGCCCGCCAAGGGCGAACGCTTCGACCATCAGCGCCACCAGGCGATGTTCGAGGTGGCGACGGCGGCCCATCCGCCCGGGACGATCGCCGAGGTGATGGCGGTCGGCTACACCCTCGACGATCGCCTGCTGCGTCCGGCCATGGTGGGCGTCGCCAAGGCGCCCGCGCCCCAGCCCTCGGGAACCCAGGTCGACGAGCAAGCCTGAAGTCCACAGGACGCGATACCGCGCAGACGTTGGCAGGCGGCGCTTGGCGGCCTAGGGTTCGGCGCCGCCGGTGGATGAGGTGCGTGGCGTCGGGTTTTGTCGAGTGGTGGAGGGCGGTGATCGGAGCGCGGCGCAGGGTCGTTGCCGCGCTGGCGGTTTTCACGCTCGCTCCCGTTGCTGCAGTCGCTCAGGAGCAGTCGTCGCCGGACGTGGGTGGCAGGGCAACCGATGCGGCCGCTCAGCTCCTCAGCATCATCGGCCTGGTAGCGACGCCCGACATCACGGCGAGCCGTATCGATGTCGAAGGTGACGGCGCGCTCAGCAGCCAACGGATCGACAGCCTCAGATTGGCCAACGACACGACCCTCGATCTGGATTGGGGACGCCTCTATCTTGAGGGCAACCTAGGCTTTGCACGCGCTGATATCGATCTGAGGCTGCCCGATCGCATCGTCGGCGACGTCAACGTCGATGCCATCGGTGCGTTCGGGGGTGCGGGGCCCGAGTTCGAGGTTGCCCGCTTCACCAGGGTCCGGCCACTCGCGATCGTTGGCGTCGGTTACGTCGACGACAGTCTCGACGTATTCGACATCGACGATACCGAGCCGACCGACCTCGCATTGCGCCAATGGGCCGCGGCCTACGGCTTCGGTGTCGGCGTTCAATATGAGCGACCGTTCGGCGGCGACTTGCTGGACCTTCGTCTCAAGGCGTCTCAGGTATGGTTGCAGACGGTGCGGTCGGAAGACGACCGCTTCACCGGCAACACGAGCAATCAGACGATCAACGCTAGCGCGGTCTACAAGTACGACACCGGGATCCGCTTCAGCGAGAATCGCCTGCTGCTCACGGGCCTCTTGGGTGGCAATGCCTTCCTCGGTGACCAGCAGGATGCGCTCGGCTTCTCCTGGTTCGCCGAGTATGGCGGTGGTCTGGAACTCGACATCAGCCCGTCCGGCTACTGGGTTCAGCGCGCGCGCTTCCGGGTAACGGGCATCGCCGGCGACGGCGTGACCGGCATCTCCGTCGGCGTCGGTATCGGGTTCTAGCAGGCGTCCGCGGACCGCGTTTGTGCCCAGCCGGCGGCGTGTTTAGGTTCCGCCGCCTGTCGATGAACTCTCTAGAGCGAGACCTCGTCTTGACCGACCATCCCAAGAAGATCGTGCTGGCCTACTCCGGTGGCCTCGACACCTCGGTGATCCTCCGCTGGCTCCAGGACCAGTATGGCTGTGAGATCGTCACCTTCACCGCCGATCTGGGGCAGCAGGAAGAGCTGGAACCGGCCAGAGCCAAGGCCGAGATGCTCGGGATCAAGGAGATCTACATCGAGGACCTGCGCGAGGAGTTCGTCCGCGACTTCGTCTTTCCGATGTTCCGCGCCAACACGGTCTACGAGGGCACTTACCTGCTCGGGACGTCCATCGCGCGCCCGCTGATCGCCAAGCGGCTCGTCGAGATCGCGCACGAGACCGGCGCCGATGCCATCGCGCACGGCGCAACGGGCAAGGGCAACGATCAGGTGCGTTTCGAGCTCAACGCCTACGCCCTCGATCCTGCGATTCGGGTCATTGCGCCCTGGCGCTTCTGGGACCTGGACTCACGCGAGCGGCTGATTGCCTACGCCGAACAGCACCAGATCCCGATCCCGCGCGGCAAGCGCGGCGAGCCACCCTATTCGACCGATGCGAACCTCCTGCACATCTCTTACGAAGGCCTCGCGCTCGAAGACCCGTGGGTCGAGCCGCCCGCGGAAATGTTCACCCGTTCCGTTGACCCTGCGCAGGCCCCGGATACGCCAGCCGATGTCGAGATCACCTTCGAGCGAGGCGATCCGGTGGCGGTATACGGCGAGAAGCTGAGCCCGGCGGCACTGCTGACACGGCTCAACGAGCTTGCCGGCGCCCACGGCGTCGGGCGGCTGGACCTCGTTGAAAACCGCTTTGTCGGCATGAAGAGCCGCGGGGTGTACGAGACGCCAGGGGGCACCCTCCTTCTCCACGCCCATCGTGCGATCGAGAGCCTAACGCTCGATCGAGGGGCGGCGCACCTCAAGGACGACCTCATGCCGCGCTATGCGGAACTCATCTACAACGGGTTCTGGTTCGCGCCGGAGCGACAAATGCTGCAGGCGCTGATCGACGAGAGCCAGCGCGAGGTCGAGGGCACGGTTCGGCTCAAGCTGTTCAAGGGTGCGGTGCAGGTCGTCGGACGCAAGTCGCCGAAGAGCCTCTACGACGCGAACCTCGCGACATTCGAGAGCGATGTCGTCTACGACCAGCAGGATGCCCAGGGCTTCATCAAGCTCAACGCGTTGCGCCTGCGTACCTTGGCGAGCCGCGGCCACTAGCGCCGTCGCCGCTCGCTTGAAATCGGCGCCAACATGCGTGCCCCTTACGGTAGCGCGTTTGTGAGCGTCTCCTACCGGAGTGCGCCGAGCTGAACCACGTGCCGGCCGTCGCCTCAGATCTAGGTTAAGTGACAACGCTGGGGCTCGGCCCCGCTCGGCGCGATGAGCCAACCGACGACATGGCACGCTGCACATGCGACATGATCCCGTCTCCGACCGCCTGCCCGTGCGGGCGTCCCCGCGGTGATCGGCGCGACGTCTGCAGAGGTGACCACCCTGCGCAGCCCCTGGGCCGTCGGTAGGTTCGCGGTCGTCGGCGCCATTGCGCTATTGGTCGGCTGCGCCTCGCCTCGCGCACCCGATACACCCGTCGTTCGTCCAAGCCCCACGGCGTCGGTGTGCACTTACGCCAAGCAGTTCGTTCAGTCTTGGCCCGACGCCGACATCTACTTGGCCACCGTCACTGCAGACGATTGTAGCGAGTATCATTTTCTTGGCCTCGAGGGCGAGATCAACCATCGGAACCTCGCACTCTTGCAGGCCGCGCGGCACCGCTATGTTGACCGCGAGCGGCTCGACATCGTCGGCGTGATGTTCAACAGCCCCGGCGGCGAGGTAGGCGCCGCCTTCGAGATGGGCGGGTGGATCTTCAACAACCAGTTCGCGACCTTCATCCCGAGCGGCATGTACTGCGCGTCGGCCTGCACCATCGCTTTCATGGCGGGCGACATGCGGCTGATGGAGAAGGGCGCCTATTTCGGCGTGCACTCCGCCTACAACGAGGACGGCCAACCGTCCCCAGTGATGAACGAACTCATGGGCTATCTGGTCGAAGGGATGGGAGGCAATGGCGAGGTCTACACAGCCCTCGCCCACGGCACCCCGCCGGGCTCGATGACCTGGCTGTCGGCGCATCAAGCGAGCTCTATGAACTTCGCCACGGCGGTCTTCTAACGCGTGCGACGTCGCACCTGTTTGGTCAGTCACCCTAAACCGGTTCTTCGAGGCGAACAGATGCTGGGCAACACGGCCAAATTGCCCAAGCGATAGCTTTTCCGTGATCGCTCTACCGCGACGTTCGTCCTCAGTGCGTTGACATCCTGCTGTGCAGAAGGCTGCCGAAGAGAAGGTCAGAAGGGCGGACGCGCACCCTTTCGAAGGAATGCAGCACCAAAAGGATAAACTCGTGCCTCAAAATGTACTGTTGGCTACTGTTGGCGGGCGCGCTCGGGCTAGCCCCGATCGCGCCGGGTAGCCTCACCGCGGCCCAGTCCGGCGCGCTGACCCAGCTGCCTGGCAGAGCTGGCTGCTTGCAGGACGCTGGCGCCAAAACGCCGGTGGACTGCGTGTCTGGCAATGCGCTCGATACCGCGGCTGGCGTCACGGTTAGCCGAGACGGCAAGAACGTCTGCGTCGCATCCTTTGGCAGTGACGCGGTGGCTGTGTTCGCGCGCGATCGGCGGAGCGGTGTGCTGACGCAGTTGGCGGGGAGTGACGCCTGCGTGCAGGACGTCGGCGCCGAAGCACCGGCTGACTGCGCCGATGGCTTTGCGCTCGCGGGCGCGGTTGACGTGGCGGTGGTCGTCTTCGCGCGCGAGGACAAGACCGATGAGACGAGGGACGATTGATTAGGCTATGGCGTGAGCGCCGCGCGTTGCGCCCGAACGCGCCGATCTCAGCGCTCGCTCCTGTGGCTCTGCGCCCGCTCTCGCCGCCTGTCGTCGGACCGGATGAAGTTTCGAGGACCTTCCGCGAAGGCACTGCGATCGATCGCCACGATGGTCGCCGCGACCGCCGCGTATAACAGTGTTGCTATGCATTTGGCGACTTGTCCAGAGTTCAGTAGCACGGCTGCTGCATTCAACGTCGAGTGAACTAGCACGGCTGCAGCAATTGAGCGGTTGTTTTTGTAGTAGAGCCAGTTGGCGATGAACGCTGCGGGAATCACGCTGACGAAGAAATTTACCACGAATAGTGGATTATCCATCTTTGTCAGTTCATTCTGGTAGGTTCCGCTGATGAGGAAAAGAGGCGCGTGCCAGGCTGACCAAAGAACGCTGAACAAAAGTGTCGTATGCATCATGCCTGTTTTGGCTCTGAGGCTGTCCACGCCGTAACCGCGCCAGCCCAGCTCCTCTATCATTGGCGCAAGCACAAGGGCGATGATGATCACTGCAAGCAGGTTGGAAGTCCCGGCGAGCTGAAATTGATCAGTCGGTTCGCCGATGAGCAATGACAACCAGATCGATGTGCACATCATCGTTGGCGGTAGCACGACAGCGAAAATCAAGTAGGTCGGCCGAATCCCTCGGAGGCTGATCAACCTGTTCTTGAAATCCTTCTTCAGGGCCTCGTTGCCGGACATCAGAATCAAACAGAGAGCAACCGCAGCGGGGCCCAGTAATCCAAGCAAGTTGACCAGGGCCGCGTAAGCCTCCAATCCCTCTTGCGAGCCGACATACACACCGAGACACCAGGGAATCCACGTGACGACATACGCTGTGAAAAAGAACAGCACGGGTCTGTACTCGTAGCTCGCCTTCACAGCATCTCCGATCGAACGCTCGCGGCAGGATGGAAGACGCACGGCTCGTTCGCAGGTATGGACGCCGCACACCGCGCTAGAATCTCTTCCATAAGAACCTCGGGATCAGCGTGGAATAGGCACGCCGACGCGGCGTGAAGCGTCCGATCGGGCTCGGACGAGACCGCGTTCGCCTGTGACGTCCGGCGTCAGCCGCAGCTTGAGCGGGGCCGCACGATCGGGTGAAACGAACAAGTTGCTCGTGGCGAACGCGGCACGGCCGGTACGCGAGCGGCTGACGCTGGAGTTGTTGTTCGAGAAGCTGCGCGACCTCATCCACGGCATCCCGACCGTCGCCATGATGGTCTTCCCAGGCATGTCCTTCTGGAACCGGTGCGCCATATCGAGCATTGCAGGTTGGTGGAGGCATCGATGAACCTCGACGAGCTGAAGGCACGGTACCCCGATGGCGCCACCTTCGTCTTCGGCGACAACCGAGAGCTTTCCGAAGCGCTGCTGGCATTGGTGCGTGCCGGTGCGAAGACGGCGACGTGCATGGCATTGCGCGACGTGGAGAGTGGCGCGCAGGCCATGCCGCAGGTCGGTCGCCGCGACATCGCGCTCGACTGGGACGGCGATCCGGCGCTGGTGATCGAGACGACGGAGGTGACGATCCGCCTCTTCAGCGAGGTCGATGAGCGCTTCGCGCTGGCCGAGGGGGAGAATACGGACCTCGATGCCTGGCGCCAGGATCACCGCACCTACTTCGAGCGCACCGGTGGCTTCAGCCCGGACATGCGCCTCGTCTGTGAGCGCTTTCGCGTCGTCGAGGACCTTGGCTGACGGGCGCTGCCCCACCCGCGGTCCGCGGAGCCGCGGAGGCCGCCAGCTTGCTATCCGTCCACGTTGGGCGTCAGGAACTTCTCGTAGCGCCATTCCTCGAGCGCGAAGGGTCCATCCGACGTCTCGACGTGGTTGAGCATCAGGCCGATCTTCGTCCAGCCGTGCTTCTCGTAGAACCGCGCCGCGCGATCATTGCCGACGACGCAGACGAGCCAGGCCACCCGCGTGCCTGCGCGCGCCAGGCGGCGCTCGCCGTCAAGGAGGAGATCGCTCGCCAGCGTTCCACCGCGGGCGGATGGGGCTACGAAGAGATGCATCAGCTCGTCATCTCGGATCGTGCAGAAGCCTTGAGGGGGCCCCCTGTCCCCGATGGTTCGTGTCCGATCGAGCATCTCGGCCATACGAACCGCGAAGCTCTCGGGCGTTCGAAGCCTTGTGAGCGCCGCAGGCACATGCGCGGCATGCGCCTCGTGCCATGCGTTGTGCCAGAGCCTCGCCAAATGCTCGATCTCGCCTTCCGTCGGGCGGCGCAGGCCGTCCATCTTGGTCTCCCAAGTCCTCGGGTGGTGCAGCGATCGGGTCGCCGAAGCTCGCCGTTCCGACCCCGGTTTCGCTAGCGCTCTGATGCCGGGTATCACGCTCGGGCCCGTGCTCCGCACCGGAGGTGTTCATGAGCTTCGATCTCGTCATCCGCAATGCGAACCTGGTCGACGGTCGCATCGGCCTCGACATCGGCTGCGCTGGCGGCCGGATCGCGGCGATCGACGTGCAGCTCGGCGGCGGCTTTCAGGAGATCGACGCAGCCGGCCAGCTCGTGGCACCCCCCTTCGTCGATCCGCACTTCCACATGGATGCGACCCTGTCACTTGGGCGCCCGCGGCTCAACGCCTCCGGCACGCTCCTTGAGGGCATCGAGCTCTGGGGCGAGCTCAAGCAGGTGCAGACGGCGGCTGAAATCGTTGAGCGCGCGCTCCGCTATTGCGACCTCGCGGTGGCGCAAGGGCTTCTGGCCATCCGCAGCCATGTCGACGTCTGCGGCACGCTCACCGGTGTCGAGGCGCTGTTGGAGGTGCACGAACGGGTCAAGGACTACCTCGATCTGCAGCTCGTTGCCTTTCCCCAGGACGGCCTATTCCGTAGCGCCGGAGCCGAGAGCAACCTGCTCCAAGCTCTCGACCGCGGCGTCGATGTCGTGGGTGGCATTCCGCACTTCGAGCGGACCATGCAGGAGGGCGATGCGAGCGTCGCGCGGCTGTGCGCGATCGCCGCCGAGCGTGGCTTGATGGTCGACCTCCACTGCGACGAGACCGACGACCCCAATAGTCGGCATGTCGAGACGCTCGCGCGCGAGACGCTGCGTCACGGCCTCCAGGGCCGCGTGACCGGCTCGCATCTCACCTCGATGCACTCGATGGACGACTACTACGTCTCGAAGCTCATACCGCTCATGGCGGAAAGCCGGCTCAACGTCGTCGCCAACCCGCTCATCAACATCCTCATCCAGGGCCGCCACGACACCTATCCGAAGCGTCGCGGCCTCACGCGCGTGGCAGAGCTGCAGGCTACCGGCCTCACGGTCGCCTTCGGCTCGGATTGCGTGATGGACCCATGGTATCCGCTTGGCACGGCGGACATGCTCGACGTCGCGTCGATGGCGATCCACGTCGGGCATCTCTCGAGCATGGAAGCTATGCGCCGCTGCTTCGAGGCCGTCACCACCGAGGGCGCGCGGGTGATGGGCCTCGACGGTTACGGGGTCGCGGTCGGCAAGCGTGCTGATCTCGTGCTGCTGCAGGCTGGCGACCCGATCGAAGCGATCCGCACGCGTGCCGTGCGGCTCGCGGTCATCAAGGCGGGTCGCCTCGTTGCGGAAAGCGCGCCGCGCGAGAGCCGGCTGCACCTTGGGGCGCGACCCGAGCGGGTGACGCCTCGGCTCACTTAGCCTTCGCGTCGACGGCCTTCTGGATGACATGGCCCAGAAAGTTGCGGCTGGCGAAGTCGACCAGCTCGATCGGATCGGTGCCGGGTGCCGTTGCATCGAAGTTCTGGTCGATCGCCAACGTCCCAAGGCCGTGGACAATCGACCAGAGCGGCATGGCGAGCGTCTGCGTGTCTGGCCGCTCAAAGCCGTAGTTCGCGCGGACCAGATCGAGGCGGTCGAGCAGCGTCCCGAAGCACTCGCGGCCGACCTGCTGCGTCAGCTCCGCGGGCGGCGGCGCGTGACGGGCACCGAACATCAGGCGAAAGACCGCCGGCTCCGCCATGGCGAAGCGGACATAGGCCTGGCCGATCGCCACCACGTCGTCGATCGTGCCGGGTTTGCGCAGCGCCTCGGCCGCCGCCTGCATCTCCGCCGTCAGCTTCTCGAAGCCGCGCCCGCGGACGGCATCCAATAGTGCCTCCTTGTCGGCGAAGTGCCGATAGGGCGCAGCTGTGCTGACGCCCGCCATGCGGCTCGCGTCGGCAAGCGTGAAGTCGAGGGCGCCATCGCGGGCGATGATCGTCTCGGCCGCGTCGACGAGGGCGCTCTTGAGGTCGCCGTGGTGATAGCGCCGCTTGCCGGCGGAGGCTTCTGCCATGGTCGAATGCATGTGCCGTCCCCATTGCATGTTAGCGAGCATAACATATGTTATGGCTCGTCACATCGTCGGAGGTTGCGATGGCTCGCCCGCTGACGCTCGTCATCATGGCCCTCTCGGCGGTGGTGCTCGCCGCCGGCACCTACTGGCTGCATGCGCGCGCCGCGGTCGACGCCTTGCCGCCGACAGAGCCGCTCGCGGTACGCACGGCGCCGCTCGTGGCGGCTGACCACTTCCAGCGCACGGCACGCTATGCCGGGCGGATCGAGGCGGCGCGTATGACGACGCTCGCCTTCGAGCAGCCGGGTCTGGTAACCGAGGTCGTCGTCGAAGAGGGCGACGAGGTCAGGACGGGTGCCGTCATCGCGCGCCAGGATGTCCGGATCCGAGAGGCCGAGCGCGATCGTCTGGAGGCCGAGCAGGCGGCGCTCGCGGCGCGTATCGCCTTGGCGGAGCGTACCGAGCAGCGGCAGTCGGCGCTCGAGACCCGCGGCTTCTCCGCGACCCAGGCGCTGGACGAAGCGCGCTTCGCGCGGGCGAGCCTGGAGGCCGAGGCTGCGGCAGTGGCCGCCGAGATCGCGCGACTCGACGTCGAGCTCGACAAGGCGATCCTCAGAGCACCCTTTGCCGGCGCCATCGGCGCCCGGTCTTTGGATGATGGCGCCACCGTGACGGCGGGAACGCCTGTGGTGGAGCTGTTCGAGACCGGTCGGCCCGAGGCGCGGGTCGGTGTGCCGCCCGAGGTGGCTGCCGGCCTCGCCGTGGGTGCTGTGATCAAGCTGGAGCACGCGGACCGCACGCTCGAGGCGCGGCTGGTAGGCAAGCGGGCCGATCTCGACGGCCGAACGCGAACCGTCCAGCTCCGCCTCGCGGTCGATGCCGATCCGCCACCGCCGCTGGGTACGCTCGTCGCTTTGGCCCTGGAGGAACGCGTGGCGCTGCACGGCTTTCGCGTCCCGGTCACGGTGCTGCAAGCGGGCGCCAAGGGGCTTTTCAACGTGCCAATCGTTCTGCCCCAAGGCGATGGAGACTGGCGACGCGGCTACGTGGCGGTGGAGGTTCTGCACACGACGGCCGAGACGGCGTTCGTGCAGGGCTCGGTGCCCGCAGGCGCCCTCCTCGTCGTTGCCGGCGCGCATCGGGTGGCGAACGGCGCACCGGTCCGCCTGCTGGACGACGACGCTTCATGACGACGCTCACCTTTCGCGACGTTCGCCTGCTCGTGCTCGTGATCGGCCTGGTCGTGGCGACGGGGGCGGCTGCATTCCTGACGATCGGCCGGCAGGAAGACCCGACCATCACCAACCTGTTCGCGACGATCGTCACGCCCTTCCCCGGTGCTGATCCCGCCCGCGTCGAAGCACTCGTCACGGAGCCCATCGAGCGCGAGCTCGAGACCATCGCAGCGATCGATACCATCAGCTCGACCTCGCGCCGCGGCGTCTCGGTTGTCAGCGTCGAGCTCTCGTCGTTCTTGGCCGACGCCGACCTACCGAACGCATGGTCGGAAATCCGCGACTCGCTGGACGACGCGGCGCGTGAGCTGCCGCCGGGCGTGCCCGACCCCGAGTTCGACGACGACCGGACCGGCGCCTACACGCTCATCGCCGCGGTTCGCGCGGCCGACCGAGTGACGGCGCCCGCGAGCGTTGTCGTGCGCTACGCGCGGCTCTTGCAGGACCGGCTCCGCGCCGTTCCCGAGACCCGGCTGGTCGACCTCTTCGGCGACGGGGAGGAGGAGGTGCTGGTCGCCGTGAACCTCGAGCGATTGGTGACCCTCGGCCTGACGCCGGCGGAGGTCGCCGATCGGCTTGCCGCGGCCGATGCCAAGGTGGCGGCGGGCACGGTGCACGGCGGCGATGCACGTCTGCTCGTCGAGGTCGCCGGCGAGCTGGATGCGTTGGAGCGTATCCGCAACGTGCCGCTGGCCGTCGACGATGTCGGCACCACCATTCGCGTCGGTGACGTCGCCACGGTCACGCGCACGATCACGACGCCGCCCGATAGCCTGGCGATCGCCGACGGCGTGCCGGCGGTGCTGGTTGCCGCGCGCATGGAGGACGACCGGCAGGTCGACACTTGGACGCGGGCGGCGACCGCCACGTTCGATGCGTTCGCGGCCAGCTTGCCAGCAGGTCTCGAGGTCGAGCTGGTGTTCGAGCAGAACGGCTATACGGTCGAGCGCTTCACCGAGCTCGGCCGCAATCTGGCGATCGGGGTCGCGATCGTTCTCGTGGTCCTGCTCTTGACCCTCGGCTGGCGCTCGGCACTCGTCGTCGCCCTGGTCTTGCCGTTGAGCGCGCTCCTCTCGATCACCATTCTGCAACGGCTGGGCGTGCCGCTTCACCAGATGTCGATCACCGGGCTCATCGTGGCGCTCGGCCTGTTGGTCGACGCCGCGATCGTCATGACCGACGAGATTCGTCGCCGCATCGGTGCCGATGTCGCCCGCGAGATCGCGGTCGATCGCAGCGTCCGGCGCCTCGCCATACCGCTCTTGGCCTCGACCGTGACGACGGTCTTGGCGTTCCTCCCGATGGCGCTTCTGCCTGGGCCCGCCGGCGACTTCGTCGGCTCGATCGCCACCGCGGTCATCGTGATGCTGGGGTCTAGCCTGCTCCTGGCCCTCATCGTGACGCCGGCGCTGGCCGGGCGCCTCATGCCGGCGGCGGGGTCTACCGGTGGGCTCGCTGCGGGTGCGGTGGGACGCATCTTCGCGCGGCTGGTGCGGGCCGGCATCGAGCGGCCGCTCGCCGCTGTCGGCGTAGCGCTCGTCCTGCCGCTGATGGGCTTTCTCGCCTTTCCGACTTTAACGGCGCAGTTCTTTCCGGGTGTCGAGCGCGATCAGTTCCACATCCAGGTCAGGCTCGACGCCGCGGCGCCGATCGCGGCGACCTACGCGGTCGCCCGATCGATCGATGCGCATCTCGCGGCCGAGCCCGCGGTGCACCGAACCGACTGGGTCGTGGGCGAGAGTGCGCCCGCCTTCTACTACAACATGCAGGCGAACCAGGACGGCGTCGCGCGCTTCGCAGAGGCGCTCGTGACGACCACCTCGCCCCAAGCGACACGCGAACTGGTGCCGCGGCTTCAGGCCCGCCTCGATGCCGAGGTTCCGGAAGCGCAGATCATCGTTCGCGGGCTCAAGCAGGGGCCGCCCGTGGAGGCGCCCGTCGAGCTTAGGCTCTACGGTCCCGACATCGCCACGCTGGACCAGCTCGGCGAGGAGCTGCGCGCCATCATGGCGACCGTGCCGAGCGTGACCCACACGCGTGCGTCGATCGGAGCCGCGGCGCCACAGCTTCGATTGGACATCGACGAGGTGGCGCTCGACCTTCTGGGTCTCGACCTCGCGGCCGTCGCGGCTCAGCTCGACGCGGCGCTCGAGGGCGTCGTGGGCGGTTCGCTCGTCGAGGGTACGGAGGAGCTGCCGGTGCGGGTGCGGTTGGCCGGCGCGGACCGTGGCACGGTTGCGACAGCACGCGACCTGCTCATCATGCCGCCCGCGAACGACGCCGCCCTCGCTTTTCCGGCCGTGCCCGCAAGTGCCGTCGCCGAACTGCAGCTGGTGCCGGGCGACCCGGTGATCACGCGCCGGAACGGCGAGCGGGTCACCACCGTGCAGGCGTTCGTCGCGGAAGGCGTCCTGGCCCAGGAGGCGCTCAATGCCGTCGAGGCGGCCGTCGCGGCGAGCGGGTGGGTGCTGCCGGAGGGCTATCGGCTGGGCCTGGGCGGCGACAGCGATGCACGGGCCGAGACATCGCGGAACCTGACGGCGTCAGCGGGCCTCATCGTGGCGCTGACGGTAGCAACCCTGGTCCTCACCTTCCGCTCCTATCGGCTGTCGCTGATCGCCGCCGCCGTGGCCGTGCTCGCGGTCGGTCTGGCGCTGCTGGCGCTCGCCGTCTTCCGCTACCCGTTCGGCATTCAAGCGCTCATCGGCGTGATCGGCTCGGTCGGCGTGTCGATCAACGCGGCGATCATCGTGCTCACCGGCTTGCGCGACACACCGGCGGCGCGCGCCGGCGATCGGGTGGCGATCGGCGACGTCGTGCTGCGCTCCAGCCGGCACATCTGGTCGACGACGCTCACCACCTTCGGCGGGTTCCTGCCGCTGATCCTCGCCGGCGGCGGCTTCTGGCCGCCCTTCGCGATGGCGATCGGCGGCGGCGTGCTGTTGTCGGTTGTCCTCGCCTTCGCCTTCACACCTGCAGCCTTCGTGCTCGGCTACGCCGGTCGATCTGCGACTGGGGCGGTCGAGGCATCGCCACTGGCGCAGGCGGCCTGAGCGCCTTGTCGAGGTAAGGCACACTGTCCATCCCGCTGGCCCGCTCGTGGTGCTAAAGATCGCCACGGCTTGCGCCCACGCGGCGGAGCGCCATATGCACTACCTATTCGAACCGCAGCCGCCCTTCACCCTCATGGGCGGGTCGACGGTCTCGAGGACCTCGTTGTCGAGATGTTCTGAGGACGTCATCCGGGGCCGAGCAGCAGGTTGGGCAAGAACAAGGATAGCTGCGGCAAAGCTGCCAGCAGCACGAGCACCAGCACCAGCGGGATGAAGAACGGCAAGACGGCGCGAATCACGTCCTCCACCGGGATCGCCGCGATTCGCGAGACGATGTAGAGGCCGAGGCCCAAGGGCGGCGTGGCGAGCCCCAAGATCAGCGACATTTGCAGGACGATGCCGAAGTGGACGCGGTCGATGCCGAAGCCGTCTACGAGCGGCAGCAAGATCGGCACGAGCAACAGCTTCGCCGTCACGCCGTCGATGAAGCAGCCGACGATGAGCACGGCGATGATGACGATGATCAAAAAGATGAAGGCCTCGTCGACGACGCCCGAGACATAGAAGGCGAGGTCTTGGGGGATCCGCTCGATCGCCAGGAGCCAGCCCATGCCCCGCGCGAAGCCGATGATGACCATGATCAGCGAGGTGATCAGCACGGTCTCGGTGACGGCCTTCCAGAGCGTCTGCAGGCGGATCGTGCGGTAGATGACGCCGAGCAGCAGGGTGTAGCCGCAAGCCAGGATGCCGGCCTCCGCGGCGGTGGTGGTGCCGGTGAGAATGCCGGTCATGATGATGGCGGGGGTCAAGAGGGCGGCCGAGCCGTCGATCGCATGTCGCCAGATCTCGCCGGCTGACGCCCGCGGTTGCGATGGAAAGTCGATGCGCGTTGCCAGCAGGCGATTGAAGAGCATCAGGGCGCCGGCAACGACCAGAGCCGGGACGATGCCCGCGAGGAACATGCGCGCGACCGAGGTGTTGGACAGAAACGCGTAGACGACGAGCGGCACGGAAGGCGGGATGAATGGGGCGACGATCGCCGAGACGGTGGTGATCGCCGCGGCGAACGAGGTGCGATAGCCGCGCTCGCGCATCGCCTTGATCTCGACGGTCCCGAGCCCGGCGATGTCCGCGACCGCAGCGCCGGTGCTGCCGGCGAACAGAAGCGATGCGAGGACGTTGACCTGGGCGAGGCCGGCGCGGAAATGGCCGACCAGCGCGTTGGCGAGATTGAAGATGCGCTCGGTCATGCCGACCGCGTTCATGAGATTGCCGGCGAGGACGAAGAACGGGATCGCCAAGAGCGACGCGTTGTCGACGCCCTCGATCACCTTCATCGGCAAGATCCAGAGCGTGTCGGCGAAGCCGGCGCTGATGAGCGCCATCACGACCGCGACGCCGATGGCCATGGCGATCGGCACCTTGAGGGCGATGAGCGCGACGAAGCCGGCGAATAGAGCGATCGCCGTCATGGCGTCGCGCGCTCGGGCTCGTTCGGCGCCAGACCGACCGCGCGCAGCAGATCGAGCAGAAACTCGAGCAGGATGAGCGCGCAGGAGACGTAGAAGGGGATCGCCAGCCAGTAGCGCTGGATGCCGACGAGGTCCAAATGGCCGACTTGGCGCGGCAGCAGCGTCGGAATCTGGGCAAGAATGAGCGCCAGGAGCGCGATCACGACGAGATCGACGAACACGCGGACGGCCTGCTGCAACCGCGCGCCCATGAAGTTGACGGCAAAATCGACGGTGATGTCCTTGCCGCGCCGGTAGATCACGAAGAACGCCAGAAAGACCATCCACACGAACATGACCCGGGTCCAGGGAAAGACCCAGATGATGCCGAGGTCGAAGACGAGCCGGCTGAGAATGTTGACGAGGTTGATCGCCAGGATCGCCAGCAGCAAGCTGTTCGCGAGCCCCAGGAACAGGCGCTCGCAGGCGGCGAGAAACAGCCCCAGCGAGCGCGCCACGTCAGTTGGTGGCGCGGGTCGCGTTGACGGCGTCGAGGAAGCCGGGCGGCAGCTCGCCATTGGCGTCCAGCTCGGCATAGAAGTCGCGCATCTTGTCGACGAAGCTCTGGATGTCGGCCGTCGAGAAGGTCACGCCCTCCGCCTGCATCCGCTCGATGCTCGAATCGGCGACCGCCGTCATGTCCTCGACAGACTGCGTTGCCACCTCTTCGTGCGCTTCGAGGATCTGCGCGCGTGTCTCCTCATCGAGATCGTTCCACGCGTCAGCGTTGGTCATGAAGGCCATGCCCTGCGGGTACTCGTTGTGGCGGATCACGTTCGGCGCCACCTCGTAGAAGCGCATGGATTCGACCAGCGCGATCGGGCTGTTGACGGCCTCGACGATCCCGCGGCTGATCGATTCGTAGACCTCGGTCCAAGCAAGCGTGCGAACCTCGGCGCCCAGGTGCCGCCAAGCGTCTGCGGCGAGCTCGTTGGGGTGCATGCGCAGCTTCGTGCCCGCCATTTCGTCGACGTTCGTAAACGGGCGATTGGTGACCATGACGCGGTAGGGACCGCGGACGAAGGCCGTCGTATCCCCGATGAGGCCGATACCGTGTTCGTCGGCCACCGTCCCGAGCCAGCCTTGGACCAGCTCGGTGTCCATGAAGCGGCTCCAGTGCTCCCGGTCATCGAACAGGAACGGCGCGCTGGTGAAGCGTAGCTCGGGCACCCACTTCTGCAGGTAGCTCACGCCCTCGGGGTAGATGTGGACCGTACCGAGCTGGATCTGCTCGAGGATGACGTCATCCTTGCCCAGTTGCTCGGCGGGGTAGACCTCGACGGTGATCTCGCCCTCGGTCTTTTCCTCGATCTTGTCGGCGAAGGCCTGAAAGAGCCGGCCCTCGACGCTCTCGGGCGGCTGTTTGTGCGCCATCCGCCAAGTCTCGGCAGCGGCGGCGCCGCCGAGCAGCAGGCACGCTGCGACAAACGAGAGCGTCGACGTCCAGATCCGCATCGATGGTCCTCCCCCTCGACGGATATCTTTTCTCGGCCCTACACGGCGGTGCGCAGGGTGTCCAGCGACCCGACGCGACGCATGGACGCTCGACGTGGCGTCTGATCGTGCGCAAGCTGGCGGCAGTCGAAGCAGTGCCCGGCGAGGGAATGGTTGGCGGTCATCTTGCACTTGAGCGGCCCGCGGGCCCAATGGTGGCTCGAACATCTGCGCGGTCTCCTGCCCGAGTTCGACGTGCGTCCCTGGGACGACCCCGGAGCGCCGGAGGAGATCGAGCAGGCGGTGGTGTGGAAGCCGCCGCCTGGCGGGCTCAAGCGCTTTACCAACCTCGCCTGCATCATCTCGATCGGCGCCGGCATCGATCATGTGCTGGCCGATCCCGAGCTGCCCGCGGGTGTGCCGATCATCCGCACCACCGGTCCCGAGCTGCTCCAGCGCATGCGCGAGTATGTCGTCCTGCATGTCCTTCGGCTGCATCGTCGCCTGCCCGAGATCGAAGCCGCCCAACCGCTCCGCGAATGGCGGCAGCTCATCAATCCGCCGGCCGACGAGCGGCGGGTCGGTGTGATGGGTTTGGGCAATCTGGGTGGCGACTGCGCCCATGCCTTGGCGCTCGTCGGCTTCGACGTGGCGGGCTGGTCGCGTACCCCGAGGTCGCTCGAAGGGGTCACCTGCTTGGCCGGCGAACAGGACCTCGAGCGGTTTCTGGAGTGCACCGAGATCCTCGTGAACCTGTTGCCACTGACGCCCGCGACCCGCGGCATCTTGAGCCGCCGGCTGTTCGACCGGCTGCCGCGCGGCGCGTCGATCATCAATGCCGCAAGGGGTGAGCATCTGGTCGAGGAGGACCTGCTCGACGCGCTCGATCGCGGTCAGATCGCGCAGGCGACGCTGGATGTGTTCCATCAGGAGCCGTTGCCGCCCGATCATCCCTTCTGGGACCACCCGCAGGTGCTGGTGACGCCGCACGTGGCATCGCTCATCGATCCGGTTGCGGGTGGCGCTGCGATCGCCGCCAATCTGCGGCGGTTCGTTGCTGGTGAGCCGGTGCCCGATCTGGTCGATCTCGCGCAGGGCTACTGAGCCCTAAATCTAGGGAGACGGAGCGTTGACCTACGTCCTTCGCGACTTGCCGGCTCAGATCCCGCCAACGCTTCTCGCGAAGGCGCGCAGGGCCGAGACGGCAACCATCGGCCATCGTCGCCAGCTCGGTTTCGTCGACCGCCGGATTCAAGGGCTTCTGGCCGAGCGACGCATCGCCGGTACGGCGGTGACGCTGGCCCTGCCCGGCCAGGATTCGACGCTGCTGCATCACGTGATCGCGCTGCTGCGCCCCGACGACGTGCTCGTGATCGACCGGCTTGGCGACGACCGGCATGCGTGCCTGGGCGGCGGCGTCGCCTGCGCCATCAAGGCCACCGGGTGCGCGGGCGTCATCCTCGATGGTCCCGCCACGGACCTCCCGGAGATCGTCCAGTACGATCTGCCCGTCTGGTGCCGCGGCGTCGCGCCAGTCACGACCCGAATCTACGACATCGGCGGTGCATTCAACGTCGATGTGTGCTGCGGAGGGGCTGTCGTGCACCCGGGCGACGTGGTCATCGCCGATGCCAGCGGCGCGCTGGCGATGCCCGCAGCCGAAGCTGCTGACGACATCGATTGGGCGTTGGAGAAGCAGAGCGCCGAGCCGGCGTTGCACGAACGCCTGATGGCCGGTGAGAAGCTCGGCGACCGCTCGGGCGCGACCGCGAAGGTCAGGGCTCGGCTCGGCGGTTGAACGCAGCCGGCGGCTTCAACAAGTGTCGCCACCGGCTGCCTCACATCACTGCCAGCCGGCTTCGTCGTAGACGATTTGCGCCTGCGTCTGGTTTTCACCCAGGACCGACACGTTGAGCTCGTCCGCCTTGAAGTCGCCGATCGCGTCTAGGGCCGGATTGTCGACCTCGACGCCTTCGACGACCGCATACTCGTTATTGCCGTTGGCGAAGTACTGCTGAGCCTCGTCGCTCGCGAGGTACTCCAGGAACTTGACCGCGTTTTCGCGATTGGGTGACGTTGCGATCACGCCGCCGCCCGAGATGTTGACGTGGGTGCCCCAGCTGTCCTGGTTGGGGAAGATGACGCCGACCCGCTCGACGACCGCCTGGTCGGCGGCATCGTCAGAGTTCATCAGCCGCGCGAAGTAGTAGGTGTTGCCGACGGCGACGTCGCAGGCGTCGGTCGCTACATCTTTGATCTGCGCCGTGTCGTTGCCCTGCGGCGGCCGCGCGAAATTGGCGACGACGCCCTCGGCCCACTCGCTAGCGGCCTCGGGACCGACATGGTCGAGTAGACCGGCCATCAGCGACAAGTTGTAGATGTTCGAACCCGGGCGAATGCAGACTTTGCCTTCCAGCTCCGCTCGCGCCAGATCCTGGTAGCTGGTGATGAGCGACGGGTCGACGTTCTCCTTATCGTAGTAGATCACCCGCGCGCGCTTCGAGAAGCCGAACCACTCCCCATCCGGATGGCGATATTCGGCTGGGATCCGCTCCACGAGCACCTCGGATTCGACCGGCTGAAACAGTCCCGCCTCCTCAGCCCGCCACAGGCGGCCCGCGTCGACGGTCAAGAGCACGTCGGCCGGGCTGTTCGCCCCCTCGGCCTCGATCCGGGCAATCAGCTCATCGGCATTGCCCTCGATTCGATTGATCGTGATCCCGGTCTCGTCCTCGAAATTCTTATAGAGCGCCTCATCGGTCTGATAGTGGCGCGAGCTGTAGAGGTTCAGCTCCTGGGCCTCGGCGGCCGCCGAGGCAACCAGTGCCGTGGTGGCGAGCAGCATGGGCAGAGCAGCGAAACGCATGTGGTGGCCTCCATTCGCGTTGGCATTGCGTATGGTTACGAAACAGAACCATCACAGTCCCATTAGCTCTATGTTGCCAGTTCGTCAAATAAGTTGGACGTTTAGACGAGCAATCACTCCGGGCCTCGAAATAAGTTTAAAATAGAATAGTTCCAAAAACGTCCATGCGTTCAATCAACATGACGTGCTGAGATGGTCATCTTCCTGCAACGACTGGATGCGAGCGCCTGGATGCGGACGCGGGCCCGCGCTGAGTAGGGCGACGCGTTGCGGCAGGTGCGGCGCGCATGCAACACTGCCCCATCCGTTGGCGGGATTGCCCCGCTTGGCTTTGCGACTGCGGGCGATCCCGCTTAGACAGGGTTCGCCTCATTCAGGAAGAGATTCTGCCAACGTGCCCGGCGAAACGTCGAGATGAATTCGCTATTGGCCGACCATTGCGATCAGCCGGCAGACGACATCTTCGTCCGCGATCTGGTGCGCGGCTCAGGTACCTCGTTCTTCTGGGCCATGCGGCTGCTGGAGCCCCAGCGCCGGCGGGCGATGTATGCCGTCTATGCATTCTGCCGCGAGGTCGACGACATCGCCGATGCGGATGCGGCCCTGAGTTGGAAGCGGACCGAGCTCGATCGCTGGCGCGGCGAGATCGACCGGCTCTTCGCCGGGACGCCGACCCGGCCCACCACGCGAGCGATCTTGCCGGCAATCGCGCGCTTCGGTCTCGGTCGGCACGACTTCGACGCCATCGTCGACGGCATGGCAATGGACGCCGGCGACCCGATGTTGGCGCCCGATCGGGCCACGCTCCTGCTCTATTGCGATCGCGTCGCCGGTGCCGTGGGCCGGCTCTGCGTCTGCGTCTTCGGGGAGAACAACCCGCAAGGCATCGCCGTCGCCAACCATCTTGGTCAGGCGCTGCAGCTCACCAACATCCTGCGCGATCTCGACGAGGATGCAGCGGCGGGTCGCCTCTACTTGCCACGCGAATTGTTGGCCGCGGCCGGCATCCCCATCACGACGCCGGAGGCTGTCCTGGCGCATCGGGACATCGACGGCGTCTGCCGGCAGGTCGCGGCCTGGGCGGATGCGGCGTTCGAACGCGCGGCGCGGGCCATGGCCGCGTGCGACCGCGGTGCGATGCGCCCCGCGCGCATCATGATGAACGTCTATCGCTGCACCTTCGAGCGACTGCGTGCGCGTGGCTGGACGGCCCCGCGACCGGCGGTCGGGCCCGGCAAGCCGACGAAGCTTTGGATTGCGCTGTCTGCTGCGGTGCGATGAGCGTAGGTGGGCGAGGGTAAATATCACAAGCGCTGGAGCGTCTGTTCAGGCGTCATGCAGTGAGCTTGTGGCGAGTGGCGTCGCGATCGGCGGGCGTCGTTGCGGGAACGGGTCTGCCCGGTGCGAGTGGACGAAACAGAAGGACACGTCGGCGTGGATTGTCATACGGAGAGCGTCGCCTACGACGCCGTCGATCACGTGATCGAAAGCGCGACGTCGGATTTGCGCTCGCGGCAAGAGGCCGACGGGCACTGGGTGTTTCCACTCGAGGCCGATGTTACGATCAGCGCCGAATATATCCTGTTCATGCACTATTTCGATGCTCGCGAGCCCGACCTCGAAGCTCGCCTCGCGGACTATGTCAGGAGCCTGCAGGGGGAGCATGGTGGTTGGCCGCTCTTCTACGGCGGCGACGTCAATATAAGCGGGAGCGTCAAAGCCTACTTCGCGTTGAAGCTCGCCGGCGACGATCCGGATGCGCCGCACATGCGCCGCGCGCGCGAAGTGATCCTCGAGCGTGGCGGTGCTGCCGCCTCGAACGTCTTCACGCTCTACACGCTCGCCTTGTTCGAGCAGGTGCCGTGGCGCGCGGTGCCGACGATGCCGGTCGAGCTGATGCTGATGCCGCGGCGCTTTCCAGTGAACATCTGGGCCATGTCCTACTGGTCGCGCACCGTCGTCGTGCCACTCACGATCGTCGCTGCCCTCCGGCCGCGCGCGCGCAACCCACGCGCCGTCGGCATCGCCGAGCTGTTCGTTCGCCCCGCGGCCGAGGAGACCGGCTATCTACGCAATCCGACGGGCACCTGGCAGGGCAATGCCTTCCTGCTGTTGGACCGCGTGCTGAAGGTGATAGAGCCACATTTCTCGAAGCGCCTGCGTCGGCGCGCACTTGCCCGTGCGGAAACCTTCATGTGCGAGCGCCTCAACGGCCAGCACGGGCTCGGCGGGATCTTTCCGGCTATGGTCAACAGCGTGATGGCCTTGGCTGCGCTCGGCTATGCTGAAGACCATCCGCTGCGCGCGTCGGCGGCGGCGAGCGTGCGGCGGCTGGTGGTCGACGACACCGATGGTACACGCTTCTGCCAGCCCTGCTGGTCACCGGTCTGGGACACGTCGCTCGCCATGCACGCCTTGGCCGAAGCTGAGGGCGAGGTCGACGCCCGCGCGGCCGGGTGGATGCGCGATCGGCAGGTGCTCGAACACAGAGGTGATTGGGCCGTCCAGCGTCCTGACGTGCGTCCCGGCGGATGGGCTTTCGAGTACGAGAACCCCGACTACCCCGACGTCGACGACACGGCCGTGATCGGCATGGCGCTGGATCGCGCCGGTGGTAGCGCCAATGACGAGGCCGTCGCCCGGGCGGCCGAATGGCTCTTGGGCCTGCAGAGTCGGAACGGTGGATGGGGCGCGTTCGATGCCGACAACACGAAGAGCTACCTCAACCACATTCCGTTTGCCGACCACGGCGCCCTGCTCGACCCGCCAACGGCCGATGTCACGGCACGCTGCCTCGGCTTCCTCGCCCAGCTCGGCTATGGCCCCGAGCACCCGGCAGTAAACCACGCGCTAGCGTATCTGCGCGCCGAGCAGGAGGCGGACGGCAGCTGGTTCGGCCGCTGGGGCACGAACTACATCTACGGCACCTGGTCGGTGCTGGCGGCGCTCAATGCCGCGGGCGTGGGGCACGATGCGCCGGAGATACGCCGCGCTGTCGCCTGGCTGCTCGACCGGCAGCGCCCTGACGGCGGTTGGGGTGAGGACGGCGCCACCTATTGGAGCGAGCGCAAGGCCGAAGCCAAGGCGAGCACGCCGTCGCAGACTGCCTGGGCGCTGTTGGGCCTCATGGCGGCGGGCGAGGTCGACCACCCGGCGGTTGCGCGCGGCATCCAGTTCCTCACCGAGCATCCGCGTCGCGGCGCGGACTGGGAGGAGCCTTGGTATACCGCAGTCGGGTTCCCGCGGGTCTTCTATCTCCGCTACCACGGCTATCGGTTCTACTTCCCGCTCTGGGCGCTCGCCCGCTATCGCAACCTGAAGCGCGGCAATAGCCGGGACGTGGCCTTCGGCATTTGATCCGACTAGGCGTCGTCACCGGTCTCGCCCTCGAGGCAACGACGTTCCGCCGCGCCTGGGGCGCGGACGCGCCGCCGGTGCGCGCGGCACCTGGTGCCGCTGCTGCGGCGGCTGCGCGAGCGCTCCTCGCGGATGGTGCGACGGCGCTCTTGAGCTTCGGCACAGCCGGCGGGCTCGATCCGGCGCTGGCGCCCGGCGATCTCGTCGTGCCGGCGTCGATCGAAAGCAGCCAGGGCCAGGCGGTTCTGCGTGGTGCGCCTTCGCTCGCCAGATCGCTCGGGGCGACCCCCGGCCCGCTCTTGAGCGTCGACGCCCCGCTGCTGGACCCGGTGGCCAAGCGCGAGGCACGGCAGCGCTACGCGGCTGCTGCAGTGGACATGGAAAGTGCTCGGGTGGTGCGCGTCGCTCACGAAGCCGGAGTTCCGGCGCTGGTCGTTCGCGCAATCGCCGATCCGGCCCAGCGGCGGTTGCCGCGGCTAGCCTCGACGGCGATCGGGGCCAACGGCGCCGTGCGGCCTTGGGCGGTGGCGCTGGGCCTCGCGCGCTACCCGTCCGACTGGCCGGCGGTGGCAGCGGTCGCGCGGGATTCCGCAGCCGCGCGGGCCAGCTTAGGACGCGCGGCGGCGACGCTCGCGGGCCTCGCCCGGCAAGGGCTCCTGGAGAGCCTTTTCGACATGATCTTCGAAGACGTAGACCGCGGGCCGCTGCTTTGAAAGGTCGACATCCGGCACCATCGGTCGCTCGGTTTCGATCCCCTTGAGCGCGACGCGCAACGCCTTCCACGGGCGCGCCACGGTGTCATTGACCGACGTCGGCTCGAAGCCACAGTGCACCATGCAGTCGGCGCACTTCTCGTAGGCGCCGGTGCCGTAGGAGTCCCAGTCCGTCGTCTCCATCAGCTCCTGGAAGGTGCGTGCATAGCCCTCGCCGAGGAGGTAGCAGGGCCGCTGCCAGCCGAAGATGTTGCGTGTCGGATTGCCCCAAGGCGTGCAGCGGTAGTTCTGGTTGCCGGCGAGGAAGTCCAGATACAGCTGGGACTGGTTGAACACCCAGCCACGCCCTTTGCCGCGGCGGAAGACGTCGCGAAACAGGTTCTTCGTGTCCTGGCGCTTGAGGAAGTGCTCCTGCACGGGCGCGCGCTCATAGGCGTAGCCCGGCGACACGGTGATGCCTTCGACGCCGAGCGTCATGCAGTAGTCGAAGAACGCGGCAACGCGTTCGGGTACGGCGTTATTGAAGAGCGTGCAGTTCACCGTCACCCGGAAGCCCCGGCGCTTGGCGGCTTCGATCGCCCGGATCGCGCGGGCGAAGACGCCTTTCTGCGAGACCGCCTCGTCATGCTCCTCCTCGAGGCCGTCGAGATGGATCGAGAAGGTCAGGTAGACGCTGGGCTCGAACAGCTCGAGCTTCTTCTCGAGCAGGAGCGCGTTGGTGCAGAGGTAGACGAACCGCTTTCGGGCGACGATGCCTTTGACGATCTCGTCGATCTGCGGATGCAGCAGCGGCTCGCCGCCTGGGATCGAAACCACTGGTGCGCCGCACTCGTCGACCGCCGCGAGGCAGTCCTCGACGCTCATATGGCGACCGAGGATCGGCTTGGGGTAGTCGATCTTGCCACAACCGGCACACGCCAGATTGCAGCGAAACAGCGGCTCGAGCATCAGGACGAGCGGATAGCGTTGCCTTCCGGCAAGTCGTTGCCGGACAATGTAGCTGCCAACACGCCACTTTTGTAGCAAGGGTATCGTCAAGCGAACTTCCTCCGTTCCCGCGGCGCTTACGAACAGGATTCCCGAACCCGGCGCAACCGGCCGTTGGTCACGTCTCGACGTCTCGTGTCACGCTCGCGTAAGACGCTCTGGCGGTCGATGCGGCAAACGGTGCATCCAAAGGAGCCGATGAAGCATGCCGAGCACGTGTGAACGTGTCCTGAGCGTTGGCGGACCTGCAGGCGGCCTGACCCGACGCGGGGCGTTGCTGGCGGGGGCGGCGCTGATCCTCGCCGCGGCGCCAGGTCAGGCGGTTGAGAACGCGGCCGTGCCCGTCGAGCGGCTCCACGCGGGCCTGCTCCAAGCGGCATCGGACGGCAGCACCGTCGCGCAGCGACGGCGGATGCTGGACCCGGTCGTCACCGATACCTTCGACTTCACCACGATGAGCCGCGTCGCCGTGGGGCGTGATTGGGCCGGCTTCGGCGAGGAGCAGCGCCAAGACCTGAGCGAGCAGTTCGCCGCTTTTGCCGCCGCGAACTACGCGTCCAACTTCGACAAGGCCGACGGACTCGTGTTCGAGACCCTGGGCGTGCGCCCCGATGACGGCGAACGGGTCTGGGTCGACACGCGGTTGATCCGCCCCAACGGCGACCCCGTCCGCTTCGACTACCTCGTACACCCGACCGCGGACGGTCCGCGCATCATCAATGTGGTCGTCGACGGCACGCTGAACGAGCTGGGGCGCCGTCGTGGCGAGTTTCGTTCGCTCTTGAACCGGGGTGGCCTGCCGCTGCTGCTCGACACGCTCGAGGCGCGAACGGAGGCGGGCGGCTGACCGCACGCCTGCCTCCGACCTTTAACTCGGCGCACGGAATTCAGCTCACTAGGACTCCCCCTTGACGTAGCGCGCGCGTGGTGCGGTCCTTGGCGCAGAACGCGTCAGGGAGGACGCCATGAAGACGATGCACGGCCCGGCAATCTTTCTCGCCCAGTTTGCTGACGACACCGTACCGTTCAACGACCTGTCGGCGATCGCCAAGTGGGCCTCCAGCCTCGGCTATAAGGGCATTCAGATCCCAAGCTGGGATGCGCGCCTCTTCAATCTCGATCTTGCCGCCGAGAGCAACGCCTATTGCGGCGAGGTCGTAGGCATATGCGCCGATGCCGGGGTCACCGTCACCGAGCTGTCGACGCACATCCAGGGCCAGCTCGTCGCCGCGCACCCGGCCTATGACGAGCTCTTGGACGGCTTCGCCCCGCCCGAGGTGCACGGCAACCCGCAAGCGCGCCAGCAATGGGCCACAGACCAGTGCCTCAAGGCGGCGGAGGCCTCGCGCCGCCTGGGGCTCACCAAGCATGTGAGCTTCACCGGCGCCCTGGTCTGGCCCTACCTCTATCCGTTTCCGCAGCGTCCCGCGGGCCTCGTCGACGAGGGTTTTGAGGAGCTGGCCAACCGCTGGCGGCCCATCCTCGACCGCTTCGATGCCTGCGGCGTCGATGTCGGCTACGAGATCCACCCGTCCGAGGATGTGATGGACGGGGCTACGTTCGAGCTGTTTCTGGACAAGCTGGACAACCATCCGCGCTGCAACATCAATTACGACCCGAGCCACTTCCTCTTGCAGCAGCTCGACTATCTCGAGTTTATCGACATCTACCACGAGCGGATCACGTCCTTTCACGTCAAGGACGCGGAATTCAATCCGACCGGCAGGCAGGGCGTCTACTCGGGCTTCCAGCCCTGGCTGCAGCGCGCCGGCCGCTTCCGCTCCCTAGGCGACGGCCAGGTCGACTTCAGGGGCGTGTTCTCGAAGCTCGCCGAGTACGATTACGACTACTGGGCCGTGCTCGAATGGGAGTGCTGTCTGAAGCACCCGGAGGATGGCGCCGCCGAAGGGGCGCGCTTCATCGCCGATCACATCGTTCGCGTTACCGATCGTGCCTTCGACGACTTCGCTGCCGCCGGCATCGACGCCGAGCAGAACCGCCGCGTGCTTGGCCTCGATCGCTCGGAGTAGCGGCGATGGCAATCGAACCGAATGACGACCGCGGCGCCAAGCGGCGGTTGCGCCTGGGCATGGTCGGTGGCGGTCAGGGCGCCTTCATCGGTGCCGTGCATCGGATCGCGGCGCGGCTCGACGACCGCTACGAGCTGGTCGCCGGCTGCTTCGCATCGGACCCGGAGCGCGCCCGTGCGAGCGCCGCGGAGCTGCACGTGCCGCCGGAGCGCGCCTATGGCGACTTCTACGAGATGGCGCAGGCCGAGGCGGCGCGCGACGACGGCATCGACGTGGTCTCGATCGTCACCCCCAATCATCTCCACTTCGCCGTCGCCAAGGTGTTCCTCGAAGCGGGTATCCACGTCATTTGCGACAAGCCGCTGACGACCTCGCTCGAAGATGCGGAGACCCTTGCCGCTCTGGTCCGCTCGAGCGGCAAGCTGTTCGTGCTCACGCACAATTACACGGGCTACCCCCTCGTCCGGCACGCGCGCGCGATGGTCGGTGCAGGCGAGCTGGGTCGGGTCCGCGTGGTGCAGATCGAGTATCCGCAGGACTGGCTCACCACGCGGCTGGAGGCGACTGGCCAGAAGCAGGCCGAATGGCGCACCGATCCGACCCGCTCCGGTCCGGTCGGCTGTCTCGGCGACATCGGCACGCACGCCTTCAACCTCATGCGCTTCGTGACGGGCCTCCGGGTCGAGCAGGTGCTGGCAGAACTCACCACCTTCGTCGACGGTCGCCTCCTCGACGACGACGCTCAGATACTCATGCGTTTCGAAGGTGGCGCCCGGGGCATGCTCTGGTCCTCTCAGGTGGCACCGGGCAACGAGAACGGCCTCCGGCTCCGTGTCTATGGCGACAAGGCCGGGCTCGACTGGGGACAGGAGGACCCGAACGTGCTGGTCGTCTCGTCGCTGGGCGAGCCGCCGCGACGTCTTACGCGTGGCGGGCCGGGGCTCGGGGATGAAGCTGCTCGGGTCACGCGCATCCCGCCGGGTCATCCCGAGGGCTATCTCGAAGGCTTCGCCAATCTCTACGGCGACGCGGCCGAGCGCATCATCGCCACTGCCGAAGGCCGGACACCGGACCCGGCGACCGCGCTTCTGCCCACCGTCGACGACGGTGTCGAGGCGCTGCGGTTCATGGGTGCGGCGCTCACCAGCAGCCGCACGGGCGGCTGGACGGCGCTCTGACTGGCGCGTGGGATTTCCCTTGTGCTGCGCTGCAACAAGCGACACGAGTAAACTCAACTAAACTCTACTACAAACGTGCATCAGGGAGACGAGCATGCGACGGATGGGGTTGGCCCTGTTAGGCTCGACGGCGCTCATCGGCGGTTTAGGCAGCGCCGCCGAGGCCGAGGAACTGACACTCTGCTGGGCCGCTTGGGACCCGGCCAACGCTTTGGTCGAGCTGTCGAAGGACTTCACCGCCGAGACCGGCGTCGACATGAAGTTCGAGTTCGTGCCGTGGCCGAATTTCGCCGACCGGATGCTCAACGAGCTCAACTCGGGCGGCCAGCTCTGCGACCTGATGATCGGTGATAGCCAGTGGATCGGCGGCGGTGCCGAGAATGGCCACTACGTCAAGCTCAACGACTTCTTCGAGGCCGAAGGCATCTCGATGGATGATTTCGCGCCGGCGACGGTCTACGCCTACTCGACTTGGCCGAAGGGCACGCCGAACTACTACGCGTTGCCGGCCATGGGCGACGCGAACGCCTGGTTCTACCGCCGCGACTGGTTCGAGCGGCCGGAGTTGCAGGAAGAGTTCCAGGCTCAGTACGGGCGTGAGCTGGCGCCCCCCGGGACCCAGCTCGAGCTTCTGGACATCGCCGAGTTCTTCCAGGGCCGAGAGATCGACGGCAAGACGGTCTATGGCGCCGCCATCTTCACCGAACGGGGCTCAGAGGGCATCACCATGGGTGCCACTGGTGCGCTCTATGCCTGGGGCTTCAAGTACGAGAACGAGCCGGGGTCCTACGACATGGAGGGCGCCGTCAACTCGCCCGAGGCCGTGGAAGCCCTCGAGTTCTACAAGACGCTCTACGAGTGCTGCACGCCGCCTGGCTACACCGACAGCTACATGCAGGAGAGCCTCGACGCCTTCAAGTCGGGGCAGGTGGCGATGGCGATGAACTGGTTTGCCTTCTTCCCCGGCCTCTACAAGGACCCCGTGGTCGGCGGCGACAAGATCGGTTTCTTCGTCAATCCGGGCCAGAACGTCGAGGCGTCGACGCTCGGCGGTCAGGGCATCTCGGTCATCTCCTATTCGGACAAGCAGGACCTGGCGCTCGACTACATCAAGTGGTTCGCGCAGCCGGAAGTGCAGCAGAAGTGGTGGTCACTCGGCGGCTATTCGTGTCACAACGACGTCCTCAACGACCCGAGCTTCCCCGACTCGCAGCCCTTCGCCGCGGATTTCCTCGAGGCGATGGGCAATGTCCAGGACTTCTGGCAGGAGCCGACCTATGCCGAGCTGCTGCTCGCGATGCAGAAGCGCCTGCACGACTACATAGTCGCCGACCAGGGGACGGCGCAGGAAGCGCTCGACTTGTTGATTGTCGACTGGACTGAGACCTTCGAGGACGACGGCAAGCTCTGACCCCCGCGCGCCGGGCGGATGGGCCCGATGGCCAGAAGCACGCCGATCGATCGGGTGGCGCATCGTGCGGCGGCGGCAACGCCGCCGCACCTCAGGGCTCGGGTACGCGGGATCTCGGACCGCGCGGTGGCCTGGGTGTTTATCGCGCCGACAATCGCGCTCTTGCTGGCGATCAACATCTTCCCGCTCTTGTGGACGGTTTATCTGTCGTTCACCAATTACCGGGCCAACCGGCCCAATCGTGAGGTGGAATGGGTCGGCACGCGCAACTACGAGCGGGTGCTGACTGACGGTGACATCTGGCACACGCTGCAGGTCACAGCACATTTTGTCTGCTGGACGCTCGCACTCCAGGTCTTGATTGGCTTCACGCTGGCCTGGCTGATCAACCGCAATTTCCGCGGCCACGGGTTCTGGACGACCGTCATTGTCCTGCCAATGATGCTGTCACCGGCGGTCGTGGGCAATTTCTGGACTTTCCTTTACCAGCCGCAGATCGGCCTCTTCAATTACGTCGTCGCCTTCTTCAGCGGTGTCGACCCGTCTTCCTTTTCGATGATCGGCAGCGTTCATCTTGCACCTTGGGCGATCATCATCGTCGATACCTGGATGTGGACGCCGTTCGTCATGCTGATCTGTCTCGCGGGGCTCAGATCGATCCCCGAATACCTTTACGAAGCGGCCGAGGTCGATCGCGCGTCGCCGACGCGCCAGTTCTGGACGATCACGGTGCCGATGGTGCTGCCCTTCTTGATGCTGGCGGTGCTCTTTCGCGGTATCGAGAACTTCAAGATGTTCGACCTCGTCGTCGAGTTGACCTCGGGCGGGCCGGGCTCGGTGACCGAGCTCGCCTCGATCAACCTCAAGCGCGAGGCCTTCGAGAAGTGGCGGACCGGCTATGCGTCGGCCTTCGCCATCGTGCTCTTCGTTACCGTCTTCGGGCTCGCCAGCATCTACGTGAAGGCGCTCAACCGGGTGAAGGACCGATGAGCGCGACCGCGCATTCGGTGATCGAACCCACCGCGCGCGAGCGCCGGTTCGCCGCGACGCTCATCGTCATCTACGCGCTTGTCACCATGCTGCCGCTCGTCTGGATCTTCATGACGAGCCTCAAGACGCCGCAGGATTCGATCTCCTATCCGCCCAAGGTCGTCTTCGGCCCCACGCTCGAAGGCTACGTGAACTTGTTCACGACGCGGACCCGGCAGACGCCCGAGTACATGGCGTCGCTGCCGCCGCCCGAGACCTGGTGGGACGAACTCGTCCGCTCGCGCAACATGGTGATCGCCGGGCCCTCGAAGTTCGGCGAGCGGTTCCTCAACTCGGTGATCATCGGCTTCGGATCGACCTTCCTCACAATCTTCCTCGGCACGCTCGCGGCCTACGCCTTTTCGCGCTTTCGCGTCCCGCTCAAGGACGACCTCCTGTTCTTCATCCTGTCCACGCGGATGATGCCGCCCGTCGCCGTGGCGATCCCCATCTTCTTGATGTACCGCCAACTCGGCCTCTCGGACACGCATCTGGGCATGATCCTGCTCTACACTGCGGTGAACCTCTCGCTCGCGGTCTGGCTCCTCAAGGGTTTCATGGACGAGATCCCGCGGGAGTACGAGGAAGCCGCGATGATCGACGGCTACACGCGGCTGCAGGCCTTCCGAAAAGTCGTCCTGCCGCAGGCCACGACGGGCATCGCCGCCACGGCCATCTTCTGCCTGATCTTCGCCTGGAACGAGTACGCCTTCGCGCTCTTGCTGACCTCCGGCACGGCCCAGACCGCGCCGCCGTTCATCCCCACGATCATCGGCGAGGGCGGCCTCGATTGGCCCGCCGTCGCCGCCGGCGCCACGCTCTTCCTCCTCCCGGTCCTTGTGTTCACAATCCTGCTCCGCAAGCACCTGCTGCGTGGCATCACCTTCGGCGCGGTGCGGAAATGAGCGGCGGCTGGCCAAGCTGGCTGCGTCGCGGCCCGATGGAGAACGTGGCGACCGTGCTCATCGCCGTGGGCGTCGTGATGCTCATGCAACCCCTAGCGCTTGCGGCCTTCTCCTGGTCGTTCACGGTGATCCTCACTGGCACCGTCATGTTCCTCATCGTCAGCCACTTTCCGGACTGAGCCAGTGGCCGACATCGAGCTCCGCCAGTTGCACAAGTCCTTCGACGCCTTCGTCGCGGTCCATGACACCAACATGACCATCAGCGACGGCCAGTTCTTCGTGCTGCTCGGGCCGTCCGGTTGTGGCAAGACGACGACGCTCAGGATGATCGCTGGTCTGGAGCTGCCGACGGCGGGTGAGATCCTGCTCGATGGCGAGGACGTGACCTACAAACGGGCCCGCGAACGCGACATCGCGTTCGTCTTCCAGCTCTTCGCGCTCTACCCGCATCTGAACGTGCGCAACAACATCGCCTATCCCTTGCGCGCCCAATGTGTACCGCGGCGCGAGATCAGGGTACGCGTCGAGGAGACGGCGCGGCTCTTGAGGATCGATTCCCTGCTCGACAAGCCGGTGGGCGGGCTTGCCGGCGGCGACCGGCAGCGGGTGGCGCTAGGCCGCGCCATCGTTCGGCGCCCCAAGGCCTTCTTGATGGACGAGCCCTTGGGCACGCTCGATGCGGCGTTTCGCGAGCTGATGTGCGAGGAGCTGCGGGCTCTGCACGATCGGATTGGTGCCACGACCATCTACGTCACCCACGACCAGATCGAGGCGATGGCGATGGCGGACCGGGTCGCGGTGATGAACGAAGGAGAGGTGCTGCAGGTCGCCTCGCCCTACGAGATCTACCACCGGCCACGTTCGATGTTCGTCGCCGCCTTCATCGGTGCGCCGGCCATGAACTTCCTGGAGTGCGTGGGCGAGCTGAACCCCGGTACGGATCAAGTGACGGTCGCGGGCTCCACCACCGCCGTGCCACGGCTTCACGAAGGTGTCGCGGGCGATCGTGCGGTCCTGGGCATCCGCCCCGAATACGTTCACTTCGGCGATGACTATGCCTTCCGTGGCTCCGTCTACGGCGTCGAGTACACGGGCGCGCGCCAGCTCGTGACCGTCGAGACCGAGGCAGGCGCGGTGCGCGCGCGGATCCCCGCCGGCGCCAAGCTCGGCATCGGCGAGACGGTGGGGCTAGGCTTCGCGCCGGACCGGGCCATCGTCTTCGATCCCGCGACCGAGCGCGCGCTCGAGAGCGAGCTGTTCGAGGCCGCCCATGGCTGAACTTGCGCTGGAGGGCATCGAGAAGGCGTTCGGGACGACGCGCGCGCTCGACCGGCTCGATCTCGATGTGGCCGACGGCGAGCTGGTCGTTCTGCTGGGCCCCACCGGTGCCGGAAAGACGACCACGCTCAGGACCGTTGCGGGCCTGGACAGGCCGGATGCCGGTCGGGTGCTCATCGGGGGCGTAGACGTCACAAGCGAGCCGCCGGCCGTGCGCGACGTCGCCTTCGTCTTTCAACAGTACTCGCTCTACCCGCACTATACGGTCTTCGAGAATCTGGCATTCCCGCTCCGCTCGCCACTCCGTCGGCAGAGTGCAGCGGTGATCCGCGAGCGTGTCGAGACGATCGCCCGTATGCTCAAGATCGAGAGTAAGCTGCAGAACCGTGCGACGCGACTTTCGGGTGGCGAGATGCAGCGGGTGGCGCTGGGCCGGGCTTTGGTGCGCGAGCCTGCGCTGTTCTTGATGGACGAGCCCTTGTCCTCGCTCGACGCCAAGCTGCGCGAGACCCTGCGCGTTGAGCTCAAGCGCATTCAGCAGGAGCTCGGCGCGACGATCCTCTACGTCACCCACGACCAGATCGAGGCGATGACGCTCGCCGACCGGATCGGTGTCCTCGAGCAGGGCCGCCTCCTGCAGATCGCACCGCCGCGCGAGATCTATGGGCGGCCGGCGAATGTCGACGTCGCGCGGCGGCTAGGCTCACCGCCGATCAACCTCCTGCCGCCGCAGCTCCTGCCGGATCTCGAAGCACCCTCGGCGACCCACGTTGTCGGTGTCCGTCCCGAGGACCTGGTGCTCAACGGTCGCGGCGTGGCATCCGCGATCACGCAGGTCGAACATCTGGGCGCCGACACGGTAGTTGCACTGGAGGCGAACGAGGTGCGACTGCACGCGCTGGTCTCGGGCGAAAGCCGTCTGGAGACCGGCACGACGATCCACTTCAGTGTCGCTCCGGATGCGATGCTGTTCTTCGACGCCGACGGACGGCGGCTCGACGGCGGAGGCGAGAGAGCATGAGCCAAGCGATGCACGACGCGCTGATCGACGAAGCGACCGCCACCATTGCCGCCAACGCCGAGGAGCTTACCGCACTCGATCAGGCAATTGGCGACGGCGACCACGGGATCAACCTCAAGCGCGGGTTCGAGGCGATTGCCGCGGAGAAGACAAAGCTCGCCGATGCCGCCACGGGTGATGCCCTCATGCAGGCAGGCATGAAGCTCGTGAGCACCGTCGGCGGTGCGTCGGGGCCGCTCTATGGCAGCCTGCTGATGGGCATCGGCAAGGCGCTCAAGGGTGGTGCCGGTCTCGAGGCGTCCGTCATGGAGGGCGTTGCCCTCGTCAAGAAGCGCGGCAAATCGGACGTCGGCGCCAAGACCATGCTCGATGTGCTGGTGCCCGTCGCCGCCACGCTCGAGGCGACCGGCGGCCAGCCCGTGCCTGCGCGCGTCGCCGCGCTCCGGACAACCGCCGACGAGGCGCGCGAGGCGACCAAGCCCATGCTGGCCACACGCGGCCGGGCGTCGTTCCTCGGCGAGCGCTCGGTCGGCCACTACGACCCCGGTGCCACGTCCACGCGCCTGCTCGTCCATGCCGCCTGCGACGTCTGGGAGCGGACCACATGAGCGCCGTCGTCGGCATCGTCATCGTCTCGCACTCGCCGGATGTGGCCAGGGGTGCTGCCGACATGGTTCGGCAGATGGTGGGCGACGAGGTCCCTTGTGCCTTCACCGGCGGCGATCCCGCGGGCGGTCTTGGCACCGACCCGCAGAAGATCATAGGGGCGATTGACGCCGCGTGGACCTCGGCCGGGGTGGCCGTGCTCGTCGATCTCGGAGGAGCTGAGATGAACGCGGAGATGGCGATCGAGATGCTCGACCCGGAGCGTGCGCCGCTCGTGCGGATCTGCAATGCGCCCGTGGTCGAGGGCGCGGTGGTCGCTGCCACCGAAGCGTCCGGCGGCGCCACTCTGGAGCAGGTCTGCGCCACGGCCGAGGAGCTGAGCCCGTGAGCGCAGCGCGCGACGAGGTGACGATCAGACATCCGACGGGCCTGCACGCCCGGCCGGCGGTCAAGTTCACCAAGCTCGCCAAGACCTACCCGGCCGCCATTCGTCTACGCGGTTCAGGTGAAGCCGCCTGGGTCGACGCCAAGAGCATCGTCAAGGTCATGGCGCTCAAGCTCAGGACTGGTACCACGCTCGAGCTCGAGGCCGAAGGCGACGGCGCCGACGAGGCCGTGGCGGCGCTGCGCGGCCTGGTCGAGCGGAACTTCGACGAGGATGGCTGAGCAGCGCTATTCCGGGCGCCCCGCCTCGCCGGGGCTCGTGATCGGGCCCCTCCACGTCCTCGCAACGCGATCGGCGGCTACGCGAGCCCGCGCGGGCGACGCCGCTGCCGAGCACGCGCGCTTGGACGGTGCGCTCGGGCGTGCCCGCGACGACTTGGCGGCACTCATGGCGACGGCGGGCACTGAGGGTGAGGAGATACTGGCATTCCAGGTTGAGCTGCTCGACGACCCGGCGCTCGTGGAGCACGCGCGCGCGGCGATCGATGCAGGCGAGCCGGCGGCAGCGGCATGGAGTGCTGCCCTCGATGAGCAGATCGAGGGCTATGTTGCGGCGGACGACGAGTACTTCCGGGCACGCGCTGCCGATCTGGACGACCTCAAGACGCGTGTCGTCGATCTGCTCGAAGGCCGGTGGCCCGACGAGTTGCCGACCGTGGAGGGTACTATCCTCGCTGGTCGCGATCTGTCGCCCTCGGGCTTCATCGCCGCCGAGCGGGCGCGCCTGGGTGGGATTGCGCTCGCCGAAGGTAGCGCCCAGAGCCATGTGGCGATGCTCGCCCGCGCGCGCGGCCTGCCCATGGTCGTCGACTTGGGCGCCGTGCCGACGGGTGCCGATGAAGCCATCCTCGATGCCGAGCACGGCATGCTCGTCACCGCACCCGACCCGACCACTCGCGACGCCTTTGCCGTGCGGCGCCGAGCGCGCGCGCAGACCGAGGAGCGCGCCGTAGCGCTCTTGGGGTCGCCGGCGACGCTGCCGAACGGTGAGCGGGTCGCCTGCCTCCTGAATGTTGACGATCCGCAGAGCATCGAACCCGCTCTGCTGGATGCCGCCGACGGTGTTGGCCTTTGGCGCACCGAGTTCCTGTTCCTGCATCGCGCGCAGCTACCCGACGAGGGCGAACAGTACGCTGCCTACACAGCGCTGCTCGACCGGCTGACCGGCCGCCCGGTGGCCATCCGCACGCTCGACGTGGGCGGCGACAAGCCGCTTGCGGGCGTGAGCCTGCCCAGCGAGAGCAATCCGTTTCTGGGCCTAAGGGGCCTCCGGCTCTGTCTCGACCGCCCCGAGCTGTTCCGACCTCAGGTGCGCGCGCTGCTCCGTGCCGCACCCGGGCGCTCGCTCAAGGTCATGCTACCGATGGTGAGCCGCGCCAGCGAGTTGGCCGAGGCACGGGCGTTCTTCGACGCCTGTCTCGAGGAGCTGCGCGGCGAAGGCGTCGAGGCGGCGATGCCGCCCCTGGGCATGATGGTCGAGACGCCTGCGTCGGCCGTCGCCATCGACACGTTCGATGCCGATTTCTTCTCGATCGGCAGCAACGACCTGGTTCAATACACGATGGCCGCTTCGCGCGATGCCGGCGGGCGTGTAGCGGCTCTTGCCGATCCGCTCGACCCGGCCGTCCTGCGCCTGATCGAGCGCGTCGTGGCCCACGGCCGCGCGACGGGCCTCGAGGTCTCGCTTTGTGGCGACATGGCCGCCGTTCCGGGCTGCGCCGAGCGGCTCCTTGCGCTGGGCCTCCGGCGGCTCTCGGTCGGCCCGGCGGCGCTCGCGCGCCTCAAGCTCGCGGTGCACGACCATGCCGGCTGACCACGTACGTGCGCGGACGGAGGCCGTCGCCCGGTACAAGACGCTTCTGCGTGAAGCGATCGACCGCCGGCCCTCCGGGCTCCGTGGACGACTCGCGCGCGCGCTCGGCAAGCACAAGAGCTTCATCACCCAGATCACCAGCCCCGCCTACAGCGTGCCGATCCCTGCCAAGGACCTGCCGACGATCCTCATCGTCTGCCACCTCTCGAACGACGAGCGCGCGCAATTCCTCGACGCGTACCAGGTGGCGCACCCCGAGCGGGCAAGGCGGGCCGTCGCGCCGCCGCGGCTCGCGCACGAGCTGCGCATTGCGCTGCCGTCCTTCCGCGCCGACGCGACGGCCCGCTCGGTCGAGACGCTGATCCTTGATTTCGCGGCACGGGTCATCACCCTGGCGCAGCAGGCCGAAGGGGCCACCGACCAAGCGAAGCCCGATCGGGAGAGGACCTCATGAAGAAGTTCGTCAACGCCACAGACGACGTTCTGCAGGAAGCGCTGAGCGGGTTCGGTCGGGCGCATGCCGATCTGGTCCGGGTCCACGACGACCCCGTCTTCGTCACCCGCGCTAGTCCGCGGCGGAGCGGCAAGGTGGCCCTGATCTCCGGTGGCGGCTCGGGCCACGAGCCGATGCACGCCGGCTTTGTCGGCGAGGGCATGCTCGATGCCGCGTGCCCGGGTGCCGTGTTCACCTCGCCGACGCCCGATCAGATGTTGGCGGCGGCCGAAGCGGTCGACTGCGGTGGGGGCGTGCTCTTCCTCGTCAAGAACTACGAGGGCGACGTCATGAACTTCGAGATGGCCACCGAGATGATGACGGGCCCCAACGCCTCGGTCGTCCTCAACGATGACGTCGCCGTCGAGGCCTCGACCTTCTCGACAGGGCGTCGCGGCGTTGCCGGCACGATCGTGGTCGAGAAGATTGTCGGTGCCGCTGCCGAGGCAGGCGAGGAGCTGGAGAGCTGCCGGGCGCTCGCCGAGACCGTCAACGCCCAGACGCGGAGCTTCGGCGTGGCGCTCACGAGCTGCACAGTGCCGGCCGCCGGCAAGCCCACCTTCGAGCTCGGCGAGGGCGAGATGGAGGTGGGGGTCGGCATTCACGGCGAGCCCGGCCGCCGTCGCGTCGACCTGATGCCGGCCCGGGCCATCGCGCAGGAGATGGTCGACGCCATCACGGGCGATCTCAATGCCGCACCCGGCAGCGAGGTGCTGCTGCTCGTCAACGGCTTCGGGGGCACGCCGTCGATGGAGCTCTATCTCATGTACGATGCCGCCGCGCGTCGGCTCGACGGCAAGAACCTCACCATCGCCCGCTCGCTCGTCGGCAGTTACTGCACATCCCTCGACATGGCCGGCTGCTCTTTGACCGTCACCGTCCTCGACGACCGCCTCCGCGCCTTCTGGGACGCGCCCGTTCACACGCCCGCGCTCCGGTGGTGAAAGCTGACAGCTAGTCCGGCTTGGGGGCGCCCCCAGACACTCTCAAAGTGTGGCGGCGATCGCTGGCTCGATCGGCCGTACGTCGATACTCAGCCGCTCCAGGTCGGGAACGGCATCGTGCCGGCGGGCGTGACGGACGAGCCTGACGCCTTCGACACTCGCGGTCGGCACCCGTCCGCGCAGGCGTGAGACGCGCTCCTCCACTGCCGCTGCCGCCAGGGCTATGGGCCATGGGACGCGGCGCGTCGGCATCGGGCGGCCGCTGATCTTCGCCACGATCTCGAGCAAGCGATCGAAGGTGACGTCCTCGCCGGCGATGAGGTGGCGGCCCGTGGGTGCGTCGAGTTCGGCGGCGCGAAGGTGCGCGAGCGCGACGTCGCGCACGTCGACGAGGTTCAATGTGGCGGCGAGGACGGCCGGTGGCGGTCGGGTCGCGAGCATCCGGAGCATCGCCGTCGGCGGCGTTGGGGTCGGGTCGTCTGGACCAACCGGCACCGTCGGATAGACGACGTGGACGGAGAGGTCGGCAGCCGCTTCGAGTGCCAGAGCTTGCGCCTCGAGCTTCGCGCGCGTGTAGGGCCCGGCCATCGCGGCAAGCGAGGGCGGCGGATCTTGGCTCGTGATCGGCGCGCTGTTGGCATCGGCCCAACCGCGGAGGATTGCCGCGGTCGAGGTGACGACGACACGGCGGACGCGCTGCCGGCTTGCCTCGGCCAGCACTGCAGCGGTGCCGTCGACGTTGATGCGCCGGTATCGGCCGATGTCTGGCACGCCCAGCCGAGCCTCGGCCGCGAGGTGAAAGACCCTGTCGACGCCCTTGAACGCACGGGTGAGGTCGTCGGCGACCAGGATCGAGCCCTCGTGCCATTCGATACCCTCGACGGCCGCGGGTGACGGGTCGAGCACGCGGACGTGGTCGCCCCGATCACGCAGCAGGGCCGCCAGGTGCCGGCCGACAAAGCCGTTGCCGCCCGTGACCAGTGCTACGCCCGCCATGGTGTCAGCCCTCCAGCCGGCAATAGGCGATGGCGGTTTCGTAGGCCGCGCCGATGAGCAGAAACCCGCTGCCGGCAGCCGCGACGGTAGCACCCGAGATCAGCCGGCCGTCGTCGTCGAGGACCAGCTGGACCGAGCGGTTCTCGACGACGGCCACCCGCGATCCGGTTCGGCCAAAGCCCGGCAAGCCGGCGGTAAAGGCTGCGTAGGCCAAGAGGTTTACCGGTCCGGCAGCCCAGAGCCGGCCCGCCTCGTCGACCGTCAGGTTGTCCGGCGCGAAGGGCACGTCGACGGGGTCCTTGCCCAGAGGCAGCAGGCGCCGGCCGCGCGTCTCCGCCACCCAGATGATGTCGCCGGTCCTGGCGACGCCATTGGCGAAGCGGAGATCGTCTGCGAGGGTCGAAACGGTCTCGGCCTGCACCCGGAAGAGCGCACCGGTCGCCAGGCCCAGCCAGGTCTCGAGCCGGCGTCGCCGGGGGGCGCAGCTGCGCCGATCGTTGCTCACCAGCCAGGCGCCGTCGGCTTCGACGAAGACGCCGTTCGGGTTGCAGATCTCCGGCGAGCTGAAGCTCGCGACGATGGTGAGGGCGCCGGGTTCCGGGCGGAACAAGTCGAGGGTGGCGAAACGGCGGCCGTCCGGGGCTATGCGACGGTTGACGACGAGCACATCGCCGTCAGGTGCGAGCGCTAGCCCATGTGGGCGAAAGCCGCCCTCCGGAGGCTGGTCAGGTCGCAACGACGCCAGTTCCAGCCGCGTGGGCGCGGCGCGCAGCCGCTCGAGTTCCAGCACATGGATGGCGCCTTCGGCCGGTGGTCGCGCGCGCCGGTCATAGGCAGCGAGATAGGCGCGCCTGCCTTCCGGCGTGATGGCGATGTCTTCGACGCCGACGATTGTCTGGCCCGTTTCCTCCTCAAGCAGCTCCAGCCGTTGGCAGTCGGTGACGGTAGCGAGTGTGGGCGTGGCGGCGAGCATCAAGCCGAGGGCCAAGCCTTCAAGCCGGGCGCGCATAGCCGAACCGCGCGAAGAAGGGTGCCAGGCGATCGGCGACCCGAGCGGATGTCGCCGGGGCCACCTGGTAGCTGTTCTGGCGATAGTCAGCGACTCGCTCGAGATAGCGCTCGAAGCGGGGCCGATCTTCGGCGAACCCGGCCTGTTCCAGCCCGTCGTAGAGCTCGGCGAGAACCGTGAGCGGTTCGGCGCGCAGCCGCTCGAAGCGGACGTCGGCCGGGTGGGGTGGGGCGAGGGCTGCCACCTCGTCAGCGTAGCCGCGCATCAGTCGGTCGTACGTGTCGATCGCCAGAGCCTCCAGGTCGCGCTCGGGCGCGTCCTGCAGCGCCAGCTCGGCGAGGAGCCGCTCGTAGAAGCGCCGGCTCGACACGATCACCTCCAGCGGGTCGCGCACGCAGTGGACGAAGCGCGCTCCCGGGCAGAGGACGCGGAGCCTTGTCAGACGCGCGCTGTGGGCTGGGTTCTTGACCACCAGCCGGCGCCCGCCCGCGCCGACAGCGAGCTTCCGGTAGAAGAGGGAGAGCGCCTGCTCGGCGCGCGTCCGTCGCGCGCCTTCCGGAAACAGCGATGGCAGAAAGTGGTGCTCGAACGCCTTGGGAAAGAAGATCGCGTGATAGAACGAGACGTCCGAAAGGGCGGCGAGCGCGAACTCGTCCTCCTGCGGCGCATCCGGTCCGACCTCCACCGCGTCGATCCAGCGGTCCTTCGGGAGGATGCGCTCCAGCCACGGGCGTAGCGCGGTCCCAAGGGTCAGCAGCTCGCCAGGTAGCCCGGTGGCGATCGGTGACACGGTTTGAAAGCGCGGTGCCTGGGCCAGCAGGTTGTAGAGGTGCGTGGTTCCGCTCCGCCAGTGGCCGACGATGAACACCGCGTCCGCGGGCGGTGCCGGCGCGCCACGCAGGCCTAGCACGGCCCGATCGGCGAGGGCGAAGGGCAGGCGTGCGGTCGCCGAAAGCAGGTAGGCGGCCATCCAGGGTAGGTCGCGCCCGCGCGGCGCACCGCTCGCGGCGAGCACGCGCGCTAGGGTCGCGAGGCTGGCCCCAGCCAGGGGATGGCGGGAACGGAGACCCATGTCAGCGACCGAGGTCCGAGGTCCGCCCGAGCATTCGGCGAGGGGCGCCGCCGCTTGCGTCCGCTCCGTCGACGCCTAAGCTCGCGCCCGCTCCTGATCCGCCCATCTCGACCGCCATCCGCCCTCGTCCGGGATCGTCTGTTTGCGCGTCTTAGCTCCGAGCATCACCGTCCTCGCAGAGGCGAGCGCCCGCCATCCGCGCATCGTCGTGGCTCTCGTCGCCATGCTCTTTGTCGCGGCTGCGGTCTACCTCGCGCAGAACCTCGCCGTCGAGACCGGCACCGAGGAGATGATCGACCCACGGCTCGAGTTCCGCCAGCAGGTCATGGCCTTCAACGCGGCCTTTCCGGACGTTACCAATACCTTCGTAGCGGTCGTCGAAGCCCCTGTCCCGGAGGCCGCGGAGGAGGCTGCCCGCGCGCTCGCAGCGCGTCTTCGTGAGAGCGATACCGCCGCCAGCGTCTCGGCACCCAGTCTCGAGCCGCTGTTCCGCGAGGAGGGGCTGCTCTACCTCGACGTCGACACCTTGGACCAGCGCCTGGCGGAACTGGCCGACGCCCAGCCGCTGCTGACGCGCCTCGCAGACGCGCCCGATCTACCCAACCTCCTGGACCTCGTGCGTCAAGGGTTGGACGAGATGGACGGCCCGCCGCCGGTCTCGCTCACCACCCTCGTCGACGAGCTGACGGTGCGCTTCGACGAGGCTGCGGAGGGCCGAGTGCCTGAGCCTCTGTCCTGGCGGCAGCTCACCGCGGGTGGGAGCGACGCTCCGACGCGCCACCTGGTGACCGTGCGGCCGGCGCTCGACTCGGGGCGCCTCCAGCCCGCCAAGCCCGCGCTCGCGGCGGCTGCAGCCGCTGCGCAGGAGGTCGAGGCGGCTGTGCCTGGTGTGACCGTCGCTCTCACCGGCAAGCTCGCCATCAACGCCGAGGAGCTGGCGTCGGTCACAGAGGGCGCCATCCTCGCCGGCTCTGCGTCCCTGGTGCTCGTGACACTCGTGCTCGGCTTCGGCCTTCGCTCGGTGCGGCTCGTCCTCGCGATCCTCGTGACGCTGGTGGTCGGCCTCGCCGTCACGGGCGCCTTTGGACTTCTCGCTTTCGGTAGCTTCAACGTCATCTCGATCGCCTTCGCCGTCCTGTTCATCGGCCTCGGCATCGACTTCGCCATCCACTTCGGGTTGCGCTTTCAAGAGGAGCGGGGCCGTGGTCTCGAAGCCGTGCCGGCCATCGGGCAAAGCGCCGCGACGGCGGGCGTGGCGCTCGCCCTCTGCGCGCCGACGACGGCTCTAGCCTTTCTGGCCTTCACGCCTACGGCGTACACGGGGCTCGCCCAGCTGGGCGTCATTGCCGCCTTCGGCATGTTCGTCTCGCTTGTCTTCACCCTCACGCTCCTACCAGCCCTGCTGATCCTCTTCCGCGTGCCGCAGCGGCGGGCTGGAGGGGCGGGCGCCGCGTTCAGGCTCGGCCGAGGCGTGCGTCGCGCGCTGGTGGTCGTGGCGTTGGCGCTGGGCGTCGGTGCCTTGGCGCTGCTTCCAGACGTTCGCTTCGATGCTGATCCCTTGAGCCTGAAGGACCCCAACTCGCCAGCGCTCCTGGCGTTCGAACGCCTCGCCGACGGCACGGGTGCTTCGCCCGATCGCGTGAGCCTCATCGTGGACGATGCGCCCGCGGCCCACGCGCTCGCCGACCGCCTCGCCGCCCTCCCCGAGGTGGGCGATGTTCTCTGGATCGAGCGCTTCGTGCCCGACGAGCAGGAGACCAAGCTGGCGCTTCTCGACGACGCGCGGTTTTTCCTGTCGGTTCCTGAGAGCGCGCCCTTCACGTCGAGCGCGACGCCGGCGCTGCGCGAGGCGCTGGCGAGCTTCGGCGCGCAGGTGGAGAACCCGGAGGCTGCAGCGATGGCCGCTTCAGCCGAACGGGCCGCGTCCGCCGAGCCAGCGGCGCTTGGGGCGTTGGAGGAGGCGGTTTTCCGCTACTGGCCCAAGCTCCTAGACGATCTTCGTGCGGCACTTGCGGCCGAGGGGGTCACGCTGGCGGCGCTGCCGCAGTCGCTAAGCGCGCGCTACGTGGCCCCTGACGGGCGGCTGCATGTGGAGGTGACGCCACAGGAGCGGCTCGAAGACCCCGTCGCAATGACACGCTTCGTCGACGCAGTGGGAGCTGTCGAGCCGGCGGTGACCGGCGCGCCTGTGCAGGTCGTCCGCAGCGGTGAGGTGGTGCGGGGCGCGATCCTTGAGGCCACCGCTTGGGCGGCGGTCGTCATCACCGGTTTTCTTTGGCTCGCTTTGCGCGGCCTTCGTGCCGTCCTGCTGGTGCTCGTGCCGGTGGCGCTGGCGAGCCTGTTGACCCTGGGCGCTGCGGTGCTCTTGGGCATCGATTTCAACTTTGCCAACGTCATTGTGCTGCCATTGTTGATCGGTTTCGGTGTCGACAGCGCGATCCATGTGTTCGCCAGGGCGCGGGAGGAAGGCGGGCACGACCCGCTCGACGGGACGACGACCGGGCGTTCGGTGGTGCTTAGTTCGCTCACGACCGTCGGTTCCTTCGGCACCTTGGCCCTCTCGCCGCACGCCGGCACCGCCAGCATGGGCCAGCTCCTCACGCTCGCAGTCGTCGCGACGATGGTGGCGAGCCTGCTCGTGCTGCCGGCCGTGGTAAAACTCGTCGGCTCGCGGTGATCGATGCGCCGAGTTGGCCGTACCGCAAGCCGCGGACGGCGTTCTGGGCATGGGGAGGCTGGGTGATGGTTCTCTACATCGATCACGTGGCGGTCGCCGTGCGTGATCTCGACGGCGCCAAGCGCTTCTTCGGTCTCCTCGGCTTCGAGGTGGCCGATGCCGTGGTGATCCAGGGCGCGCAGTTCTCCCGATACATGGGGGTGTCGGACCTCGAGGCCGATCATGTCATCATGGCCTTGCCGGGTGCCGAGCCGCGGCAGCAGATCCATCTGGTCCGCTTTCATCGCCCGGAGCCGCTGGATGATGCCGCGCGCGTGCGGCTCGACCGGATCGGCATCAACCATTTCGGCTTTGCCGTCGCCAACCTGAAGGCGACACTCGCCGTGCTCGAAGCGCAGGGCGTGCACCGCCGTGCGGAGATGATCGAATTTCCCCATCGGAAGCTCGTCTTTCTGGAGGGTCCTGAGGGCATCACCGTGGAGCTCTCCGAGTGGAACTGATGCTCCCGATCAGGAGGGCCTGATGCCCGGTGCCGAGCACAATAAGCTGCTGGTCCGCGAGGCGTTTCGGCCCTGGGAGGCTGGCGACAGCGGCCCCTTCTTCGCACTGATCGCCGATGACGTCCGCTGGACGGTGATCGGCACGACGCCTGCCTCCGGCGTCTTCACCTCCAAACAGGCGCTTATCGACGGCGCCTTCGCTCCGCTGCTGGACCGCCTGGGCGGGAAGCTCACCGCTCGCTTCGTCGACCTCGCCGCCGAAGGCGACAAGGTCTTCCTGCGCTTCGAAAGCTCAGGGGTGACCAAGACCGGCCTGCGCTACGACCAAGTCTACTGCTGGGCGATGGTGATGCGCGACCAGCGCATCGTCGAGATCACCGCCTACCTCGACACCGAGTTGCTCGTAAGGGTCTTCGCCTGAGCACGGCTGCGCTGCAGAATCGCGGACCATCGAGGACGGACGCCGGCAAAGATGGGCCTAGAGCCCGTGGAACGCCGCACGCCGCCACCTCCGCGACCATCCACCACAGGGCGGATTGCGCGGGATCAAGGCGGCCATACCAATGTGGCCTTTTCTTACGGCATCCGAAGGCGTTCGTTGCGCCCACGTGAGTGGGATCTTGGGGGGCGCCAGTATGGCCGTACCGCATGGGCGGGACCGCTAACTTGGCAGATATGTTTCAGGTACGTTTGCACGGTCGTGGCGGCCAAGGGGTGGTCACGGCCGCCGAGATGCTGTCGGTCGCGGCCTTTCTCGAGGGGCGCCATGCGCAGGCTTTTCCGAGCTTCGGCTCGGAGCGCACAGGGGCTCCAGTTGTTTCGTTCTGCCGCATCGACGACAAGCCGATCCGGCTCCGGGAGCCGATCCTCGAGCCGGACGCGTTGATCATCCAGGACACGACGCTCTTGGCGGCGGTCCAGGTGTTTCAGGGGCTCGGTCCCGACGGGTACGTGCTGATCAATACGGCGAAGTCGGTCGAGGACCTGGGGATCGAGGCGGCAGTCGGTGGGCTGCCCGAGGGACGTGTGCGGATGGTGCCGGCGACCGACCTGGCGCTGCGCCATGTCGGTCGGCCCGTGCCCAACGCGGCGCTCTTGGGCGCCTTTGCAGCCGTTTCTGGGCTCTTACGGTTCGATTCGGTCGAGAAGGCGATCCGCGAGAAGTTCAAGGGGCCTATCGGCGACGGCAATGTCGAGGCGGCGCGCGCCGCCTTCGAGGCCATCGCCGTTCCGGCCTGAGGAGGGTTCGATGCTGAAGCAGATCGAAGGCAGCCGCGGCGTTGCCGAAGCGGTGGCGCTTTGCCGTCCCGAGGTCATCTGCGCCTATCCGATCTCGCCCCAGACCCACATCGTCGAGGCCTGTGGCGAACTGGTCAAATCGGGCGAGCTCGAGAACTGCGAGTATATCAACGTCGAGAGCGAGTTCGCGGCCCTGTCGGTCGCAATCGGTGCGTCGGCTGCGGGTGCGCGCAGCTACACGGCGACGGCGAGCCAGGGCCTACTGTTCATGGCCGAGGCCGTCTACAATGCCGCCGGCTTGGGCCTGCCGATCGTCATGACCATCGGCAACCGCGCGATCGGCGCGCCGATCAACATCTGGAACGACCACAGCGACGCCATGTCGATGCGCGATGCCGGGTGGATTCAGCTCTACGCGGAGACCAACCAGGAGGCAGCGGACCTGCACATCCAGGCGTTCCGCCTCGCCGAGCGGCTATCCTGCCCGGTGATGGTCTGCATGGACGGCTTCATCCTCACCCACGCCTATGAGGGCATCGACATTCCCGACCAGGCCGAGGTCGATGCCTTCCTGCCGCCCTTCGTGCCGCAGCAGGTGCTCGATCCGGCCGACCCCTACTCGATCGGTGCGATGGTCGGCCCCGAGGCGTTCACCGAGGTGCGCTACCTCGCCCACGACAAGCAGATCCAGGCGCTCGAGGTGATCCCCGAGATCCAGAGCGCCTTCGAGGAGCAGTTCGGCCGCGATTCGGGTGGTTTGTTCCACACGCATCATTGCGATGGGGCCGCAACGATCGTCGTCACGATGGGCTCGCTCGCCGGCACGCTGAAGGACGCCGTCGACGAGCTCGCCGAGGAGGGCCCGCGGGTCGGCGTCCTGACGCTCTCCTGCTACCGACCGTTTCCCAAGGCGGAGCTGCGCGAAGCGCTCAAGAAGGCGAAGCGCATCATCGTCGTCGAGAAGTGCCTCGCCACGGGCTTTGGCGGCATCGTCTCGACCGACCTGCGGATGGCGCTGCAGGGGATGGAGCTGATCGTCAAGACGGTGGTCGCAGGGCTGGGCGGTCGTCCGGTCACGCGCCCGGCGCTCAAGTCGATGCTCAGACGCGCGCTCAAGGGTGAGCTGGCTGACCTGCACTTCCTCGACCTCAACCGGGGCATGGTCGACCGCGAGCTCGCCAACCAGCGCAAGGGCATTGCCACCGGTCCGACCGCCGAGAACCTCCTCAAGGACGTGGCCATCCACGGCACCGGAGCCTGATAGATCCCATGCACGAGACCAAGCTCCAAAACCTCTCCGAGCAGCAGAAGGTCAAGTTCTACCAGAAGGGGACCTTCACCGTCGGCAACCGCCTAGTCGACGCCGAGACACGCAGCGTTCAGGCAAGCGATGCGCGCTCGAACGCCATTACCTCCGGCCACCGGGCATGCCAGGGCTGCGGTGAAGCGCTGGGCGCCCGCTACGCGCTCGACGCGGCGATGCGTGCTGCAAGAAACCAGCTCATCGCGGTCAACGCCACGGGCTGCCTCGAGGTGTTTTCGACGCCTTACCCCGAGACGTCGTGGCAGCTCCCCTGGATGCACTCGCTCTTCGGCAACGCACCGGCGGTGGCGACGGGCGTCGCCGCGGCGATGCGGGTCAAGGGGCGCAAGGACGTGCGGGTGGTGGCTCAGGGCGGTGACGGCGGCACGACCGACATCGGTTTCGGCTGCCTCTCAGGCATGTTCGAGCGCAACGACGACGTGCTCTACGTCTGCTACGACAACGAGGCCTACATGAACACGGGCGTGCAGCGCTCGTCGGCCACGCCGCCCGCCGCGCGCACCGCCACCACGCCCGCCGTCGGCGACAAGCCGGGTAACGTCTTCGGCACCGGCAAGAACGTGCCGCTCATCGCCCTCGCGCACAACATCCCCTACGTCGCCACCGCATCGGTCGCCAATCTGCACGACCTCGAGCGGAAGGTGACCAAGGCGATGGAGATGGAAGGCTCGCGCTACATCCACATCTTCGTGCCATGCCCGCTAGGCTGGGGCTCGGCGGCGGAAGCGACCATCCACGTCGCGCGCCTCGCCTCCGAATCGGGCCTTTTCCCGCTTTGGGAAGCCGAGCATGGCGAGATCATCGCGACGCTGCCGATCCGCCGCAAGGTGCAGGTCGAAGCGTATCTGAAGACGCAGCGCCGCTTCGCGCACCTCTTCAAGCCCGAGCGCGACGAAGTGCGGATCGCGGCGCTCCAGCGCATGGCCGACCACAACATCAAGCGCTTCAACCTCGTCCGCGAGGAGAAGGAGACCGCCATATGAGCGTCCTCCACCCGACCGTTCCCTTTGCCATCACCCTCGATGCCGCCTCAAGCCTCGCGAACAAGACGGGCTCGTGGCGCACCGAGCGGCCGCTCTATGTCGACCGCATGCCACCCTGCAACGAGGCCTGCCCGGCGGGTGAGAACATCCAGGCGTGGTTGGGCTTCGCCGAGGAGGGCAACTACGAAGGCGCCTGGCAGCAGATCATGCGGGACAACCCGTTCCCGGCGGTGATGGGGCGCGCCTGCTACCACACTTGCGAGACCGCGTGTAACCGCAAGCACATCGACAGCGCGGTGAGCATCCATGCGGTCGAGCGCTTCCTCGGCGACGAAGCGATCAAGCAGGGGTGGCTTCCCACGGTCGAGGTCGCCGACACAAACAAGCGTGTCTTGGTCATCGGCGCCGGTCCGTCGGGCCTATCGGCCGCCTACCACCTGCGCCGTCTGGGCCACAGCGTCACCATCCACGAGGCCGGCCCGGTCGCCGGCGGCATGATGCGCTTCGGCATCCCGGCCTACCGGCTGCCGCGTGACGTGGTCGAGGCCGAGATCAACCGCTTGACGAAGATGGGCGTCGACATCGTCTTGAATCGCAAGGTCGAGGACATCCAGCACGAGATGAAGGCCGGCGAGTTCGGCGCCGTCTTCCTCGCCGTCGGTGCCCATTTGGCGAAGCGCGTCGACATCCCCGCGCCCGATGCCGGCCGCATCCTCGATGCGGTGGGCGTCTTGCGCGAGATGGAGACCTCGGACAACCCGCCGATGCTCGGCCGCCGCGTGGTCGTCTATGGCGGCGGCAACACCGCCGTCGATGTCGCGCGCACCGCGAAACGCCTGGGTGCTGCGGAAGCCACGATCGTCTACCGCCGCACCCGCGAGAAGATGCCGGCGCACGATTTCGAGATCGAGGACGCGCTCGAGGAGGGTGTGGTTCTCAACTGGCTCAGCACCATCAAGGAGATCGATCAGTCAGGTTCGTTCGTCGTCGAGAAGATGAAGCTCGACGACGAGGGCTGGCCGCAGCCCACCGGCGAGTTCGAAACCATCGAGGCTGACACGCTTGTGATGGCGCTCGGCCAGGACGTCGACACGTCGTTCATCCAGAGCGTGCCGGGCGTCGAGATTGCCGACGACGGCGTGATCCAGGTCGACCGGCAGATGATGACGGGCTTCAAGGGCCTCTTCGCCGGTGGCGACATGGTGCCGGCGGAGCGTACGATCACCGTCGCCGTTGGCCACGGCAAGAAGGCCGCGCGCAACATCGATGCGTTCCTGAGGGGCGAGGCGTATGAGCCCGGCCCGAAGCACGAGGTCGCCGACTTCGCCAAGCTCAACACCTGGTACTACGACGACGCGCCGGCCACGGTGCAGCCGGTTCTCGACGAACTGCGCCGGCGGACCACCTTCGAGGAAGTGACGGGCGGGCTCGACGAGACCAACGCGCTCTACGAGGCGAGACGGTGCTTGAGCTGCGGCAATTGCTTCGAGTGCGACAACTGCTACGGCGTCTGCCCGGACAACGCGGTCATGAAGCTCGGCCCCGGCAACCGCTTCAAGATCGACCTCGACTACTGCAAGGGCTGCGGCCTCTGCGCCGCCGAATGCCCCTGCGGCGCCATCAAGATGATCCCGGAGGAGATTTAGCAGGGGCGGCCGCTCTCAAGGCTTAGCCCCTCGGGGTTCGCTCTGCGCTTTGACGTGTAGCCGCGCCGGCTCGCTTGCACGCGTCGTTGACGCGCCGCGTTGCCTACCCCGGCAAGGGCGAGACGCCGAAGAGCCAGGGGTGCGCGATGAACACCACCGCGTAGACGGCGAGGCCGATGGCGAAGGGCTTGATCTCGGCCTTGAGCGGCACCGGCTCGGGCTTCTGCCACACACCGTCGCGGCGGTTGATCAGCGGGATCGAGACGAGCGCCCAGAGGCCCAGGCCACCGAACAAGACCAGCGCGCGGGCATCGCTGATCGCGACGAGATGGCCCGCTGCCCAAAAGGCGATGCCGGTGAGCTGCGGATGGCGCACGAAGCGCCGCACGTTGGTCTTCGCGTGCGACAGGCCGAACAGGAGAAAGCCCACGAGCACGAGCAGATTGCCGAACAGGATCACGGCCCCCCCCGCATGTTGCGGCAGGGCAGGGGCGGCGCTTCGATACCCGATGATCATCAAGCCGATCGCTACGACGATGGCGACGCTGAAGAGGCCCTTGTAGCCATTCTCGCCGACGGCGCGGACCAGTGCGGCGCGCAGGTCCGGAGCCACGCTCGGCACCAGGTGCACGGCGCTCCACAACACCACGCCCAGCACGAGCCAGATCATCGACAACACTCCGCTAGTTCAGGCAGGCCTCGTCGGCAGCGCGTGGCTAGCATGCCTGGATGCGCGCGGCCAACGCTGCGTCCCCCGCTGTGCGGCAAACAGCTATGGTGCTTGCTTGTGACGCAAAGCCGCCATACGCTTAGTCGATTGGGGAGATAGGGACGATGAGCACAACGCTCGCACTGGACCTCGACGACGCGACCATGGGGCGGCTCAGGGTCATCGGCGCCACCCGGCAGCAGGCCACCATCGACCTCGTCCGCGAAGCTCTGGCGGACTATCTGGAACGGCAGGAAGGTCTCGCCGAAGATGCCGACCGCTGGCGGGGCTATGCTGAGACCGACAGCGATCTGGACCATGACGCCCTTGCCGGCGCGGCGCTGGATCGGCTAGGTGCCCGCTCGCGCTCGACCGTTGGCGCGATCGCCGGGCCATTCGGCGGTCGCCAGGGTGCCGACGCCGACGACCTGCCGCATCCGGACGACGACACGGCCCGCGACGCAGCGCGCCGGGCCTTTCGGGCACTCCAGCAGCAACAGGGCTGAGCCTCGACGCCGAGGGGACGGCGACGCGGGTTTGTTTGAAAGGGCACGCCGTCAGACCTTCTGCGCCTTCTGCCCGATCATGTCCCAATTCTTATAGAATAGGTGGTTGAGGCGCTGCATCAGCGCCTGGATGCCCGTCAGCAGACCGCTCAAAAGCCCGGGCGCCCAGGTCGGGCGCAACACGTCCACGAACGCGCACATGCGCTCACCGTCCTCCTCGTTGACCGAGCGATGTTGGATCGTGTCGTCAAAGATGAACAACGGGTCGTCGTGCCAGAAGTGCTTCCGGTTGTTCACTTCGATGAAGATTTTCTCCGAATGCCGCGGCGTCAGATGGTACAACAGGCGGACCGACGCGCGCAGCGGGCCGAAGTGGAGCTTGGTGCGCTCATGGCTGTTGAAGACCGAGACGCCGATCGTCTTCACGTACCGGTAATCCTGGTTGAATTCGGGGATCGAGCGGTCCCGATCTTGGCCGTACCACTTGTAGAAGACCATGCCGCGTTGCCGCCCGGCCATCTGCGTTCGGAGGTCGCCGACGATCTCGTCGCGTCTGGCGTCGAACACCTCGAGCATCTGCCTGATCTCGGCACGCTCGGCATCGGGGAAGTCCTCGAGCCGCAGGATGTATGGACGGCGATAGCTGAGGACGTCGAACAGCAGGTTCAGCGGTGACAACAGCCAGGTGAGGATGCCGTTCCCGAAGAAGTACTTTTCCAGCAGCGCCCAGTCCCAGCGACCGTGCCGGCCAACGTCGATCAGCCCGCACACGACGTAGAACGCGAGGAGCCACGGCACGAGCCAGATCAAGAGCAGGCTCGGGATCGCGATCTTGATCAGCTTCTTGGTCTTCTTGTTCATCTTCTGGAAGCTCTCACCAAGCGCGCCGCCAGCGGCGTGCACGCAACGGTTTACCACGTTGCAGGCGCGCTCGCCATCGGCGGGCACGCGTTGCGCAGGTCGACCGTGCGCGCCCGCGTCGCCTATAGTGCGCGACGCGGGCGGAGACATGAGCATGGCGGCACAGCGAAAGCACCTACCCGACGCGGAGCTGCAGGCGGCGTCCTTCGATCGGACGCGGCTCGACCATCGGCGTGAGGTGGCGGAGGACTATGTCGAGCTGATCTTGGACCTCATCCGAGCCAAGGGTGAAGCCCGTGCCACCGACCTCGCCGACCGTCTCGGTGTCAGCCATGCCACGGTCAACAACCAGATCGCCAAGCTGGTGAAAGAGGGGCTCGTCGAGACCGAGCCCTATCGCGCGTTGTTCCTGACCGAGGACGGCGAGGCGCTTGCTCGGCGCGCGCGCCGCCGGCACCGTCTGGTCGTCGCCTTCCTGACGGCGATCGGCGTCGACGAGGCGACTGCGCATCAAGACGCCGAGGGCATCGAGCATCACGTGAGCGATGAGACCCTCGCCCGCATGGCCGCATTCCTGGAGAGCCGCTGACGACGCCTCAGACCGCGAGCCGCGCAACGCCCCGCTCGCCCTCGACATAGCCGTTGCAGGGCGCGCCCGGCAGGTCGAGCGACTCGAGTGTGGCCAGGAGTTCTGATGGTTCGCTCGCACCGTCGAGCAGCGCGCGGAAAGCCTGCGCCACGGCGACCAGGTCGGTCGTGTGTGGCGACAACCTCAGCCGTCGCACGCCGGCTGCCTGCAACCGCTCTGGCGCTACCGCCGCCACGTGCACCGCGTGGCTCAAGGTCTGGATGCCGTTGACGGCGAAGAAGTCCTGGTCGTCGAGCGTCCGCACGCCCATGCCGTCGGCGTGCTCACCGCACACATATTGGCAGCTGTCCTTGGCCCGCCCGACGGCGCGCGCATTGTAGCACCGGGCCGACACGGCGAGCGGCAGGCGGCCGAAGGCGAAGAGCTCGGTCTCGACCTCGGGAACGGCATGCGCGATCGTCGCCACCTCGGTGAGCGGCACCTCCACCGGCGGGCACCAGCCGACGCAGCCGTACTCTTGGAGGAGCGCCAGCGCCGTCTCGTTATAGACGTTGAGCAGGGGGCCGGCGACGAACGGCCGGCCGCCGCGGTCCGCGAGTGCGCCCATGTCGTTGATCTCGATCGTCTCGACGCTGGCCGCCATCTCGCGCATCAGCCGCCGCTCGCGCGGCGTGGTCGGCAAGGCGAGCAAGGACGCGACGACGGTCTTGCCCGCGCGTTCCAGCCGATCGCGCGCCACCGGCCAGACCGCGTCGTTGAACGGCTGCCGCTTCCCGCAGACGACCTCACCCAGATAGACGCGCTCCACTGGCATCTCGTCAGCAACGCGCGCGTAGAAGTCGCGGAGCCGCTCCGCCGGCCAATTGAAGAAGCAGGGGCCGAGCGCCAGCTCGATATCAGCCATTCTCGTTGTCCTCACCGCCAAGTCTTCTGGTAGGCGCCGGTCGTGTCGCCGCCGCCTTCGCTCAAGGGCGCCAGCAGCGCCTGGATGTCGTCTGTCGCGCGGTTTTGCGCCACCAGCTCGACGGCGCGCCGGAAGGCCCGGACCACCTGAGCCGTGTACGCCTTTCCGCGTTGGCGACCTTCAATCTTGACTGCCTTCACCCCCGCCGCTTGAAGGCCCGAGAGCAAGGTGGCCGCGTTGAGGCTCAGCGGGTCCCCGAAGAGGTGGTCTTCATAGTCGTTGTCGGTGCGGAAGCGCCCCTTGCACAGTGTCGGGTAGCCCGCCGGCTCGTCGGCGCCGTAGCGGTCGATCGTGAAACCGCCGAGTCGAGCGGTCAGGCAACCGTCCTCGTCGCCGTAGGTGACGTGCGACGGTGGCGAGCAGACGCCAACGCGGTTCGGCGACTTCCCGGTCGCGTAGGATGAGAGGAGACAACGCCCCTCGGCCATCACGCAGAGGCCGCCGAAGACGAACACCTCCGTCTCGATCGCAACCTCCCGGTTGAGGCGCGCGATCTCCTCCACCGACAGCACGCGCGGCAGCACCACGCGCTTGATCCCGAAGGTTTCGGTGTAGAAGTGGATCGCCTCGGGCGTCCCCGCGGCTGCCTGCACCGAGAGGTGGAGCCGCAGTTCGGGGTGATGCGCCGCGGCATGATCGAGCACCGCCAGGTCCGCGAGGATCAGCGCGTCGGCGCCCGCTATGGCGGCCGCGTCCACCGAGTCGCGCCACACCTCCACTGCGCCCGGCCGGGCAAAGGTGTTGATGGCGACCAGCACCTTGACACCGCGGGCGTGCGCGTAGGCGACACCCGCTTCCAGCTCCTCGGGAGAGAAGTTCAGGCCGGGGAAGTTGCGCGCGTTGGTCTCGTCGCGGAAGCCGCAATAAACGCTGTGCGCACCGGCATCGACCGCGGCGCGCAGTGCGGCGGGTGTGCCGGCTGGGCAGACGAGCTCGAGCGGGTCGGGGCGAAGCGAAGCGTCCATGGTCTAGCTCTCCGTCGCCATCGATGTGGCAGGCGCGCCGGCGAGGCGCCAGGCCACCCGCAAGGCGTCCCCCACCGCGCGCTCGAACACCCGACCGAGCGCGCCGTCGACGCCGATCAGCTCAGCAGGTGTCAGCTCGGCGTCGTCGAGCGCGTTCCTGAGCGCCACGACCGCATCGGTCTCGCCGTCGATGGAGAGATCGCGCGAGAAGAACAGCGCATCGCCGTCGTAGGTGCCATCCAAGAGCCCCAAGAGCACCAGGAGGGGGGCTCGCGCGGTGGCGACGGCGTCGCCGGCATCGTCCGGATGGACGACCTCGACGATCGCATCCGCACCCGCAGGCACGATGAGGAAGGCGATGGGCAGATCCGTCGGGACGACTGCCACCGGGCGTTCCGAAAAGGATCGCAGCCGCTCGAACAGCTCCGGCCGGCGCCTGGCCAAGCCGCGGATCGCGAGCGTCAGCGCGATGGCGAGCGGCAACCGCGGCAGCGGGCGGACAACCGTCCCGATCGCGGCGGGCAACGCCCCCCGCGGCAAGGCTCTCGGCATGGCGACCTCAGTAGCAGTTAAATGAATACGCTAAGCGTCGCGCCAAGCGGCGCCTTTGATCGAGATCAAGCGCTCGTCGGGAACCGTTCGCGGAGGCATTCGACTTGCGCCGCGGTCAGCGGCCTCGTCGGTGTGCCGCGGAGCAGCAGGAAGAGCTTCGCCGTCTCCTCCAGCTCCTCGGTCGCGTAGACGGCATCCTCAAGCGAGGCGCCACAGACCACCGGCCCATGATTGGCAAGCAGCACGGCATGATGCCTGCTGGCCATTTCCCGAACGGCGCGGGCGAGGTCCAGATCACCGGGTGGGAAGTACGGCACGAGCGGCAGCCGGCCTACGCGCATGACGTAATAGGCGGTGAGCGGTGGCAGGACGTCCGCTTCGTCGATTCCGTCCATGCAGCTCACCGCCACCGAATGGGTCGAATGCAGATGCACGACCGCCCGAGCGCGCGGCCGTTCTGCGTACATGGCCAGGTGGAGGAAGCTCTCCTTGGTCGGCGTCGGCCCCGCGACGTGTTGGCCGGCGTCGTCGAGCAGGGCTAGCTGGTCCGGTTCCAGCTCGCCCATCGAGACGCCGGTGGGCGTCATCAGCCAGCCTTCGTCGACCCGCACGCTCAGATTGCCGGTGGCACCGAAGGTGAGCCCTCGTGTGAACATCGACCGGCTAAGCCGGCAGAGCTGCTCCCTGAGGCGGCTCGCGCCGCTCACGTCTGCTCCAGCATCGCGAAGGCGTCCTCGAAGAAATCAGAGTCGCCGAAATTGCCGCTCTTGAGCGCGAGCGCGAGCGCCGGCTCGCCCGCCTGCTGCGGAATGGTCTCTGTCCAGGGCACCCCAGGAGCGATCTCGGCGCCGATCGAGAGCGCTCGGACGTCGAGGGCGGCGAGGACCGCACCCGAGGTCTCGCCACCGGCAACGACCAGTCGGCGCGCGCCGGCGTCGACGAGCCGCCGGGCGAACGCGCCGAACGCGGCTTCCACCGCCTGACCGGCTGCGTCGCGCCCAAAGGCCTTCTGGATCGCGTGCACCTCCTCGGGCGTTTGTGAGGTGGCGATGACGATCGGCGCGGCGCTGTTCTGGTCATCGGTCCAGGCGAGGGTCTCCTCCACTACCGGCGCACCGCTCATCAGAGCTGCCACGTCGAGCTGCCGGCAGGGCCATCGGCCGCGCACGGCGTCGAGCTGCGCGCGCGTGGCTGCCGAGCAGCTACCGGCGAGCACCACCGAACGGCCTTCCAGCCGGGGGACAAAGGCGACCGCGTCACCGCCCAGGAGCCCGCGCGCCCGGAAATTGTCCGGGAGTCCCAGTGCGACACCCGAACCGCCCGTCACGAGCCGGTGACCGGCGGCCGCGCGCCCGATGGTGATGAGGTCGGCGTCCTCGATGGCGTCGACCACCGCATAGGCGATGCCGTCCATGCGCAGCGCGTCGAGGGCTTCTTCCACGGCGATGAAGCCCTCGCGGACGACCGCCCACGGGACGAGGCCCACGCGGCGAGCGCTTTGGGCCGCCATCAGCCGGACTAGGTTCGATTCGGTCATCGGGGTCAGCGGGTGGTCGCGCATGGACGAGGCGCTCAGAAGGTCCCTGCCGACGAAGAGATGGCCCTGGTAGACCGTTCGCTGATTGGCCGGAAAGGCCGGGCAGACCACGGCAAAGTCGGTGTCCAGTGCGGCGAGGAAAGCGTCGGCGACTGGTCCGATATTGCCTGCCGATGTGGAATCGAAGGTCGAGCAGTACTTGAAGAAGACCTGCTCGACGTCGCGTCGCTGCAGCCAGCCCAGGGCCGCGAGCGAATCGCGCACGGCCGCGTCCACGGGTGCGGTCCGGGACTTCAGCGCGACGACGACCGCTTCCGCCGCGCCGATCGCTATGGTCTCGTCGGGGACGCCGATAACCTGCACGGTCGGGAGGCCCTGCTTGACCAGCGTGTTCGCGAGGTCGGTAGCACCGGTGGCGTCGTCGGCGATCGCGCCGAGCAGCAGCGTCATCTGGAGCCTCCCTTCGCCCGGATGCTATCGAGGCAGGCGCCCTTGCGGCAAGAGCCGAGCTCAGGTCGCGGCGCGCACGATGAAGCGACCGTCGGCGCGCAGCTGCAGGAAGCGCCCGAAGAACCAAAGCGAGCGGGCTGCCATAAAGCCGATGAAGGCGAGCCACAGGCCGTGATTGCCGAAACTGATGACGAGCGGCCAGGCGAGCACGAAGAATACGAGCGTCGCGAGCGCAGTCCCGTTGCGCAGCTCCCGCGTCTGGGTGGCCCCCGAGAAGAGCCCATCGAAGAGATAGGCCCAAACGCCGATCAGGGGTACCAGCGCGGCGTAGACGAGATAGGCGCGTGCGGCCTCACGCACCTCCTCGATCCCCGTGAGGCCCAAGATCACCAGCGGCCCTCCGAGCGCGTAGGCGGCGGCGATGAGCAGCGCGAAGCCACCCGACCACCAGGCCGCGGCGGCGAGTGATCGGTCCAGTTCGGCCGCAGACCGTCGCCCGACCGCGCGCCCTACCAGCGCCTCCGTGGCGAAGGCAAAGCCATCGAGCGCATAGGCTTGCAACAACAGCAGATTGTTGAGCACCGCATTGGCCGCGAGCAGTACGTCGCCCTGGCGAGCGCTGAACGCGGCGAAGCCGAGGAAGGCGGCCTTGAGGCAGATGGTCCTGAGGATGAGGTCGCCATTGACCCGGAAAAGGCGGGCGAAGGGCGCACTCGCCCAAAGCAACGTGGAATCGAGGCGTCCCGGCAGCCGCAACCAGTGGTGCCGGCACAGCGCGACGGCGAGCATGAACCCGACATAGTCCGCGATCGCAGTGGCACCCCCAACGCCGGCGACACCCCAATCCAGGCCGAGGACGAACCAGACCGTGAGGACGGCGTTGATGACGTTGGTGCCCACCAGCACGACGAGCTGGCTTCGCGCGGCGTGATTGCCGAGCAGCCAGCCGAGGAGGACGAAAGTGCCCAGCGCCGCCGGCGCTCCGAGAATGCGCCAGCACACATAGTCGGTGAGCGCAGCGCTCACGGCCGGACCGGGCGCGAAGCCTCGAACCGCGAGCTGGGCGATGAGCGGCCCGGCAACCATGAGAAGCAACCCAATCGCCAGCATTGCTGCCAGCGGGCGTACGAGGCAAGCGCGCGCCTCTGCCCCGTCCTGCGCGCCCACCGCCTGCGCCGTCAGGCCCGTGGTTCCCATGCGGATCGAGGCAAAAACGACATAGAAAGCGCCGATGGCGGCCGCGCCGAGCGCGACGCCGCCGAGGTGGTGCGGATCCTCCATATGTCCGACCACGGCGGTGTCGACCATGCCGAGAAGCGGCACGCTCATGTTCGAAAGGATCAGGGGCCAAGCGAGTGCCCATACCTCACGCCGCGGCGGCGACGGCGGCAACTCTGTGGTCATGTGCAAGCGTTCCGGCATCGCAGCGACACTCGTGCCACTAGGCGCGCGCGGTGGTGCCGACAAGCGGCTGGATCGCTTGAGCCGAGGCCGGGCGAAGACCATAATTGACCCGATGACACGCAACCGCCCCGATCGCCGTCCTGCGCTTGATCCGGTGCCTCCGGGGCCGTTGCCGCGCGTCTGCGCCTGGCCGGGTTGCGAAGCGGAGGGCGCGTTCCGCGCGCCACGCTCGAAGGACAGCCTCAGGGACTATCAATGGCTGTGCCTCGACCATGTGCGCGAGTTCAACCGTGCGTGGGACTACTTTCGGGGGATGACCAGCGACGACATCGACCGGCATCGGCGCGACGACGTGGTCTGGCACCGGCCGACCTGGCGAACGGCGGTGCAGGGTTGCGGGCCGCGCATCCATGATCCGCTGGGCCTGCTCGACGGCTTGGCCGATCTCGAGACCGAGCGCCGGCCGCCGCCGACGCGGCGCCTCGAGACCGAAACCGAGCGCATGCTGGGGCGCCTCGGGCTCGACGCGACGGCGGTGCTGACGGATGTGAAGCAGCGCTACAAGCAACTCGCCAAGCGCCTCCATCCCGACCTGCATGGAGGTGACCGCCGCGCCGAGGAGCGGTTGAAGTTGATCAACGAGGCGTATACGTACCTCCTGCACTGCGGGGAGTTGGCCTGACCCCCGCTCAGCCGACCGGAGAGCCACTTTGAGCGCCAAGGCTGTCGCGCCGGCGACGTCTGAGATCGACCTGTTGCCCGAAAAGCCGGACATGCAGATCTCGGTGCGCCAGACCTTCGGGATCGACAGCGATCTCGACATCGGTGCGTTCTCGCGTGCCACGCCCTACGTTCCGTCCGTCGACGACAGCTATCGGTTCGATCGCGATACCACTTTGGCGATTCTCGCCGGTTTCGCGCACAACCGTCGCGTGATGATCCAAGGCTATCACGGCACCGGCAAATCGACGCACATCGAGCAGGTGGCGGCACGGCTCAACTGGCCGTGCGTGCGCGTCAATCTCGACAGCCACATCAGCCGCATCGACCTCGTCGGCAAGGACGCCATCGTCCTCCGCGACGGCAAGCAGGTCACCGAGTACCAGGAGGGTATCCTCCCCTGGGCCTTCCAGCACCCGGTGGCACTGGTCTTCGACGAGTACGACGCCGGCCGTCCTGACGTGATGTTCGTGATCCAGCGCGTGCTGGAGGCCGAAGGGCGGATGACGCTCCTCGATCAGAACAAGGTGCTGCGTCCGCACAGGTCGTTTCGCCTGTTCGCCACGGCCAACACGGTGGGCTTGGGTGACACGTCGGGTCTCTATCACGGCACCCAGCAGATCAACCAGGGGCAAATGGACCGCTGGAACATCGTCGCCCAGCTCAACTATCTGAGTCACGATTCCGAGTGCGAGATCGTCCTCGCCAAGCTGCCCTCCTGGGACACCGATGCGGACCGGAAGAAGGTGGCGCAGATGGTGGCGCTCGCCGAGCTCACGCGCTCGGGCTTCATCGCCGGCGATATCTCGACAGTCATGTCTCCGCGCGCGGTCATCACATGGGGTGAGAATGCGCAGATCTTCAATGATCTGGATTTTGCCTTCCGCGTGACATTTCTCAACAAGTGTGACGAAGCCGAGCGGCAGATCGTTGCCGAATACTACCAGCGCTGTTTCGGCACGGAGCTCAACGAATCGACCTCGGCCGTTACCTTGAGCTAGGCCCGCGCGGTGGAGCATAAGAACCGCGTCGAGGAATTTCAGCGAGCACTGGCGGCGGCCACCCGCGCCATCGCCGACAAGCCGGCGCTGACGGTGGGCTTCCGCGGCGGGGACCGGCGCAAGCAGAACGCCCCCGTCGACGTCAGGCTGTCCGCCGTCCGCCCGGACCTGCATCCGGGCGAGGTGGCGCGCGTCCGTGGCGAGGCCGACGGCCAAGCACTGCGCGTCCGTCACCACAACGCCAAGCTGCACGCGCGTCAGCAGCCGCAGGGCGAGATCGCGCTCGCCATCTTCAATGCTCTGGAGCAGGTGCGGTGCGAGGCGTTGGGCTGCGCGCACATGGATGGTGTCCGCTCCAACGTGAACACGGCGACCGCAGCGCGGCTCATGGGGACGCAGGAAGGGAACGCCCAGGCGCATGCCGCCGGCGAGCAGCAAGACGAGGGCGCGCTAGCACAGGTCGCCGAGCTCTATGCGCGCGAGAAGCTCCTGGGCTTCACCGCGCCCAGCATGCAGCGGAAGATCCTGGAGCACTGGCGCGACATGCTCGACCGCAAGATCGGTCGCGAGGTGCACGCGCTCGGCGGCTGCCTCGCCGATCAGGGCGACTTTGCCGACCAGGTCCGCGATCTGCTCCGCCAGCTCGGTCTGGAGGAGGAGAACGACCTGCCGCCGGACCGCTCGGAGGAGGAGGACGAGGACGACAGTGGCGAGCAGCCGCCTGGCTCGGGCGAGCAGGAGAGTGGCGAGCAGGACGTCGACGACCAGACGGAGGAGAGCGATCAGAGCGAGCGCGGCGAGGCCGAGACCGAAGAGATGTCGGGCGAAGCCGAGGCCGCGCCGGAGGGCGAGGACGCCGAGGCCGACGGCGCCGACCGGGAGGCCGAGGATGCCCGTCAGAACCAGGCGCAGCTGGGTCAGCTGCCCGGCCAGGAAGCCGACTATCAGATTTACACCCAAGAGCACGACCAGATCATCTACGCGGAGGACCTTTGCAGCCAGGCGGAGCTGACCCGGCTCCGGATGCAGCTCGATCAGTCGCTCGAGCGTTTCCAGGGCATGATCGGCCGCATGGCCAACCGGCTGCAGCGGAAGCTCATGGCGCAGCAGCTCCGCTCATGGTCGTTCGATCTCGACGAGGGCCTCTTGGACACCGCGCGGCTGTCGCGCGTCGTTACGGCGCCTGGCCAGCCCTTGTCGTTCAAGCAGGAGAAGGACACCGACTTCCGCGACACCGTGGTGACGCTCCTGATCGACAATTCGGGCTCGATGCGCGGCCGGCCGATCTCGGTCGCTGCCGCCTGCGGCGACATCCTCGCCCGCACGCTCGAGCGCTGCGGCGTCAAGGTGGAGATCCTCGGCTTCACGACCCGCGCCTGGAAGGGCGGCCAGTCGCGCGAGGCTTGGCTGCGGGCCGGCAAGCCGGGTTCGCCTGGCAGGCTCAACGACCTCCGCCACATCGTCTACAAGGGCGCCGACAGCCCTTGGCGGCGCTCGCGCCGCAATCTCGGGCTGATGTTGCGCGAGGGTATTCTCAAAGAGAACATCGACGGTGAGGCGATCCTCTGGGCGCACCACCGCCTTGCGAACCGGCCCGAACAGCGACGCATCCTGATGGTCATCTCCGACGGCGCGCCGGTCGACGATTCGACGCTTTCCGCCAATCCCGGAAACTATCTCGAAAAGCACCTGCGCGAGGTCATCGAGTTCATCGAGACCAAGAGCGCCGTGCAGCTCGTCGCCATCGGCATCGGCCATGACGTGACGCGCTACTACCGTCGTGCGGTCACCATCTCCGATCCCGAGCAGCTCGGCGGCGCCATGCTCGGCAAGCTCACCGAGCTCTTCGAGGAAGCCCGCCCGCGTTCGCCGGCGTGAGCGGCACCGACGTCGGCTTGCGGCGGGCGACGCACGCCGACGCCACGTTGTTGGCCCAGCTCAATCGGCAGCTCATCGAAGACGAAGGCAACCGCAACCCTATGGACCAAGCGGCGCTCGCGGCGCGGTTCAGGCAGCGGCTCGACGACGGCTGGGCGGCGGACCTGATCGTCGTCGAGGGCGCCGTTGCAGGCTATGCACTATATCGGCTGCTGGACGAACCGGCCGGACCCACGGTGGAGCTGCGCCAGTTCTACATCGGGCGGGCCTGGCGCCGCCGGGGCGTTGGTCGGCGGGCCATTGCGCTCCTCGTCGCGCAGCGCTGGGCGGCGGCATCCCGCCTGAAGGTCGATGTGCTCGAGACCAACCCGAGCGGTCACGCGTTCTGGTCCGCCCTCGGCTTCCTGCCCTATGCGAGAACGCTCGAACAGAGCCTCGAGGCGCTGTCTTCCGATCGGCCATGACCTGCGGGGGTCGTCACGTGCTGGCGACGGTCTGACGTTGATGACCCTTCTGCGAGGTGACTCGCCGCAAGCCAAGTGCCAGCCGGGTCGGGGCGCTGTGCATGGCGAGCCAAGCCGCGGCCACGCTGCCCACGCCGGCGATGACGGCGATGACGAACGCCTTCGTCACCGGGTCCGATGTCCAGGACAGCAGGAGCCAGCCCAACAGCACGATCAACGTCTGGTGGACGATGTAGAAGCCCAGAGCGAGGGGCGCGAACGCGCGCAGGCCGGGTAGCGGCTCTCGCAGCCAGCGGCGGGCGAGGCCGAGCAGCGCCAACAGCGTGGCCCATTCGGCGGCGATGCGGAGCGCGAGGCGCGCCGCCCACGGTGCCTCGATCCACCCCAAGCCGCCCTGGGCGACGGCGGAGGTGGCGAGCCATAAGCCCGTGAGAGCAACGGCCGCCGAGGTCGTTGCGACCAGCGCCTGGCTCGTCGCTGCCTGCAGGACCGGGTTCCGCGCGATCCACCAGCCCAGAACGACGAGCAGCGCATAGTGCGCGTGGTTGGCCCAGTCCCAAACGAGGTCGTGGGTGCTCGGGAAGCTCCGTCGGAGAGCAAGCTCCAGGCACATGAGCGCGAGCCCCGGCAGCGCTAGCCGCCACGTCGCGGCGGCGAACCACTCGGCGGCACGCGGGGCGCCGTTCGTCCGCGCCAGCGGCAGCAGCAAGAGACTGTAGACAAACAGATAGGGAAGGAACCAGAGGTGGTGCCAGGAGAGGTTGGCGGCAGGATAACAGCAATGAAAGTAGGGCCCGGCAAAGGCGAGGAGGCCGCCGTCGAAGTCGATGGGGCTCATGCGCAGCGGCACCTCGGGGCTGGTCCGCTCCACCCAGACCTGCGGCAGCACGAAGACGACCATGCCGATCAGCAGCGGGATCAGCAGACGCTGGACCCGCTCGACGAGGAAATGGCTGCGGCTCCGCTTGGCGAGCGCCCAAGCAGCGCTCATGCCGGCGAGCAGGAACAGGAGCGGCATTTGCCACACGTTGAGCAAGCGGACCACGAGGTCGGCCGACCAGTAGGGCGCGTTCAGATCCTTTATGTGCCACGGCTCGGTGTCAAACAGCCGGGCAGTGTGAAAGACGACGAGGAGCAGCACCGCGAGCGCGCGTAGCGCATCGACATCGTAGTGTCGCTCACCAATGGACGGATCAGTCACGGCTGGGTATCCTTCACCGAATGAACGAATCATTCAGTCAAGATATCACCACGACGGGCTCTGCAGCAAGCGAGCGCGCGAGGCGTGGAGATCGGAAGAAGGTGGCAGTTATCGCCGCCGCCGCGCGCCGGGTGATGACCGCCCGCGGCGTCCGCCTGACCCAGGTCGCGGACGTGGCCCGGGACGCCAAGGTGGCGGCTGGGACGATCTACCTGTACGTCCGCGAGAAAGACGCCCTCGTAGAACTGGCTCTTCGCGACGCCGGCGACCTGCCGCTCGATCAGGCCGAGCTGCCGCTTGAGGCGGATCCTTCGCGGCTCGAAGGCGTCGTCCTCCAAATCGTCCGGACGCGGTTCGCCTTTCCGGCGCTGGAAGCGGCTAGGAAGACGCGGAGCAGCGCCGGCCTCGAAGCCGTCTTCGCGGAGGTCTACGATGTCGTCTATCGATGGCGCCACTTGGTGGCGCTGCTGGACAGCTGTTCGGCCGACGTGCCCTTGCTGGCGCGCGTGTGGGACGAAGAGGTCCGCCGCCCCTACTTCACCGCTCTGGCCTCCTGTCTCCAGAACCACGCGGATGGTGGCATCATTCGCGCCGATCTCGACTGCGCTGCCGCGGCTCGAGCGCTCGTTGAGATGATCGTCTACATGGCGCACCGCCGCCGGCGCGATCGTGTCCCGCCTTCGAGCGACGAGGACAGCGTGCGGACGACGACCCTGGCGTTGGCCATGGCTGCGCTGGAGCGACAGTCATCGGCGCCTTGCGCGTAGCCTGCTCAAAGGTGTCTCGCGAGGCTCTGCATGAAGCGCCGGTCGATGCGGTCCTTGAGGCGCCAGAGGAGCGCGCCGATGGGGCCCGTACCGCCGCGAACATGGCCGTAGCCGCAGGCGAGCGCACGGCGGGAGCCGAGCGAGATCAGCCGGAGATAGTCGGCCTGTGGTTCGTAGGTCGGGCGGTGCGAAACCGCATCGCCGGCGAGCAGCCGCGCGAGCACCGGCCCCTGCCGCACGGCGAAGACGCCGGCCTTGGGGCGAGGCGCCTGGTCGAGGTGTGCCACGTCACCGACGGCGAAGATCTGGGGGTGGCTTACCGAGCGCAGGTCGGGGCTGACGCGGACGAAGCCGTCGGCGCTGAGCGCGAGCCCCGTCGCTTCGAGCCACGGCACTGGCTGCGCGCCCGCCGCCGCGATCGTGACGTCCGCGCGAACCGAGCTGCCGTCCGCCAGCTCGATACGGTCTGCCGCGAAGGCTGTGGCCGTCTGGCCGGTGATGATCTTGATCCCGGCGACGTTCATCGCTTGCGCCAGGATGACGCGTGCGCGCTCGGGAAGCTCGGAGACCAGACGATCGCGCTCGATGAGCGTCAGCGCGACCTCGCCGCCAAGACGATGCGCGATCGCCAGCGCAAGCTCGCACCCGCCGACGCCGCCACCGACCACCGCGACGGGCGCTGGTTCGGCGCGCAGCCGGTCCCAGGCGCCGAGAAACGCGTCCATGGGCTTGACGGGTACCACATGCCGATCGCTACCCGGCACTGGCGGTAGCTCGGACGTGGCGCCGACGTCGAGCGAGGCGGCGTCGAAGGCGAGGGGTGCGCTTCGTTCCAGAAGAACCCGGCCCGCGTCGAGATCCAGACCCACGCACCGATCGACGACGAAGCTGGCCCCGGCGCGCCTCGCCAAGCCTGTGAGGTCGATGTGGAAGGCGCCGCGCGTGTAGTGGCCGGCAAGATGACCAGGCAGCATGCCCGAATAGGGCGTCGTGGGCGCCGGCGAGACGAGGATCACCTCAGCAGTGGGTGCATCGCCCCGCGCCCAGGTGCGCAAGACCAGCGCATGGGCGTGGCCGCCACCGACAAGCACGATCCGTCGCGGGCGGCCCGGGCCGTCAAACGATGCCGGCATCGAGTGCTGCGGCCATGTAGGTTCCAAGCTCTCGGGCTTGCCCGATGAACGCCGGGTCCCAGCTGCCGCGCATGATGACGGGATCGACCGCCTGTCGCCAGCGAAGGCCGGTGGTGATGCTCTCGACCGCGCGCCGCGTGCCCGTGCCGTCATGTCCGGCGCGGATGTAGAGCGCATAGGGCAGGCCCTGCGTGTGCTCCAGGACGGGATAGTAGCAGCGGTCGAAGAAGTCCTTCAGCGCACCGCTCATATAGCCGAGGTTCTCGGTGGTCCCGAGGATCACCGCTTGCGCCGCCATCACGTCGGCGGGGCCCGCGTCGAAGGCGCCGAGCACGATCGTGTCGATCCCGTCGATCTCGACGGCACCTTCGTGGACCGCCTGGCGCAGGGCCGCCGTGTTGGGCGAGGGCGCATGGGCGATGACGAGAAGACGCTTACCGGCCATCGCTCAGCGGGCCGCGACGGCGCCGTCCGCCCTCGGATCGGTGGCGCCTTCGATGAGGCCAGTTGGATGCCGCACGAGCGCGCCTGCATGCCCCATGCGGTCGTCGAAGTCTTCGACCAATTCCAGCGTGTGACCCAGGACCCGGAGTTCGTCGGTGACCTTGGCCGAGAACCGTCGTTCCAGCTTTAGTGTCGAGGTGTCCTCGCCCCAAGTACGGCCGAGGAGCCAGCGAGGCGCGTTTACCGCCTGCTGCAGGTCTTGGTTGAACCAGGCGTAGCGCGAGAACAGCTCCGCTTGCGTCTGCGGCTGGCCCTCTCCGCCCATCGCCCCGTAGACCATCAGGCGACCGTCGTCGAAGGCGGCGAGCGCCGGGCTCAGCGTGTGCACCGGTCGCCTACCGGGCGCGAGCTGGTTCGGGCCGGGTGCCAGATCGAACGCTGCGCCGCGGTTCTGCCAGAGCACGCCGGTTCCAGGCACGACGAGGCCGGACCCATACTCCCAGAAGACACTTTGGATGTAGCTGACCGACAGGCCCGATCGATCGGTAGCGCCGAGCCAGACGGTGTCACCGGCGAGCGCGGGATCAGGCCACGGCGCCGCGCGTGCCGTGTCGATTGCCGCCGTCTCCGTATCGAGCAGGGCCGGATCGAGCCACTCGCGCGGGTCGACGCGCATCGACAGGGGATCACCGAGTTCGGCATTGCGCAGTCGGAAGGCGCGCTTGGTGGCCTCGACGATCGCATGGACGTGGGCGACGCCGTCCGGCCGGATGATGTCGAGACGTTCGGCAAGCGCCAGGATCATCAGCGCGGCGACGCCCTGGCTCGGCGGCGGCAGGTTGAAGACCGTGGCTTCGCCGATACGGGCCGACAAGGGCTCCACCTGTTGAGCGTTGTAGGCTTCGAGGTCGCTGCGGCGCAGCGGGCTGCCATTCGCTTCGAGACCGGCCGCCAGCGTGTCCGCCAGCTCGCCCCGGTAGAAGTCGTCGAGCCCGGCGCTCGCCAACCGCTCGAGCGTCGCCGCCAGCTGGGGCTGGCGGAGCACGGCTCCGGCCTCCAGGCTGGCGGGCAGGTAGGTAGCGGCGAAGCCAGTGACCGGCTCCAGCTCGCCACGTTTTTGCGCGGTGAGCGCCGCCATGGGCACCGTCACCGGAACGCCGTCGTGCGCGTGGCGGGTGGCATCCTGGAGGAGGCGCGCAAGCGGCAAGCTACCGCCCCGCGCCTGCGCCACGTCCAGCGCCGCGCTCCATCCGGCCACGGCACCGGCGACGGTGAGCGCTGCAGTACCACCGCGGGCCGGGATCTTGCCCTGCTTCCCGTCCAGATATCGCTCGGGCGTCGCGAGGTCTGCGGCCGGGCCACTCGCGTCGATGGCGATCGGCGCCTCGCCGGGCGACGCGATCAGCCAGAAGCCGTCGCCGCCGATGCTGTTCATGTGCGGGTAGACGACGGCGCAGGCCGCGGCTGCGGCCACGGTCGCCTCGATGGCGTTGCCATCGTCGTTGAGCACGGCGACGCCGGCCTGCGCCGCCAGGTGGTGCGGTGCCGTCACCATGCCGCCCAGAGCGGTGCGCGCACGCAGCATCATCCCCTCCTTCCGGCTTCCCATGGCAGGCCTAGAACCTTTCCGTCGGCGACGGAAGAGACGCCGCGCTGTTGACGGCGGGCGCAGTCCGGGTCACTGGGCCGCCCCATGTCCGCGCCCTTGCCGCTGCTCGCGCCAGACGATCTTGCGGCCTCCGCACGCTTTCGCGTGCTGGACGCATCGTGGATCTATCCAAAGTTGAACGAAGCCGGCATCGACGTGCGGCAACGTTACGCCGAAGCGCACCTGCCCGGTGCTCTGTTCCTGGATTTGGCCGCGCTGAGCCTGCCCTATCCGAACGCGCCCGACGTTCCGGCGCTACGCCCACCGCATCCGGACACGCTGCGCCGCCTGCTCGCCGCGGAAGGGATCGGCCCGGCGACGCCGCTCGTGGTCACCGATTTCGACGGGGGCACGACCACCGCGCCCTTTGCGCGCTTGGCCCTCATCGACGCGGGCTTCGCCGACGTGCTGCTGCTCGACGGCGGCAATGCTGGTTGGGCGGCGGCTGGCCTGGCACTGACCGCAGAGCGCCCCCGGTTCGTGACGGGCGCCGCCAGCACACCCACCGACGATGGGCGCTTCGTCAGCACCGCAACGACGTGGCAGGCCATCGCCTGCGGTGCGGCCACGGTCGTCGACGCCCGGGCCATGGCGAGCAACGACGTCATTCTGCCCGCGCGCTTCGCCGAGGTGGAGATCCCGACGGACGTCGTCCTGCGGCCGGGCGAGGTTGTCGTCGAGGCGGCGGAGGGCCAGCGCTTTCGCTCGCCTGCCGAACTCGCGGCCATCGCGAGGACGCGCGGCATCGCCCGTAACCGTCCGAGCATCATCACCTGTCATTTCGGTCTCGGCGCCGCGGCGGTGGCGACCGCGCTGGAGATCGCCGGTCACCCCGCGCCTGCGGTCGACGCCGCATCGATCCTCGGCTGGGCGACGGAACCGAGCCGGCCCAGCTAGGCCGCCTTTGGCCGAGGATCGGTCATGGCGTCGCGGGGCTCAGGCGACCAACGTGTCGACGTCAGAGACGACCACGCCGCTGAGCACCGCGAGGTCCTGTTCGTTGGCGGAAATGGTCGTGTCCATGCCGTCATTGCTGAAGGTCAGGTCGGCTTCGAGCAGGCCGTCGGCAAGCCCGATGAGGTCGTCGCCGACCTCGAAGTCGGCAATGGTGTCGGTGCCCTCGCCGGGGGCGAGAACGAAGGTGTCTTGGCCGGTGTTCCCGCGCAGCAGATCGTCGCCGGGTCCACCACGGATCGTGTCATCGCCGTTGTTGCCGTGGATTTCGTCATCCTGGGCGCCGCCATTCAGCACATCATCGCCGTTGCCACCGCCGATCCGGTCCTCGCCGGCGCCGCCGTCGATGGTGTCGTCGCCGTTGCCGCCATCGAGGCTGTCGTCGCCTTCGCCGCCGAGCATGGTGTCGTCGCCATTGCCGCCCTGGCCCTCGTCGTCGCCCGGTCCGAGGTCCATGACGTCGTCGCCATTGCCCCCGCGGGCCTCGTCCGCGCCGGGCCCGGCCTGGATGTTGTCGTTGCCGTTGCGGCCCGAGAGCAAGTCGTCGCCCGCGAGGCCCAGCAACAGGTTGGCACCGTTGCCGCCGCTGAGGACGTCGTCACCCTCCGTGCCCACCTCCACATCGGCGATCGTGCCTTGTGGCACGGTCAGCCGCGCCAGGATCGGCTCGTGGTCGCTCGCGACCAGCGTCTCGTCGAACTGATCGTTGTCGTCGTCGCGCGCGAAGTCGTTGTTGACGTGGACGATGTCGACCTCGGCGCCCGGCAGCAGGTTCTCCGTGACGAAGATGTGGTCGAGGACTTGGCTGTTGCCGTCGAAGATGAAGGTGTAGCGGTCCTCGCCGATCGGGATGTCGTTCACGAGATTCGTGAGGATCTGCTCGTCGCCGACCCCCGGCAGGATCTCGCTCAGGTCGTTGGTGAACTCGAAGGTGTTGAAGTCGCCGAGCACCACGCTGGTGAAGCGCGGATCGACCGCAAGCGAGTCGAGGAACTCGTTGAGCGCCAGAGCCTGCGCCTCTCGGGCTTCCTCCGCCGCCTGCTCGAAGGGCTGCGGCCCACCGAAGACCGGCGTGGAACCGAACCTGGACGAGTTGTGGACGTTGACCACGCTGACCACGCGGTCGTTGAAGAGAAAGCCCGCCAGAAGCGGCGTCCGTGAGCCCTCGAAGGCATCCGGGTCGCTCACGCCGCGTGCCTCGAGCACGTCTGGCGTCAGCGCCTCGAAGCCGGCGAGTTCGACTCTCTCCGGATTGTAGAGGTAGGCGTTTCGGATGTTGCCCCCGGGGACACCGCCCTGGGTGCCGTCCTCCGGTGCCACGTCGAAGAACGCGTATTGCGGTCCGCCGGCCGCCGCGATCGCATCGACCAGCTCCTGCAGCGTCGCGTCACCCGTGGTCGTGCCGTCATCGGCGACGCCGCTGTCGTCCTGGATTTCCTGCAGGGCGACGATGTCCGGCCCCTGCAGGTTGAGGGCGATCTGCTCCGCCAGCTTGTCGAACTGGTCCACTGCAGTCGCATCACGGTCGTCGGCGACCGACAGGTTCAAGACGTTGTAGGCGGCGATGGTGAGCTGGTCTTCGGTGCCGACCAGATCGGTCGTCTCGGGCTCGATCTCGCTCGGCGTGACGGTGAACTCTTCGGTGACGTTCACCTCGAAATTGCCGAAGCTGTAGCCAACGACGCCCGTTACGTCACCGAGCTGGTCGCCGACGTTGAGTGCCGGCGTTTCGAAGCCATCCGGCAGGATGGTCGGGTCGAACTGGATCTGCACCCGCTCGGGGTTCTGATCGCCCGTGTTGTCGGGGCCGGATTGGAGGTTGATCCCGCCGCGCTCGTTGAGCGCCGGTGTCGCGTTGCCGCCCTGATTGGCGACGGTGAAGGCTTCGGCGGAGAACGGGCTGAACACGCGCGTCGGTGAGACCGCCTGCGCGTCCTCGATGGTGACGCGCATGCCCTCGAGCGCCTCGAAGAAGTCGATGGCGTCGGTCTCGGGGTTGAAGGTGCCGGCGTCCTCCTGGAGGTTCATCGGCAGCTCGTCTTCGCTGATGACCGTGTCGTTCGACTGCTGGCGACCGCCTTCGCCAAGGATGACGGCTTCAGGCAGCTCGTTGCCGCTGGAGAGCACCGTGGCGGTCGTGTCGATCAGACGCGTCGTCGAGAGGTTGCCTGTATCCGCGCCGCCGGGGATCGACTCCTCCACCGTGCCGGTCACCTCCAGCTCGTCGCCGACGCTGATCCCGACATTGTCGCCGTCGGTGAAGACGAAGATGCCGTCGGAAGTGGTGTCATCGCCGTCGCCGGCGCCCTGGAGGTAGTAGCCATTGAAGGCGATCGCGGTGACGATGCCGGTGATCCGCACCTCTTGGCCGACCAGTGGGGAGATGTGCCCCGTACCTTGGATGTCGCTGACGCGCGTCTCAGCGACGAGATCGTAGACGGCGGTCGTGCCCGAGACCTCATAGGCGACCGCGATCTGCGCCCGTCCGCTCGAGCTTTCCGCCGCCGGGATGAACTCGATGATCTCCGGGCTGATCCGCTGCAGCCCTCCGTCGTCGGACGCCGCCGCCACGGTGAGGCCGTTCGCCGATACCGGCTCCTCGAACTGCGGCGGCACATAGCTCACGAAGACGGGGCTCGTCGGGTCGGAGACGTCATAGATCATCAGCCCGCTGTCGCGTTCGAGGCCGATGAAGGCGTAGGTATTGCCGGCCACCTCCCCGACGGCGATCGCCTCCGGTTCGGGGCCCTTGGCGTCCGAGCGGTTGTCGTCGAGCGCGGGCTTGGGCTCGCCGTCGTCGAGACCGCCGTCCTGATCGTTGAAGCGCTCGGGTGCCACCTCGGCGATGATCCGCTCGAAATCGGCGCCGCTGTCGAAGACGAGATTGCCCTCGGCGTCGAAGATGCTGAACGAACGTGAGGAGAAGCCGGTGAGCACATCGATGTCGCCATCGCCGTCCGTGTCGCCGTCGACCGTCGAGACCTCCAGCCGCTCGAGGCCCACATTCTCGTCGGTCTCGTCGATGAGGCCGTGACTCAGCAGCTCGGTCACCAGCGCGGGATCGAGGAGACCGTCCTCAACGAGATCGCCCACGCGATCCTCGTCGAAGCCACGGCTGTCGCCCTCGTTGGCGGTCGCGAAGTAGGTAACGCCGTCCACCTCGAAGCTCGCGATGGAATCCGGCATTCTGAGATTTTGGACCAACTCGCCAAAGTCGCGGATCTCGATCTGGCCGATCTCCTCGAAGCCGTCCGGCTGATTGGCGTCGCGCGGGTCGAACGGCGCGCTCGACGTCCCGAGCGGCAGGATGTCGGTGAAGGTCAGTGACGCGAGGTCGAGCACCGCGACGGCGTTGTTCTCCTGAAGGGTGGCGAACGCCGTGGTTCCATCCGGGCTCACCGCGATGAACTCGGGCTCGAAGTCGTTCGCAGCGTTGGTGTCCGCCTTGATCCGCACGCCCGCGGCGCGGAGCGCATCCTCTTGGCCGTTGAACTGCGTGAAACCGACGAGCGACAGCAGCGCAGAGTTGGCCGGGTCCTCGGCGATCTCGATGACCGCCACCGAGCCTTCGGGATCGTCGAGCTGACCTTCGTCGATGTCGTCCTCGTTGAACTGGCCTTCATTGGCCACGAGCAGGAGTGAACCGTCGGCGTTGAAGGTGAGCTGATCCGGCAGGTTGCCGACGTCGATCGTCGTCAAGAGGCTGCCACCGGTGTCGAACAGCGCCACGAAGCCGGCCTGTGAGAGGTTCGTCGTCTCGTCGATGGCCCGGCTGATGGCGACGGCGACCACGCCGTTTTCGACCGCCACCGATTGCACGTCGTCGTAGCCGGGCAGGTCGCCGAGCGCGATCGGCGGGAGGGTGCTCTCAACGGCGCTCAGATCGAAGATGTCGATCCGGTCTTCGGCGCCGTTCGTCACGAAGAGCAGTCCGTCCTCGTGCGCGACGACCTCGGCGGCGTTCTCCCCGCCCTCGCCGACGAACCCGGCGAACACCGTCGCGGTCAGCTCGAGTGTCGGCACTGGCGCGTCGTCCTCGCCGCCGCTTCCGTCTCCGTCGTCAACGAGGTCGAGATTGATGATGCGCGCGTCGGTGACCGGGCCGGCGTCTTCCTGCGTGAATGGTGTGGCAAGGAAGTTGTCGGCGAGATACTCGGCGAGCGCATCCTGTTCGGTGCCGTCATCGGCGAACGTGGCGTCACCGGTTTGCACGCCCTCTTGCTCGAGATCGATGCGGTTGGCGCGTGCGATGACGTCGGGGTCGCCCACTTCGCCTTCGGATGCATCTTCGTTGAGATTGGGGAACGGATAGCCGTCACCGCCACCGACGTAGTTGCCTTGGTCGTCGAAGCGCGGATCAACGAGGAACGACAGGCTGACCACTCGGAAGGTCTCTGTGGGATCCCCCGCGATTTCGCCCTCCGCGACGAGCGTTGCGACGAGGTTGCCGTTCTCGTCGACGATGCGGGCATCGACGATCCGGTCGCCCGCCGGCAGATCGGGGTCGAAACTGAGTTCGACGCCCCCGAGCTGCGGAAACTGGCCGGCCACGTCCGGCAGCGCGCTGACGCCATGCTCGAGCAGGGCGACGATCTCTTCGCGAGTCAGAGTGACCAGCGTGAGGCCGTTGTTGAAGGCCAGCGTCGTCTTGATGTCGTTCTCCGAGATGCCGCCTTGCGGCTTCACGATGTTGCCGTCGCTGTCGACGATCGCTTCGTTGGGCAGACGGACCGCTTCCGAGCCGCCCGGCGGGACGGTGGCCTGGCCGATCGACGCGCGGATCCCGCCGCCGTTCTTGAGCGAGACGACGACCTGCTCGTTCTCGCCGAGCGCTTGGACGATCTCGTTGGCCATCGCGAGGTTGGCGTCAGCAGTGAGATTGCCGAGATTGGTCTCCTGGGTGCGTACGCCGTCCGGATCGTCGGGTGCCCCGGTGCCCGAGCGGTTGCCGTTCAAGAAGACATCGGAGACGCCGAAGACGTTGCTCTCCGTCGCGATGATCTGTGCCTCGATCTCGGAGGCGATCTGTTGGACCTCCGGATCGACGAGCGCCGCTGCGTCGAGGTCGGCGACACCCTGCGCGTCGGTGGCGTAGGCGCCGGAAACGACCGCGTCGTAGCTGTCCGGATCGATGATGCCGTTGTCGCCAAACTCGATGACCAGCCGACCGACATACTTGTAGCTGCCATCGGTGTTGACGACCGCGACCGGGTTGCCGTCCGCGCCGGTGATGAACGTCGGATACGCGCCCTGGTCACTGTCGCCTTCACGAGGCCGGTCGTTCTCATCGAACAGGCGGCTGTTTGAGCCGCCGGCGACGATGATGTCGACGTCGGAAAGGCGCGCGGCGAGCTCCAACTCGATCGAAATCTGCTGCATGTGCGCGAGCAGGATGATCTTGTCGAGCCCGGGGTCGGCGGCCAGCAGAGCGTCGACGTCGACTTGTATCTCCGCGGCGAGCGCGTCGAGCTGCTCCGGCGTGGGCGTTGTATCGAAAGGCTGTGGAGAAACCCCGAGGGTGCCGGGCGAGGTGATCGACGCCAGCGTCGGCGTCGTGGCGCCGACAACGCCTATACTCTCGCCGTTCACGTCGATGATGACCGACGAGGTCACCGTGTTCGGCTCGGGTGCCGCACCGCCGGCAACTTCGAGCGGCGCGATCAGTGGATCTGTAGAGAAGTCAATGTTCGAGGAGAGGTAGGGAAAGCTGGTCCCGACAAAATCCTGCCCGAGGATCTGACCGATAGGCTCGCCCGTCTCGACGATGGTCCCATCGTCCAGGATGTCGATGCGCAGGCCGTCGATCAGTTCGCGCAGGACCTCGGTGCCGAGATCGAACTCGTGGTTGCCTAGCGCGATCGCGTCAAAGCCGAGTTCGTTCTGGATTTGGATGTCGGCGATCCCCGGGGCGCCATAGACTGTCTCCGAAGCGTCGAAGAAGACACCCGGTATGAACGCGTCGCCGGACGAGAGCGTCAGCGTGTTGTCCGGAAGACCATCATTCCCGAGATCTTGCGCGCGTAGCGCGTTGAGCACGGCGGACAGGTTAGGCGCGTCCACCACTGCGGCGCTCGAAGCCTCTTGGTCGGCGACGTGCAAGAGTTCAATCGTATAGGCCACCGCTCGGCTCTCCCACCTGGACAACGCGACCTTTGGTTAGGCGGCTTCCGTGACAAACTTTCTGCAGGTCCGGAGCAGTTGCGTGACAATGCGTGTCGTGAAGCCAACCGTTGACATGCCGCGACTTCACCCGCGACGTCCGTTCGGCACCTCGGGACAGCAACGGTCTTGCCCTAGGTGCCTCGGAATGCAGGCTCTGGCGGGAACGTGGGTGATGTCCGCTAGAGGTTATCGCGCTAGCGAGCGCCGAGAGGGAATCTCGCGGTCAGGCGAAACGGGGCGCCCCGCTCGGGCTCCTCGAACACCGAGAGCGCATCGATGCGCAAGGGCGCGCTCGTGAGCGGGCGGGTCCGTTCGCAGAGGTCGACAAGCAGGCGGTCGTGGAGATTGCCCGCGAGGCGCTCGGTGAGCGTCATGTGGAAGACGAAGTCCTCGAACACGTAGGGGTAGCCCCAGTGGTCGAGATGCTCGAGCTGGCGCGGTGAGAGCGGTGACCGCCTACGGCGTTCGAGTTCGGTTTCGCTGAGCCGAGCGCGAAACGGCTCGAAATCCCGCACGCAGGCGTCGGCGAAGGCATCGAGCTCGACCGAGGGCCGGCGGAGCAGAAAGGCGATGAAGCCCCTGAGGCTTTGCACCTCCAACTCGATGTCGAACGGCGCGCGGGCCGCGGCGAACCGCTCTGCGGCGGCCATGAGGTCGTCTTCAGTGTGTCCAGGCGCGAGGCGGAACGGTGGCTTGATGGTGCCGTGGAAGCCGTAGCGTCGCGGCGAGGCGGTCACCTCCTTGAACGTGAAGCTGTCGACGTGGGCGACCCGCGGCTGTGCCAACTTGGCACCCGTGGCCGCGTCGCGACCCAGCCAGGCACTGGCGAACGCGTGGAGCGCGCTGCCCGGTTCTGGGGCGAGGTAGAGCGCGTAACGATGCGCCATCAGGCGACGCGCTGTCCGGCAGACCATACGGAGCGGACGATCGGCCGCTCGCGGACGAGACGGATCTCGATCAGATCGGCACGTAGCCCCGGCTCCAGCCGCCCCCGATCGTCGAGCCCCACCGCGCGCGCCGGGATCGCGGTGATCATGGCGATGGCACGCGGCAGGCTCCACTCGAAGGGCGCCAAGGTCAGGACGAAGGCGGCCTGGAGCAGGCTCGCCGGGATGTAGTCCGACGCGAGCATGTCGAGCAGGCCAACGCGCGCAAGCTCCTCCGCTGCCACATTGCCCGAGTGCGACTGGCCGCGGATCAGGTTGGGCGATCCCATCAGCGTCGGCAGGCCCCGCGCGTGCGCGGCCTCGGCCGCTTCGAGCGTGGTCGGAAACTCGGTGAGGCAAGCATCCAGCGCGACCGCCTCCTCGATGTGCTCGGACCGCGCGTCGTCGTGCGTCGCGAGCGGTATCTTGCGGGCTCGGGCGAGTTCGGCGAGCCGCCGTCGGTTGGGCGGACCATAGCGTTCGGAGCCCTCGATCAGCCCCTGGATATGTGCCTCGACCTGCTCGGTCGTCAGATTTGGGTTCTTCTGATAGCGCTGCCGATAGGCCTCAATATCCGGCGACTGCCGGTCGCCCGGTGCGTGGTCCATGACCGAGATCATCGCCGTCAACGGGCTCCGACTGTGGTGCTCGAACAGGTCGACGATGTCGGCGTGGGTAATCTCGCAGCGCAGGTGTAGAAGGTGGTTCACGCGCAGCATCGCGTGGTCGTGCGCGTATTCGAGCCCTTCGATCATCGGGTCGATCATTTCGGCGCGCGTATCCCAGCCCTGGGCTGCGCCGACCGTCAGGCTGTCGTAGACAGTCGTGATGCCGGCGGCCGCTACCTGGCCGTCGTGGGCGATGGCCGCGGCGATGTTGTCCCAGAGCACGCCGGCGCGCGGCTGGAAGTGCCGTTCGAGGTTGTCGGTATGGACGTCGACGAGCCCCGGGGCGAGCAGCGCGCCTTCCAGGTCGACCGCCTTGGGCGTCCGCGCGGCACCGGTATCGACGCCCGTGATGCGGCCATCGGCGACCGCGATCGTGCCCGTGACCACCCGGTCGTGGAGGACGAGGCGCGCGTTGGTGAGGATGGATTCCGCAGCCGGTGTCGCGACATCGCTCGGCGTCAGGCTCACGCTACCCGTCTCCCCTCCCGCCAAACGGCGATGGCCGCCGGCACCGCACCGGCGCACCGCACGCGCACCACGTCGCCCCGCAAGCCCGGCACCAGCGCCCCGCGATCGACGAGCCCACACATCCGCGCGGGGCCGCCGCTCACCAGGTCGACTGCGCGTTCGAGCGGCCATTCGAGCCCACCGTGCAGGCGAAACGCTGCGTGCAGCAGGCTCACCGGAACGTAGTCGGAAGAGAGGCCGTCGAGCAAGTCGTGGGCGGCGAGGTCCTCGGCGGCGACGTTGCCCGAATGCGAGCCGCCGAGGATGACGTTGGGGGCCCCCATGATGATCGCCATGCCCGCGGCACGTGCCGCTTCGGCTGCGGCGCGCGTCGTCGGGAACTCGCTGATCGCGCAGCCGTCTTCCCGTGCTTGTGCGACGTGCGCGGGTGTCGTGTCGTCGTGGCTCGCGAGCGTCACGGAGAGGTCGCGGCAGAGCTCGACGATCGCCTGGCGATGCGCGTCGGCGTAGCGCGCCTGCTCATCGATGCGGCGCTCCACGAGCGCTTCGAACTCGGCGTCCGTCGCCCCGTTTCGGCCCCGATGGAAGGTGCGGTAGCGCTCGAGGTCCCGCCACTGACGTTGGCCGGGCGTGTGGTCCATCAACGAGACGATGGCGAGGCTCGGCTCGCTGCGGTGCCCTTCGAACAGCTCCACGACGTGCGGGTCGGAGACCTCGCAGCGGAGATGGAGGAGATGGTCGGCCTTGAGCGTGCCTGCGGCCCGGCCCTGGCGGATCGCTGCGAGCGACAGGTCGAGGAGCTCCAGCCGCTCACGCTTGCCGCCGTAGAACCCGACGCAGATCGCATCGCAGACCGTGGTGATGCCGGCGGCGGCCACCTGCGCGTCGTGCGCCATCAGGGCGGCGTCCGCCGGCCAGCGGACCTTGGGGCGCGGCTGCACCTGTCGCTCGAGGTTGTCGGTGTGCAGCTCGACGAGTCCCGGCAGCAGATAGTCGCCCTCGCAGTCGATGCCGCGTCCAGTCCCGGCGCCGTCGGCCGCGACCTCGTGGATGTGCCCGCCGCGAAGGACCATTCGGCCATGCACGACGCCCTCCGGCGTCACGATCTGCGCGTTCTCGAAGACCTGCTCGCTCACGCCGCGGCCTGCAGCGTGCGGACGTCGATCAAGCGGTTGGCGACCCGTTCACGGACGTCGTGGTCGTGGAAGATGCCCAGGAGGGCGGCACCACGCTCCTTCGCCTCGTTGATCATCGCGACCACGATCATGCGGTTCTCGGCGTCGAGTGATGCCGTGGGCTCGTCGAGCAGCAGGAGCGGGTACTCGTGGGCGAAGCCTCGGGCGATGTTGACCCGCTGCTGTTCGCCGCCGGAGAAGGTTGCGGGCGGCAGCGACCAGTGGCTCTCCGGGATGTTGAGCCGTTCCAACAGGTGCTGGGCGCGCCGACGCGCGGTTTCACGCTCGTGGCCGAGCGCCCACAACGGTTCGGCGACGACGTCGACGGCGGGCACCCGCGGCACGCAACGCAGGAACTGGCTGACATAGCCCATGGTGCGACGGCGTACGGCGAGGACGGTTCGCGAATCCGCGCTGGCGAGATCGACCTCCGCACCGTCGTGCCGCACGCGAACCGAGCCCCGGCTCCCCTTGTAGTTCCCGTAGACGATGCGCAAGAGCGTCGACTTGCCTGTGCCCGACGGACCGGTGAGGACGACGCACTCGCCCGCTTCAGCAGCGAAGCTGGCGGCACGGAAGACGTCGAGTTCGACGCCTCCCTGCAGGTGCAGGACGAAGCGCTTGTCGAGCCCACTCACGGACAGCATGGGTCATCCTTGCAGGATGGAGGCGACGAGCAGCTGGCTGTAGGCGGCCTGTGGGTCGTCGAGCACCTGGTCCGTGAGACCGGTCTCGACCACCCGCCCGCGCTGCATGACCAACATACGGTGTGACAGGAGGCGCGCTACCGCCAGATCGTGGGTAACGATGACGACGGCGAGGTCGAGGTCGGCTACGAGGTTCCGCAGGAGGTCGAGGAGCCGCGCTTGCACGGACACGTCGAGCCCGCCGGTGGGCTCATCCAGGAGGACAAGCCGTGGCGCCGTCACCAGATTGCGGGCGATCTGCAGGCGCTGCTGCATGCCGCCCGAGAACGTCTCCGGCAGGTCGTCCAGGCGGTCCAGCGGCACCTCGACCCGGGCGAGCCAATCCGCGGCCGCACCGCGGATGCGGCCGTAGTGGCGCGCGCCGAGCGCCATCAGCCGCTCGCCGACATTGGCGCCGGCCGAGACCTTGAGCCTGAGGCCGTCGCGGGGCGACTGGTGGACGAAGCCCCATTCGCTGCGCGCGAGATAGCGGCGGCGCGGCTCGTCCATCGTGACCAGGTCTTCCAGTCCTCGATCCTGCGAGCGGTAGAGCACGGCGCCACTGTCGGCTGCGAGCCGGCCGGCGACGAGGTTCAACAGGGTGCTCTTCCCGGAGCCGCTCTCGCCGACCACGGCCAGGACTTCGCCGGGCCAAAGATCGAACGACACCTCGTCGACAGCGTGGATGCGGCCGAACCGCTTGCCGACGCCCTGGACCTGCAAGAGCGGTCCATCGGCGGGTGGCGAGGACTTCACGCGGCGGGCTCCGGATAGCCGGCGGGCGCGTCGGCGCCGCGATGGCCCTTGGCGCGCCGTCGGGCGCAATAGTCGGTATCGGAACAGCAGAAGAGCCGCGTGCCCGCGTCGTCCACGACGACCTCGTCGAGGTAGCTTTCGCTGGACCCGCAGAGGCCGCACGGCCGCTCCCAACGCTGCACTTCGAACGGATGGTCTTCGAAGTCGAGGCTCACGACCTCGGTCCACGGCGGCACCGCGTAGATGCGTTTCTCGCGGCCGGCGCCGAACAGCTGCAACGCCGGGCTCCGCGACATCTTCGGGTTGTCGAACTTCGGTGTCGGCGACGGCGCCATGAGGTAGCGGCCGGCGACCATCACCGGATAGTCATAGCTGGTCGTGATCCGCCCCAGGCGCGCGATGTCCTCGTAGAGCTTGACGTGCATGGCGCCGTAGTCGGAGAGCGCGTGCAAGGCACGTGTTTCCGTCTCGCGTGGCTCCAAGAAGCGCAACGGCTCGGGGATCGGCACCTGGTAGACGAGGATC
>JANQNY010000077.1 GCA_028279345.1 Geminicoccaceae bacterium
GTCGCTAAACCGTTTCCTCGGCATCGGGCACTTCCTCCTCGTCCGAAGTAGCCCCGGATGCTCGCACTCCCCCTGGACCCGTTCGAAGGGTCAAGACCCGTGGTGGCATCGGCGAGCGCAAGGCGGCGGCGATCAAGGCCATCGGCGGCCGATCGCGCCGGCCAACTTCCGTCGCCGAACAGTTTTGGGAATGCGAACACGACCAGCCGGGCCGCCTCCAGCCGGGACGGCTGTAGGTCGCGCTGCCGCAGTGGGAGTAGCTCGGCTCTCAGTTGGTCTCGGCATCACCCGGCGGAGGTGGGATGAGGCGGAGGCGGGTGATCTGGTGGCCCTTGCGGTTCTTCACCTCGAAGCGGAAGCCGTGGAAGGTGAAGCTCTGGCCGACTTCGGGAATCCGCTGGGCCTCGTGGATGACGAGGCCGGCGATGGTTGCCGCCTCCTCGTCGGGCAGGCGCCAGTCGAACTGACGGTTGAGGTCGCGCACGGTCACGTCGCCTTCGACCAGCATCGAGCCATCGGCCTGGACCCGGACGCCGGTGACCTCGACATCCTTCTCGTCGACGATGTCGCCGACGATCTCCTCGATGATGTCCTCGAGCGTCACGAGCCCCATCAGCGAACCGTACTCGTCGACCACCATCGCCAGGTGCTGGCGGCGCTGGCGGAACTCCAGGAGCTGGTGCTTGAGCGAGGTCGTGTCGGGGATGAACCAGGGTTCGGACAGCAGCGCGTCGATATCCACCTTGCTGCCGGTGGCCTGCGCGCGCTTCACGGCGACCAGCAGGTCGCGCGCGTGCAGATAGCCGACGATGTGGTCGGGCTCGCCGCGCCAGGCCGGATAGCGGGTGAAGGGGTTGTCTTCGACGATCTGGACGATCGCATCGAGATCGAGGCTGGCGTCGACCGTCACCATGTTCCGGCGATGGGTCATGATGTCCGAGACCGCGACCTCGCCCAAGTCGAGAATACCGCCCAGCATGTCGCGGTCGTGCTTGGCGATCTCGCCTTCTTCCCGGTGCAGCTCGATGGTGCTGCGGATCTCTTCATAGGCATGGGCGAGGGGGGCGCTGGTGGTGGCGGCGCCGAAGGCCCGGAGGATCAGGTTGATGAGAACGTCAAGGATGCGGGTGAGCGGCGTGAGTAACGTCACGAACACGCGGACGACGGGTGCTATGGTCAAGCTGAACTGCTCGGGGTGCCGGATGGCGTAGGTCTTGGGCAGGACCTCGGCGAAGATCACGACGAGCACCGTCATGGTGAACGACGCGTAGACGACGCCCGCTTCGCCCGCGAGCCGCAGGAAGAGCTCGGTCGCCATCGCCGCAGCGACGATGTTGAAGGCGTTGTTGCCGAGGAGCAGCGTCGAGATGAGCCGCTCGCGGTTCTCCAAAAGCCGCTGGGCGATGCCCGCACGGCGGTTGCCGTCGGCGGCCAGGGCAGCGAGCCGGGCGCGCGAGGCGGCGGTCATGGCCGTCTCCGTGCCCGAGGTCAGGCCCGAGAGGAACAGGAGGCCCATGACGGCCAAGAAGGAAGTGATCATCGATGGGTCCGGTGAACGCTCATGCGTTGCTGCGGAGATGGTCCAAGAGGACGGACTCCGGCACCTCGCGACTGACGAAGGCGTCGCCGATGCGACGCACCAGAATGAAGGCGAGCCGGCCGCCCTGGGCCTTCTTGTCGGCGCGCATCGCGTCGAGCACATCGTCGGCCGCGAAGCGTCCGATCTGGTTCGGCGCGGTCGCCAGGCCCGCGGCAGCCAGATGGGCCTCGACGCGCTCGGCATCGTCCGCGGTGCACAGGCCCAGCCGTTGTGAGAGGCGGAAAGCCTGTAGGAGGCCTAGGGCGACCGCCTCGCCATGGAGGAGACGCTCGCTATAACCGGTCAGCCCCTCGTAGGCGTGGGCGAAGGTGTGCCCGAGGTTCAAGAGCGCCCGGTGGTCCTCTCGTTCCTCCTCGTCCGCGGCGACGATGCGCGCCTTAGCCGCGACCGCCGTGGCGACGACGTGATGCAGCGCTTCGACATCGCCCTCGAGCGCGCGCTTGCCGTTCGCCTCGAGCCAGCGAAAGAAGGCGGCGTCGCCCAAGAGGCCGTACTTGACGACCTCGGCATAGCCCGCGCGCAGCTCGCGTGCCGGCAAGGTCCCGAGGGTGCCGAGATCGGCGAGCACGAGGGCAGGCTGGTGGAACGCGCCGATCAGGTTCTTGCCGCGCGCGCTGTTGACCCCGGTCTTGCCGCCGACCGAGCTGTCGACCTGGGCCAGGAGCGTCGTCGGCACCTGGACGTAGGGCACACCGCGGAGGAGCGTCGCTGCGGCGAAGCCTGCGAGATCGCCCACCACGCCGCCGCCGACCGCCACGATCGCCGAGTGCCGGTCGGGACGCGCGGCGAGCAGGCGTTCCATCAGCGCAGCATAGCCGTCGAGCGATTTCGCGGTCTCGCCCGAGGGCACCTCGAAGACCGGTGCGTCGAGCGCCCGCTCCAGACGCTCGAGGTGTGGCGTCTGGCGTAGCGCCGCGTCGGCGACGATCAACCAGCGCCGTTGCCCGAGCCGCTGCTCGATGAGCCGTCCCGTGTCGGCGAGCAGGTGCCTTCCGATATGCACGTCGTAGGCGCGCGCACCGAGGGGCACATGGACGAGGTGCGGGGCGTCGAGCAGGGTCACTGAGGGCGGCCGATGCGGCTTGCGCTGTCGGCGACGGTCGCCACGACGTGGGCCATCGGGTCCTCACCGCTGACGACCGTGGCGTGGGCGAGGGCGTAGACGGGTTCGCGGCGCGCCATCAGTTCGCCGAGGATGGTTCTAGGGTCGCCGCGGGCGAGCAGCGGGCGCTTGCCGGGCCGGCGGCCGGTACGTTCGACCAGGACGTCCAGCGCTGCCTTGAGCCAGACCACGTGGCAGCGGGCGAGCACGAGCGCGCGCGTGTCGGGGTCCATGAAGGCGCCGCCGCCCAGGGCCATCACGCCGATCTCCCCCGCGTCGAGCAGGCGGCGGATGACACGGCGTTCGAGCGCGCGGAACTCTTGCTCGCCGTAGCTCTCGAAGATGTCGGCGACGCTCATGCCCGCGGCTTCCTCGATCGCGTGGTCGCTGTCGGCGAAGCGCGCGCCGAGCTGCTGCGCGACCCGCTTGCCGACGGAGGTCTTGCCCGCGCCCATCAGGCCGACCAGGACGATCGGCCTGGCGAGCCGGTTGGGTGCTGCGGGCTGCGTCGTCGACGGAGCGTCGTGCACGGTCACCAAGCGTCCATTGAACCCCACAAGGCCCGGCGATATAAGCCTGGACCACGCGGTCGCGGCAAGGGGGGCTTCGGTTCGGGGACGGTCGCCCACGAACCCGAGCGACGGTTGCGCGGCGGTTCCCCCCACTTGAGAGCGACTGGTCGTCGATGTCCCCATTTACACGTTGGCTGCTTCTGACCCTGGCGGTGCTCCTCACCGGCAGCGCGCTCTTCCTGTTGAGCTGGGAGATCGCGCCACCGACCGAGCGCATCGAGATGACCCTGCCGGATGAGCGCTTTCCCCGCTGAGCGCCCGAGCGCTGCCGTCGACGCGTTCCTCGATATGCTGCGTGCCGAGCGCGGGGCTGCCGTGAACACGCTCGAAGCCTACCGAGGCGATCTCGCCCGCTACGCGGCTTTCTGTGCTGGTCGCGGGGTTCCGCCGGAAGAGGCAACGAAGACCGTCGTCGAGGGCTTCGTCGCCGCTCTCGACGACGCCGGCCTTGCCCGCCGGACCGCCCAGCGCCGTCTTTCAGCACTCCGCCAGTTCCACCGCTTCCTCGTGGTTGACGGCTGGCGCGCGGAAGATCCGACCGCCCACATCGCGGCACCCAAAAGCGATCGGCCGTTGCCGCGCACGCTCGACGAGGCGGAGGTCGACGGGCTGATCGCCGCGGCGCACGAGGTCGGGGGGCCGCGCGGCCTGAGGCTCGCCTGCATCGTCGAGCTACTCTACGCGTCCGGCCTGCGCGTCAGTGAGCTTGCCGGCTTGGAGCTGGCGGCCGTCGATCTATGCGAGGGGCTGGTGCAGGTCCGCGGCAAGGGCGGCAAGGAGCGGCTGGTGCCTCTAGGTAGCCAGGCCATCCAGGCGTTCGATGCCTATCTGAAGGTGCGTCCGGTGTTCCTCGCCGGGTCGCGTGACCAGGGCTTTCTGTTCCCTTCCCGTGGGCGGCAGGGGTTCTTGACGCGCCAGCGGATCTTGCAGCTCTTGAAGGGTCTGGCCGTCGATGTCGGCATCAGGCGGGAGCGCGTCTCGCCGCACGTGCTGCGGCACGCTTTCGCGACGCACCTGCTCGCCCGGGGGATGGATCTCCGGGTGCTGCAGACGCTCCTCGGCCATGCCGACATCGCCACGACCGAGATCTACACCCATCTCGATCGCGCCCAGCTCCGCGCGACCGTCGACGCCTGCCACCCGCTGGGCCGAGGGCGCGGCGAGGAGAGGTGACAATTCGACGCGACGCGGCTACCTCACAGGCCCCACCTGTGCGGCGTCGGCTGCACCCAATCCCAAGGCGGAGGACCCCATGAGCTTTACCATCGTCGAGCAAGCCACGCCCCGACTGAACCGTTCGGAGCTGGCTGTTCCCGGCTCCAGCCCGCAGATGTTCGAGAAGGCGGCGGCGTCCGCGGTCGACATCGTGTTCCTCGATCTCGAGGACGCGGTGGCACCCGATCAGAAGGAGCAGGCGCGCAAGAACGTGGTCCAGGCGCTCAACGAGGTCGATTGGGGCACGAAGACGGTGTCGGTGCGCGTCAACGGCCTGGACACCCACTACATGTACCGCGACGTGGTGGACGTGATCGAGCAGGGCGGTGATCGGCTCGACCTCATCATGTTCCCTAAGGTCGGCACCGCCGCCGATGTCTACGCCGTCGATATGCTGGTAACACAAGTCGAGGATGCGATGGGGCGCACCAAGCGCGTCGGTTTCGAGCACATCATCGAGACGGCGCTGGGCATGGCGAACATCGACGAGATCGCCCGCGCCAGTAGGCGCAATGAGAGCCTGCATTTCGGCGTCGCGGACTACGCCGCCTCAACGCGTGCGCGCACCACGCAGATCGGCGGCCCCAATCCCGACTACGGCGTGCTGACCGACGTGCCCGAGGGCGGCGGTGACCGGGACTACCACTGGGGCGACATGTGGCATTACGCGATCGCCCGGATGGTCGTGGCCGCGCGCGCGGCGGGGTTGCGCCCGATCGACGGTCCGTTCGGTGACTTCAAGGATGCGGACGGCTACATGGCGCAGGGGCGCCGCGCGGCCGTGCTTGGCTGCGAGGGGAAGTGGGCAATCCACCCGAGCCAGATCGCGCTCGCCAACGAGCTCTTTACGCCGCCGGCGAAGGAGGTCGACAAGGCCCGGCGCGTGCTTGCCGCCATGGAGCAGGCGCGCCAGGAGGGCAAGGGAGCTGCAAGTCTCGACGGCCGCCTGATCGACATCGCCTCGATCCGCCAGGCGGAAGCGCTCGTCGCCAAGGCCGATCAGATCACGGCGGCCGGTTGAGCCAGGGCGCAGCCTCGCCGGCCGGCGCGTGCTGACGGCTGGCGGGGGACGCTCGGGAGGCTGAGCTGCTCGACTTCGAAAAGCCGATCGCCGCGCTCGAGGGGCAGATCAAGGAGCTGCGCCACCTGTCCCAAGGCGGCGAGCTCGAGATCGCCGAAGAGATCGCCAAGCTCGAGGGCCGCGCGCACAAGCTGCTCGAGAAGACTTACGCCAAGCTGACCCCGTGGCAGAAGACGCTGGTGGCGCGGCATCCCGAGCGACCGCACACGAGCGACTATGTCGAACGACTGATCGAGGACTGGACGCCGCTGGCCGGTGACCGGTCGTTCGCCGAGGACCGCGCGATCCTCGGCGGGCTCGGTCGCTTTCGCGGCCGGCGCGTCCTGGTCCTCGGCCATGAGAAGGGCGCGGATACCGAAGACCGAATCCGGCACAATTTCGGCATGGCCCGTCCGGAGGGCTACCGGAAGGCCGTGCGTCTGATGCGTCTCGCCGAGCGCTTCGCGCTGCCGGTGCTCTGCCTCGTCGACACGTCCGGCGCGCATCCGGGCGTCGATGCGGAAGAACGTGGTCAGGCCGAGGCGATCGCCCGGGCGATCGAGACCAGCCTCGACCTCGCGGTGCCGATCGTCTCCGTGGTGATCGGTGAAGGTGGCTCCGGCGGGGCCATCGCCCTTGCCACCGCGGACCGTGTCTTGATGCTCCAGCACGCGGTCTACTCGGTCATCTCGCCGGAAGGCTGCGCCGCGATCCTCTGGCGGAGCGCCGAGCAGGCCCCAGCGGCGGCGGAAGCGCTCAAACTAACGGCGCAAGACCTGCAGGCGTTCGGTCTCGTCGACCAGGTCGTGCCCGAACCGCTGGGTGGTGCGCACCGAGGACGGGCGGCGGCGATCGACGCGGTTGCCGACGCCGTCGCTCAGGCCTTCGAGCCGCTCGTGGCGCAGGCTCCTGCCGAGCGGCGACGGTTGCGGCGCGAGAAGTTCCTGGCCATGGGCCGCGCGCTCGACAAGCCGGGCGCGCCAGCGACGAGCTGATCTAGCTGAAACGCGCTGGTCGTGAGCCTGAGGCGGACCGCCTGGCGATTCTCAAGAGGTGCGTTCTGCCCTGCCGGTGGTGCTGGCCCGCGCGGCATGGATCGCGTGGTCGTGTTCACAGTCGGGGCGCTGTGAGTAGCGCTTTGCCGAAAGACCGCCAGTCTTCGCCACATGCAAGTATGCAAGGTGGTGACCCATGTATCGGTACGTCCTTCTCGCGACGATTGCTCTGTCCACGGCAACGACTGCGGCCAAGGCTCAGTCCGTCGACGTCGACGACCGGACGGACTGGCCCAAGAGCTTCACGGTTGGCACCGCCAGTCAGGGCGGCACCTATTTCACGTACGGCTCTGGCTGGGCCAACCTCGTCGCTGAAGAGCTGGGGCTGTCCGGTGGTGGCCAAGTGACAGGTGGTCCCGTCCAAAACCTTGCGCAGGTGCATCTCGGCGACATGGAAATGGCCATGACGACGCTCGGGCCGGCCCGCGACGCACTCGACGGCAAGAGCCCCCTCGCGCCGGGCAACACGCACGACAACGTCCGTGCGATGTTCCCAATGTACACGACACCCTTCGCCGTCATCGTCCTGGCAGACACCGGGCTAGAGACCGTGCGGGACATACCGCCCGGCGCGACCATCGGTTTTGGGCCCGCGGGCTCAACGTCGGATCTGTTTTTCGCACCGATTCTCGAATCGCTGGGCGTTGATTTCGAAAGGCGAAACGGTGGCTACGGCGATCTCGCCGCGCAGATGCAGGATGGCTTGCTCGATGCAGTAGCGCTTGCTGCCGGCATCCCGACGCCGATGGTGAGCCAGCTCGAAGCTCAGGTGGCCGTCAGTCTTCTGGAGTTTCCGGCGGACGATTTGACGGTCATCGTCGAGGACTTTCCCGTGGCGCCGTTCGCGATCCCGGCGGCGACGTACCAGGCGCTCGACGACGATCTGGATACGGTCGCGATGTGGAACTTCGCTGTCGCCAATGCCGATCTTCCCGAGAGCTTCGTTTACAACGTCATGGAGATCGTCCTCGGCAACAACGACCGCATGGTCGAGATCCATCGAGCGGCGTCGTCAACGCGGCCGAAAGCGTGGGATCGAAACACGTTCCTTCCGTTCCACAGCGGCGCTTGGAAGTGGTACGTGGACAACGGCTTCGACATTCCGGAAGAGCTTAGGGGATAGGCCGCAACTGGCCACGACCAATCCATGAGCGCTTGCGCCGCACGGCGCCTCAAGCGCTTGATCGCGCATCAGGCAAGCCGAGCGCGCGGGTCGAACTGACGCGGGCCCGCGCGCCGGAGCGACGGTGACAACGGCGCCTTCCTCCCCATGTCTCGCTCATGCGGCAGTCCCTCAGCAGCGCGCTTGCAGATGGGTCCCAGGCGTTCACGAGTGGCGTCGAGCAGGACCTGCTGGCGGCCGAGCGGGCTGGTCTCCGCCTTGCCATCCTCGGCCGCAATGTGGCGCTCGTGCCCCTGGCGGTGTGGATGCTGGTCGGCGGCAACCCGCCGTACAACATGGTGGGCGTGGCCGTGGTCGGCGGCTTCTTCGCTCTGGGGCTTGCCTATCTGCGCCTCTTGGCGAGCGGTCGCGAACGACGCTGGCACCGGTTCGTGTTCGTCGCCGGCGACGTCGCAGCCCTGGCGGTGGCGGCACTCTTCGTGCCGGTGAGCTTCGGCGACGACGTCCCGCAGATCTTCGTCTTTCGCGGCTTTGGCGTCGGCGTGATGTTTCTCGTCATCGCCGCCGCTAGCCTGAGCCTCATGCCATCGTTGGTGTTGTGGAGTGGCTTGGCGACGACACTCGGGCTCTGGTTCGTGTTCGCGGTGATCACCGCGGGTATGGTGCAAACGGTTTCCTGGAGCGACATGCCGCCGGCGCCGAGCGTCGAGGAGTTCTATGCCGTCGTGCTGAGCCCGGATTTCGTCGGTCGAGGCAATCGGGTCACCGAGACGCTGGCGCTTCTATCGGTCGCCGGGCTGGTCGCCTTCGCCGTGGCGCGGGCGCGGGAAGTCGTACGCGCGCGTGCTATCGTCGACGAGCAGCGGCTCAGGGCGATCGAGGTGTTCGGCCAGTACGTGCCGCCGGCCATCGCGAATGCGCTGGTCGACAGCCCGGAAACCCTGGCACCACAGATCCGCGAGGCGACGATCCTCTTCACCGACGTCGAGGGCTTCACCCGCTTTGCCGAGCAGCGTCCGCCGGAAGACGTGCTCGACGCGCTCAGCGCCCTCTTTACCCGGGTCGCGGCGATCGTCGTCGCCGAGGGTGGGGTCGTGATCGGTTTTGCCGGTGACGCGGTGCTGGCGGCCTTCAACGTGCCGCTCGAGCGCGCCGATCACGCGGCGTCGGCCCTGGCTGCGGGCAACGCCATCGTCGCTGCGGCCGACCCCGACCTGCCGATCCGCGTCGGCGTTGCCACCGGCCGCGTCGCCGCGGGCACGGTCGGCGGGAGCGACCGGCAAGCCTACACGGTCTACGGCGATACGGTGAACGTGGCGCAGCGGCTCGAGGCACTGAACAAGCAGCACGGCACGCGCCTACTGATCGAGGCGGCCACCTGGGAAGCGGCCGGTCGGCCGGACGGCTATCGCGAGGTGGGGACGGTCGAGCTCCGCAACCGGACGGTGCCGTCGCAGGTGTTCACCCGGGCTTCGTCCACCGACATACGCTGATCGTTCACCAGGTAGGGTCGAGCTGCGTCGCCGAAGCGGAGTGGCGCACTCGGCTTGAAGCCGACGAAGCACTCAGCCGCAGAGCTGACCGCTGGTCTCCGGAGAGCGGACACGTCGGGGCGCGATGGCTCAAGGCGAAGTGCGGCCCGTTCCCGTCATTTGAAGGAAAAGAACGCCGGCGCCGCTTTCGTCGAAGCCTAATGTGCAGCTAAAGCATAGAGCTTGACTAACACAGGCACGAACTGATCTTCTTCGGCTAGCGGATGGCTATTGGTCGCACCGACGACCAGCACATCGGTCCTTAGCGAGAACAGGAAGGCGAACCGATAACCCTGGGTCTCGCCTTGATAGAACCACAGCCTGCCGACTTCGGGTCGAAACGTCTGTACGAGGCCCAGGCTGAAACCCTTTGCCGCCTCGGTTGAAGCTTGCGGGATCGGCTCGCCGGTGTCCTCCGAGACCAGACTCAGCATTTCCTCGAGCTGCTCCGGCGGCAGCACCTTGCCGGCGAACAGAGCGCGGATCCAGCGGGCAAGGTCGCGCGGCGTGGAGACCATGCCACCTGCAGCACCTGCCCAGCTCACATCGGCCAGCCGCACGTCCTGGCCAAGCAGGGCTGCCGAGGCGCTCTCCTTGCAGTCCGGCTCGTAGAAGCTGCAGGCGGTATCCTCAAAGTAGCCGCTGGCCATGCGGTCGGTGACCGCCGTCGGGTAGCTCATGGGCTCATAGAAGGTCTCGTTCAGCCCCACCGGCACCAACAACCGCAGGCGCAGTGCTTCGCCATACGGCATACCGGCCGCCTTCTCCGCGATCATGCCTGCGAGGATGTAGTTGGTGTTTGAGTAGAACCAGCCCTCGTTCGGCGGCAGGTCGACGGTTGGGCTGGGATAGGCGAAGTCGATCAGGTCCTCGGGTGTATAGTGCCGACTCGGATCTTGCGCCGCCAGTCGCATCCAAACGGGGCTCTCGGTGTAATTCGGGATGCCGCTCGTCATGTTCAGCAGACGCCTGATGGTGACGTCACCCCAAGCCGGATAGAGCGGCAACCAATCGCCGACGGTCTGATCTATGTCGAGCCGGCCCTCGGCCTCCAGAGCCAGGAGCAGTGCCGCGGTGAAAGCCTTTGTATTGCTACCGATCTGGAACAGCGTGTCGCCAGTTACCGGCATCCCACCGTCCCGCTCGGTCACTCCGGCGAACAGCTCGACCGCCGGACCGGGATCACCCAGGCTGACATAGACTGAAACGCCGCTGACACCCTCCGCCTCGCCCCGCTCCGTGAGATAGGCGTCGACAATCTCCCGATAGTCCGCGATCGACTGCGCGTAGATTGGGGACGCGAGCGCGAGGCTAAGCAGCGCTATGGAAAGCGTCGAACGCAGCCGTGCAAACTCGTTGGAATGCTTGAACATCGAACCTCCCCTTCATTGCTTCAAACCCCAGTCGGCAGCTGTTCATACGGCAGCGCCTTCCACGCTGCGTGGTCATCACAGCGGTTGGATATCAGCTCGTGGCGTATGGTTGCCGCAAGTACCGACCGCCGACGCGGCTTCTCCACCGCGGGTCGCGGACGTGTCCGCAGCCGCTTCCGAAGGCCCCTGACCGTCCGAAACCGAAGTAGCCAGCCATTTGGTCGGCCGGTGCGATCCGAGCATGCCGGCGCGTGGCCGTTCTTGCCTGGCACGGAACGTATCAGCCGCCGTCGGGCGCCCGATCGAACACTGCATCGACCGGCACTCCAAGCGCGGTGACGAGGGCGTTGGTGCGCTGGGCCATGGCGACGACCTCAAGCAACTCGCCGTGCTGCGCATCCGTCATGCCCTTGGCGCGCGCTGCGGCGGTGTGCGAGTGCACGCAGTAGGCACAAGCGTTGGCGATCGAGACGGCGACGTAGAGCAGCTCCTTGGTCAACGGGTCGAGCGCACCCGGCGCCATGGTCGTCTTGAGCTGCGCCCAGAGCCGCTCCAACTCGTCCGGATGGTTGGCGAGCGCACGCCAGAAGTCGTTGATGTAGTCCGTGCCCCGCGTCTCGCGGATGTCGTCGAAGATGCCGCGGACGCGCGCCGAGGCGCGTTCGTCGCTGACGATCGGAACGGTGGCCATGTCGGGTCTCCTCAGAGGGTTGTGCGCTGCCAAATCGAGGCGTACCGGTCAGACTAACGGGTAGACGATGGTTTTTCCGCCAGCCGTTTCGGTCGGCGGCGAGGTCTGCTAGGCCCGAGCGGCAGAATTGGTGCGTGGGAGAGCCGATGCCGGCGTCGAACGATCCGAGGGCCCCCGACGGCCGGCCGATCCTGGCGCTGACCATGGGTGATCCGTGCGGTATCGGCCCGGAGATCACGCTGCGGGCGCTGGCGCGTCCGGACCTGCCCATACGACCGGTCGTGCTCGGCGACTTGGATTGGCTCAAGATCACGCGCGCTCGGCTCGGCCTCGCTCTCGAGATCACGTCGGTGGCGGGCCCCGCGGCTTCGCGGCCCAGGCGGGATGTGGTCGAGGTGCTCGAAGCGGCGCGCGTTCCGCGGCATATCACCGTCGGCGAGGTCGATGCGGCGGCCGGCGGCGCGGCCTATGCCTGCGTACGTCGTGGCATCGAGCTGGCGATGGCGGGAGAGATCGCGGGGTTGGTGACGGCGCCGGTCAACAAGACGGCGCTTGCCGCGGCGGGCGTGCCGTTTCCCGGGCACACCGAGATGCTGGCGCACCACGCGGACGTGCCCGAGGTCGCGATGATGCTGACGACGCCCGAACTCCGCGTTGTGCTCGTCTCGATCCACGTGTCGCTGGCCGAAGCGGCACGGCACGTCGATCGCGCCGCCGAACTGCGGGCCATCCGCTTCGCGCACGATGGGGCCCGAGCCCTGGGCATCGAGCGACCGAGGATCGGTGTCGCCGGCCTGAACCCGCACGCCGGCGAGGGGGGTCTGTTCGGCGACCAGGAGCGCGAGGCGATCGCGCCGGCGATCGCCGAGGCGCGGGCGGCAGGCTACGACGCGATCGGGCCTTGGTCCGGTGACGCGATCTTCCGTCGGGCGCGGGCCGGGGACTTCGACGTCGTCGTGGCGCAGTATCACGATCAGGGGCTCATCCCGATCAAGCTCTTGAGCATCGCCGACGGGGTCAACGTCACCCTCGGCCTCCCGTTCGTGCGGACCAGCCCCGATCACGGCACCGCCTTCGACATCGCGCCCGCCTACGTTGCCGACGAGAGCAGCCTGGTGGCGGCCATCGAGATGGCGGCACAGCTCGCGCGAAGCCGCCACCCGTGGGCTTCGTCTGCCGCATCGATTGCCGGAGGGCAGCTAGCATGACGGTCAGCAGATCGTGCTCGCGACGCGTCCGTGGGCACGACAGTGCGTGCGAGCCTCTGGGTGTTGTGGCACGATAAGCAACCATCGAAACGGCGGCGCGCGCGTGGACGCGCGATGACCCGATCGACGACGAACCTGTTCTCCTGACCATGCCGATAGACCCCGCCAAGGCCGGGTCGGTTCTCCGCATCGGCACGACCGGCGACTATCTGCCATTCACCTGGTGGAACCACGCCAGCCACCGCTATGAGGGCTTCGACATCGACAGGGCCGAGGCCTTTGCCCGCGATCGGACGTTGGCGCTGACGTGGGTGCGGACCACGTGGGAAGACCTCTCGGAGGGCCTCCAGGCGGGTCGTTACCAGATGGCCGTTGGCGGCATCTCCAGAACCTCGGCACGCGCCGAAGCGGCACTTCTATCGAACACGCTGGACCACACAGGCAAGGTCGCCCTGGTGCGGTGTGGTGAAGAAGAAGTGTATGACTCCTTGGAGAAGATCGACCGCATCGGCGTTCGCGTCGTGGAGAACTGCGGTGGCACGAACGAGCAGTTCGCGCGGGCAACGATCAAGCACGCGACCCTGATCATGTTGCCGAACAACTTCTCACCCTTTGCCTATCTGAAGGATCGGCGCGCGGACGTGATGTTCACGGACTCGATCGAAGCACGCTTTCGGCAGGGTCGGCATCGGGGGCTCTGCGCCGTGCGTCCGGAGCACCCCTACACGAGCGTCGAGACGGTGTTCCTCTTTGGCAAGGGCGAAGCGGCGCTTCGCGACGCCTTCAACCACTGGCTCGCCAGCGACGCACGACGCGGTGCAGTTGGTGCTCAGAGCAAGTAGCCGCGCTCAGGCGCAAGGCCGATCGCGAGCGCCAGCAGCGCAAGAACGCAGAGGCCCAAGAACACGGCGCCGGCGATCTTCCAGAAGCTGTAGGGGCGCTCGCCTACGACATCGCCGGTGCGGCCGTTGACCAACAGCTCGTACGTGCGGGTGACGAAGCGCAGCTCCGCGCGCCAGACGGGCACCAGCACGAGCTTGTAGGAGCGGTCGCGGTGGCGGACGTCGAGCTGGTTGATCCGCTGCATGTCGCCGCCGATGCGGGCGCGAACATCGCCCTCGATGACGCGCCGCATCTGCAAGCGCGCCTGCTCGAAGCCGTCGGCGAGGCCGAGCTGGTAGCGCTCGCTCTCGAAGCCGGTCAGAAACTCGAGCTGGAAGGGCCGGGCCCGCTCGGTGTCATAGCGACCGAGCCGCTGCGCCAGGGCCGCCGGCAAGGTCTTGGTGGCGAGCACGCGTACGTCGTCGAAGACCCGCGCGACCGTGCCAGCCGCCGGACGCCAGCGGACCTTTGGCACCTGTTGCGTCTGCATCGTCCGGCGCCCGTTGACGACCATCGGCACGCGGCGGGTCTCGTAGTAGACGTCGCCGCGCATGCCGCGAAAGCGGGTCTCGGTCGCGCTGTCGAAGGTGAAGCAGGGGACGTAGAGGCCGTGCAGCGCGTCGCGGCCGCGCGCCTCTTTGGCGAGCCGGTTGGGCGCGAACCAGAGCGTGTCGAGCCAAGCGTCGATCCGCTCGCGGGCGTGCTCCTCGCCGATGAGGAAGGGAAGCAGCGCGGTAGGCGCGAGCGCGCCGCCGGGCTCGCCGACCACCGATTGGCCGCAGAAGGGGCAGGGCCCCGCGTGGAGCGGCGCGTCGAAGGTGAAGGAGGCGCCGCAGCCGGCACAGCTCACGGTGACCGGCTCGGTCGGCGGCGGCGTGTCGCCGATGCGGGCGAGCGCGTCGTCGAGGTCCTGTTCCTCGACGACCTCCGTGCGTGCCGCAATCTTCGTCGTGTGCCCGCAGTAATTGCAAGTGAGCGTCTCGGTGCCCGGCGTGTAGCGGAGGACGGCGCCGCAGTTCTCGCAAGCGGTCGGCAGCTCGGCCTGAGCTTCGGCCTCCGGTTCCACCTGCTGCCGCGTCGGGCGCGCACCCCAAGGGCCGACGACGAGATCCAAGGGCTGCCTCTACCCTTGCGGCAGTGGCGGCGGCGTGCTCGCGAACATGCCAGAGAGCTCCGCGACCTCGCCCGCTGGGGTCCAAGCGGCCATGCCGTCTGTCCAGACGAGGCTATCGCGCGTCAGTGCGCCGGCAGCCGCGCGCTCGCGCAAAGCGTCGGTGCCGAACGGTCCCTGGGGCGCGCCGTCGACCGCGACGTGAAAGCGCCTACCGCCGACGGGCAGGGCGGGTGGCGCCCGCGGTGCTTGCACGGCAGCCGCCGTCTGCTGGGCCATGGCGATCCCTGCACCGATGCCCACACCGGTCGCTGCACCGGTCACTGGCTGGCCCATCGCCTGCGCCGTCTGATAGGCGAGATGCCGGCTCAGATCACCGACCACGCCTGCGGCGCTACGCGTGTCGAGTGCCGCCTCCACGGTCGGCGGCAGCGAGACGTTCTCGACCAGCATCTTGGTCAGCTCGAGACCGTAGACCTGCAGCTCGGGTGCGATCTTGACGGTCAGGAACTCGGAAAGCTGCGCGTAGTTGCCGGCGAGGTCGAGGATCGGGATCTGCGCCTTGGCGATCGCGTCGGCAAAGCGCGCCACGATGATGTTGCGGATCTGGTTGGTGATCTCTTCGGTGGTGAAATGCCCGTCGGTGCCGACGATCTCGCGCAGGAACACGGCCGGGTCGCCGACGCGCATGACGTAGGTGCCGAAGGCGCGCACGCGGATTGGGCCGAACTCGGGATCGCGCAGGATGACCGCGTTCTTGGTGCCCCACTTCAGGTCGGTGAAGCGCCGCATGCTGAAAAAGTAGATCTCGGACTTGAACGGGCTCTCGAAGCCGTGCGGCCAGTTCTGCACGGTGGAGAGGATCGGCAGGTTCTGGGTCTGCAGCTCGTACATACCTGGGCCGAAGACGTCGGCGATCTCGCCCTCGTGGACGAACACCGCCGACTGCCCCTCGCGCACGGTAAGCTTGGCGCCGTACTTGATCTCGTTGCCCGGCCGGACGAAGCGCCAGACGAGCGTGTTCGGGCTGTCGTCGAGCCATTCGATGACGTCGACGAACTCGCCGAAGAGCCGGTTCCAGATCACGGGATCAGGCCCCGCCGGGCGCGTCCGCGTCACCGCCCTTCGTGATGCGCGCAGACGCCGCGGCGAGCGTCTTCTTGAGCTCGGTCTCCATCTCCGCCAGGGCGTGCTCGGCCTCGACCCGCCGACGCTTGCCGTCCTCGGCGATCTGCAGACTGTCGTTGATGGTCGCGATGAGCTGGTCGTTGGCCTCCTTGACGGTGGCAACGTCGAAGACGCCGCGCTCGACCTGCTCGCGCACGGTGCGGTTGGCGTCGCGGAGCTGGTCGGCATTCGACTTCAACAGCTCGTTCGTGAAGTCGGTCGCCGACTGCACCGCCTTCGCGGCCTCGCCCGATCGGTAGATCGTGACCGCCTGGGCGAGTTGCTGCTTCCAGAGCGGCACCGTGTTGGCGAGCACCGAGTTGATCTTGGTCACGAGCGACTTGTCGTTCTCCTGCACTAGCCGCACGCTTGGCAGGCTCTGCATCGTGACCTGGCGCGTCAGCAGCAGGTCGTGCACCCGGCGCTCCAGGTCGTCGCGGGCGCTTCTTAGGTCACGCAGCTCCTGCGCCTTCACGACGTCGCCATCGCCCTCGACCTCTTGCTCCTTGGCCGGGATCAGCTGCTCGTCGAGCTGCTTCAGCTTCGCGCGGCCCGCCGCGATATAGAGTTCCAGCGTGCGGAAATAGTCCAGATTGGCGTCGTAGAGCTTATCGAGCTTGGTGATGTCGGTGAGCAGCTGCGTCTTGTGCTGCTCCAGGTTGATCGTGGATTCCTCGATCTGATCCTTCACGGTGTCGTAGCGATCGAGGTACTTCTCGACGGGGTTCTTCATTCCGAAAAGACGGCCGAAGAACCCCGTCCTGGCGCGCGGGTCGATCCCCGTGACGTCGAGGTCTCCGAGCTTGTTCACCATGGTCGTCAGCATGTCGCCCGCCGGCCCGATGTCCTTGGTGCGGACATTCTCCAGCATCTGCTCGGAGAGCTCGGTGAGCTGCTCCTGTGCCTTGCTGCCGAAGAAGATGATCGAGTTGGTGTCGGCGACGTCGATCTCGTTCTGCAGCGTCTGGACCTTGGCTGGTACGTCACCCTTGAGCTCGAGTTCGAGGTCCTGGGTGAGTTCGGTCGAGAGCACCGCGAGCTGGGTTCCGAGACCGCCGTCATCGGCCGGTGCCGGGCTTGGGTCGCTCGCGGGCGTCGGCACGGCCGCTGGCGTTTGATCTTGTGTGCTCGTCATCTCGCGTCCTCCAATTGGCTGGTTCAGCCGACGCCTTCCCTGGTGAGCTGCGTCTGTAACACCTCGATCGCCACCTCGAGATCGAGGGCTTCATCCTTCTTCAAGTGCTCGACCTGATCGTCGAATACCTGCTCGATCGTCCCGAGCACGTTGGTGAAATTGCTGGCAAGTTCGGTTTGCGCGAAGTCCTGCTGCCGCCGCGTGTAATCCCGAATGACGTTGCGTGTTCCGTCGAGGTAGGTGTTGAGGAAACGGCGCGCCCGCGCGAGATCTTTGGGATCGCGCTCGATCTCGTCGAGCACTGCGTGCGCCCGGTCGACGATGCGGTCGATCCGGCCACGCAGCTCACGGTTCTGAAGCGTGGCCGCATGTTCCTTGATTTCATCGATCTTCGCCTCAGCCTCGGCGATGGCGGTGACGACTCGGTCGGCAGTAACCCCGGCGCGGTCGGTGATCGCTCGATCGGGTGATTTGGCGGTGCTCGGATCGCGGCCGTAGGTCATCAGGCTCGCGAAGACGCCGAGCGCACCGAACACCAGCCCCGTCAACAGTCCGTAGCCCGTGCCAAACCAGCTCACGACGAGAAAGGCGAGCCCGATCGCGATCGCGCCCGTGAAACGATAAGGCAAAGGCGGCTTGGCAAAGCGACGCTCCTCGTATTCGGCGGTGGCATCGAGACCACGGCGAACGAGCATGCCCGCGACGACGAGCAGTGCGGTGCCGCTCATCAGCGCCAAGAGCTTGATCGGCTCGCCGCCAACGAGTGCTGCCAGCAGCGGAAAGGCGAAGACGCTCGGCAGCAGCCTGAGGCCCCAGATGCGCCCACCGCGCGTGCCGCGCCCGCCGGCGCCGCCACTGCCGACGCGCGAGCCGATCCGCCGGGAGAAGGGGCCGGTGCCGTCGCTCATACGCACCTCACCAGTGCAAGAGCGACGCGCCGGCGAGCGTCATCGCGATGATCCACAGCAGCCATGCCCCGAAGAGGCCCTTGAGGCCGTCGGCCATCCTTCGCTCCACCCACCGTCCATCCGTTGCCGCGGCATCCTAGCTGGGTGCTCCACGGGCGCGAACCCTGTATCGCGGCAACCACGGAAACGCCACGCCTTGTCGCACCGTGCGTGCTGACTGATATGCGAGCAACCGCCGTGAGGAGGACCGGTCATGGACGCCGCCGACCATCGCCCGCTGCATGAGCTGGGACGGTTGCCCGCCGATGGCGAGCGCCTGGCGGCGACGCAGCCGTCGGTCGATACGCTACGCTTTCTGGCGCGCCGCCGCTCGCTGGTCGTTAAGGACATATGCGAGCCCGGCCCCACTGCCGCCGAGCTCGACGACCTCTTGCGCGTGGCGGTGCGTGTCCCAGACCACGGCAAGCTCGCGCCCTGGCGGTTCATCGTCATCGAGGGTGCGGCGCGAACGCGGCTGGGTGCGGTTCTCGAACAAGCGTTCGTTAACCGCCAGCCGGATGCGGCGCCGACCACCGTCGCGCTCGAGCGCGCCCGGTTCGAGCGTGTGCCTACCATTGTCGTCGTCGTTTCGGCCCCGGTCTCGACTCCCAAGGTGCCGGAATGGGAGCAGGTGCTGTCGGCCGGTGCTGTCTGCTACCAACTCTTGCTCGCGGCGAACGCCGCAGGTTTCGCCGCGCAGTGGCTGACCGAGTGGTACGCGTACGATCGGCACGTACTCGCTGCGCTGGGCCTTGTCGGCGGCGAGCGGGTCGCCGGCTTTCTGCACATCGGCTCGCCTGAGGGCGACGCGGAAGAGCGTCGCCGGCCCGACGCGCGGGCGCTGACGACACGGCTCTGATGCCGACCGACGACGATCTGGGCGGCAATCGCACGCGTCCGGCGCTCATCTGCTTCGCGAGCAGAGACGGCCATGCCAAGGCGATCGCCGAGCGGGTTGGCGATCGCCTGAGCCTCGCCGCAGAGCTGGTCGATACAGCAGCCCTCTCCGAGGATGAGGCAATCGCTGCCGCCTGCGTCGGTCGACCGGTCGTGGCTCTCGTGGCCGCCGTTCGCTACGGTCGCCATCTGCCGCCGGCCGAGCGCTTCTTGACGATCTACCGAAACCTCGTCACCGCGCCGCCGCTCGCGCTCGCGAGCGTCAACCTCACCGCCCGCAAGCCGGCAAAGCGTTCGCCCACGACCAACCCCTATCTCAAGAAGCTCATCGCACGCCACCGCTTGGCACCGGCCGCGGCGGCGACTTTTGCCGGCCGGTTGGACTACCCGCGCTACCGTTGGTTCGACCGGCAGATGATCCGCTTCATCATGGCCCTCACCGGCGGCCCCACCGACGGCACGAGCGTTGTCGACTACACGGATTGGGCAAGCGTCGACGCCTTCGCGGGCGCGGTCGACGACGCGGCATCGCGCGGGCGCGACTGAGCCCGATCGCTGCCGGATGGCGCCAGCTCGATCGGCAAGGTGACGCGAAAGGTGCTGCCGCGGCCGGGACCCGATGCGATGAGCTCGATCGTGCCCTGGGCCCGCTCGACCGCGCGCTTGACGAAGGCGAGGCCCATGCCAGTTCCCGGGCGGCGCGGGTCGAGCTTGCGGAAGGGCTCGAAGATCTGCTTGTGCATCGCCTGATCGATGCCCGGCCCGTCGTCGCTGACGAAGAACTCGGCACGGTCGCCCTCGCGTTCGCCGCGGATGACGATGACGCCCTGGGTCGCGTGGTGATGCCTGATGGCGTTGCCGATGAGGTTCCGAAAGACGAGCGCGATCAGGCCCGGCGCGTGCTTGATCTCCGGAAATGGCCCGGAGAACTGCACATCGAAGCCAGGTGGCGGCTCGAGGAGTTCCACGGTGTGCCTGAGGAGCGCGCCCACATCGATCGTTTCGATGCTGGGCTCGTCGTGGTGCAGGCGCGCATAGTCGAGCAGTTCGCGGAGCATCGTCTCCATCTGGCGTAGGCGCGTGATCGCCGTGTCGAATTCCTCGGTTTGCGATTCGGAGAGCCCGGCCGCCAGGTCCTCGCGCAAGAAGGTCAGAACATGACTGCAGCCGCGCACCGGTGCCTTCAGGTCGTGCGAGGCGATGTAGGCGAATCGCTCCAGTTCCTCGTTGGCCTCGGCCAGCTCGTCGTTGCGGCGCTGTAGCTGCGCGTAGGTGCGCTTGAGCTCGCCAACGTCGACGAAGGAGAGGCTGACGCCGTCCGGCGTGCCGTCGGCGGTCGTGTAGGGCAGCAGACGAACCAGATAGTGATCGTCCGCGTCGGTCGTCACCTCGCGCTCGATCCGCGGCTGACCCGCTTGGATCTGCGCAATGTCCTCCTGCAGGTCGGTCGAGACGAGGCGGCTGGTCAGATGCGTGATCGGCCGCCCCACGTCGTGCGGCATGAGATGGAAGAGCTTTCCGGCCGCCGGTGTGAAACGCCGCAGGTTCAAGTCGCGATCCAGGAAGATCGCGCCGATGTCGGTGCTCGTCAGCAGGTTGTTCATGTCCGAGTTTAGTTGCACGAGTTCCTCGATCCGGTGCTCGTATTCGCCCGAGACCGTGTGCAATTCTTCGTTGATCGAGAAAAGTTCCTCGTTAGTGCTCTGTAATTCTTCGTTCGATGATTGAAGTTCTTCATTTGAGGATTGGAGTTCTTCATTGGAAGTTTCTAGTTCCTCAATGGTCGTTTGCAGGCTTTCCTCAGTGACCCTCAGATCGCTTTCCAGCTCGCGGATGCGGCGGGCGGCGTCCTCGGGCGGCAGCAGCGCCGTCTCCGCATCGAGGTCGGGAAGGTCCTTCCGATCGTTCTCGGACACCTCGAAGTTTACGAACGCGTAGCTTGTCTGCTCGTCGCGATCGGTCGTGATCGGACGGACATGCACCGTCGTCTGGAACGGCGCGCTGTCGCCGTCGACGAGCTTGATGTCCGTAGCACACGATTCGAGGCCGCGGCGAAGCGCTCGATCGATCCCGCCGGTGACCGCCGGCTGCAGCTCTTCTCTGACCCGTTCAGCCGCGCGCACGCTCACCGCACCCTCGTCGAGCGGGCGCAAGAACGTGCTGGCATCACCGAAGATGTGGACGATCTCACCACGTTGATCCACGAGGAGTCCGGCCGGTACGAAGCGGCGCAAAAGCGTGTCGTAGGCCGGCATCAGCTGGCGAACTTCGGCGGCGCTGTCGGTCGTCGAAAGGGGTGCGCTACGCTTTCGCGCCCGCAGCTCGCGCCGTGGCAAGTCGGTCGAGGGCGGCAGCAGGTCGAGCGACGAAGGTAGTCGCACTTCGCGCTGTTTCTTGAACAGGCGGTAGCGCCCATGCACCGTGATAAACTCTTCGGCGAGACGTCCCGGCGTTTCGCTGGAGCCGAGAAACAGCACACCGTTCTTTCGTAAAGAAAAATGAAACAGGGAAAGAACTTTGCGTTGCGCTGTATCGCCTAGATAAATCAAAAGATTGCGGCAACTGATTACATGCAGGCGTGAGAACGGCGGGTCCTTTATGATATTGTGCCGACTGAAGACGATGTAGCGGCGGAGAGCCGACGTGATGCGAAACCTTTGCTCGCCGACCTCTTCAAAGAACTGCTTGCGGCGTTTGGCACTGACACCGCGTAGTCTGTCGGCAGAATAGGTGCCCTCGCTGGCGATAGCCAGTGAACGCTCGTGGATATCGGTCGCAAAGATCTTCATGTTGAGCGGGAGGTGGCGGCGTTCGGCGCCCTCAGCAATCAGCATCGCGAGAGAGTAGACCTCCTCGCCGGTGGCAGCGCCGGCGACCCAGATGCGGAGCTGCTCGCCCGCTTCCATCCGCTCAAGCAGCTCCGGCAACGCTTCTTGCTCGAACGCCGCGAACGCACCCTCGTCGCGGAAGAAGCCGGTCACGCCGATGAGCAGGTCGTGATAGAGCGTTTCGAGCTCATCGGCGTCGCGCGCGAGCAGCTCCGCGTAGGCCTCGAGGTTCGGCGACTGCGTGAGGCCCATGCGTCGCTCGATGCGTCGCTGCACCGTCGACTGCTTGTAATAGCCGAAGTCGGGGCCGAAGCGTTGCCGCAGGGCGACGAGAATGCGCTTGGTCGGGTCGAGCATGCGGAGCATGTCCCGACCAGCCTCGCTTGCCGATGCATCGCCCAGGACATGCCGAGTGATCAGCTCGGAGATTTCGCTCGGCGCGGCCATCAGAGCCCCCTCGACCTCTTCGATGACCGCTTGCGGCATCGACGCGAAACCGGCCGTGGTGGGCGCCTGCGCGACGACGAGCCCGCCTGCTTCAGCAATCGCGCTGCACCCCTTAGCACCGTCGCTGCCCGATCCCGACAGGATCACCGCGACCGCGCGCTCGCCCACCTCGTCCGCCAGCGTGCGCAGGAAGATGTCGATGGGGAGGTTGCGCTGCGCATCGGCGTCGCGGTCACGCAGCAGGAGTTCGCCGTCGGCGAGAACCATCTCCTTGCGCGGGGGAATCAGGTAGACGCGGTCGCGGGCGATGCGCGTACGGTCGGTCACCCGGACGATCGGCATCGACGTGTGCCGCGCCAGCAGCTGATCCATGAGACTCTTGAAGTCCGGCGATAGGTGCTGGATCAGCACGAACGCGGCGCCGCTCCTCTCCGGCAGCTGATCGAAGAGCACCTCGATCGGCTCGAGCCCGCCGGCGGACGCACCGACCGCCACCACATGGGTGGGTGGTTCCGTCGTCTGGTCCGGTTCGCTTTGCACCCGCATGGTCGATTGATCCGCGCTGGTCATGGAGCCGTCCTCATTCGCCCAATGGCCTCAGGTCGCGCGCTGAACGCTAGGCTGGTGGGGTCAGCGCGCCCTGAAGCCTTACCAAGTGGCGCGGATTAGAATAAATTCCTAGGACCGTTGCCGCGACAGGTCGTCGCGCAAGGGTTGTTTAAGATGCCACAGAACGCGCGCGAGCGGCGACTGCCGCGGCCTGCGTCGGTCGCTGCCAGCGTGCCGCGACGTGCTGGTCCGGTCGGATGAGATAGGAATAGCCGTTCCCGCAACGAGCAGAGAGCAGACCCTCCCGGTCGACGAGCGTCGACGCGTTGCCCAAATGCTCGAGTAGCCAGGCGCCGCCGCCGTCGACTGGCGCATCCGTACCGCCGTGCCGGGACGCACGCCCACCGGGTCGGCGTCGTCGAACAAGATGCAAGAGCCTCCCTTTGAGCGCCAGGTCGATGACTGCCGCAAGGCCGACCGGCCCGGCGCCGACGACGGCAACCGGCCACTGGCGCCCCGCCTTGCCGCGCGTTTCGGGCGGCGGCGCGTAGTCAAAGGGCCGGTGTACGCATAGCGGGCCAAGGCGGTCGGCCTTCCTGCAGCGCTGCCGGCCACTGATACGTGCGGGGCAGCGAGGCGAGACAGCGCCGCGGTGAGTTCTGGCCCTGCGGCAGGGCGCCCGGCAGCGCTTCGGTTTCGAAGTCGTTTCCGAAGCCGGACACGAAGCCGTCGCGCGTGGCTGCCTCCCGTGCTCGCGTTCTCGGCGTCGAATGGTTAAGCTCCGGGACATAACAACAAGGGCGGGAGTGCGACGATGTCTGGCGAGACCCAAGATCTCGCACTTGAGAGCTTCTTGCCCTATCGACTGAACCGGGCGGCAGCGTCGGTTACTGCGTGCGTCGCCGAAGTCTATCGGAACGAATTTGGCCTCACGGTGCCAGCTTGGCGCGTTCTCGCGGTTCTGGGCGACGGACGCCACGCGGGCGGGTTGACCGCGACGGCGATTGGCCGGCTCTCGTCGATGCACAAGACCAAGGTCAGTCGTGCCGTAGCGGCGCTCGCCGACCGCCGCTGGCTTGAACGGCGGGTCGACGCGCGTGATCGCCGCGTGGAGCATCTCCGGCTGACGGTGCAGGGGCGGGCAGCCTACCGCCAGCTCGTGCCCAAGATGCGCGTGGCCGAGGGCAAGCTGCTCACCGCTCTCGGCAGCGATGCGGCGGCGTTGGATCGGGCGCTCACGGCACTCGAAACCTTGTTGGGGCTCGGCAATGGCGGCCCGCCGATCCCCGACGATTGAGCAGGCGGCGCGGGGGCGCGATCGCCGCCCGCCATTGCCCAGCGCCAGAGCACGGCGTCCGGCACCGGCAGCACGAGGAACCAGTGCTCCAGGACGGCGAGGGCCAGCATCGTCGCGAGCATCAGGCACGAGGCCGCCTCGAAGGCGCTCGCGTCGACCGCAAGCCCGCGCTTGAGGAGCCAGAACAGCGTCACCGTGCCCAGCGTTACCGAAAGCGGGAAGAGCACGTTCATCGCGCGCTTGGTGAAGTAGCTGCGCAGGAAGGCGAGGTGCCGCGGCAGGAATTCCTCGTTCATGTTGGGCACGCCGAGGAAGATGTTGAGCTTGGCGCTGAGCCGCATGATCCACAAGAGAACGAAGGCCCAGAGTGCCGTCTGATTGAGCGCGTCGGCGAGCACCCAGATGAGGACCAGCGCCGTCACCAGGATGGCGAGTTCATGATAGAGCAGGGTCTGCAGCGCGTGGCGGAACCGCCGCCAGCCCGTGGCCTGCAGGCTCGCCGGCTCGTGCCTTGGCCCGGTGACGAACCCGAAGAGGAAGCTCATCTCGTGCCACGCCCAGAGGCCCAAGCCGCAAGCGAAGCCCACATAGGCCGCCCAGGGCGTGCGTATATCCTCGACGAGAACGATGCCCACGCAGCAGACGCCAGCGATCGCCGTGGCCGCGACCATGCTCCAGCGGAAGGTGGTGGGGCGTAGGCTAACGAGAAAGAGGACGGCGCCGGTGCTGGCCCACCAGAGGAAGAGCGCGAAGAGGACGGGAGCACCGATCTCGTACATGATGTCGGCTGCTTTCCCCTACCAGGCAGGAACGAGCCGGACCTTGGCCGGCAGCTCGTTCGGTTTGACGGGCAACAGGTAGAGCCCGGCGAAGGTGAAGGCCGCCTGCACGGTCAAGAAGCCGCGCGCGACCCGGCTGCCGAGCCCGCCCCGCCGCTCCGCCTCATCCATTCGGGCGCGCAGGGCGACGAGCCGATCGAGCTTCTCGACGAAGCGCGGGTTGTCGATGTCGATCGTGAAGGGGAAGACCTGCTTGGTGATCTCCGAGGTGACCCGGAAGACCTCGAGGCCATATTCCGTCGGCTCGATTCCCAACGCCTCGTGGAAGGCCGGCCTCGCATGGTCGCGCACGTACATGGTGGCGAACACGGCGAGAAGGAAGAAGCGAATCCACAGTCGGTTGCGCCCCTCCAACAACTTCGGGTCCGCGCGCATCAACAGCGCGAAGGCCTCTCCGTGGCGGAACTCGTCATTGCACCACTGCTCGAACCACTTGAAGATCGGATGAAAGCGCCGCTCCGGGTGCCGCTGCAAATGCCGGTAAATGGTGATGTAGCGCGCGTAGCCGATCTTCTCGGAAAGATAGGTGGCGTAGTAGATGAACTTGGGCGTGAAGAACGTGTACTTCTTGGACTTGGTCAGAAAGCCCAGATCGACCCCGACGCCGAAGTCCTTGAGGGTGTCGTTGATGAAGCCCGCGTGGCGCGCCTCATCGCGGCTCATATAGCGAAAGAGCTGGCGAAGCTCCGGGTGCTTGATGCGCTTCTTGATCTCGGCGTAGAGGACACACCCGGAGAACTCGGCCGTGACGGAGCTGACGAGGAAGTCGAGAAACTCCCGCCGCAAGTCCTCCGGCAGCGCATCGAGATCCGCGTCCCACTCGGCATTGCGGACGAAGTGCCCCTTGTTGGGATCACTGGCCATCTCGTCCATCAGGTCGTCCCAGTCGCGCTGGATCCCGCTGACGTCGACGCGCTCCATCGCCTTGAAGTCGGTCGTGTAGAAGCGCGGGCTCAAGATGGTGCTCTCTTGCGCCCGTTGCGTCGTCGCATTGACGTGCGGCAGTGCCGCTGTGGCTGTCGCCATTACAGTTTCCCCCCCGACGAGAAGCTGAACTCCAGCAGCTCCATGAACTCGAACCGACCGGTGAGCCTGGTCCAGGCCCGCTCCAGCGGGTGCGCCTGGATCACGGTCGCCGTGCGACGGCAGACCATGCGCTCACCGAAGGGCACGATGACGGGCTCGCCATGCACCTCGATGACGTCGCCCGGATGGATCGGCGGATTGCCGTCGAGCTCGACATGGGCATGCAGGCTGTCGAAGCTCTGCTCCACCGCCACGGTGCAGCCGACCTCGAACTGCTGTCGGCCGAAGAGGCTCATGAGCGCTGCTCGGCGGCCGCGAGTACGTCAAGAAATGCTGCCTCGTTGTCACGGCCGAACCCGTTGAGCGGCATGTACTCACCGGTCGCCGGATCGGCGAGGATCATGGTTCCATCGGTCCAGCGAACGAGCTGGAACGGCACATCGCTCGGCACGCCCTCGCGCTCGCGGATGTGCGCCAAGCTATGCACCACCGAGTTCAGAAAGCTGTTGCCCTCGGCCGGCAGCACCGCCAGCGGCTCGGCATCGGCAGGCCGGAACACCGCCATGCCGTCGTCGCCGCGATCCTCGAAGTAGAGGCTGTGGACCGTCTGCGGCGCGCTGACCGTCTGCTCGCCGCGATAGGCATCGAGCGCCTGATCGGTGAAGACGAGGACCAGCGTCAAGAAGACGAGGCCCCACGCGCCCAGCAGCGCACCGCGCGGAATGCCGTTGCTGGCTCGGCTGCGCTCCAAGTTGCGTGAGCTGGTCGAGTCCATCGTGCTCTCCCTGCCGTCGCCGGGTTTAGCCGGCCGCGGCCAGATGCGCCGCAGCGGGCGGCGAAGGCATGGCAGCCGCAGGCGGCGGCGCGGCGTCGCGCCGGGCCAGCTCGAGCGCCATCACCAACAGGCGCCCCGTGGCGGCCGCATCGGGAATGGCGCGGAGCATCGGCTGTGGATTGGCGAAGTGCCAGCGGCGAACGTGCGGCCACAGGTGCAGGTAGGATACCCGATCGTCGCCGCCGAGCTCCAGCGCGAGGTCGCCGGTGCCGTCCGGATAGGTCTTGAGCGACACGTCCTTCACGACCTTGAACGGCAGGTTGATCGTCATCGGTAGCGCCACGCCGAAGCGGATCACCACCCGGCGCGAGGTGATCGAGTAGACGGTCGAGCGGGCATTGGCCCAGGCGAGCGCGCCGAGGATCAGGGTCGCGCCGAGCGCCATCGGCACGAGCCAGATTGCCGCGCCGACAAACGTTTCGAGCGGGGCGCCGTCATACACCCCGACCACGCCCTGCCAGGCGAGGAGCAGCGCGAAGTAGGCGAGCACCTTGCGCACGTGGAACGCGCGGCGGGCGAGGACGCGCCACGAGGGTGCGCCCTGCCAGAGGAGCTTCTCGCCCGCCGGAAGCCGTTCCGGGAGCCCCGGAATGGGCTCGTAGTCATGCTCGCGGATCGTCACAGCAGGGGTTCCGCGCGCTGTGGCGAGCTGTAGAGGTAGCCGGCCCCGAACGCGGCGACGATCTTGTCTTCCTCGAGCCGGGTCACCTCGTCCGGCTTCTTGGTCCCGGGCACCTGATGGAACTGGGCCGCACGCAGTGAATCGACGTAGATCCGCTGTGTCGCACTGTCGAGGAACATGAAGCCCACCGGCAACAGCACGTGCTTGCCGGCAGCACCGCTCGCCTCGTTCAGCTCGACCTCCATATAGCGATGGACGAACTCGGCGCGGTCGACCCAGAGATCGACGACCTTGCCGGCGACGACGCGATCGGAACCGACGACCTCGTAGCCCCGTGGATCGGGATCTTCCTCGTTGACGCCGAAGTCGGTGGCGACCCGGAGCGGCACGATACGCAGATGGCCGTCGAAGGTGACGTCCGGCACGTCCTCGCGGTTGGACCAGGAGCCGGAGCCCATGCCGGCATCGATCGGGTCGCCCTTGGGCAGCACCGGATCGCCGATCGACGCCGTCATCGTGTCGTAGTTGAGGTCCTTGCGGTCGGCACGATTGCTCTCGCGGACGCCACCGCCTTCGAGCGCGAACGGCTTGTTCGGTGGCGGATAGAAGATTTGCCGGTTGGTCGGACCGTTCTCGTTCTCGAGGGGGTAGCCCTCGCGCTGATCCTCGTAACGCAGGTAGAGAATCAAGCCGAAAAAGAACAGCCAGAACGTGTAGAGCACGACCTGGGCGATGTCGATGTGTGAGGTAATGGCGGCAAAGGGCATGGCATGGCCTCCGCAGGCGGCGTGACTAGGCTGGAAGCTCGGCTAGGCCGAACTCGGGTGATTTCCGGTTGGCCGGCCGGGCCGTCCGGCGGACCAGCGGGCCAATGGCGACGAGCGTCATGAACAGCAGCACGATCTCCACATGATAGACGACGCCGTAGCCGACCGCCGGACCGGTGAAGGCCGGGCCGAGCGCGCCTTCGGCGCCAAGAGCGGTGACGCCATCGCGGATGACGCCTCCGAGTGCGATCGCGATCCCCGCCGCAGACGCCTGCACAGCCCCCCAGGCGCCTAGCGCAAGACCGCTTCGTCCTCCCTCTGCGAGCCGCATCGCGGCCGTCATCGTACACACGGCGAAGAGCCCGCCGCCGAACCCGATCAGTGCGGTGCCGATCCTGAACACCAAGGCCGACCCCAACGGATCGGCAAAGACGACCGCGGCGAACGCGAAGATGCCGACGACCGCTGCGAAGCCCGCCAGGCGATGTGGGTCCCCGCCCCGGCCGAGCCGCCGCGCGGCGACCGCCAGGCCCGCGAGCGAACCGGCTGCGAGGAGCGCCGAAAGGGTGGTCGTCTCGGCAATCGAGAGGCCAAGCACCTCGCCGCCATAGGGTTCGAGCAGGATGTCCTGCATCGTGAATCCGGCGGTGCCGAGACCTACCGCGATGAGCAGGCGCCCAGACTGACCGCCCGCGAGAAAATCGCGCCAGACCTCGCGAAACGGCGGCCGCTCGCGGTCGTGCCGGGTGAGCTCGGGGCGACGCGGCTCCTGCCGCCAGAGCGCGATGACGTTGAGCACGAGCGTCAGCACCGCAGCGCCCTGGATCACTCGGATCAGCCGGATCTCGTCAAAGTCACGCAACAGCCAGCCGAAGGCGACAGCACTACCGGCCATGCCAACCAACAGCATCACGTAGATCAGCGCCACCGCCCGCGCGCGCTTCTCCTCGGGCACCAGATCGGTGGCGAGGGCCAGGCCCGCGGTCTGCGTCATGTGCATGCCCAGGCCGACCAGGAAGAAGGCGAGCGCAGCGCCGAGCGGTCCGCCGATGGCCGCTCCGGGTTGCGAAGAGGTCAGCACCAGAAGCGCGAACGGCATGATCGCCAGGCCGCCGAACTGCAAGAGCGTGCCGAGCCAGATATAGGGCACCCGACGCCAGCCGAGATATGACCGGTGATGGTCCGAGCGGTAGCCGATGAGGGTGCGGAACGGTGCCAGCAGCAAGGGTAGGGCCAGCATGACGGCGACCACCCAGGCATGGACGTTCAGCTCGACGATCATGAGCCGGTTGAGCGTGCCGCTCACCAGGACGACCGCCATGCCGACGGAAATCTGGAAGAGCGACAGCCGCAACAGCCGCCCGAGCGGCAGATCTTCCGAGGCCGCGTCGGCGAAGGGAAGGAACCTGGGGCTCAGGTTCTTCCAGAACTCGAACGAGGCGGCGCGCGCACGCTTCATGGTCGCCGCACCTCCAGCGCCTCGCTGGTGTAAAAGCCGCTGACCACCCGTTGCTGCCGCGCCAGCGCGTAGCCACGAAGTCCGGTCGCCTCGGCCAAGAGCCGCCGCAGCCGGTCGGGCTTGATCGGCTCGATCGCCGGTGCGCGGTCGCTCCGCGGGAAGGTGCGCCCGACCGCGTGCATGAGGCTCAACATCGCCGTGCGCGGCGCGAAGGTGAAGACGAGGCTGGTCGTCGCCCGCTCGGCAAGCGTGGTGACCAGGCGCACCAGCTCTCCCTCGGGGTAGTGGATGAGCGAATCCATCGCCACCACGTGGTCGAAGCGGCCAAGGGTGGCGTCTGTCATGTCGCCTGTCCGGAACGCGACGCTGCCGCCGCCGAGGTCGGTCGGACACCGCTGGCGGGCCATCTCGACGAGGCTCGGCGAGAGGTCGATCGCGGTGACGGCAGCTCCTCGGCGCGCGGCCTCGACGGCGAACGCGCCCGTGCCGCAGCCGGCATCGAGTACGAAGCGGCCGGAGAGGTCATCGGGGAGCCAGTCGAGCAGCGTCGTGCGCATCCGGTCGCGGCCGGCGCGCACGGTAGCCCGGATCCCACTGACCGGGGCGTCCGAGGTGAGCCGTTTCCACGCCTCGACCGCGGTGCGATCGAAGTAGTCTTCGAGCTCCTCGCGCCGGCGCAGATAGGTGGGGCTCGCCGCGTTCATGTCAGTCGAACCCCAGGAGCTCGAAGATGTCGCGGTCCTTCATCGGGGTCGCAAGCTGCGGCTCGCGACCCTCCCAGAGGCCTTCGGCAAGCCGCAGATACTCGGCCTGGACGGCCGCCAGCTCCGGGGATTCCTCCATCTCGAAGAGTGTGGCCTTCTTCAGGCGTGAGCGGCGGATCACGTCGAGGTCGGGGAAATGCGCGAGCGTATTCAGGCCCACGACCTCGTTGAAGCGGTCGATCTGATCGGTTTTGGCGCTGCGGTTCGCGACCACGCCGCCGAGGCGCACCGCGTAGTTCTTCGATTTCGCGAGGATCGCCGCGACGATGCGGTTCATCGCGTAGATCGAATCGAAGTCGTTGGCGGTGACGATGAGGGCCCGCTGCGCATGCTGCAGCGGTGCCGCGAACCCGCCGCAGACGACATCGCCCAGGACGTCGAAGATCACGACGTCGGTGTCGTCCAGGAGGTGGTGCTCCTTCAACAGCTTGACCGCCTGGCCGACGACATAGCCGCCGCACCCCGTGCCGGCCGGCGGCCCGCCCGCCTCGACGCACAAGACGCCGTTGTAGCCCTCGTAGACGAAGTCCTCGGGCCGCAGCTCCTCGCTGTGGAAGTCGACCTGCTCGAGGATATCGATGACCGTCGGCATCAGGCGCTTGGTGAGCGTGAAGGTGGAATCGTGCTTGGGATCGCAGCCGATCTGCAGGACACGCTTGCCGAGCTTGGAGAACGCCACCGACAGGTTCGACGAGGTCGTGCTCTTGCCGATGCCGCCCTTGCCGTAGACGGCGAACACCTTGGCGCCCGTGTTGATCCGCGCGTCCATCTGGACCTGCACGCTGCCTTCACCGTCCCGCCGCTTCGGCGGCCTGTCGAGTACGATCGTCACGCTGCCACCTCCTCAGCGATGCCTTCCAGCCGATCCTCCAGCTCGTCGCCCGCTTCCCGCAGCGCGTTCAGCGTGGCGTCGTCCGTGGACCAGTAGTTCCGGTCGTGGGCCTCCAGGAGCCGATTGGCGACGCGGACGGAGGCCTTGGGATTGAGCTTCATCAGCCGCTCGCGCATCTCGCGGTCGAGCATGTAGGTCTGGGTGAGCTGCTGGTAGACCCAAGGCGCCACCGCACCGGTGGTCGCGGACCAGCCCATCGTGTTGGTCACCGCGGCCTCGATCTGGCGTACGCCCTCATAGCCGTGCTCGAGCATGCCCTCGTACCATTTGGGGTTGAGCATGCGCGTGCGGGTCTCGAGCGCCACCTGCTCGCCGAGCGTCCGGATGCGTCCTTCGCCGCGGGTTTGGTCGCTGATGTAGACTGGGATGTCGTCGCCGCGGGCACGTTTGACGGCCCGGCCGATGCCGCCGAGCGTGTCGAAATAGTGGTCGATTGTCGTGACGCCGAGCTCGACCGATTCGAGATTCTGATAGGCCAGCTCGACCTTCGACAGCACGGACTGCAAGAGTTCCGGCTGCTGCTTCGGCGTGCCGCTGCGTCCGTAGGCGAAGCACTTGCGGCGGGTATAGGCCTCGGCGAGCTCGTCCTCGTCCTGCCAGCAGCCGCTGTCCACCAGCTGGTTGACGTTGGAGCCGTAGGCGCCATCGGCGTTGCTGAACACGCGGAGCGCTGCCGTCTCGAGGTCGACGCCGGTCGCCTCCGCATGGGCGAGCGCATGCTTGCGCACGAAGTTGAAGTCGGTCGGCTCGTCGGCCTCGGCAGCCAGGAAAGCGGCCTCGGCCAGGAGGCGGGTCTGGAGGGGCAGGAGGTCGCGGAAGATCCCCGAAAGCGTCATCACCACGTCGATGCGCGGACGCCCGAGTTCGGCGAGCGGGACCAGCTCGGCGCCGGCGAGGCGGCCATAGCTGTCGAAGTGCGGCATGGCGCCGATCAGCGCCAGTGCCTGGGCGATCGGGCCGCCTTCGCTCTTCAGGTTGTCCGTGCCCCAGAGCACCATCGCGACCGATTCCGGCAGGCGATTGCCGTCGCCGTCATGCCGCGCGAGGAGGCGTGCCGCCTGCCGCTTGCCGTCCTCGACGGCGAACACGCTCGGGATGCGGAAGGGGTCGAACGCGTGGAGGTTGCGACCGGTCGGCAGGATCGCGGGCGTGCGCACCAAGTCGCCGCCTGGGGCCGGCGCGGTGAAGCCGCCATCCAGCGCGTGCATGAGGCCGGCGAGCTCATGATCCTCGGCGAGCAGATGCTCCGTCCGCGCAAGCTCGCGCAACCGCTCGATGATGGTGTCGTCGCCTGCTGCTTCTGGGCAAAGCTCGGGTGGCGTCCCGTCGACGAGCCGGGCCAGCGTCGCGCGGTCGATCGGCGCCCCTTCGCTCGCTTCGGCGACGGCCGCCAGCATGTCGACGCGCTCTTCGGCCGACGGCGGCTCGCCGACGACGTGTAGCCCATGGGGGATAAGGCTGTACTCGACTTCGAACACCTGGTCGGCGAGGTCGCGCATCAACTGCTCGAGGTCGCCGGTCCACGGCGGTTCGGCCGCGGCGAGGTCGACGGCTGCCGCCTGCGCCTGGATCAGGGCCGCGAGGTCGTTCCGCTCGCGATTGGTTTCCGGCGGCAATGAGCGCCAGCGATCGAGCGAGGTCTTGAGCTCCAAGAGCCCCTTGTAGAGGCCCGCCTGCGCCAAGGGTGGCGTCAGATAGGTGACCAAGGTCGCCGCGGAGCGCCGCTTGGCGATCGTCCCCTCGGACGGGTTGTTGGCGGCATAGAGGTAGATGTTCGGCAGCTCGCCGATGAGCCGATCGGGCCAGCAGGCAGCGGTCATGCCCACCTGCTTGCCGGGCATGAACTCCAAGGCACCGTGCATGCCGAAGTGCAGGACCGCGTCCGCCTCGAAGTCCGCCTTGAGCCAGCCATAGAAGGCGGCGAAGGCGTGGGTCGGCGCGAAGCCCTTCTCGAAGAGGAGGCGCATCGGATCGCCTTCGTAGCCGAAGCCCGGCTGGACGCCGACGAAGACATTGCCGAAGCGCTCGCCGAGCACGAGCAGCGAGCTGCCGTCGGTGTTGTGGCGACCGGGTGCCGGACCCCACTGCGCCTCGATCTCCGCCAGATGCGGCTCGCGGCGGACATGGTCGTCGACCGGGACGCGCGCGAAAAGGTTGGCGTCGGTGCCGAACTGGCTCGCATTGCCCTCGATGACGCGCGCACGCAGCGTGTCGACGTCGGGCGGAACGTCGACCGTGTAGCCCTCGCGATCGAGCGCTTCGAGCGTGTGCAGGAGCGAGCGGAAGACCGAGAGATAGGCGGCCGTGCCCGTGGCGCCCGCGTTGGGGGGGAAGCTGAACAGGACGATCGCGAGGTGGCGATCCTTGCGCGGACGCTTCCGCAAGGCGACGAGCCGGGCGACACGCGCCGCCAGCATCTCCGCTCGCTCGTGATTGGCCGTCATGTGCCGCGCCGCAGCGCTCGGCTGCGTGCCGGAGCGTCCGCCATAGACCAGGGGCCCGGTCGCGCCGTCGAGTTCGGGGATGGCCACCATCATGGTGGCTTCGACGGGCATCAGCCCGCGTTCCGACGCCTGCCATTGCTCGAGAGTCTGGAACTCGACCGCCTGCGCCGAAAGGTACGGCACGTCGAGCTGGGTCAGCATCTCGGCGGCGGCTTCGGCGTCGTTGTAGGCGGGGCCCCCCACCAGCGAGAAGCCGGTGAGCGAGAGGATCGCGTCGACGGTGGCCTGCCCTTGCTCCATGAAGAAGGCCTCGACCGCCGGCCGCGCATCCAGGCCGCTCGCGAAGGCGGGGATGACTTCCATGCCCTGCGCTTCGAGCGCCGCGATGACGCCGTCATAGTGCTCGGTGTCGCCGCCCAGCACGTAGGATCGCATCACCAAGACGCCCACGCGCCCACGCTTCTTGGGCAGCGTCGGCAGGTCACCCAGCCGTGCGCCGATCCGGCCACGCATCCGCGGGTGATAGACACCGGTCTCCGGGTACTCGGCCGGCGGGCTTGGCCGCATCGTTCCGCGCAGCGAGCGGCGCGGCCCATCTGCGTACCGATCGAGCAGCAGGCGCACGAGGTTGGCGACGTTGGTGTCCGAGCCGGCGAGCCAGTACTGCAGTGTCAAGAAGTAGGCGCGGACATCCTGCGCCGTGCCCGGGATGAAGCGCAGCAGCTTGGGCAGGCGCTTGAGCATCGCCATCTGCCTCGCGCCGCCGCTCTGGCTCTCCTTCTTGGAGCCCCTTAGCCGCTTCAAGAGCGCCATGGCCCCTTTGGCCTCGCCACTCATGCTGAAGCGCCCCATCCGGGTGAGGCGGATCACCTCGCCTGCGGAGATGCAGGCCACCATGGCGTCGCAGTGGTCCCGCCGCGCCCAGAGCGCCGGCAGCACTGCTTGGATGTGATCCTCCATGAAGAGCATCGAGACGAGGATGATGTCGCCCGCGGCGATGTCGGCCTTGCAACGCTCCAGAGCCTTCGGGTCATCGGCCCATTCGGTCGCGACATGGAGGTTGAGCTCGAGGCCGGGAACGCTACGGACGAGGTCGCGCTGCGCGCGATCGACGGCGCCCGCCCGATGGCTGTCGAGCGTGATGATGACGACCCGAACGGGGGTCGTCTCAGCGGCCGAAGTGCGCTTTGGCTTCATACAAGGTCTCGACGGTGATCTCGGGAACGCCGTGATCGGCGGCGAAGCGCTCCGTGTTGCGGCGGGCTTTGGGGCGGACGAAGAAGGGGATCTTGCGCAGCTCGCGCTCGGCCTCCGCCGACCAATGTGGCGAGCCGTCGGCGGCAGGCACTTCGGTGATGGCCGCTTCGGGTGCAGGCGCAGCGGCGCGCCCCTTGCCTAGGTGCGAGGGGCCGGCGGCGTCGTGGAACTCGAAGTCCTCTCTGAACATGCCCAACAGGTGCTCTTCGAGGCCCATCATCAGTGGATGCACCCACGTGTCGAACAGCACGTTGGCGCCCTCGAAGCCCATCTGGGGCGCGTAGCGTGCGGGGAAGTCCTGCACGTGGACCGGTGCCGAGATGACGGCGCACGGGATGCCGAGGCGCTTTGCCGTATGGCGTTCCATCTGCGTGCCCAGCACCAGCTCCGGCTGGAGGATCGTGATGCGGTCTTCGACGTCGAGATAGTCGTCGGTGATCAGCGCCTCGACGCCGAACTCTTCGGCGAGCGCCCGTACCTCGCGGGCGTACTCCCGGCTGTAGGTGCCGAGCCCGACGACCTCGAGAGCCAGCTCGTCACGCGCGACCCGGGCTGCCGCCATAGCGTGGGTTGCGTCACCGAAGACGAACACGCGCTTGCCGGTGAGGTACGTCGAATCGACCGAGCGCGAATACCAGGGCAGATGTCCGTGGCCGCAGCTCTGCTCGAGGTCGGCACGCGGCTCAATACCGGCGAGGGCCGCGACCTCGGCGATGAAGGCGCGGGTGGCGCCGACGCCGATGGGCACCACGGTCGTCGCGGGCTGACCGTGGGCGCGCTCCAGCCACCGGACCGCAATGCCCGCCACCTCGGGGTAGAGGACGACGTTGAAGCGCGCGGCGGGGAGGCGTGCCAGATCCGATGGCCGGGCACCCAGGGGTGCGATGACGTTGACGGCGATGCCCATCTGCTTGAGCAGTCGCTTGATCTCTCGAACGTCGTCGCGGTGCCGGAAGCCGAGTGCTGTCGGCCCCAGGATATTGCAGGACGGTGCGCGGCCCGCTTCGGGCTTGACGGTGTCCGCAGCAGGCGCGAACGCGCGGACCAGACGGTAGAGCGTCTCGGCGGCGCCCCAATTCTCCTTCTTCTGGTAGGCCGGCAGCTCCAGCGGCACGATCGGTACCGGCAACTCCAGTGACTGGGCCAGGCCGCCCGGATCATCCTGGATCAGCTCGGCCGTGCAGGACGCGCCGACGATCATCGCTTCCGGCTCGTATCGCGCGTGCGCGTCTCGAACCGCGTTCTGAAACAGTTCTGCCGTGTCGGTGCCGAGATCGCGTGCCTGGAAGGTCGTGTAGGTGACCGGCGGGCGGGCTTCGCGACGCTCGATCATCGTGAAGAGGAGATCGGCGTAGGTGTCACCCTGCGGCGCGTGGAGCACGTAGTGCAGGCCCGTCATCGCGGTGGCGACGCGCATCGCCCCGATGTGGGGAGGGCCCTCGTAGGTCCAAACCGTGAGCTGCATGGCGCTAAACCCTCAGCCTGGTCTTGCGGTGCAGCGGCCGCGCAAAGAGCTCGGCCAGATCGCCCGCCTGCTCGAAACCTTGGAGCGGCGTAAACAAGAGTTCGATCGACCACTTGGTCGTGAGGCCCAAGGCCTCGAGGGGGTTTGCGAGGCCGAGCCCGCACACGGTGAGGTCCGGCTGCGCATCGGTGCAGCGATCGAGCTGCCGGTCGACGTCTTGCCCTTCGACGAGGCGTGTCGAGCTCGGCAGGAGCGCCAGCTCCTCGGCCATGTGGGCGCGATGGAGATAGGGCGTCGCCACCTCGATCAGCTCGACGCCGAGCTCCCGGCTGAGAAACCGCGCCAGCGGGATTTCGAGCTGAGAGTCCGGGAAGAAGAAGACGCGCTTGCCCTCGAGATCGGCGCGGTAGCGGTCGAGCGCCTGAGCTGCGCGTGCCCGTGGACCGGCCGTGGCGCGGTCGACTGTCGCGAGGGTGATCCCAAACGCCTCGGCCGCCGCGCGGAGCCAGCCACTCGTGCCCTCGATCCCCAGCGGGAAGGGGGCCGCCAGGCGCGTGCAGCCGCGTCGCTCCAGGGCGCGCGCCGTATCGGTGAGGAAGGGTTGCGCCAAGAGGACGCAGGTGCCGGAGCCGATCGCCGGCAGATCGCGCGAACGGCGTGGCGGGAGGAAGTCCACGTCGGCAATGCCGATGTCGTCGAATAGTCGCCGAAACTGATCCTCGACCAAGTCGGCGAGCGCGCCGACGACCAGGAGGTGCGGACGGTCGTCCGCGGTCTGCGGTAGTTCCGGTACGAGTGCGGCGAGGCATGCGTCCTCGCCCTCAGTAAAGGTCGTCTCGATGCCGCTGCCCGAGTAGCTGAGGACACGGACCCGCGACTGGAACTGGCCGGACAGCCGCTCGGCCGCGCGCTGCAGGTCGAGCTTGATGACCTCCGACGGGCAGGAGCCCACGAGGAACAGGAGCCTGATTTCCGGGCGACGTTCGAGCAAGCGGGCGACGACGCGGTCGAGTTCGTCATTGAGGTCGGCCATGCCGGCGAGATCGCGCTCTTCGACGATCGCTGTAGCGAAGCGCGGCTCGGCGAAGATCATGACGCCCGCGGCGGACTGGATCAGGTGCGCGCAGGTCCTCGAGCCGACCACCAGAAAGAACGCGTCTTGGATCTTGCGGTGCAGCCAGACGATGCCGGTGAGGCCGCAGAACACCTCACGCTGGCCTCGCTCCTTGAGGATCGTGTGATCGCTGCACCCGACCTTGCCGGCGCGATCGAGGAGGGTCGTATCGCTCATGTCTGCGCCCCGATCGACGCAGCTTGGGCCGGCGCCTCGAGGCGGGCGGCGCGCAGCTTCAAAACGAACTGGGCAGCGTTAATGACGTAGGCGGCGTAGGCGGCGAGCGCCAAGGCCATCAGCGAGGTCGGTGACCATGACCCCGACCAAAGGGCGATGAGGTAGCCGGTGTGCAGCGCCAGCACGAGGACGCTGAAGACGTCCTCCCAGAAGAACGCTTGGGCGAACAGGTAACGGCCGAAGACGACCTTCTCCCACACCGCCCCGGTGACCATGATGGTGTATAAGACGAATGTCTTGGCGACGATCGAGGCCGTGGCGACCGCGTAGCCGGTGTCCGTGGCGAGATAGCGAATCACTAAGCCGAGGCTCACCAGGAACACGACGAACTGCACTGGTGCGAGGATGCCTTGGACCAGCGTCCAGGGTGACGCGTCGCGACGAGCGCGTTCAGCTTGGGTGTACAGCGGTCTGCGGGCGGTCGGCTCGACAGATTGCAAGAGTATCGTGCCTCCCCTCGCATGCTCATCAACGCCAGAGACTATGGACCGCCTGGCGCGACTGTCAACTAGACGCAACGTCAATAGGGCTTGACAGCGATGCTTGGCGGCGTGGGGCAGGAGGGGAGTGAGCGTCTATGTCAAGACGCGCGGTAGTCGGGGTTGAGGCTTAATGTAGCGTTCTTCTAATACGTTCATGCCCGAGGGAGGAGAGGCGTGCAAATGAGTGCCGCTGAACGTAGAGCGTTCGACGCCGCTGGCGCGCTGCAGCAGGTTGGCGGCGTAGACGCGGTCTCGCACAACGTCGAATGGCGCGGCGCACGGCCGACGCGAAGCCCGCGTAGGCACGACGTGCGCGTGGAACGGACCCTCGATCGAACCATCGTACCAAACCTGGTTCGCCAGACCTGCGACGCTTCAGCTGAGCACAAGCATCCCGTCGATCACCAGGCCGCGGTACTGCGCCTTACCGAACTCGTCCTGCAGGACGACGGCGAGCGCGCCGCCCACTATGTCGAGGAGCTTGGCGCCAAGGGGCTCGAGCCCGAAGAACTTTATATCGATGTTCTGGCGCCGACCGCGCAGCACCTCGGACAGCTCTGGCTGGAGGATCGCTGCGACTTCAACGACGTCACCTTCGGCGTATGCCGGCTGCAACAGGCGCTGCACGCGTGGGAGGCGCGGCTCGACGAGCATGCGCACCCGACCGCTGGCGGCCCCCGTATCCTGCTCGTGCCGGCGCCAGGCGAGCAGCACGGCTTCGGCTTGGCGTTGGTGGCGGCCCTATTCCGACGGGCGCGCTGGGACGTCTGGGCTGACGCGGCGGCTACCTCGAGCGATTGCGCCGTTCTGTTGCAGCGCGAGCGGTTCGACGTCGTCGGTATCTCGGTGAGCCGCGCGGACCGGCTCGACCCAGTCGCGGAACTGGTCCGGACGATCCGGCGACGCTCGCGGAACCGGGGCATCGGCGTTCTCGTCGGCGGACAAGGCGTAGCCCGCGACCTTACGCTTGCCGACGCGGTCGGCGCCGATGCCGCAGCGCGTGACGGCCGCGACGCTCTCCTGCGCGCGACGGAGTTCTTGTCGCCGATGGCGGCACGTTCGCAGATGCGCGGGTAGTGTCAATCTTGCAAGACGTAAACTCAACTTGACATCAATTTGCTGGAGGCGTTTCTGTAGGAACGTGGCCGCTTCCGGGCGGCCTCGCGAACACGGCTGTCGCGTCTGCGGAGGAGGGGGTAGGCGGGCCGGTTCGGGTGGTCGATGCTCGTGCTCGGGACGAACCCCAGGTGAAGCCCTTCTCGCGACCGACGGACGAGCTTGGACAATTCGACGCCTCCGCGGCGAGCCAACTGATCGGCGCGGTCTGCGACATCGCCTTGGTGTTGGATGTGTCCGGGCTCGTTCAAGATGTGTCCCTGGGCGCCGACGATCTCCCCGCCGATCTCTGCCAGAGTTGGGTGGGTCGCCCGTTCATCGATAGCGTGTCACCCGAGAGCCGAGCCAAGATCTCCGAACTCGCGAATGATGCGCGCGGCGGCCAGGTGGGGCGTTGGCGCCATCTCAACCATCCTGACCCGAGCGGCACCGATTTCCCGGTACTCTATCGTGCGGTCGTTCTGCCAGGAACCGACCGGCTCCTGCTCGTGGGGCGGGACCTGCGCGCCACGGCGCAGCTGCAACAGCGCCTCATGACCGCGCAGCAGTCGATCGAGCGCGACTATTCGAGGCTCCGTCACGTTCAGACCCGCTATCGCCTGCTGTTCCAGATCGCGTCGGACCCCATCTTCGTGGTCGACGCCGCGAGCGTTCGCATCCTCGAAGCGAATCCTGCCGCGAGCCGACGTGTCACGGGTGATCTTACGGACCGCCCACTGCTGGACAGCTTCGCTGCGGCCGATCGCGAGGCGGTCGAGGGTATGCTCGCCGGTGTGCGGACCTCGGGCCGGCCCGACGAGGTGCTGGTCCGCACGGCCGACGGAGAAGAGCGGGTCACCGTGGCAGCCTCGCTGTTTCGCCAGGAGGCGAGCTCGCTGTTCCTGATCCGCCTGGGTTTCGTCGACCGTGTTCAAGCGGCGCCCGAATCGCTCGATGCCAAGCTCTTGCGCGCGCTCGCCGATGCACCCGACGGTTTCGTTCTGACGGCCTCGGATGGCCGCGTCGTCCATGTGAATGCCGCCTTCCTCGATCTTGCGCAGCTCGCCACCGTCGACAACGCGATCGGTGAGACGCTGGACCGTTGGATCGGCCGTTCCGGCGTTGACCTCAATGTCCTCATGGCCAACCTTCGCGAGCGGGGCATCGTGCGTCTGTTCGCCGCCGAGATGCGCGGCGAGCTCGGCGTCGTGACCGAGGTCGAGATCTCCGCCGTGTCGGTGGCTAACGGCCCCAAACCGAGCTTCGCGTTCGTGATCCGCAATATCGGCCGCCGCCTCGAGCAGACCGAGACCAAGCCCGGACGCTCGCTGCCGAGTTCGGTGGAGCAGCTCACCGAGCTCGTGGGGCGCGTCTCGCTCAAGGACTTGGTGCGTGAGACGACCGACATGATCGAGCGCCTCTACATCGAGGCGGCGCTGGAGCTCACTAGCAACAACCGCGCGTCGGCGGCGGAGCTTCTGGGGCTGAGCCGCCAGTCGCTCTACGTCAAGCTCAACCGCTACGGCCTCAAGAACGGCGAAGCGGAGCCGGAGGGGGCGTGACCTCTAGCGCGACTCCGCACCCCGCGGCCATTCTCGAGCTGCTCAAGCCGATCACCTGGTTCCCGCCCATGTGGGCCTACGGCTGTGGGGTGGTCGCCGCTGGTGTGTCCTTGGGCGACCGCTGGCCGCTTCTGGTCCTCGGCGTGATCCTCGCCGGGCCGTTGGTCTGTGCCACGAGCCAGGCGGTGAACGACTGGTTCGATCGCCATGTCGACGCCATCAACGAGCCTGATCGACCGATCCCCTCGGGCCGCATCCCGGGGCGTTGGGGCCTGTGGATCGCGCTCCTCTGGACGCTTCTGTCGCTCGTCGTCGCCACGACGCTTGGCGCGTGGGGCTTCGCTGCCGCCGTCGTCGCGTTGATCCTGGCTTGGGCCTACAGCGCCCCGCCGTTCCGCCTCAAGGCCAATGGATGGATCGGCAATCTCGCGGTTGGGCTCTCCTATGAGAGCCTCCCCTGGCTCACCGGCACTGCTGTCGTCACGGCGGCGATGCCCGACCCGCGCATCGCGCTCGTGGCGCTGCTCTATGGCCTCGGTGCCCACGGCATCATGACCCTCAACGACTTCAAGTCCGTCGAAGGCGACACCCGCATGGGGGTCGGCTCCTTGCCCGTACGTCTCGGTGTTGAGCCGGCGGCCCGGCTGGCATGTGTGGTCATGGCAGCGGCACAGGTCGCGGTCATAGGGCTGTTGGTTCTCTGGGATCGTCCAGTCCATGCGGCTGTCGTCGCGCTGCTGCTCGTAGCCCAGGGAGGGCTCATGCTGCGTCTGCTGCGCGATCCCCGAGGTCTCGCGCCGTGGTACAACGCGACCGGCATCATGCTCTACGTGCTGGGCATGCTGGCCGCCGCTTTCGCTTTGCGCGGGCTCGCCTCGTGACGCCGCCGCTGGGCTGGCTGGGGATCGTCCGGCTCGGCCTCGTCCAGGCGTCGCTCGGTGCCGTCGTCGTGCTGACGAGCTCGACGCTTAACCGCGTCATGGTCGTCGAGCTGGGGTTTGCGGCCGCGGCCGCCGGTGCGCTCGTCGCCATCTACCACGCCGTGCAGATCCTGAGGCCGCGCTTCGGCTACGGCTCAGACGTTACCGGCCGACGGACGCCCTGGATCATCGGCGGCATGGCCGTCCTTACGGCGAGTGGTGTGCTCGCCGCGGTGGCGACCGCATGGATGGCGGTCGATCCGTTTGCGGGCATGGCCCTGGCGGCCGTCGCGTACTTCCTCATCGGCGTGGGTGGTGGTGCAAGCGGCACGGCTCTGCTGGCGCTCACGGCGGCCCGTGTCGCGCCCGAGCGCCGACCGGCGGCGGCGGCGATCCTCTGGCTGATGATGATCATGGGCTTCGTCGTCACGGCCGCCTCGGCGGGCACAATGCTCGACCCATACAGCCATACGCGGCTCATTGCCGTCGTTGCCGTTGTCGCCGTCACTGCCTTCATCGTCGCGGTCCTTGCGGTCCAGGGCCTGGAGAAGGGTCGTACGGTGGCGGCCGAGGTCGAGCACGCTCGCGAATCGTCGTTCCGTGAGGCGTTGCGCCAGATTTGGGCCGAGCCCGACGCCCGGCGGTTCACGATCTTCGTCTTCGTGGCGATGCTCGCCTACAGCGCGCAGGACCTGATCCTCGAGCCCTTCGCCGGGCTCGCCTTTGCCATGACCCCCGGCGAGACGACGCGGCTCGCGAGCCTGCAGTACACGGGCGTCTTGTTCGGCATGATCACCGTCGCGGTGCTCGGCAGTCGCGGTCTCGCGCCGCGCGGCTGGATGCGACGCTGGACCGTCGCGGGCTGCGTTGCGTCGAGCGTCGCGCTCGCCGGTCTCGTCGTCGCTGCCTGGTGGGGACCTGGCTGGCCGATCCGCACGAACGTCTTCGTCCTCGGCTTCACCAACGGTGTGTTCGCGGTCGCCGCGATCGGCTCGATGATGACGCTCGCCGGCTCCGGGATGGCCGGTCGCGAGGGCGTCCGCTTGGGCCTTTGGGGCGCTGCCCAGGCAATTGCGTCGGCGCTCGGCGGCTTTCTCGGCACCGTCATGGCCGATATCGCGCGCCTGCTGCTGGCGTCGCCTGCCACGGCCTACGGCACGGTCTTCGCGCTGGAAGCGATTCTGTTTCTCGTGGCTGCGCGCATCGCCTTCGCCGTCACCGGCCCGAAGGAGGCGCCGCCCGTCGACATCAATGCGCGCGGTGGGCTCGCCGCGCCCACCGCTGGAGGATAGATCCGTGCAGGGCGCTCAGACTTTCGACGCCGTGGTGATCGGTGGCGGCCCCGCCGGTGCCACGGCGGCGCAACGCCTCTCCGAAGCGGGTCGCGAGGTGCTCCTGCTCGACCGCGACGGGCGGATCAAGCCGTGCGGTGGCGCGATCCCCCCCAGGCTCATCGACGAGTTCGCCATTCCCGACGAACAGCTCGTCGCCCACATCACCTCGGCGCGGATCATCTCGCCCAAAGGGGCCCAGGTAGACATCCCCATCAAGGGCGGCTTCGTCGGCATGGTCGACCGGTGCAGCTTTGACGAGTGGCTGCGCGAGCGGGCGCGGCACGCGGGTGCCGAGCGTCGGACCGGCATCTTCGAGCACCTGGAACCACAGGCCGACGGCACGACCCTGGTTCACTACCATCCGGGCAGTTCGCATACGACCAAGCAGACCGAAACGGTCCGCGCCCGTGCGGTCATCGGCGCGGACGGCGCGCGCTCGGAGGTGGCCCGCCAGGCGGTGCCCCAGCATGAGACACCGCTCGTCTTCGCCTATCACGAGATCGCGGAGGCGCCCGACGGCGTCGGTGACGGCTACGACGCCAGCCGCTGCGACGTCTACTACGACGGCCGCCTCTCACCCGACTTCTACGGCTGGGTGTTTCCGCATGGGCGGACCGTCAGCATCGGCACCGGCACGGCGCAAAAGGGCTTCTCGCTCCGCGATGCGGTCGGCGGCCTGCGCCGGGCGGCGGGGCTCGAGACCTGCTCGACGATCCGTCACGAAGGGGCGCCCATCCCCTTGAAGCCGCTACCGCGTTGGGACGATGGCCGCAATGTGGTGCTAGCCGGCGATGCGGCAGGGGTGGTGGCTCCGGCGTCTGGCGAAGGCATCTTCTATGCGATGATGGGTGGCCGACTGGCGGGAGACGCGGTCGACGCATTCTGCCGCACGGGCGACGCGCGCAAGCTGGGCGAGGCGCGCCGGCGGTTCATGCGTAGCCACGGCAACGTCTTCTGGGTCCTGGGTCTCCTGCAACGCTACTGGTACACGGACGATGATCGCAGGGAGCGCTTCGTCTCGATCTGCCGGGACGTGGACGTGCAGGAGCTCACCTTCGACGCCTACATGCACAAGGAGCTCGTCAAGGCGCGGCCGCTCGCCCATGTCCGCATCTTCTTTAAGAACCTCGTCCATCTGACCGGCATGGTGCCGGCGCGCACGTGATCGGCGACCGAGTCCGCGGACACTCGATCGCCTGAGGGGGAGCCGCTTCAACCATGGACGCCGCCACCCTGCGTGACGACGATCTGCTGACGTGGCTCCAGACGAGCCTCGAAGAGTTGCGCGGTCTCGCCGCCAAGGACCCGTTCGCCAACCCGGTCCTCCTGCTGGCCCTCGAGCTGGAGCGTCGATGGCAGGCAGGCGCCATCGATGACCTGGCGGTCGATGGGGTCATCCGCAAGCTGACCTTGAGCGCCAGCCTCGAGCGCGCCGAACGGCTGGGTGCGCACGTCGGTGAGCACGATCCGGAGCGCAACGCGACGCAACAGCGGGCGCTGTTCGCCGCGTTGCCTGACGACTGGGGAGCCTTCCGGGCGGCCGTCGAGCAGCCCAGCTTCGGCTTCGTCTTCACAGCCCATCCGACCTTCGCCCACGCCGTCGACGTGCAGATCGATCTGCTCTGCCTAGCGCTCGACCGCGACGACAAGGGCCTGCCGCTCGACGCGGCCGCACGCGAGGCGTTGGTCGACCGCCTGGCGACCGCCGAGCACCGTACGCGCCAGCCGATCGATCTCGACACCGAGCATCGCCTTAGTCTCGCGGCCATCGACCGCTTGCGCCGTGTGCTGAGTACCGCCCATCGACGCGTTCTCGACGTTGCCCGCGAGAGGTTCCCCGAGCACTGGCGGCAACTGCGCCCGCAGCTCGCGACGGTCGCCACGTGGGTGGGCTACGACCTCGACGGCCGCGCCGATATCCCCTGGCGGACGATGTTCGAGAAGCGCCTGGAGGTCCAGGTTCGCCAGCTCGTGTCCCTACGCGATCGGGTGCGTGCACTCTTGGCCCGTGCCAAGGCGGAGCCGACCGTCCTTTCGCCGTTGGAGTTGCTCGAGGCCCGCCTCGCTCTGGCGGTCAAGACCGCTCAGGAAGGTGTGGCCGTGATGGCGGGCGACGCCGACGACGAAACAGCCATGGAGCAGCTTGCCGCCTGGTCGCGCGAGGCCCTGCGACCGGACCCGATCCGGCTCGCATCTGCGCGCCAGCTCGTGCCGATCGTTGAGCGGGCGCTCGAGCGCACGGCCGACGACGAACTTGCTCTCGACCTCGCCGTCCTGGCTGCCGAGCTCGCCGGTACCGGGCTCGCGCGTGCGCAGACCCATCTCCGCATCAACGCCGTCCAGCTGCACAATGCGATCAGGAAGCAGCTCGGCATGGACCATGCGCCCGACGACCCGAGCTATCGCCTCAGCTACCTCGATTCGATCGTCACGTTGATCGACGGGGCGCAGCCCGCAACGATCCACTTCGGCTCGCTCAACGCCGAACGCACCACGGCGCGGCGGGTCTTCATGCTGATGGCGCAGCTCTTGAAGGTGGCCGACGAGGACGAGCCGCTGCGTTTCCTGATCGCCGAGACCGAGAGCGCCTTCACGCTGCTCACGGCGCTCTACTTCGCCAAGCTCTTCGGCATCGACGAGCGCATCGACATCTCGCCGCTGTTCGAGACCGAGAAGGCGTTGACGCGCGGCGTCGAGGTGGTCGGCGAGGCGCTCGGCCGGCGCCCCTATCGCGAGTACGTCCGCCGCCGTGGCAGGCTCTGCCTGCAGATGGGCTATTCCGATGCCGGCCGCTATCTGGGCCAGACGGCGGCAGCGGTGCGGATCGAGCGGCTCAAGCTCGAAATCGCGGCCTTGCTGAACGCCGCCGGGTTGGGCGATGTCGAGGTCGTCATCTTCGACACACACGGCGAGAGCATCGGCCGTGGCGCTCATCCGGCGAGCTTCGCCGATCGTCTGGCCTACCTGAACACCGCGGAGACCCGCCGCCGCTTCCGAGCCTGCGGCATTCGCGTCAAGGCAGAGGCGAGCTTTCAGGGCGGCGACGGCTACCTTCCGTTCCTTCACCCGCTGACCGCCGAGGCCGTGCTCACGCGCGTTCTCGAGCATGCGCTGACGCCGCCACCGCCGACCGCGGATCCGTTCTACGCCGACGACGTCTACGCCGCGGAGTTCTTCAGCGTCGTCAACCGTTTCTCGCACGTCTTGATCGACGACCCCGACTATGCGGCCCTGCTCGGTGCCTATGGGGCGAACATGCTCGATGCGACGGGCTCCAGGGCGGTGCGGCGGCAGCACGAAGGCCACGGACCACCGAACCTCGAGCACCCCTCGCAGCTCCGTGCGATCCCGAACAACGCCATCCTTCAGCAGCTCGGCTTCCTCGCCAACTCGCTAGGCGGCGCCGGCGCCGCGATCGCCAAGAACCCCGATCGCTTCCACGTGCTCTATGCCGAGAGCGAACGGTTCCGGCGCCTGGTCGGCATGATCGAGCATGCCTTCAAATACTCGGACCCGGCCGTGTTGCGCGCGCATGTCGACATCCTCGATCCAGGCTTGTGGCTGTTGCGTGGGGCGAGCACCACGGAGACGTCGCGGCAGGAGTGCTTCCGCGCGGTCGCCGCCGCGTGCGAACGCAGCGGCGTGCACGAGCGGCTCGTGCGGGTGTACCGCGTCCTGATGCGCGACTACCTCGATCTCGCGGAAGGCTTGCGGCGCCACCGGCGCCGGCAGCGTGAGGAGGGCCTCAGCCCGATCGTCGTCTCCGCCACGACGCGCGACACCATGCACCTCCTCCACGCGGTTCGGCTCGCCTGCATGCTTCGGATGTTCGCGCTCGCGGTGCAGGTGCCGGACTTCTCCGGACGACACGAGATGACCCGCGAGGAGATCCTCGCGTTCGTCTTGCATCTCGATGTCGACGCTGCGGTGACGACGCTCAAGCGCATCTTCCCCTACCAGCAGACCACCGCGCCGGCGGTCGACTGGGGCGAGACCGCGACCTACCCCGATGCCGACGGCGAATCCTACCGCCAAGAGCATGAGCAGCTCTTCGATCCGCTCGCCGAGCTTGCGGACCGCGTGCGCCGGATCTCGGCGGCGCTCGTGCACCATCTGGGTGCGGTGGGGTAGGGTTGTTCTTTCCTTGCCGAGCCACCCGCACACCCCGCCCGTCCACCCAGGGCAGTATCCTAGTGGGTGGACGGGCGGGGTGTCCGGGTGGCTCGGCGGGAGCGTTGCGGCCCTAGGCGTCGAGCGGGCGGCGCATGGCCGTTCGGTCGTCGGCGGGCACCGGCCGCGGCGCCGCAGCCTCGGCTGCCTCGCGCTTCAGTCGTCCGAGATGGCTGCACCACGCATCGAACACGAGTGAGCGCAGCGTCGCGCGGAAGCGGTCGCGCGACCAGCGCCGAGCATTGGCCTGAAGATGCTGGGCTTCGAACAGCCGAGCTTGGTTCTCGATGAAGGCAACCGCGTCGGCGAGGGCTGTGTCGGTGAACTCCTCGAGGAGCACGCCGGTCGGCGCGCGGCGCTCCAGGCCGTCGACGGTCTCTGCGGCTGCACTGCGCATCGGTGCGATGACTGGCACTCCTGCCTCCTGCGCCCAGACGGCGCGGGGATCGAACACGTCGCTAGGCGGCATGACCACAGCGAGCGCCTCGGGCAGCAGCTTCCGGAAGTTCTCGGGCGTCGGTGGCAGCGTCGTCCAGCCGCGACAGCGGCCCCGTGGGTCGGGTGTGCCGTGGCAGATCAGCTCTAGATCGGGCCGCAGCCGCAACAAGACCGCGAGGCGCGTCTGCCACGACGCCGAGATGCCGTCCCCTGCGACCAGGAGGCGCCGGCGCGGACCGGGGATGGCAATCGCACCATGCAGCTCGGCCGCTGGGTAGAGCAGGTTGGCGTCGACCTGCCAACGTTGGCGCAAGGTGGCCAGGAGCCGCCTGGAGCCGCACCACACCACGTCGGCGGAACTGAGCGCGCAGCGCTCCTGCAGGCTTGGCCCCAGCCGCCTGGCGGCGCCGGTCTCGTCGTTGCTGGTGCCCTCGAGATCGAGGATGTAGGTGAGGTCCAGCGCATCCGTGCGCGCCTGGAACCCGCGTGAGCGGCGGTCGCCAATCCTGAAGACGATGTCGTAGGCTCCCAGCGAGGGCGTTGCGGGCCGGAGCGGGCCACGCCGGAACCACCCGCGCCGATTGTCGGCGACCGTACTCCAGACAGTCGGCAGGCTCCCGCCGACGGGCGTGTTGGCCCGAGAACGGCGATCGGCCGTGATGTGCACATCGGCATTGGGAAGCGCGCTCAGCACGTCCTCGATCACCGGTGTGCGCCTGCCTTCGTCGTCGAGTTCATCGACAACGACCGCCACCCGCGCGGCCTCGCCGCTCATATGGTAGAGGACCAGCTGCTCGCCGGCTGCGGTCGGGCTATCCGCACGCCGCCGGTCGGTCGTCGGAAACTCCACCTGCGCCAACGGCTTTCTCCCGGCTGCGATCCCACGCGCATCTTGTTCCGGAGGCGTTAGCACCGAGTTAAAGGTGGGTTCTCTCATTGCCGGATCAGTCATGCTCGCGCTCTTCTCGACCCTGCATCAGCTCGCCGCCGTCATCTGGGTCGGCGGCATGTTCTTCGCCTATGTCGTCCTGCGGCCGGTGCTCGCCGAGCGGGAGGGCGCCGAGCGGCTGGCCATCTGGCGGGGCGTCTTCGGCCGCTTCTTCTATTGGGCGGGAGCCGCGGTCCTGCTCCTGCTCGGCACCGGCTACTGGATGCTGCTGGGGCCCTATGGCGGCTTCGCGGGGGCTGCCCCCTACATCCACTTGATGCACCTCCTGGGCCTCATCATGGCGGCCCTCTTCGTCTGGCTGCTGGTGGGTCCCTGGGCTGCGCTCCGTGCGGCGGCCGACAGGGAAGACACGGCGGCGGCCGCCAGGGCGCTCGGCCGCATACGCCACGTCGTGCTCGTGAACTTGGCTTTGGGCCTCGTGACCGTGGCGGTCGCCGCCTGGGGCAGTGGCTAGGCGGTGGCGCCACCCGTCCGTGTCGACAGCCGTGGGCTCGCCTGCCCGTTGCCGGTCCTGCGGCTGCGGAAGGCCCTCCTCGGCTGCGCGCCGGGTGAGCAGGTGGAGCTCTTGGCGACGGACCTGCAGACCGCGCGCGACGTGCCGGCGTTCTGCGCCGAGACCGGTGACCGGCTCGTGGCTCAGCACGACGGCGGCGGGATTCTGTGCTTCGTCATCGAGCGCACGACCCGGAGCGAGCGTCCGTAACCTGCCGCGAGGATTGGCGCCGCCCACGAGGCGAGGTCGGTCCATGATCCGGGCTTGGAGCACGCCCGATTCTCCCATATGTCTACTTTTAGTAGAATGCTTGGCTCTTAGAGCAAAGTCTGGGTTCTCGTGCAACTGTTAAGCTTGGCCCTGGCGTAGACGCGTTCGGGTTGGGCTGCGCGCGGCGCTGCGGCCGGTCGAGGGCACTGCTCGATGATCGTCGGTCGCAGGAACGCGGCGCCCGTTCGCCGCTGGGCTCAGCGGTGCGTCACTGCCAGCTTCGCCACCAACGCCTCGGCCTCGGCGATCTTCATCCCCAGGGCCCCGTCGTATTGTGGCAGCGAATCCCTAAAGGCCGACCACGCGTTGCGTAAGGCCGTGGCGGCGGCCGTCGCCACGGCTGCGGAGCCAGAGCGCTTGGCGACGAGGAGCAGGGCTCGTCCTTCGCTGATGCGGGTCCTGGCCCATTGGAGCGGGACGCGCGCGCGAACGTCCCTGGAGCGCGCTGCGAAAGGCTTGGATAGATTGGTCTAGGGTCTCGCTGCCGATTTCGCTCTCACCGAGGCTCCTGATAGCTTTGCCGAGGTTACTCTGTGTCGAGGGGCGGCTCGCGCGCGGCCTGAGGGGCAGCACCGCCTACTCGTAGAGCGCGATTGCCTCGGCCAGCGCTTTATTGTTGCCGAGTTGGCGGCCGAGCTCGTCGAGCGCGCTTGCGTGTCTCAGGGCGTAGCGCCAGGCTTCTTCAGAACTGTCGCGAAGCAAGACCTTCGAGGCCGCGCCTAAATGCGCCGCGGCCTCGCGCTAGCCAAGGCGCACTCTGGCGAGATCGCCCAGCTCGGCTTCGGACGCCGTGCGGCTTAAGCGTCGGGCACGCGCGCCCTCCTCCAACTCCTCCTGTGCCTCGCGGTCGCGTTCGCTTGCTGCGAGCAGCTTGGCGCGCGCCACGTCGAAGGCGCCGGCCTCGATGTGTTCTGCCGCTTTGCGGCGGAGCGTCGCCACTTCCGGGTCATCATTGCTGAGCGCGGAGCCGGGCCCGGAGTTCGAAATACTCGCCAGCAATCGCCTCGAGACGTGCTCTTGGTTGCTCAGGCGCGACGCCTCGCTCGCCAAGGCCACGGAAGCACGCGCTGAGCGCAGGCCTGGTAGTGTGGCTGTTCGCCGGAAGGAACGTATGCAGGACCTGGGTTAGCCCGGCGTGGCCCTTTGCCTCATTGACCTAGCGAGCCGCACGCACGCGACGAGCTGCTCCGGCGGGACGCCCTGAATGCTCAAGTCGCGCCCGGCGGCTAATCCCGCCGCCACTCGCCCAAATCTTGGCCACGGCCCAGCTGCCGACGGCCAGTCCCGCAACGGCGCCGGCGAGCAGCGGCAGCACATCGGCGTTGGCGCTGACCTAATCAAGGAATGGTTGCATACGCATCCTCCAATAACCGTTACAACTTACGTCGGTGCAGGGCGGGCGCAAAGATCGGCACCGCTAGGCGTCGCTCGTCAGTCAGTCCCGCCTGCCACGCGCACTCGGCCTTTTCGGTGCTTGGCAATAACTTCAGGTTGAGCCATGTGCGCACCCGCAAGCTGCAGCTCTCCCGTCGCCGCATCCCACCACCGCCGACCTTCCGACGTCTCGATCGGCTGCGGCTCCAGCAAGTGGGCGTCACGATTGGCGTTTTGGACGCACATGGAGAGGGGGCCCTTGGCGGTCGCCACCATGAAGACGCAGCTTTCGCAGCGGGCGCGGTCGAGATGCGCGGCGTCCATGAAATTGTGGATCAGGAAGGCTAGGCGATGGACTCGGCCGCGGCTCTGCCAGAGGCCGCGGCGCAGCGACCAGGCGAGCCGCGCCGCCGTGGCCAGGGCTGCAAGCGCCAAGTCCGGCTGCATGAGCGCGACCCGCGCGAGGGTCGCCCGCACGGCGAGGTGGGCGTCGTCGATCTGTTCATGCTTTGTTAAGGCATCTATCAACCTATGCGCGAGCTTTTTATGTATTAGAGGGCAGCGCGCCTCCGCGCCCGCAACCACAACCGACGTATAGCGATTGCAAGCGCTGTGCCCGACCAGCGTCGTATCGAAGGCGAGCGACGTGCCCGTGCCTTCCGCCAGGGCTTCGGCGACGCGATCGGGCGTCACCGCGGCAGCGCGCTCGCGCAGCACGCCCCGGCCCGTGTCGGCCTGGAGCTGGAAGGACGCGAGCGCGATCTCGCCGGCATGGCGGCGGAAGAAGCGCGCAAGGTGGGCGACCTCGCCGATATTGCCGGCGAAGACTGTCGTGTTGAAGAGGACGCGCAGGCCCAGGCCACGGGCGCGGTCGAGATAGGTGCTGCGCACGGCGTCGAGGGCTGCCTCGTTCGCATAGCCTTTGCGTTCCTGGGTCACGTCGACATGGAACGCGACATCATCGAGGCCGGCTTCGGCAAGTCGCACGAGGAAGGGCCGCTTCGCGCGGACGCCGTTGGTCATGAGGCATGAGCGCATGCCGCGCCGGCGGATCTCGCGGCAGAGCGCTTCGAGGTCCTCGAGCGAGCGCAGCGTCGGGTCGCCGCCGGTGAGCTGGATGGAGACGCCGGGCCCGTAGTGGCTCTCGATCATGCCGATGCGGTCGAGGAGCAGCGCGAGCGGCACGTCGTGGAGCGCCTCGGCGGTCTCCGAGAGATAGCAGAGCGTGCAGTCGAGATTGCACCGCTGGGTGACCTCGAGGGCGACGCAGGCAACGGGCCAGAAGCGGCCCGCGGTCTGCCCCGGCCCGAACGCGCCCCAGCGTTCGAGCGCATCGCGCAGCGGTGCCCGGCGGTCGTTGCCAGCGAACGCTGTTCCGGCGGCGTTGAACATGTCGCGGCCGCTCGGGTCCTCCTGCTGATCCATGCTGGTCTCCTGGCTCCGGCGCTCACATCTTGGCTCCGGGGCGCCGGCGCCAGCCCGCGAGCCGCGCGCTGGCGGAGATGTGTCCGCGCGTGGGCTCGGCGCGACATCGGCGACACGGCATGGGGCTTGCTTAGCCGGGGCCGACGCCGGATCGTCCGGCAGTGGAGGAACGGCGCATGCGGTTCTGGTTGGTCGGCTTGATCGTGTTGGCCTTCGCCGCGTCGACCGCGGTCGACGCGGTGCCTGGCGATAGGCCGCCCGCGCGCACAGGACCGCCGGCCAGCTTCGCCGGTTGCCCGCCCGAGCCCGAGCTCTGCACCTGGACGCGGACCTTAGGTCGGGCGTTCGAGGACAAGCTCTACGCGCTCGCGTCCCTTCCCGACGGCGGCGCGGTCGTGGCGGGCAGCACGCGCAATCACGGGGTCGCGCGCTTCGACGGCTGGGTCGTGCGCCTCGACCGCGAGGGGCGGCGGCTTTGGGAACGGCGCGATGGCGGGCCGGACACCGAGCAGTTCTATGGGGTTGCCGCCGCGGCAGACGGCGGTGTCTTCGTCGCCGGCCACACGCGCTCGAGCGGTGCCGGCGAGAGTGACCTCTGGATCGAGCGACTGGATGGAGACGGGCGGCGCCTCTGGCAACGGGTGCTCGGTGGACGTGCCAACGATCGTGCCCGCGCACTGGCGCCGGCTGCCGGTGGCGGTGTCACCGCGGCCGGCTTCTCGGCCTCGGCAGGCGAGGGCAGACGCGATCTCTGGGTCGTGCAGCTCGACGGTGCGGGCCATGTCCGCTGGGAGCGCCGGTTCGGCGGTCCACGCGACGACATGGCCTACGCGCTTGCCGCCGACGGTGCCGGGGGCAGCGTCGTCGGTGGCTATGTCCAGGACGCCGACCCGGCGCGGGGCTTCGACTTCCGCGTGCTGCGGCTGGACATCGCAGGGGAGATCACCTGGGACACGACGCTGGACCGCACGCCGTTCGACCTCGTGACCGCCGTGGTAGCAATGCCCGACGGTGGTGCGGTTGTGGCAGGCACGAGCCAGCGTGACACGCTCGACGTACGCGTTGTGCGGTTCGGGCCGACGGGTGGCGTGCTGTGGGAGCGCCTGTTGGGTGGTGCCCGCGGCGAGACGGCGTGGAGCCTCACGCGGGTGCCGGGCGGCGTCGTGCTCGCGGGCTCGAGCAATTCGGGCGGCGCGGGGAGCCACGACCTCTGGCTGGTCGGGCTCGACGAGGCTGGCGAGGTGGGCTTCGAGCGGCGCCATGGCGGGCCTTTGTGGGACCGCGCGACGGCCGTCGAGGGGATGGCCGACGGCTCGCTCTGGGTCGCCGGCTACACCACGAGCGAGGGTGCCGGCTACGAGGATGGCTGGGTGCTCCGGCTGGATGCGGAGGGCCGGCGCTGACGCAGCATATGGCGTTATGGCTCGGCCCAAAGGCGTCTTGCCTGGATCGGCTCTAATCGCGATGAAGCCCAGGCGCTGCGCCCGCGCATGGCGCACGGTGTGGAGGCCTTCGAACGCCGGTGGCGGACGCTGTCTCAGAGCGCCGTCTCCGGCAGCGAAGCGGCGCTCGTGGGGGGACAAGAAGATGCCGCGATTTGATGCCAATCTCTCGATGCTCTACGGCGAGGTCGACTTCCTCGACCGCTTCAAGGCCGCCCGGGCGGACGGCTTCGAGGGTGTCGAATACCTCTTTCCGTACGCCTATCCGGTGCAGCAGCTGGTCGAGCAGCTCGAGGCCAACGCGCTCGTGCAGGTCCTGCACAACCTGCCGGCGGGGGATTGGCCGGCGGGTGAGCGCGGGCTCGCCTGCCTGCCTGGTCGTGTCGGCGAGTTTCAAGAGAGCGTGGGTCTCGCCCTCGACTACGCCAAGGCGCTTGGGTGCACCCAGTGCAACTGCCTCGCGGGCGTTGCGCCCGACGATGCAAATCCTGATAAGCTCGAACAGATCTTCGTCGACAATTTGACCTTTGCTGCAAAAGCTTTCGCCGCTGCGGGCATAAAACTGCTCATCGAGGCGATCAACACGCGTGATATTCCAGGCTTTTTCTTGAATACCAGCGCGCAGGCGATGGATATCCTTGCCAAGGTGGGCTCGGACAATCTCTATTTTCAATATGATTTCTACCACATGCAGATCATGGAAGGCGATCTGACGCCGACCTTCCAGCGCTTGCTCGACAAGATCCCGCACGTGCAGATCGCCGACACGCCGGGCCGTCATGAGCCCGGGACCGGTGAGATCGACTACCCCTTCATCTTCAAGATGCTCGACGAGAGCGGTTACCAGGGATGGGTGGGCTGCGAATACAAACCGCGCGCCGGGACCTCAGAAGGGCTCGGTTGGCTGGCGCCCTACCGGTGACCCGCTAGAGCCCCGAATCTTAACGCCGAGCCGCGCTGAGCGATCGCCCATGGGATGCGGTTCCGTCGTTGCTCCTTGCGTGGTGGGTTCGGATGGACGCAGAGAACGCTACGCCGCGCAGGGGCCGGCGAGCTTGGCGCTCGTGCAGTTGCGGCCACTGCTCTTGGCAGCGTAGAGCGCCGCGTCCGCACGCCGAACCACGTTGGAAAGCGGCTCGCCGGGCGCGTATTGGCTGACGCCGAGCGAGACCGTCACCTGGCGCAAGGGCGCGCTGTCGCTCTTGCGGGCGACTCGCATCATCGAGACGGCTTGACGGAGGCTCTCGGCGACGTCGACGGCTTCGCCGAGCGCGTGCCCGGGAATCAGGGCCGCGAACTCCTCGCCACCGTAGCGAAACAGCTCGGCGGGCGCCCGCAGCTCCTTCGTAAGCCGATCGGCCACCAAGCGCAGCACCCGGTCGCCCAGGCTATGGCCATAGGTGTCGTTGAACCGCTTGAAGTGGTCGATGTCGAGCATCACCACGCAAAGCGGCTTGCGCTGCTTGTGCGCCAACTCGGCGAACTCGGGAAGCCGGCGGTCGAAGCGGCGTCGGTTGCCCACACGCGTGAGCACGTCGGTTTCCGCGTCATTGCGGGCAGCGGTCAGAGCGCGTTTGAGCTTCGCCATTTCGACGCCACGGCTGGAGGCCGATTCACGCCAAACGTTCGTATGGCCACGCATGCGCTCGGTGTCGGCGCGCAGGCTGTTGAGCGTGTGCGCGAAGCCACCTCCTGCACCGTCAGCGCCGATGGCTTGCGCCATGCCGTCCAGCGATGCGCCATACGCCTCGGTGCCGTTGGAAATCTGCGCGACGAGATCGACGATTGACCGAAGATGCTGCTCTACCCCATCGCCGATCCGCCGAACCTCCGCACGCTCGCGCTCATAGCCGAAGAAGCGTTCGTAGATCTCGCGATTGCGGGCCTCGTCGAAGACCACACCTTGCGCGTCCAACGCGCTGACGACACGGCTCAGCGATGGATCGCTCTCGGCGGCTACCGCGTACCACACGCTGAAGTTCGCGGGCGTGGGCGGGATCTGTCGTCGCTGCATCAACTCGAGGGCTTGGCTGGCGAGCTGGCTGGAGCTGTCGGGCTTGAAGTCGATAACCATACGCGCGCTTCACCGCTTCAGAAATCTCGGCATTCCGCCGTTCCGAGACAGAGCATGCCGTCTTCGGTTTGCCATGCGGTTAACGGGCGCCCGGCTTGACCGCGTCCTCAAACTGTCACAACAAGGTACTAAGGGGCAGCGGCAATGAGACACGTCATCGGTAAACGCGTCGGGGTTAGACCTCGACACAAAGTGCCAGCGAGGCCCCGGCCGTGAGGGCGGGGCCGGAGCAGCGCTTGGCGCACTTGGACTCCTGCCCGGCCCTGGTACTCAACGCCGATTATCAACCTCTGAGCTACTTTCCCCTGTCGCTATGGGGCTGGCAGGAGACGGTGAAGGCGATCTTTCTGGATCGCGTCGCCACCGTCTCGCATTACGACCGTGAGATCCGCTCGCCAAATAGCCGCTTCCGCCTGCCGAGCGTGGTGGCGCTCAAGCAGTACGTGCCGCAAAGCCATTTCCCGCCGTTCACGCGGTTTAACGTGTTTCTGCGCGATCGCTTCACCTGCCAGTACTGCGGCAGCCGGCGGCGCGCGGAGGAGCTGACCTTCGACCACGTGGTGCCGCGCTCGCGCGGCGGGATCACCACCTGGTCGAACATCCTGACCGCCTGCACGCGCTGCAACCTCACCAAGGGTAGCCGGCTGCCGCGTGAGTGCGCGATGACGCCGCTCAAGACCCCGAGACGTCCGAACTCGCACGAGCTGCAGCGCGCCGGGCGTTCCTTCCCACCCAACTACCTGCACGAGAGCTGGCGTGACTTCCTCTACTGGGACACCGAGCTCGAGCCCTGAGCCGCGGAGCGTTCAGAGGAAGGTGCCGGCGTAGGTCACCGGCCGCGCGCCCGTCGCCAGCTTGAAGGCAACGATCCCGGCCGGCAGGTTCAGGCCGCCGAGGTCGAGCACGCGGCAGTTGCGCGCGCGCAACCGACCGAGTGCTCGCCAGAGCAGATGGCGATGCGCCTCGCCAGCACGTCCGCGCGCGCTGCTCCAGCCGACCTGATAGGTGGCCGTTGTCCCGTGCACCATGAACAGCATGAACGCCTCGAGCGCGCCGCCCGTGCGCGCGGTGGCGAGCAGCGCGTGGCCGCTGCGCGCCGCCTGCGCCACCACCGAGCTGGGGATGCAAGCATAGCCGCGCCGACGGCGGCTCGCATCGTGCAATGCCAGTGCTTCGTCCAGTGCCAGAGGCTCGGCTGCCGCGTCGTGGAGTCCCACCTCGAGCGTGCTGTCTGCTTGGTTGAGCGCGCGACGCCAGCTCCCTTGCAGGAGCCGGGCCTGTGCTTCGGCGCCGTCGAAGAGGGGCAGGAGCGCTGTCGCGTAGCCGGTCAGCACGCGCCGGTAGCCGGCCTTCGCGAGTACCGGCTCGGCGAGATCCGCGGTGACGGACGGGGTCAGCAGCAGCGCTTGCCCCAGTCGCGCGTAGCGTTGTCGAAGTGCCTTTAGAGCCTGTGCCTTGCTGGCGGGCGACGGGTTGCCGAGCCAAGCAGGCCCCCCCAGCGCGTGGCGTAGCGCGAGCCTGCCGCCGAGCGCGGTGCAGCCGGCCAGCTGGACGATGCCGATCGTGTCGCCGCCATGCATGATGCGCAGCCGCTCGACCATTCGGCCGCGTCGCCTGAGCGCGGTGCCATAGGCCCAGCTCTGTTGCCACGTGCTGGGTTGCACGCGGCTCGTGAGCTGTTCCCATGCGGCCGCATCATCGACGTTCTCGAGGAAGGCGGAGTCGGCGTCCATGCGCGGGAGCTTGGCACGCCTGCGTTAACGCTGTCTTGACCCTGGCGTGTGATGACGGTGCGATGCGCCGGTACGATCACCATTGGCCCGCTCCGCGCCTGACGCGCTACGCCTTCTGGCTGCTCGTCACCCGCTTAGGCGTCCCCATCGTCCTCCTCTTCACGGCGTTGGACCTGGCGCTCGGCTGAGCCGGTCGCAGGCTTCGTGGGGAACGCCGCTTGCCGCTCATCGACGTGCCACAGCTCGGCCGTACGGCGCTCTGCCTGGCGATCGGCACGGCCGGCGGCAGCGTGTTCTGGGCACTCGGGCTGCCGCTGCCGTGGCTGATCGGGGCGATGTTGACCACGACCGCGGCGACCTTGGCAGGCGTCCGGCTGGCGGTCAGCTCTTGGCTTCGCGCGGCGATGCTCGCGGTAATCGGCATTCTGATCGGCAGCGCGTTCGATCAAGAGCTGCTTGGGTCCGTCCACCGTTGGCTCTGGAGCCTCGCAGCACTGCCGGTCTACGTCGTCGTCATCGCGACCGCGGTGATGGCTTATCTGCGCCGCGTCGCACGGTTCGATCCGGCAACGGCCTACTTCTCGGCGTCACCCGGTGGCTTGTCGGAAATGGTGCTCTTGAGCGAGCGCTATGGCGCCGACGCGCGGCGTACCGGCCTCGTCCACACCCTGCGCGTGCTGCTGCTCGTGACGGCCATCCCGTTCATCGTGGAGCAGCTCGGCTTGTCGGTGCCCCGGCCGGAAGTCTTGGCCGAGGGCCCGACCTTCGTCGAGACGCTGTTCCTCCTCCTAACCGGTGCCGCTGGCGCGTGGCTGGGTAGTCTCGTTCGCCTGCCCAGCGCCGCGCTGTTGGGCCCACTGCTCGCGAGTGCTTTCGTCCACGTCACCGGTTGGAGCACCACGCAGCCACCGGACCTGCTCATCGCGCTCGCTCAGGTCGTGGTGGGCGCCTCGGTGGGCGCGCGCTTCTCGGGGATCAGCGTGCGCGAGGTGCTCGCGACGCTAGGCCACGGCCTCGTCATCACCGCCCTGATGCTGGCGCTCAGCGCCGCCTTTGCCGCCATGATCCACCCCCTCGCCGGCATCGCGCTGCTGCCGCTCCTGATCGCCTACGTGCCGGGCGGAGTCGCCGAGATGGCGCTGGTGGCCTTGGCACTCGGCATCGACCCGGCGTTCGTCACGACTCACCACGTGGTGCGCATCCTGCTCGTCGTCGGCTTCGCGGGGTTGCTCGCTGGCACGTTTGCCCGCGGTAAGCAGTCGCTGCGTGACTAGCTGCCACTGCCGGCTTGCCTTCGCCGGCCCGCCGTCGCAGAACGGCATCCAACCAAAGCACCAGGGGAGGGTATCGTGCGCGTTGTCGCCATCGCCTTGGGCCTCGTCCTTGCCGGCCTGGCCCAGTCCGCCATCGCCGCCGAGACGACGCTGCGTATCACGCTGCAATTGCCGCTGAAGAGTCACCTCGGCCAGAACCTCGTGATGTTCAAAGACGAGGTCGAGCGGGTTTCCGACGGCGACATCGCCGTCGAGATCTACGATTCGGCCCAGCTCTACAAGGATAACGAGGTCCCGCAGGCGGTGGGCTCGGGCGCCATCGAGATGGGGGTCGCCTCGCTCACCCGCTATGTCGGCGAGATCCCCGCGGTCGACATCTTCTACATGCCCTTCCTTTTCAACAACGAGGAGCTGGTGCGGGCGGCGACCGAGCCGGGGAGCCCCGTGCGCGGGCCGTTGGACGCGGCCATCCTCGAAACCGGCGCACGCCCCCTCTGGTGGCAGGCCTACGGCAGCGTGGTGCTCCTCTCCAACGACGAACCGATCCGGACTCCGGCCGACATGGAGGGCAAGAAGGTCCGCGTGTTCGGCAAGACGCTGGGCAGCTGGGTGCAGGCTGCCGGCGGCGCACCGACCCTGATCTCCGGCTCCGAGCAGTATCTCGCCTACCAGCGCGGCACCGTCGACATCGGCATGACCGGGCTCTCGGGTGTCCAGAGCCGTTCGCTCTGGGAGGTGATGAACACGATCACGTTGACCAACAATGCCGACATCGAGTTCATCGTCGTCGTCAACGAGGAGTTCTGGCAGGGCCTTCCCGACGACCACAGGGAGATCATCCAGACCGCCGCGCTCAACGCCGAGATCGCGGTGCGTGACGCGATGAGCCAGATCGAGGGGGAGGCGCTCGAAGCCGGGCTCGACAACGGGATGACGTCCTACCCGCTTACGGAGGAGGAGATTGAGGTCTGGAAGAGGGCTGCGCAGCCGGTCTTCGACCAGTTCCTTGAGGGCTCGGGTGAGCTAGGCAAGCAGGTGTTCGAGGCGGCGCAGAACCTGGCAGCAGGTAGCTGAGCCACGACGCGGGCGTCGGACGATCCGACCCGCCCGTCGGCGCGATGTTCGCCCTTTATGACCGCTTCACTGGCGCTGCCGCCTGGCTCGCCGCTTGGCTCTATGCGCTCACCGGCGCGATGCTCGCCTATGAGGTGACGGCGCGCTACCTCTTCACGGCACCCACCATTTGGGCCGAGGAGCTGTCGCGGTTCTGCTTGGTGTGGGCCACGTTCCTCGCCGCCGCGGCGCTGCTCGCCAAGCGCAAGCACATTCGGATCGGTCTCGTCGTCGACCGGCTGCCCGATCCGGCCCGCCGCGTTTGCGAGGGCTTTTCGCTCGCCTTCGTCGCGGTGCTCTCGGGCGTCATCGTCTGGCACGGGAGCGGCATCGCTTGGGAGAGCTTCGAGCGCGGCCGCACGGCGGGCACCATGCTGGATTTGCCGATGTGGTGGTCGGAGGCGGCCGCACCGCTGGGCTTTATGATGCTGGGCGTGCAGGCGCTGATCGAGCTGGTGCGCCTGGCGCAGGGGGCACCTCTGCCCTCGACCGACCACGGCGAAGCGTAGCGGAGCCAGCTTGATGGGCGTGGGAGAAGGGCCATGAGCGAGCAGACGACCCTGACGGGCGGGTGCCAGTGTGGAGCGGTGCGCTACCGTGTCGACGGCCCGCCACACGGGGCCGACATCTGTCATTGCCGCATGTGCCAGCGTGCGGTGAGCCAGCCCTTCATGGCGGTCTTCCAGGTGAAGCGCGGGGCGCTGACCTGGACGGCCGGCGCGCCCAAGACGTATCGGAGCTCGAACGTCGCCGAGCGCGGCTTCTGCGCCGACTGCGGCTCACCGCTCTACTTCCGCTATGTCGAGCTGGACCATATCGGGCCGATGATCGCGAGCCTCGACGATCCGAACGCGGTGCACCCGACCCAGCAATATGCCGTCGAGAGCCGCCTCGCCTGGACCGACACCCTGCCGTCGCTTCCTGGCAAGACGATCGAGGAAGACCCGCCGCCGGGCGGCGCCGAGGCCATCGCCAGCCGCCAGTTCGAGCCGAAGGGCTGAGGTCGTCCAAGCGCCGTGGAAGCCGTCTTCATCCTCGCGGGCCTGTTCGCGCTCCTCTTCGTCGGCGTGCCGGTCGCCTTCGCGCTCGCGGGCCTGGGATGGATCCTCCTGGAGCTGGGCGGCTTCTCGCCGCTCATGGTGGCGCAGGGGATGCTCTCCTCGACCGACAACTTCGTGCTCCTGGCGGTGCCGCTCTTCCTCTTGATGTCCAACATCCTGCTGCAGGGCGGAGTGGGGCGCGATCTCTTCGAGGCGGTGCAGGTGTGGGTGGGGCATTGGCCCGGCGGACTTGCGGTGGCGACGATCCTCTCCTGCGGAATCTTCGCGGCGATCTCCGGCAGCTCCGTGGCGACCGCCGCGACCATCGGCACCGTCGCCATCCCGGAGATGTCGAAGCGCGGCTATCCGCGCCCGTTCGTGCTGGGCTTGCTCGCCGCGGGCGGCACCCTCGGCATCCTCATCCCGCCCTCGATCCCGATGATCGTCTACGGCTTCATCACCGAGGAATCGGTCATTGCGCTCTTTCTCGCGGGCATCGGGCCGGGCCTCACGCTCATCGCGCTCTTCTGCGCCTACGCCATGCTCTACGCGCGGTTTGCCGGCGGCTACACGCCGTCGCCCAAGGCCGACTGGGACCACCGCCGCCGCGCGAGCATCCGCGCCTTGCCGTCGATCGCGCTCGCGGCCGTCGTCGTGATGGGCATCTATGCCGGCATCTTCACGCCCACCGAGGCCTCGGCCATCGGCGTGGTCGTGGCGCTCGCCATCACCGTCCTGCTCTTGCGGACGCTCTCCTGGAGCGCCTTCGTTGCCGCGGTCTACCAGGCGATGGTGACGACGGTGACGATCCTCCTCATCGTCGCCGGCGCCAAGGTCTTCGGCAAGGCGATCACCCTCTATCGCCTGCCGCAGGACCTGTCGGCGCTGATCATCCAGACCTTCACCGAGCCGTTCCTCTTCATCATCGTCGTCGCCGGCGTGCTGGTGCTCATGGGGCTCGTCCTCGAAGCGCTCTCGATGATGCTCATCATGGTGCCGGTGCTCGCCCCTTCGCTTCTGCCCCTCGGCATCGACCCGATCTGGTTCGGCGTTTTCTTCGTCATCATGGTCGAGTGCGCGCTGATCACCCCGCCCGTGGGCCTCAACCTCTATGTCATCCAGGCCGTGAGCCGGGCGCCCATGGGCGAGGTCGCGCGGGGCGTCTGGCCGTTCCTCGCGATGATGCTCGTAACCGTCGTCCTGATCTACCTCGTGCCCGGCATCGCCCTCTATCTGCCCTTCAACTTCTGAGGCGCGCCCATGGCTTCCGCCCCCGACCAGCTCCGCCAGCTCCTCGCCCGGGAGCGCCTGCACGTCATGCCTTGCTGCGGCGACGCGCTCTCGGCGAAGCTCATCGAGCAGGCGGGCTTTCCCGTCACCTTCATGTCGGGCTTCGCGGTCGCTGCGCACCGGCTCGGCGTGCCGGACACGGGCCTCATCTCCTACGCCGAGGTCGTGGACCAGGGCCGTAACATCACCGATGCCGTGACGATCCCGGTCATCGGCGACGGCGACACGGGCTACGGCAATGCGCTCAACGTAAGGCGCACCGTGCAGGGCTTCGCCAAGGCCGGCTTCGCGGCGGTTATGATCGAGGACCAGCTCGCACCCAAGCGCTGCGGCCACACGCGCGGCAAGGCCGTTGTCGACCGCGAGGAGGCCCTCGATCGCATCCTTGCTGCGGTCGATGCTAGGAACGACGGCACCGACATCCTCATCCTCGCGCGCACCGATGCACGAGGCGTGATCGGCCTGGGGGAGGCGATCGAGCGGGCGAACCGCTTCCGCGAACTGGGCGCCGACCTGCTGTTCGTCGAGGCGCCGAAGAGTGCGGCGGAGATGCGGACGATCCTCAAGGAAGCGCCGGGCATCCACATGGCCAACATGGTCGAGGGTGGGACGACGCCGGTGTTGCCGCCGGCGGAGCTCGAAGCCATCGGCTATCGGCTCGCCGCGCACCCGCTCACCCTCATGGCCGCGGCGATGCAGGCGATGGTCGACGCGCTCGACGCCTTCAAGCAAGGCCGCCACCCCGACCGCCTGATGGACTTCGCCGAGCTGCGCCGGCGCGTGGGCTTCGACGACTACTACGCGGCCGAACAGCGTTATGCCGGCGTGCGGCCGCATGTCGACGTCGTGTGAGGCTGCGGTGGACCTGAAGGGGCGCCGCGTCGTTCTGCTGGACGGCGGCACGGGGCAGGAGCTGATCAAGCGCCGCGGGCGGCCGGCGACACCGCTCTGGTCGGCACAGGCGCTGCTCGACGCGCCTGAGCTCGTGACCGCGGTCCATGGCGACTTCATCGCCGCTGGCGCGCGGGTGATCACGGTCAACAGCTACGGCGTCACGCCGCAGCGCCTCGCGCGCGACGGTGATCCGGCAAGACTGGACGAGATGCTCGATGCGGCCGTCGCGGCGGCCGGGCGGGCGCGGGTAGCGGCACCGCATCCTGTCCGCGTTGCCGGGTGCCTGCCGCCGCTCGTCGCCAGCTACCGCGCCGATCTGGTCCCCGACGATGCCACCTGCAACGCCGCCTATGCGCGGCTCGCCGAGCGGCAGGGCGTGGGCGTCGACCTGTTTCTCGCCGAGACGATATCCTCGATTCGCGAGGGGGTGGCGGCGACGGTGGCGGGCGTGGGCGCGGGGAAGCCGGTCTGGTGCGCGTTCACGGTTGGCGATGAAGGCGGGACGCGGCTGCGCTCGGGCGAGCCGCTGGTCGAGGCAGCGCAAGCGGTGGCGGCGGCCGGCGCCGAGGCGGTGCTGGTCAACTGCGCCCGGCCCGAGGCCGTGACGGAAGCCGTCGGCGCGCTGGCGCGCACCGGTCTTCGCGTCGGTGCCTACGCCAACGGCTTCGTGACGGTCGCAGCACTCGTCCCCGGCGGCACGGTCGACCTGCTCCAGGCGCGCTGGGACTTGGCGCCCGCCATCTATGCGGAGCACGCGATGGGTTGGGTGGGCGCGGGTGCCTCGATCATCGGCGGCTGCTGCGAGGTCGGCCCGGCGCATCTCGAGGAGCTGCACGGGCGGCTGGTAGGCGCGGGCGCGGAGGTGAGCGCCGATTTGGACGGCTGAGCGGCTGGCCGCTAGATCGACGGTTCCTCGACGTCGAGGCGGCGCTCGATGCGTTCGATGCGGGCGCGCAGCTCGGCGATCTGATCGGCCCGCCGGACGCCGTCGCTGACGAGCGTCGCGTAGCTCGCCGAGAGCGCAGCCAAGTGCTCGCCCTTGCTCTGCAGTTCGGCGCGCATCTCGGCAAGGCCTCGCTCGACCTTCGCGATGCCACCCTGCACCGCCTTCAAGGCCTCGTAGAGCTGCTCGTTGGTCACCCGCTCGGCCATCGCTCTCTCCCAGGTCCGAGTGATGTAGGTGCCGCCGCGGACCACGTCGAGCGACCTTGCCCAGCGTGAGCCGCAGCTTTATGACGGCGTACCCCAGGGTGCTTGTTGCAGGGCGCATAAGCGCGCAACCCACTGAGTTAAGTAGAAAAATCAACGATTTGGCTTCGTTTTTGCAATCGGGGCTTCGACCGGCTTCAGCATGGGGAAGAAGGCGCATGGGCAGCAGAAAAGGATAACATTCCTCAACCAGCCGCGCCAGCCTCGGTCTCGGGTGCTGGGCGGCCAACCTTCTCCCGCAAGCGGCCATTACAGAGCCATTCGGCGCGAAGCTCGTCGTGATGCTCCTCCCGGAAAAGAGCCAACGTCGTCTCCAGAGTCGGTGGCTCCTCTTCCCAGCATGACCAGACGTAGAGTTGAGCGCCCGTCTCCCCATCGCGCGGCAGGATCGTGTTCATATCACCGATGGCGTCGTCGAGCTGTGACTGGTACAGCACTGTTGCGGTGAAGTCGGCGAAGCTGAGTACTGAGCCAGCAAGTCTGGCGTGATTGAGCTTTGCGCCCTTTAGCTCAGCGCCTCTGAGGTCCGTCCCCTGCAGCTGCGCCCCGCGCAGATCTGCCCCTTGCAGCCACACCCCCTGAAGGTCTGCCCCTACGAGGCGCGCCCCGAAGAGGTCTGCCCCCTCCAGCCGCGCGGGGCTGAAGTCCGCCCTCTCCAGGGGCGCCTCCCAGAGGTCCAGCTCGTCCGCCGACGCCAACGCCAAGCTGAGGCGCGCTCCCCTTAGCCACGCTCTCCTAAGGACCGCGTCATCCAGCCGTGCCCCGCGAAGGTCTGCCCCCTCCAGTCGCGCTTCGCTCAGGTTGGCTCCCTCCAGCCTCGCTCTGCTGAGGACCGCCCTCTCGAGCTGTGCGCGGCGGAGGTCGACGCCAGGCAGAAATGCCCGGGCGAGGTCCGCTTCCCGCAGGTCGGCGCCGCGGCGCTCCAGCTTGGGGAGGTTGGCCAGCGTGGCCGCTCGGCGAATGCGCCAGGCGCTCGCGAACACCGCGCTCTGGCGTTCTTCGTCCCACTCGCACGCGTTGTTCTGCTTGCGCGCACACCAAGCGTTGAAGAACGCATCGCGGGCGGCGTCGCGGTCTAGCCAATCGATCGGGCGGTTGACGAGCACTTCCCCGCGAAGGTCGACCGGCGCGAGCGCGAATAGGGGCCATAGCCGCTCGTCCAGCGCTGGGTAGCGTACCTTGATATCGTCGAAACGTGCGGCCGACCAGGCCAGCGACGCAACACTGTTCAAGCTAGCGACAGCCCATCCGGTGCCGCCTTCGGTGCGGACGTAAGACAGCACGCCAGCCGTCGGGAGCGTTAGGAGCAACATGATTGCGCCGAGCATCTGGCCACACCGCCATCGCCAACGCACTGGCGCCAGCTTGCCGACTCGCCAGAGGCTGGCGAAGGCGACGAGTGCGGCGACGATTAGCAGCATCCAAAGCGCAAAAGTCAGCACCTCATTGCGCGCCGACATCGACTGCCACCAGAAGCCGGCCACGACGAGGGGCGCGAACAGCCAGACGAGCAGCAGCACGACCAGACGGCTGAGCCAGGCGAGGGCATGCGAGTCTGCGCTTCCGTCTGAGCGCATGCGGAGCGCGAAGTCGGTGATGAGGCCGGGGTGGACGACGCGGCCAAGGGGTTGGCCGAGTAGTTCGGCGGGCACGTGCGCACGGTCGAGCGCCTGCCAGAGTTGGATGAGCTGAAGGTGGAGGTAGACGTAGAGGGCCGTAATGAGGGCAGGTGCCGCGGCGAAGAAGCTCGTGGTCGGGATGCTGACGCCTACGAGCGGGAGTTGGGTCTGGCGGCCGTAGGCGTAGAAGTCGGCGTGTTCAACGCCCAGGAGCGTGATGCCGGCGAAGGCAAGTAGGAAAAGGAGCGTGAACCAGGTGGTGCGCGCCTGAAGCGCGATCTCCTTGATGTGTTCGAGCGTCCGCTCGGCGGTCCTCTCGTCCATCTGGCCGCCTCGGTCTTCAACCGCAGCGCGTCACCTTGCGGGCAGGATGACCGGACGGCAATGCGGACGAAGGACTGTGCCGGGCGCGGTCAGTCCACGGTGACGGCGAAGACGAACTTGGGTTTGGCCACCGGCACGTGGCGGCGGACGGGGCGGCGCTGGACGCGGAGCCGCGGTTCCGCGTGGTTGTGGCCATAGAAGGCCTTGCCCGACACTGGTCGCCAGCCGCCCTTGCGGTAGAGCGGCCGGTGCACCGGCCGCGGGGCGAAGCGGTGGCCGTGGACCTTGGCGAAGCGCCGCCGCCGCGCGTGCTGGATGCGGGCGAGCCGTCGTCGTGCTCGCACCGGGGCGGGATAGAAGAGGTGCCCCCGCGCGCCCCTGCCGCCGGCCTGCGCGTTGCCGGCGAGGCCGACGGCCAGCGCTGCCAAGCCCAGAACCAATGCGCGTCGTGTTGCTCTCGTTCCGCCCATCCGACCCTCCGTCGGCCGACCGCTCGTGCCTGCCGACCGCCTGCCCTAAGAACGAAGCACACCAGCCGAGCATAGCGGTCGCGGTGAACTCAAGAGGCCGTGTTGGTCGCGCGGCGCTTGCGCCTACCGCTCAGCGCGACGGCCACGAGGGCCAGGAGACCCAAGACCGACAGCGCCATGCCCACCCACTCGCTCCAGTGGAAGGGCAAGGTGACCTCGACGCGCCGCACGTCCGCCGGCACGTCGAGCCGCAAGAGGCCGGATGTCGGCACAGGCGACAGCGGCACTTGTGCCCCGTCCTCGGTCGTCGCGCGGAGGTGCCGCCAGTAGGGCACCGCGAGGTCCACCGTGCGGGCGTCGCTCGCGCGGTCCGGCAGATTCAGCGTCCAGCGGCGTGGCGCCACGGTCACGTCGGCATCCGCTGCGTCGGCGCGATAGTCGTCGAGCCGTTCCTCGACGACGACATAGGCCGACCATGGGTCGAGGCCGCGGGCGCCAAGCTCGGCAAAGATCGGCCTGCCGAACTCGGGCGGCGTGTATTCGAGCGCGCCCAGCATCTTCACGTCCGTGTTCCGGGCGGCCAGGCCCTCGCCGGCCGCCCGGAACGCGGGTCCGATCGCCCAGCCATTGCCCACCAGCACGAGCACGACGCCGGCTGCGGCCGCGAGCATGGCGCGCCGCTGTCGTCGGGGCCGCGCGGTGGCGACGGCGCCCACCAGGACCGCCGTGGCGAGCGCCGCCGAGAGGTCGACGAACACCATCAGGCGGAAGGGGAATTGCACGATGGAGATGGCCCAGGACTCCCAGAACGGGCGTGCGGCGGCGGTCATCAGGAGGGCGCAGACCGCGATCGGGAGGAGCGTCCACAGCACGACGTCGGCGCGCTGGCCGCGGCGTACGGCCACGCAGGCGAGGGCGGCTGCGGCCAAGGCCCCGGCGATCGAGACGATGATGATCATGACGAGCTGCCGGTCGGGCTCGAACACGCCGTCGAACAGGAGCCAGTGCTCGGCCAGGACGTGCGGCACGCGGAGCGCCTCCGGCAAGACGTCGGGTAGGAGGATCAGCGCCGGCAGCCAGAAGCAGGCGGCGATGGCGAGGCCGATGAGGCCACTCACGGCGAACCGCAGCAACGCCGGTAGCGCGCGCCTTGGATGGATGATGGCCCAGCCGGCGACGATGACCGCGAAGACGTGGCTGGCGAGGAAGGCGGTCGGCAGGTGGCAGAGGAGCACGCCCGCAAAGCCGAGCGGGAAGCTGAGCGTCAGGCGCTCGCGGCGCAGCGTCGTGACGATCCCGCTCGCGAGGATCGGCAGGAAGGCGTAGGCCGCGAACTCGCCGATCGACTGGCCGATGAACCAGTCGACCGCGAGGTGATAGGGCAGCAGGCCATAGATCAGCGCACCGACCAGCGCCGGCCCGGCGCCGACGAAACGCCTGGCGAAGCGATGGAAGGTGAACATCGCCAAGGCCCAGAAGAAGCCACCCGCGAGGGCGAAGACGGTCGACACCGAGCAGTCGACGCAGATGAGGCGCGCTGGTCCCGCGGCGACGAAGAAGGCCAGCGGCGCGTAGAAGAAGAAGTCGAGCCCGCCCAAGCCGTACCAGAGCGCAGGCAGGTGCCGCGGGTAGAAGGCCCCGTCCGCCAGGGCGGCCTCGAAGGCGGTCGTCCAAGCCATGTTGAAGCTGAAGGAATGGCCCAGAGGCGTCGCCAGGAGGGCGAAAAGCGCGGGGCCCACGACGAGCAGCGCCGCCAGAACGAGGGTCGAGACCCGCTTCCCTGTCCGACCCCTCCGCGCGGCCGGTAGCGCCGCCGGTTCCGCATCGTCCAATACTCGGCTCATTGGCCGCTCGCTCCCAATATGGCTACCAGACCCGTCCGCGGGCGGCGACCTGAGCCTCCCCCAGGACGCGACCGCCGCGGACCGTCGTCACGGCGTCGAATAGGTTCGAGACCACGCAGGCGTGGTTCGGCAGGATGCGCACGCGTTCGCCGACTTCGAGGTCGATCGGCTGCTCGCTGACAAGCCGGCCGTGCTCCTCCGAGAGCTGGTCGATGACGATGTCGTCGCGGCCGAGGACGTGGCCGTAGCCTGTCATGGTGCGAATGTCGGAACTGAGTGCCTTCGAGCCGGCATCGATGATCGCGCGGTGCGGCGTCGGCACCGACACGACCGTCGCCAGCACTGTAAGCGCGCAGTCGGCGAGCGTGCAGGTGCTGTCGAGCACGAGCGAGCGGTCCATGTAGACGTACGTGCCCGGCCGATACTCGTTGACAACCGGTGCCTCGTGCGCGCGCCACATGTCGGGCGAGCCACCGGAGGTCACGACGTCGACCTCGAGGCCGGTGGCTTCCAAGAGCGCCTTCGTCCGGGACAGCAAGCGCTGGGCGCCGGCAGGGCCACCTGTGCGCGGATAGGTCATGAGCCCACCGAAGATGAGGCCGGGCGCGTCGTCGATCGTGCGGGCGAGCTGGACGGCCTCCTCGGGTGTCTGGACGCCGCAGCGTGCAGCACCCGTGTCACATTCGACCAACACGCGAAGCGGCGGCCCGTTCCCGAACGCCCCGGAGAGACCGTCGACGACCGTCGGATTGTCGGCGACGACGGCCAGGCGCACGCGCTCGGCAAGGTGCCGCAGCCGCCGGAGCTTCGCCTCGCCGAGGATGCCGTAGGTGATGAGCACGTCGTCGAGGCCGCCGCCCTCGACCATGGCTTCGGCCTCGCTCACCTTCTGGCAGGTGATGCCGACGGCGCCGGCTGCGATCTGGCGTCGGGCGAGGAAGGGCAGCTTATGCGTCTTGATGTGTGGCCGCACGCGGAGGCCGTGTCCGTTCGCATAGGCCTGGAAGCGGTCAATGTTGCGTTCGGCGATGTCGAGATCGACGAGCACGGCCGGCGTGTCGACCTCGGCGTACGCCGTCATCGGTGGCTCGCGGGTGCGCTCGCCCGGATCCAGCCATTGGCCATTGGCCCGTCTCCCAGTTCGGGCATGCCCAGGGACGCGACCTGAAGCTTGGCCGATCCGACGGCTGGTGCCCAAGACATATGCGCGCGCTCGCAACTTGCCGACAAGCCCTCAATCTCGAGGGCGCCCACGGGCAGCGGGCCGCCGTCCGCCCGTTCAGCGGACGTCGGTCCACGCGGTCGTGTCGACGTCGAGGTCGGGGAACTTCTCCGGATCGAACACCGGGTGCTCCTTGCCCTCGGCGAGCTGGCCCCGATAGTCGTTGAGCACCCTGAGCGCCACGGGGAACAGCATGGCGATGGCGACGAGGTTCACCAGCGCCAAGATGCCCATCATCGGATCGGAGAAGAAGAAGACGGCGGTTGCCCCGGGCGCCGTGGCGCCGAGGAAGATGATCCCGACGATGGCAACCCGGAGGACCTGCCGCGCGATGGTGCTGTCGGTGAAGACGGTGAGTGCGTTTTCGCCAAGGTAGTAGTTGTAGATGATGGAGCTGAAGGCGAACAGCAGGATAGCCAAGGATAGGAAGTACTCGCTCCAGCCGCCGACATGTGAGGCTAGCGAGTCCTGGGTGAGGACCACGCCGTTGATGTCCTGGGCGCCGGCGACATAGACGTCACCGAGCAGGATGATCATCGCCGTGCAGGTGCAGATGATGATCGTGTCGATGAACACCGAGAAAGACTGGACGATGCCCTGGCTGATGGGGTGGCGCACATAGGCTGCAGCGGCGACGTTGGGCGCGCTGCCGAGCCCGGCCTCGTTGGAGAAGAGGCCGCGGCGGAGGCCCTGCGCGATGGCCGCCCCCATGCCGCCGCCGACCGCCTCCTGGAGGCCGAAGGCGTTGGTGACGATAGTGTAGAGCACGCCCGGCACCGAGAAGATGTTGATGAGGATGATCAGCAGCGCCATGCCGATATAGCCGAACGCCATGACCGGCACGATGACGTCGGCGACCTTGGCGATGCGCTTGATGCCGCCGTAGAAGATGATGCCGCAGGCGACCGCCAGGAGGACACCGGTCCACAGGCGCTCGACGCCAAGGCTGTCGTTGATGGCGCCGGCCACGGTGTTGCCCTGGAAGGCGTTGAAGCCGAGCGCGAAGGCAGCGATGAGCGAGATCGCGTAGATCACCGCGAGCCACTTGAATTCCTTGCCTAGCCCGTGGCGGATGTACTGCGCCGGCCCGCCGCGGAAGGTGCCGTCCCCTTCGTTGCGCTTGTAGACCTGGGCCAGGCTGCACTCGACGAGGCTCGTGCACATGCCGATCAGCGCGATGACCCACATCCAAAAGACCGCGCCCGGCCCGCCGAGCGTGATGGCCACGGCGACGCCGGCGATATTGCCGCCGCCCACCCGGCCGCCGACGCTGACAAAGAGCGCCTCACGCGAGCTGACATGTCCCTCGGCCCTCGGCTGGCGGCTGGGCCGCAGCACATCGAACATCCGCGTGAAGAAGCGGAACTGGATGAAGCCCGTGGCGATGGTGAAGAAACAGCCGAGTACGACGAGGAAGGGGATCAGGGACCAGCCCCAGGTCCCGTCGCCGATGGCGCCGAAGACCCATTCAATGAATGCCATGTCCACCCCTCCGGAACGACTTGTTCACGGAGCCGTAACCTTTGCCGCAGCGCACGTCCAGGTGGCGCGTCGGCCAGTGCGCCGGCGCCTTCGGAGGAGGCAGGCTAGATGTGCCGTCCCCACCTTCCCGTTCGGACGAAAGGCGGATTTGCGTGCCGTGAGCGGTGATGTCCGGTTTCGGTGGTCGAACAGCCGCGTCAGCCCTCGGCGCTTGCGGCAGCGACGCGCCACGAGGAGACATAAGCGCGGCTCATTTGCAGGGGCCCGATCAGCCTTAACCAGCAGGAGCGCTTTAGCCGGACGAGGGCTCAAGCTGGCGCGCTTAGTGCCTCCGTCGCTCGCTGGTGCGCCTTCGATGTGTTACCCGAGCGGTGCTGCCGAGACGGTGGCGGCGCTTTCGAATTGTACTCCGGCACTGGGATCGGACGATGCACTCGCATTCGGTCGACGATTGGCGGCACGAGCACGACTTTTTGGGTGCCTCGCACGATCGCAACGAACGCCGGACCTGGATGGTCATCGCGCTGACCGCTGCGATGATGGTTGCCGAGATCGCAGCCGGCATGGCCTTCGGTTCCATGGCGCTCCTCGCCGACGGCTTCCACATGGCGACGCATGCAGGGGCGCTGTCGATCACCGCGCTCGCCTACCTCTACGCTAGACGCCACACCCGTGACGCCCGCTTCAGCTTCGGCACGGGGAAGCTCGGCGAACTCGCGGGCTTCGCGAGCGCTGTCATTCTGGGCGTCATTGCGATCCTGATCGGCTTCGAGTCGCTCGTACGCCTAGCGCAACCGGTTGCGATTCGCTTCGATGAGGCGATCGCGGTGGCGGTGCTGGGCCTTGTCGTCAACCTCGTGAGCGCCTGGCTCCTGCACGATGGAGGGCACCACCACCACGACAGCGCGCACGGCGGACACGACCGTCATCACCACGACCAAGACCACAACCTTCGCGCCGCCTACTTCCACGTGCTGACGGACGCACTGACCTCGGTGCTGGCGATCGTGGCGCTGCTAACCGGGCGCTTCTATGGCTGGGTATGGATGGACCCGATGATGGGTGTGGTCGGTGCTGTGGTCATCGCGCGCTGGTCGTGGAGCCTCTTGCGTGGCGCAGGCGCGGTGCTGCTAGACACCGTGCCGAACCCGGCACTGTCCGAGGCCGTGCGCGCCCGGCTGGAAATCGAGGGCGACCGGGTCTCCGACCTCCATCTCTGGCGCGTGGGCCCGAGCCACTTGGCCCTCATCGCCGTCATCGTCTCCGACGATCCGCAACCACCCACGTACTACAAAGAAAGGCTGCGGGGTCTGCCCCCGTTCTCCCACGTGACCATCGAAGTCCACCGTTGCGCTGAGCACCATTCGGCAGCCTGACCCAGCCGCTTCGGCCCAGCCCAGCGAAGCGCGCTCGCACGGCGAACTTCTGAGCGAGTAGGCAGCGCCCGGCCGTGCCCTTCCAGACACCGGCTTCATTACCGAATTGCGCCGCGCTGGCACTCGGCAGCGATGTCGGCTTTCGGGTTTTCATCAGACGCCATCTAGCGGCGCCCCCAGTTCCGAACCGCGCCATGAGCGGTCATCCGGCTCGCCGGCGTGGAGGAGCGGGGGTGACCCAACGCGGGCATCGGCATAGGCGCGACGGATGGGCTCCAGATGAAGCATCAGCGGACGTCAGTCGTCGAACAACGCAACGGCACGAACGAAACCCGCCGAGGCGCGTTTGATTTTCGCTGGAAAGCAGGCGACCAGATAGCCCGACGGCGGCAACTGCTCGAGATTGGTGAGCTTCTCCATGTGGCAATAGCCGATCTCGATCGAGGCGCGGTGGCCCTCCCAGATGATCGACGGATCGTGCGTCTCGGCCCAGCGACGGGCGGTATGGGAGAACGGCGCATCCCAGGACCAGGCATCGGTGCCCGTCACGCGAACGCCACGCTCGAGCAGGTAGAGCGTCGCCTCGCGGCCCATGCCGCAGCCGGCCTGCAGGTAGTCGGGCTCGCCGTAGCGCGCGCCGGCGCGGGTGTTGATGAGCACGATGTCGAGCGGCTCGAGCGCGTGCCCAATCCGCTCGAGCTCGGCGGCCACCTCGTCGGCCGAGACGACATGGCCGTCGGGCAGGTGGCGGAAGTCGAGCTTCACGCCACGGCTGTAGCACCACTCGAGCGGCACCTCGTCGATCGTCGCCGCCGGCTCGCCCCGGTTCATCGTCGAATGATGATGGTAGGGGGCGTCGAGATGCGTCCCGTTGTGGGTCGATATCTCGAGCGTCTCGACCGCCCATCCTTCGCCTCCCGGCAGGTCGCTGGCGTCGAGGCCCGGGAAGAAGCCGGCCATCTGCGCAACGGTGCTCCTGTGGTCGTGATAGGTGATCTCGGGCAGCATGAAGGGCGGGTCGGAAGCGATCCCGGCTTCGAGGGCAACGGAGAGATCGACCAGGCGTCGCGGCATCGGCAAGCCTCTCTCTAGTTCGGCACGAGTCCGGTGGCGATGACGGGGAACGCGAGCACGAGCCCGAGCACGACCACCATCATCAGCGCGAAGGGCAGGGCACCTTTGAAGATGTCGCCGAGGGAGATCGACGCGTCGTCCAGCGTGGATTTGATGACGTAGACCGAGATGCCGAAGGGCGGCGTCAACAGACCGATCTCGACCGCCAGCACCGTGACGATCCCGAACCAGATGAGATCGACCCCGAGCGGCTGCACGACCGGCAGCATCAGCGGCACGAGAATCAGCATGATCGACGAGCTGTCGAGGATCATGCCCATCACCACCAGCACGAGCACATAGAGGATCATCAGCGCCCAGAATTCGATCTCGGCGGTGGCGACGAAGCTGCCGAAGCCCGCTGGCACGCCCGAGAATGCGAGCATCCGAGCGTACATCTGGGCGGCGATGATCAAAAAGCAGATGGCGGCCGTGACGAGCCCGGTCTCGACCAACACCCGCCAAAGCGCTGCGGGCGACAGCGTGCGCTTGACGAGGCCGATCAGCAGGGCGCCGATCGCGCCCATCGCGCCAGCCTCCACGGGCGTGAAGACGCCCGCGTAGATGCCGCCAAGGACCAGCAGGATCAGGCCGGTGATGGGCAGGCCGCGGACGAGCAGGTCCCGGCGCGTGAGGGCATCGACGTCGTCACGGTCGGTCTTGCCGACGAAGCCGGGCGTGAAGCTCGCCATGGCGATGATGCCGATGCCGAACAGGGCGGCGAGCAGGAGTCCCGGTCCGATGCCGGCGATGAAGAGGTCACCGATCGACTGCTCGGTGAGGATGCCGAAGAGGATCAAGAGCAGGCTCGGCGGGATCATCATCCCCAGGACTGAGCTGCCCGCGACCACGCCCACGGCGAAACGCGGCGTGTAACCGTGGCGGATCATCTGTGGCACGGCGATCTTGGTGAACACCGCGGCCGACGCGATCGAGATGCCGGTGATGGCAGCGAAGATGGCGTTCGCACCAACGGTGCCGAGCCCGAGCCCGCCGCGCACCCGCCGGAAGAGGCTGTTTGCGACGTCGAAGGCGTCCCGCCCCAGTCCCGCTTCCGCGACGAGAAAGCCCATCAGCACGAACAGCGGAACGACGCCGAAGAAATAGCTGGCGATCGCGTCGTTGGCCGCCAGGCCCAGCATCGTCGCCGCCAGCCCGAGCGAACCCTTGATCGCCCAGACGCCGACAAAGGAGCACAGCATCAAGGCGATCGGCACATGGAGCCCGCCCAGCACCAGGAGGCCCATGGCCCCGAGCGCCGTGAGCCCGATCTCAAAAGGGGTCATCGGCGCCCCGATAGCCGAAGCGCCGGGCGATCCGTGCGGCGAACTGGAGCGCCAGCGTCGTGGCGCCGATGAGGATCATCGCCTTGACCGGCCAGACCGGTGCGGTGAAATCGCCGACCGCACCCACGAACTCGCCCCGCTCGACTGCACGGACGAAGATTGGCCAGGTGGAGATGACGATCGCCCCGACGACGGCGATCGCGGCGAGATCGAAAACGGTCTCCACCAAACGTGCGAGCCCCGGCGCGCGCTCGGACAGTGGGCGGATGACCGCCTCTGCCCGGGTCATGCGCCCGGCGCGCAGCGCCTGCGGGATCTGCAGGAAGACGATCGCAACGATGGAGAGCGTCACCAGCTCGGGCACGCCCGAGATCGGCGTGCCGAACAGATTGCGTCCGAGCACGTCCGCGCCGATCAGCAGCATCAGCGCGAAGATCAGGAGCGAGCCGCAGACGTTGAGCGCCTGGGTCGTCGCATCGAGCAGGCGGAGCGGCAGGGGCTCCGCCCGGCATGCTTCGGCCGGGCGGATCGAGCTGGCCACGCTACTCGTTGTCCCAGTCGCGCGCCGGTGCTGCACCGGCTGCGCGCATCTTCTCCATGTAGAGGGCAAGGATCGCGGAACCCGGCCGCCCCTGGTCGTCGAGCGCCGTCGCCCAGGTCTGGGCGGCGTTGTCCATGCCATCGGCCCAGGCTTGCCGCATGCCGTCGGGGGCATCCGCGATCGTCGCTCCCTGCTCGGCCATCGTGGCGAACGCGTTGTCGACGGCCGCCTCAAGCGCGTCGAGATACCAGCCGGAGGTGGCCTCGGCGCCTGCAACGAGCGCCGCCTGCACCTCCGCAGGCAGTCCTTCCCACCAGCGCTCGTTGGCGCAGAGGGCGCCTGCATATTGGGCGCCAAGGCCGGCCCGGGTGATGTACGGCGCCACCTCGTGGAGCTTCCCTGGCAATGCCGCCGAAGCGAAGACGATGACGCCGTCGTACACGCCCGTCTTGAGCTCGTTGTAGTAGGTGGTGAGGTTGCCGGAGACGCCGACGGCGCCGGTTCCCGAGAGCCAGTTGATCGCGGGGCCGGGTGCCGCGATCTTGCGACCGGCGAGGTCGTCCAGGCCGCTGACGGGGAAGTTGGTCATCAAGAGATAGTCGTCGATGGCGACCGGTGCGCCCAGATACACCACGCCGTTGTCGGCGTAGGCTTCGCGCATCCGTTCGTCTTCGACGTGGAGCTCATGCATGAGGTCGCTCACCAGGCGCGCGTCGTCGCTGACGAAGGGCGTGTAGTAGGTGACGTTCTGCACGGCCAGCTTGGCCGGATCGAAGAGCGACTGGCAGATGCCGATCTCGGCGAGGCCCGCTTCCACGGCTTCCAGTTCCTCACCCACGCCGGCGATCGAGCCGCCATATTGGGGGGTGAAGACCATCGTATCGCCGTGCTCGGCGAGCTCTGCCTCGACGGTGGGGATGAAGACCTCGTCGAGCATCTGTACCCAGCGAAACACGCTTGGATGACCGGCGACGATGGTCGCCTGGTAGGTCGCGGCCGCGACCGGTGTGGCCGTCAGGACGAGACAGGCGGAAAAGCAGGCAAAGCCCAAGCGGTTCATGATGTTGTCCTCGTTCACCGAGCGGGTGACCATGCCGCGGCAAGGATCGCGCTCGTGCCTCCCATAGCGCAGGTGGCTGGAACCTAACCGCTGTGCCTGCGCGTGGCCACGCCCAGCCGCCACCTGCTGCACGGTGACCTTGGCAGGTCGGATCGCACAGCACCGAGGTCGTCGACCAACTGATAAGCGACCGTATAATGTCCGACAAGCCGACAATCGGATAGAGAAGAACGAGATACAATCAGGGAGGTAGGGCCGTGGGACGCCTCGCCGGCAAGGTCGCGATCCTGACGGGCGGCGCTTCAGGTATCGGCAAGGCGAGCGCGCTCCGGCTGGCCGCCGAGGGTTGCAAGGTCACGCTCACCGACATCGATGAGACGGCTGGTGCCGAAGTGGCCGACGCGATCACGCAGGACGGGGGTGAGGCTGCCTTCATCCGGCAGGACGTCACTGACGAGGCGAGCTGGCACGAGGCCTTCGACGCGACGGTCGCCCGCTTCGGCCGGCTCGATGCGCTGGTCAACAACGCCGGTGTGGCCCTCGATCGACTGATCGCCGAGACGACCCTCGCCGATTGGCGGCGGCTCATGAGCGTCAATCTCGACGCCGTCTTCCTGGGCACCAAGCTCGCCATGGAGGTGCTGCCCGCCTATGGCGGTGGTGCGATCGTCAACGTTTCCTCGGTGTTCGGCCTTGTCGGCGGTGTCCGGGTCGGCGCCTATTGTGCCAGCAAGGGGGGCGTGCGCCTGTTCACCAAGGCGGCCGCCATGGAATGTGCGAGCGCCGGCACCAACGTTCGCGTCAACTCCGTGCATCCCGGCTTCATCGAGACGCCGATGATCACCGATGTCATCGCCGACAGCAGCGAGCCCGAGAAGCTGCGGCGCGTCGTCGAGAACTACATGGCGCTGCGGCGCCTGGGCGACCCCGCCGACGTTGCCAACGCCATCGTCTATCTCGTCTCGGACGAAGCGGCGTTCGTTACCGGCGCCGAGCTGGTCATCGATGGCGGCATGACCGCACGCTAGCGAAACGTCGAGCCTTGGGAGCAAGGATGATGAACCGCATCGACGGCAAGGTTGCCCTCGTGACGGGTGCCACACGCGGTATCGGTAGCGAGATCGCCCGGACCCTGGCGCGGGCGGGTGCAAGTGTCGTTGCCACCGGCCGTCGGGAGCCGCTGGGCGAGGAACTCGTGGCCGAGATCGAGGCGTCGGGTGGCACCGCGATGTTTCAGAGGCTCGATGTCACGGACGAAGCCGACTGGCGTCGCGTGCTGGACGCAACGCTCCAGCGGTTCGGCGGTCTCAGCGTGCTCGTCAACAATGCTGGCGTCATCGTGGTCAAGACGATCGAGGAGACCTCGCTGGATGAGGCCAACCAGCTCCTAGCCACCAACCTCACCGGCGTCTTCCTCGGCACTAGGCACGCACTCGGCGTCATGAAAGGCTGCCTGCCGGACGCGGCGGGCGGCGGCTCGATCATCAACGTCTCGTCCATCGCCGGCATGATCGGCATGACCTACGGTGCGCTCTACTCCATGTCGAAAGGCGGCGTCCGGCTGTTCACGAAGGCGACGGCGGTCGAGTGCGGCGCGCTCGGCTATCCGATCCGGGTGAACTCCGTGCACCCGACCTTCATCGACACCGACATGGAGGACGAGGCGATGGAGGGTTATGCGCGCCTCTATGCGGCGCCTGATGCGGCGACCATGCGGACGCGCCTCGCGCGGCTGCACCCGATGGGCCGCTTCGGCACCCCGGACGAGGTCGCGAAGGCAGTCCTCTATCTGGCGTCGGAGGATTCCGCCTTCGTCACCGGCACCGAGCTGTTGGTCGACGGTGGCTTCACGGCGAAGTAGGGAGCCCGCGCCACACCATTCGTCCGTCGGACGTTGTTGTGTTGATGCCGAGGTGCCGCGGTGATCCGTCGGGCGATTGGCGCAACGGCCGACCGCGACGACCATCTCGTGACGATGCTGGCCCTATGGATCGGCTTCGAGGTAACCCGCATCGTTACCGAGATGGACAGGCCGGTTCTGCGATCGTGGACGCCTTTGCCGGTGTCGTCAGCGACGCCTCCGCAGCAGCCCAGTATCTCGCCGTCATGGCCGTCGTGATCGTCGACGCCATCGTGACGTTTCGGGGCAGCGGCAGCTAAGGCACCGCCGCATGCCGATGGTGCCGCCCATTCCGCGCCCGTGCTGCGGCGTCTCTGGACGGCTCTGGGACATGCGCGCATCGAGCCCGCGCGTCCGCCTTCGAAGGCAGAACGATCGTTTCCGTTGGCGACGCTCCCGGCGAGGTTGCGCCAGGAACGGTCGATCTTGCGTGTCGTCAATGCGCGGCGGACGCACCGATGGCGACTAGGCCAAGCACTCTCGGGAACGGTTTGCGGTATCTGCGGTGCGAAACGCCTGGGCCACAAAGCGACGTAGTCGGCGCCCAACTGCGGTCAGACGAGTAACAACCTGTGGCAGAGCGACTGATCGAGCTGACTACAGAAGCGGTGTGTCAGCGTATCGACTTCAACGACATGCGCGGCGTGACTTAGCTGCGTTCTCCTGCCGAGCCCCCGGAGATAGCGATGCTGAGAACGCCAGGAGCGATGAGCTGCAGCTCGCATCGGCGCCCCCAGCGGATCATTTTCGAAGGACTCGAGCGCACGAACTGACGCCAGTGGCTGGGTGGTGACAATCGAGAACAACGCCAACCAGGTCCAGGCGCAACGGCTCGTTGAGAACGCTCGTGCCGCATGTCAAAGCACCCGCCGGGCACGTCCTCCGATCTGCTCCGTGATCTCAGCGGCGGTGTTGCGGACCGTCGCGCCGACTTCGGCTATGCGCGCATCCGGCAACCGGACGGTTGGCCCCGATACGGAGATACCGGCGATCGCCTCGCGATGCTCGTTGAAGATCGCGGCCGCGACGCATCGCATGCCGGAGTGGCGCTCCTCATCATCGAACGACCAACCGCGCGCTTTGGTGGCGTCGAGATCCGCGAACAGATCGGAGGGTTTCGTGAGGGTCTGGGCAGTGTGCTCCGGTAGGCCGCGGCTCTCGAGGAGCCGCTCGACCCGCTCGCGTGACAACTCCGCTAGCAGGGCTTTGCCGATCCCCGACGCGTGCATGCTGCCGCGCGTTCCGGGCGGGAAGAAAGCCCGGATCGGATTAGGCGTCTCAACCTGGCTGACGAAGACGACGTCTCCCGCATTGGCGATCCCCAGATTGGCCGTCTCGCCTGTCTCCTCCACCAAGCGGCGCATCGCCTTGCGCGCTGCGTCCACCAGATTCGTCCGTTCGAGAAACGCGCTGCCGATGCGAAACGCTTCGAGCCCGACCGTCCAGTGCTGACTGTCACCGTCGAACGTGACGATGCCATGGCGCTCCATCGTCGTCAGCAACCGGTGCGCCGTCGAGGCTGGCATGCCTGCGCGGAGCGCGACGTCGGACAAAGTCGAGGCGCCGGCACTGGCAATCAGCGCAAGCAGATGCAGCCCGCGATCGAGCGCCTGCGCGGGCGCCGCTTGGCTCTCGGCGGGATCCTTGCGTGGTCGGCCGCGCGGCCTCTTGGTCGTCATTCGGTCCTCCAGCGATCGTCGGTTCGCGTGCCGCTGGAGGATAGCCGGTATGCAAAAAAATTTTCCAGCTCGTTGGCAAGCGAGCTAATGGAAAACAAAATAGATTTTATAATCATGTGGTTAGAAGATAAATTTTTATATTGAAAAGTATTTTCAGAAAAATTGAAATCTCAACGCGCATGGCATATCCATCGGATCAAGCAGGAGGGAGGACGCGCGATGAGAGGACAAAACCCGGTCTTCATTCCCGGGCCGACCAACATCCCGGATCGGCTGCGCTATGCGATGAGCGTCCAGACGATCGATCATCGCGCTCCCGATTTCATCGAGCTGCTGACCCCGTTGCTGGAAGACCTCAAGAAGGTGTTCAAGACGCGTTCGGGGCAGGTGATCGCTTTCCCCTCTTCTGGAACCGGCGGCTGGGAGGCGGCGATCACCAACACGCTCTCGCCAGGGGACAAGGTTGTGGTCGCCCGCTTCGGCATGTTCTCACATCGCTGGATCGACCTCTGCCAACGTCACAAGCTCGACGTCGAGGTCATCGAGTGTCCCTGGGGGACGGGCGCCCCCGCTGATCTCTACGCCGAGCGTTTGGCCGCCGATCGCGACCACAAGATCAAAGCGGTGCTCGTGACGCACAACGAGACCGCCACCGGCGTCCGCTCCGACATCGCCGCAGTGCGGCGCGCCATGGACGCCAGCGGCCATCCCGCGATGCTCCATGTGGATTGCGTCTCGTCGCTCGCTTCGATGGATTTTCGCATGGACGAATGGGGCGTCGATCTGGCCGTCTCCGGATCGCAGAAAGGCTTCATGCTGGCGACGGGGATGGCGATCATCGGCGTCAGCCGGAAGGCGCTCGCCGCCGCCCAGCAGGCGCAGTGCCCGCGGACCTTCTTCGACTTCCGCGACATGGCCGGCGCCAATGCCAGGGGCGGGTTTCCCTACACGCCGCCACTGCAGATCATGTACGGGCTGCGCGAAAGCCTGAACATGCTGTTCGAAGAGGGCCTGGACAGTGTCTTCGCGCGGCATCGCCGCATCGCCGAGGGCGTTCGCTGTGCGGTGCGCGCCTGGGGGCTCGATCTCTGCGCACAATCGCCGGAGCTCTACTCAGAGACGGTCAGCGCCATCTACGTGCCGCCGGGCTTCAACAGCGACGCGCTCACCAACCACATCTTCGATACCTACGGCGTCTCCTTCGGCGTCGGGCTCGGAGAGATGGCCGGCAAGGCGTTCCGCATCGGCCATCTCGGCTCGTTGACCGACGTCATGACACTGTCGGGGCTGGCGACGGTGGAGATGGCTATGGCCGATCTCGGCTATCCGGTGGAGCTCGGTTCGGGCACCCGCGCAGCGCAGGAATACTATCGTAAGACGGCCGCGGCCAACGCCGAAGACCGCGGTGTGAAGAGGGCGTCATGAGCAACACGGATGGATTGACGGTCCCTACCTACGAGCACGTCGTCGCGGCGCACGAGCGGATCAAGCCGTACATCCACGAGACGCCGATCCTGACATCGACCTATCTGAACGGCCTTACCGGCGCTGAGCTGTTCTTCAAGTGTGAGAACTTTCAGAAAGCTGGCGCGTTCAAGGTCCGTGGCGCTTCGAACGCAGTGCTTGGGCTGAGTGCTGACCAGGAGGAACTCGGCGTCGCGACGCACTCCTCCGGCAACCACGCGCTCTCGCTCTCCTACGCCGCGGGGCGACGCGGCGTGCCCTGCCATGTCGTGATGCCGCGCACGGCGCCGGAGGCGAAGAAGGACGCGGTGCGTGGCTATGGCGGGCTGATCACTGAATGCGAGCCGTCGACCTCTTCGCGCGAAGCTGTGTTCGCGGCGTTGCAGCAGCAGACCGGCGCGAACTTCGTACATCCCTACAACGACCCGCGCGTCATCGCCGGACAGGGCACCTGCTCGCGCGAGCTGATGTCCCAAGTCGACGGCCTCGACGCTGTGATCGCGCCGATTGGCGGGGGCGGCATGGTCTCCGGCTGCTGCCTCACGCTTTCGGCCATTGCGCCCGAGGTGGAGATCTACGCCGCCGAGCCGGAGCAAGCAGACGACGCCTATCGGTCGCTCAAGGCCGGCCACATCATCGCCGAAGACGCGCCGCAGACGGTTGCCGACGGGCTCAAAGTACCGCTCAAAGAGCTGACCTGGCATTTCGTGTCGAACCACGTGACCGACATTCTGACCGCCAGCGAGCAAGAGATCGTCGACGCGATGAAGCTCACTTGGCAGCGCATGAAGATCGTCATGGAGCCGAGCTGCGCCGTGCCGCTGGCGACGATCCTCAAGAACAAACACGTCTTCGCCGGGAAACGCGTCGGCGTGATCATCTCCGGCGGAAACGTCGACTTAGCGAAACTACCTTGGATGTGAGGTCGGAGGGAGAACGACTATGAACGCGCCACTTAAATCTGAAGAGCTCGAAGTCGGCTTCGACATCCCCGCCGCCATCGGCATGGATGAGAGCGCGATCCAAACGCCCTGCCTGGTGCTCGACCTGGACGCGCTGGAACGCAACGTCGCCAAGATGGGCGCGATCGCCAAAGAGATGGGCGTGCGCCACCGGGCGCACGGCAAAATGCACAAATCCGTCGATGTGGCGCTCCTGCAGGAGAAGCTCGGCGGCGCCTGCGGCGTTTGCTGCCAGAAGGTCTCGGAGGCGGAAGTCTTTGCGCGCGGCGGGATCAAGGACGTGCTGGTGTCGAACCAGGTGCGCGACCCCGCGAAGATCGATCGGCTCGCGCGCATACCAAAGCTCGGCGCGCGCACGATCTGCTGCGTCGACGATCTGGACAACGTCGCCGATCTTTCAAAGGCGGCGGTCAGGCATGGCGTCCAGATCGAGTGCCTGGTCGAGATCGACTGCGGCGCCGGGCGCTGCGGGGTTACGACCACGCCGGAGGTGGTCGCGATCGCGAAGGCGATCGACGCTGCCGACGGGCTCCGCTTCGCTGGCATCCAGGCGTATCAGGGTGCCATGCAGCATCTTGATCTCTACGAGGACCGCAAGGCGAAGATCGACATCGCCGTCGCAATGGTCGCAGATGCGGTCAAAGAACTGCAAGCCGAGGGATTGAGCTGCGATATTGTCGGTGGTGGCGGCACCGGCTCATATTACTTTGAAGGCACGTCTGGCGTCTACAACGAACTGCAATGCGGCTCCTACGCCTTCATGGACGCGGACTACGGCCGCATCCTCGACAAGGATGGCAGGCGGATCGATCAGGGCGAGTGGGAAAACGCGCTCTTCATCCTCACCTCCGTCATGTCCCATGCGAAGGCAGAGAAGGCGATCTGCGACGCCGGGCTCAAGGCTCAGTCCGTCGACAGCGGTTTGCCGTCCGTTTTTGGCCGCGACGACGTTGAATACGTGAAATGCTCGGACGAGCACGGCGTGATCGCCGATCCGCAGGGCGTGTTGAAAGTCAACGAGAAGCTCCGCCTCGTTCCCGGCCACTGCGATCCGACCTGCAACGTGCATGACTGGTACGTCGGCGTGCGCAGCGGAAAGGTCGAGGCGCTCTGGCCGGTCAGCGCGCGCGGCAAGGCTTACTGAGCGCGCGCGTCCGGCGGAGGAAAGTGGTCATGGACGAAGCAAGCGGCGGCGTCCTCGTCGTGTCTGAGGAAGACTGCCAGCGCCTGGTGGGGCGATTGGCGGCGTTTGCGGCCGTCGAGGCGGTGTTCGCTGCGATGGAGCGGGGCGACGCTCACAATTTCCCAGTCGTGCGCGAAGCCATAGGCCACGCCGACGCGCTCTACGGCTTCAAGTCCGGCTTCGATCGCGCAGGGCTCGTCCTCGGCGTGAAGTCCGGCGGCTACTGGCCCGGTAATTCGACGAAGGGGCTCACCAACCACCAGTCCACCGTGTTCTTGTTCGATCCGGATACCGGCAGGCTCAAGGCGCTCGTCGGCGGCAACTATCTGACGGCAGTCCGCACCGCGGCGTCCTCCGCCGTTTCGATCGCACGGCTGGCGCGCAAGGACGCGAAGGTGCTGGGCATGATTGGCGCCGGGCACCAAGCCGCCTTTCAACTGCGCGCTGCGGCCGAGCAACGCGCGTTCGAGCGCGTGGTGGCCTGGAACCGTCGTTCGGAGGCGCTGGCACGCCTCGCCGAGGTGGCCGAGGAGATCGGCCTGCCGTTCGAAAGCGCCTCGGCGGAGGCCGTCGGCGCGCAGGCGGACGTCATCATCACGATCACCTCGGCCTTCGAGCCGCTGCTCATGGCGGACTGGATCAAACCGGGGGCGCATCTCGCCTGCATGGGGACGGACACCAAGGGCAAGCAAGAGGTCGACCCGGCGCTCCTCGCCAAGGCGCGCGTGTTCACGGACGAGGTGGCGCAGTCGGTGACGATCGGCGAGGCGCAGCACGCGGTCGCCGCCGGGCTCCTAGCGGAAAGTGCCGTCATGCCGATCGGCGCGGTGATCAACGGCGCGGACCCAGGACGGCGCTCGGCGGACGAGATCACGCTTTTCGACGGCACCGGCGTCGGCCTGCAGGATCTCGCAGTTGCTGACGTGGCCGCGCGCGGCGCGCGCGCGTCCACACGGCCGCAGGTCGTGACCATCTGAACGCCGCTGCGGCGCCATCGTCGTCGCGCGCAAAAGGGAGAAGCCGACATGGGTGTGAGCGACTGCCACAGCTTCAAGGATTTCCGCGCCCTTGCGAAGCGGCGGTTGCCGGCGCCGATCTTTCACTACATCGACGGCGCCGCCGATGACGAGGTGACCTATCGCCGGAACACCGAGGCCTATGAGCGCTGCGATTTGGTGCCGAACGTGCTGACCGGCGTCGAAGACGTGGACATGAGCGTCACGGTCATGGGGCAGAAGCTGGCGATGCCCGTCTATTGCGCGCCGACGGCTCTGCAGCGGCTGTTCCACCACGATGGCGAACGGGCGGTGGCGCACGCGGCGGCGAAGCACGGCACGATGTTCGGCGTCTCCTCGCTGGGCACGGTCAGCGTCGAGGAACTCGCGGCCATGGTGAACACGCCGAAGATGTTCCAGTTCTATTTTCATAAGGATCGCGGTTTGAACGACGCGCTTCTCGAGCGCGCCAAGGCCGCCAAGTTCGACGTGATGGCGCTGACGGTCGACACGATCACCGGCGGCAATCGTGAGCGCGATCTGCGCACGGGATTCACGTCGCCGCCTCGCCTGACCCTTGGCAGCATATTGAGCTTCGCGATGCGTCCAAGTTGGGCGCTCAACTATCTCACCCATGAGAGGTTCGATCTGCCGCACCTTTCCGACCAGGTGAACGCGGGCAGCAATTTGGCGACCTCCGTCGGCGACTATTTCTCGACCATGCTCGACCAGTCGATGAGCTGGAAGGATGCCGAAGCGCTCTGCGCCAAGTGGGACGGTCAGTTTGCGCTAAAGGGCGTGATGAGCGTCGCCGACGCCAAGCGTGCCGTCGACATCGGCTGCACCGGCATCATGGTCTCGAACCATGGCGGCCGGCAGCTCGACGGCTCGCGCAGCCCATTCGATCAGCTGGCGGAGATCGTCGACGCGGTCGGCGACCAGATCGACGTCATCTGCGAGGGCGGCGTCCAGCGTGGCACGCATGTGCTGAAGGCGCTCTCTGTCGGCGCGAAGGCGTGTTCCGGCGGCCGGCTTTACCTCTACGCGCTCGGCGCCGCGGGCCAGGGTGGCGTCGAGAAGGCGCTCGGCGCGCTCAGGAGTGAGATCGAGCGCGGCATGAAGCTGATGGGCGTGACAAAGCTCGACCAGCTCACGCGTGAGAACCTGCGCTACCGCGGAGTGTAGATCACCTAAGCGGTCAACCGCCTCTTGCTCGGTGCCACGTCTTCCGAAGAGGCTCTTGCTCTCCCAGCACCGGCTCTGCTGTCAGATGCTTGAGCGTCGCTTCCACGGCGCAGTGCCGCCGGTAAGCTACAGAGGATAGGTCTGGCGCAGAAGCTTGGGCTCGTCGACGAGGCAATACCATGAAGATCTGTATCTTCGGCGCAGGCGCCATTGGCGGCTATATGGGAGCGAAGCTGGCCCAGGCCGGCGCGGATGTGAGCCTTGTCGCGCGGGGTCCGCACCTGGCGGCGATGCGCGAGGGCGGGCTTACTCTCATCGAGGGCGGCGAGACGGTCACCGTTCCCGTCACCGTTTCGGAAGATCCGACGGAGCTTGGGCCGCAGGACTACGTGATCATTACACTCAAGGCGCACTCGGTGCCGTCGGTAGTCGAGAGCGTGCTGCCATTGCTCGGACCGGAGACAACCGTCGTATCGGGCGTGAACGGCCTGCCATGGTGGTACTTCCACAAGATTGGAGGTCCTCTCGAGGGCACCCGCCTAGCCTCTGTCGATCCCGGGAACACCCAGTGGGACGGATTCGGCCCGGACCGGGTGTTGGGTTGTGTTGTCTATCCCGCAGCGGAAGTCATCGAGCCCGGCGTCATCAAGCATATCCAAGGCAACCGTTTCTCGTTGGCCGAGCCGGATGGGTCGAAATCGGAACGGGCTCTCAGGCTGTCGAAGACGCTGAGCGGGGCGGGACTCAAGGCCCCGGTCCGGCCGAATCTCCGCGACGAGATCTGGGTAAAGCTCTGGGGCAACCTCTCATTCAACCCGATCTCGGCGCTCACCCATGCCACGCTCGACGTGGTTTGCACCGATCCCGGCACCCGCGAGGTCGCACGGAACATGATGCTCGAAGCGCAGGCGATCGCCGAGAAACTCGGCGTCAAGTTCCCGATCGACGTGGATCGCCGGATCCAGGGTGGTGCGGACGTGGGTGCCCATCGCACCTCGATGCTGCAGGACCTCGACGCCGCGCGACCGATGGAGATCGACGCGCTGGTCGGCTCCCTTCAGGAACTGGGCGAGGTGACCGGGACGCCGACGCCCACCATCGATACGGTACTGGCGCTCGTCAAGCTGCGGGCGCGGGTTGCTGGCCTCTACGGCTGACCGCTCGGACCCGGAGGGACGTACGGCGCAGCGTGCCGAGATGCGGGTCACGCATGGCAGGCACTCAAGAGCCCCAACGCCCTCTGCGCAACAGCCTCAGGACCGGAAGGAAGATCAACACCAGTGCGACAATCGTGATCGGCCCGGCGACGGGCCGCGTGAAGAATATCGAAGGATCGCCGGACGACAGCAGCAGTGACTGGCGGAGCGTCGGCTCGGCAATCGGTCCCAGAACAATGGCCAGGACGGCTGGGGCGAGCGGATAGTCGAACTTCCGCAGGAAGAATGCTCCGAGCCCAAAAATCACCATCAGCCAGACATCAAACATGTCGCGCGTGGCTGCGTATCCGCCGGCGATTGACAAGACAAAGATCATGGGCGCCAGGATGGTGAATGGCATCCGCAGCATCGAGACGAAGAGCGGAATAAAGGCCAAGTTGATCAGTACAGCCACAAGATTCGAGATGTAGAATGAGCCGATTAGTCCCCAGACGAACTCCGTTTCGTCTACAAACAGTCGTGGTCCCGGCACAAGCCCCCAGATGACCATGCCGCCAAGCAGTATGGCCGTCGTCGGCGAACCGGGAATGCCGAGCGTCAGCATCGGCAGCATTGATCCTGTCGATGCGGAATTGTTGGCCGCCTCCGGCGCCGCCACCCCGTCGGGATTGCCTTTGCCGAAGTCCTCGGGCTTGCGTGAGACCATCTTGGCGACACCGTAGGACATGAGCGATCCGGGCGTCGCGCCCGCCGCGGGAAGCACACCAACGAAGAAGCCGAGGAAAGAGCCGATGGTAGTGCCCTTCCATGCTCGCGACGCGGCCTCCTTGGTCTCCGAGGCCATTCCTTTAACCGTCATTCTCGGCGTCGTCGTCGTCACCTCACCGCGTGTCTGCTCGATCGTCCAGAGCATCTCGCCGATGCCGTAGACCCCGATCGCCAGGACGAGAAAGCCGATCCCCTGCAGAAAGCCCGTGTTGTCGAAGAGGACCAGCCGCGGTGCGCCTGAGATCTGGTCGAATCCCACCGCGCCGAGGACGAGGCCAAGGCAAATGGAAAAGATGGTCTTGGGGATGTCGTCGCCACCGAGGCCAATGAACGTGGCAAACGCCAGAAGCATCAGCGCGAAGACTTCAGGCGGACCGAACGACAGAGCAACGGAGGCGAGAGCCGGCGCAAAAAGCGTGAACAGGATATTGGCGACCGTACCGCCGACGAACGACGCAAGCGCCGCCGTCACCAGAGCGAAGCTTGCCCGGCCCTGCCGCGCGAGCGGACGCCCGTCGAAGGTCGTCGCAACAGCTGTCGACGCGCCGGGGATGCCGAGCGTTACTGACGAAATCGCGCCACCATACATCGCGCCGTAGTAGATGGCGGCGAGGAAGATGATCGCCGACGCCGGCGGCACCAGAAACGTAACGGGCAGGAGAATGGCGACCCCGTTGACTGACCCCAGGCCGGGCATCGCACCGATGAAGAGACCCACCGTGACCCCAATGAGGATCATCACTAGGTTCAACGGCTGCAATGCGAGCAGCATACCGTCGCCAAGGAGTGTGAGAACTTCCATTGTCAAACGCCTGCTGTTCTGCCGGGCCCCGGCTCTCGGCTCAGTAAATGATTTCGTAGAGAATGTTGAATACGGGATCAGTGAACGGCAAGCCCGTTGGCATCGTGATGCGCATCGCGCCTTCGAAGAAGAAGAACAGTACGAGCGGCGTCACAAGCGAGATGGACAGGCTTAAAGCCCACCCGTGGCGACCGAGATACCGGATGTAATAGAAAAGGAAGACGGCAACAGCGCCATACATCGATATGATACTGACGAGGCCGACAAAGACCACGATACCGCCGCCGACCAGACCAAGCATTCGCCACCCATAGGCGTCGAGAAGAGGCTCGTCAGATTGCGACGGCGGGCTCGTACGGCGCCACCAGTTGAAAGCGATTGCGCCACAACACAGCAGCATCACGCCGGAAAGCCAGAACGGCCACGCACCGCCTCCCGGCCCCGTGTCAGCAATGTAGCCGATGGGTAGCTCGGCACTCTTCCACATCAGGTAGACGGAGAAGAGGGCCAGAATGCCGACCGTCACGATCTCGCCGACGCGCATCTGGCCCCCTGAACCTCCTAAACCATCGGGTAGGAGCGCTGCGCCTCACTCACCGAGCGCGGCGAGCAGCTCCTTGTGGTTCTCGACCTGCAGCGCCCAGTAGTCGCGCTGTTCACCCGCATCCATCCACAGTGGCGAGAGGCTCTCAGACTCTAGATAGCCCTGCCACTCGTCGCTTTCGTAGATCTGGGCGAAGAGATCTTGATAATAGGCCGCGGCCTCCTCAGACATACCTGGCGCGCCAACGACAGCACGTTGGTTGTAGTAGGAGAAATCGTGACCCAACTCCTTGATGGTCGGAACATCCGGGTAGGCCGGCATACGCTCGTCTGAGAAAGCGAGCAGCGGTACGAAATCGCCCGCTTCATAGAATCCCTTAGCTTCCGCCGGATTGTTGACGGACGCCATGATCTGCTTTCCCGCGAGGTCCTTGGCTACCGCACCGCCGCCCTCGTAAGGGATGTACTTGATATCGAGATCATAGGCGCCGGACAGGTAAGCGATGACGATGGAGTCCTCTTGACCTGCGCCCGTCCCGCCCATCACGAACTCACCGTCCATTGACCTCACCTGCTCGACGAACTCGTCGATTGTGGTGATCCCGGAATCCTTGTGGACCCAAAGCACGAAAGGATCGACGCCCATCATAGCAATCGGCGTGAAAGTCTGGATGTCGATGCCGAGATTCTCTTGGCGGAGCGGCGTAGTGAAGAACGAGTTGAGCGTCACTAGGATGGTGTGGTCGGGATCGCTGGCACCGCTAACGTGGATCAGCGCCTCCGCGCCTGAGCCACCGCCCTGGTTGTTGGGCACGAGTGGACGATTGGTGAGGTCTTTTTGTTCGGCCACCGACTGGATGAATCGGGCAATCTGATCTGCGCCACCACCAGGACCGGCCATGATGACGAAGTCGATAGGTTTACGTGGCTGCCACTCCTGAGCAACGGCCAGCATCGGTGCCGTAACGATTAAGATAGTGCCGGCTAGTATAAACAAACCCCGTTTCGTGATCATGTTGCGAAGTCCTCCTCTGTTCTGTTCATTTCGCAGCGCTTTCGGTTGAGCCTGCGGTTCGCCCCGCCCGGTCCTATAACGGAAGCGAAGGGGCGCGTCTTCAACTTTAGCTCGGCTGGTGGTCAATCACACCCTCAATGCACCATGACCACAGGGATGTTGGCTTCATCGACGACGGCCTGCGTGTTCCCACCAAACAGGGTTTCGAGCTCGTGGCTGTGCCCATAAGCGCCCATCACCAGAAGGCTGGCGTCTAGCTCGATCGACTTCTTGAGGAGCGCCGTCCCGGGGTTGCCATCCTCAAGCCGATGGATCGTCGCGGCGATCCCGCGGAGGCGGTAGTACGCGAGAAGTTCTTCCGCTGTCGCGTGGTGTGGCTCGCCCTTTCCGCCGGACAAGATCGTGACCGTTTCCGCGGCGATAGCGAGGTCGAGCGTCAGTCCCACTGCGCGCGACGATTCGAGGGAGCCGTTCCAAGCGACCGCGATCCGAACGCCGAGCTCGGGCGGAGTGGCGCCGCGCGGCGGGCACATCAAGACCGGCCGGCCAGTACCGAAGAGCCCGGATTTCAGGGAGTTGGTGCCGAGGTTTCTGTCCCGATCCGGCTTGCTGACGACCACAAGGTCTGTCAGCCGACCCTTGTGCTTGATCACGTCAGCCATTCGGCCATAGACCTCGATAAATTCGATGGAAGGGGTGTCGCGCCTAGGGCTGCCTGTCTCCTTGAGGTCGAGCGTACCCGCTAACCGATGTAACTGCTCCCTCACTTCCTGCGCCTGCTGTTCAGCCATTTCCTGCGCCTGCCTTACAATCGTTTCGCGTGCAAAGGCGGGTAGCGGGACACCGAAAGGCATCAAGTCTTCTGCACGCGTGCGACAGTGGGCCACGACGAGATGCGCCTTGTGCCGCTTTGCGAGTGCTGCGGCATGTCCGAGCACCGTCTCGGCCATGCCATCGCCGCGCACCGGAACGAGTATCGTACTGAGCACCGGACCTGTGCCTCCCCAGGCTACGGCAGCACGCTTGCAGAACAGCGACGCACCGACAACCCACACGTGCCAATGCCACAATGTGCAGGCCGGGACGTGGCCTGCCCCCAACGGAGTAACGCTCCTCAAGTGTTCGTGCACGACGGATCGCTGATTCAGACGACCTGCCTCGTGAAGGTCGGCTTATGCCGAGGTGCAGGAGACCTCGGCTTTGAGGATTAGGGGATGAGACGGAAGCGGTATCGGGCTGGGGGCATCGGGAACCTGCGTGGGGCGGAAGTGCTCCGTGGCCGAGGGCGAGATGACGCCATTCGACGCTAGTCATTGAACGTCCATTCTGGGTCGATCGTGTTGAAAAAGTCCTCACGCCGCAATTTGACGGCCACGTCTTGGGTCAGGGCCTGTCCGGGTCTTCAAGGTATGGGGCATCAAGTATTCGATTGAGCGTTTTTCAACACAGTCGGTCGCACCTAGCCATTGGCCATCGCGCCCGGCGTGTCCGCTGTCCGGAGACCAAGAGTCGGTCCGGCACCTGAGCGCTTGGTCGGCCTAGGGCCGGGTTAGCCGAGAGCAGGATTAGCCTGCCTCGCTGGCAAGGCCTATGGGTCAGAAGGACTGCGAGCGGACTTTGGCGAGGTTCGTGCTGACGGCTCTTTTGCGGACAATGCCGCCAAACGGTGAAGGTCGGCTCCTCACTGTTGGTCGATCGGCTACGCGATCCAGTCGTGACACAGAGTGGCAGACGCACATGCCAACTCCGGTGTGTGCGAAATCTTCATCGCCTCTCGCCTATTCTCACTGGGATCACTTGAGCGTCAAAAGCCGCTTGAAGTTCCTCTGCGACTGTTAGTCCATCGTACGTCTTCCGAGCGCCGAGGTACTCGGTGCGCAGCTCGTCCATAAATCGAAACCACATTTCGGGGCCACCTTCTTCAAGGACTTGTGCTCGGACGGAGTATTGCGGCGTTGAAGGAAGCCAGCGTCGCCCCCAAGCGCCGAGTTGGACGAAGAGTGGCACTAGAGAGATCGATTTCTCAGTAAGTGAATAGACCGCTTTCTGCTTGTGGGATGGATCGTCTGCCTTCGTCAGCAGGCCGGTGTCTACCAGTTTCTTCAGCCGATCAGCCAGCAGATTTGAAGAAATCCCCTCGTCGGATGCGGACAAGAGCGCGCCATAGGTCCGTCGATTGCCGAACATAACGTCCCTCAACACGACCAGACTCCATCGGTCACCGAGCAGTTCGACGGTCAGATTGATCGGACACCCCGAGCGATGGTCGGCCATGACGTTGCCGCTGCACTTTCGAAACTAGTTGCACTATCGCAGTGGACAGGTCACTGTTCAACCACTTGCAAATACGCACTGGCCGAGAGGGGCGCGCCATGGCTGAAGCATCAACCATTGAGGAGAAGGTCCGCGCGGTGTTCAGCGCCTACCTTGCGCGCGACGCCGATGCGTTTCTGGCGCTGCTCCACCCGGGATTCTCCTTCACGAGCCCCTATGACGACGCCATCGATTGCGACGCCTTCATGGAGCGTTGTTGGCCAAGCACGCAATCGCTGACGGCTCTCGACTTGAAACAGGTCACGACGGATGGCGAGACGGCGTTTGTGCTTTATGAGTCTGGCCTCAGCGATGGGGAGACATTTCGCAACGTCGAGCTGTTCACCTTCCGCGATGGCCAGCTCTATGGCGTTGACGTGTTTTTCGGCGACCCGCCTGCAGGACATGGCCGCTGGAAAAGCGACGACATCCGCGCCGCGGCGACGGTTCGCAGGCTGATTGAAGATCGCTATCGGGCCATCCGCGCCAAGGACACAGACGCTGCCATGGCCTTGGTCACCGAGAACATTGTGATGTTCGACGTGGTCGAACCACTCCGCCACACGAGCGCGAAAGCCGTGCGACAACGCGAGCAGGAATGGTTCGATCGCTTTGAAGGTCCGGTCAGCGTCGAATTGAATGATCTCATCGTGTCGGCCGACGGCGATACGGCGTTCGCTTACAGCCTCAACCGGTACTCGGGCGATTTCGAAGCCGGCGGCTCAACTGACATGTGGGTCCGCCACACGTCCTGCTACCGGCTGAAAGAGCACGGCTGGCGATTGGTGCACGAGCACCTGTCCGTTCCGTTCGATCCGCAAACCGGCATGTGGTCACTCGATGCGCAGCCCGGCGAGGTCTGAGCAGACCCCATGCCCGTTTTTGGGCTCAAGACGGTCTTCTGACTGGATCGGGTTCATGACGCCAAAAGGCCGAAGGCCGTCCAGGAGCGGGCGGTCGCGCTGAGCAGTCTGGCTGCGTTTGGGCACGGACCTCCCGTCTGCGGCTCTCGCCGGGTCGCGATCTGAGATGCGGACGTCGAGCGCAGGCCTGTTGATCCGTCGCCGTGTCGTCAGCGCAGATACTCGACATTGCCGCAGACACTGAGCGATTGGCCGGAGATGCTCTCACCCGCCGCCGAGCAGACGAAGACGGCCATATTGGCGATATCCTGCCGACTGACGAACTTACGCAGCGAGGCGAGCGCCACATACTCTTCGCGCATCTCGTCGAACGACACGCCGCGCGCCTCGGCCTTGGCCGCGATGACGCGGTCGATGCGCTCGCCGGCGGTGGCGCCCGGGAGGATGGCGTTGACGCGGATGTTGGAGGGGCCCAGCTCGACGGCGAGCGCCTGGGTCATCCCGACGACCGCCCATTTGGACGCGCAATAGGGCGAGCGGAGCGGAAAGCCGAGGCGCCCGGCGGCAGACGATAGGTTGACGATCGACCCGCCGCCGGCGGCCTTGAGGAGCGGCACCGCCTTGCGCGCGGCGTAGAAGTGGCTGTTGACGTTGACGGCGAAGGTGCGTTGCCAGTCCGCGATGGCGATGTCCTCGACCGCTGCGGTCGGGCCCGCCACCCCGGCATTGTTGATCAGCACGTCGAGCCCGCCGAGCCAGTCGGTCGCTGCCTCCATGAACCGGTCCATCGCCGTGGGATCGGCGACATCGCAGAGCATCGTACCGAAGCCCGGCTGCTCGAGTCTGCAGGCGTCGAGCGCCTCCTCATCGACATCGCAGAGAAACACCCTGGCGTTATTGGCGAGGAAGCTGTCGGCGATCGCGCGGCCGATGCCGGCGGCGGCTCCGGTGACGATGACCCGGGTGCCGGGTTTCAGGGGAACGCGGGCGATGTCCTCGGACATGGTTGGTCTCCTGGTTGTGGTTGCTTTGGCGTTGCCGTTGCCACCCACGCCCCCGCCCTTCCGCCCGATGGCATCGTACGCTCGCGGGCGGAAGGGCGGGGGCGTGGGTGGTGCCAGCCAGAGGGAACAGCCCTAGAACGCGACGAGGTCGCCGCCCTTGAGTGCCAGCATGGAGCGTGCCTCAGCGGGGGTCGCGACGTCGAGCGACAGGTCCTCCACGACGCGCCGCACCTTCTGCACCTGCTCCGCGTTGTTGGCGGCCATGCGGCCCTTGGCGAGGAACAGGCTGTCCTCGAGGCCCACGCGGACATTGCCGCCCATGATCGCGCCCATCGTGACGAACGGCATCTGGTGGCGCCCCGCAGCAAGCACCGACCAGACATAGTCATCGCCGAACAGGCGATCCGCGGTCCGCCGCATGAAGACCAGATTGTCGTGATCGGCGCCGATGCCGCCGAGGATGCCGAAGATCGTCTGGATGAAGAGCGGTGGCTTGACCAAGCCGCGATCCAGGAAGTGCGCCAGGTTGTAGAGGTGGCCCACGTCGTAGCACTCGTGCTCGAAGCGCGTGCCGCAGCCTTCGCCGAGGTGCTGCAGGATGTACGCGATGTCCCGAAAGGTGTTCCTGAAGATGAAGGCGTCGGTGCCGCACAGGTAGGGTTCCTCCCAGTCGTGCTTCCACGCGCTGTAGCGGTCCGCCATCGGGAAAATGCCGAAGTTCATCGAGCCCATGTTTAGGGACGCCATCTCCGGCTGAGCGCGGAGGGCCGCCGCCAACCGTTCCTCGACCGTCATGTTGAGGCCGCCGCCGGTCGTGATGTTAATGACTGCGTCGCACTGCTGCTTGATGCGCGGCAGGAACTGCATGAAGACATCGGGGTCGGGCGTCGGCACGCCGGTCTTCGGATCACGGGCGTGGAGATGAATGATCGAGGCACCGGCTGCGGCCGCTGCCAGGCTCTGCTCGACGATCTCGTCGGGTGTCACCGGCAGTGCGTCCGACATGGTCGGCGTGTGGATCGCGCCGGTGATCGCGCAGGTGATGATGACCTTGCGGCGGCCTGGGCTCATATCGGGGCTCCTTTCTGGCGGTTCGGCCGGGGCGGCTCGGGCCGGCCGCTCGCGACCGACGGCTGGGTCTACACCTCCATCCACTCGCGGCGGATGCTCGGATCGGCCTCGAGGCCCGCAGGCGTTCCGGCGAAGACGATGCGGCCATGGCCCACGACGTAGAGGCGCTGCGAGATCTCCAAGGCGATCGTGAGCTTCTGCTCGCAGAGGACGACGGCGATGCCGCGCTTCGCCATCTCCAAGAGCAGATCCTTGACGCGCGTCACGATCAGCGGCGCCAGGCCCTCGGTCGGCTCGTCGACCATGATCAGGTCCGGATCGCCCATCAGCGTTCGGCCCATCGCCAGCATCTGCTGCTCGCCGCCCGAGAGCACGCCGGCGGCCGTGTCGGCGCGGGCCTCGAGTGCCGGGAACAGCTCGAACAGCTCGTCGATGCTCCAGCGTCGCGCCGGCCGGCCGCCCTTGAGGCCCAGCTTGAGGTTTTGCCGCACGGTCAGCGACGGGAAGATGTCGCGATGCTCGGGCACGTAGCCGATGCCGCGATGGGCGATCTGATGCGGCTTGAGACCGATCAGCTCTGCGCCTGCGAAGCGCACGCTGCCCGTGGCCGTGACGAGCCCCATGATCGCCTTGATGGCGGTTGACCGGCCCGCGCCGTTGCGCCCCATGAGGCTCACGATCTGGCCTGGCGCCACATCGAGATCGATGCCGGCGAGCACGTGGCTCTTGCCGTAATAGGCGTTGAGGTCGCGCACCTGGAGCATCAGTCGGCCTCCACGCCCAGATAGGCCGCCTTGACCTCCGGGTCGGCCTTGATCTGCGCAGGCGTGCCTGTCGCGATGAGGCGGCCGTAGCAGAGCACCGAAATCTGGGTCGCCAGATCGAAGACAACCTGCATGTCGTGCTCGACCATCACGAGCGTCTTGTTTTCGGAGAGCTCGTGGATCAGGGCCACCGCGCGCTCCGTCTCACTGCGGCTCATGCCGGCTGTGGGCTCGTCCATAAGCAGCACGTCGGCGCCGCCGGCCACGGTCATGCCGATCTCGAGCGCCCGCTGCTCGGCATAGGAGAGGAGGCCTGCCGGCACATCGCGCCGTGCGGAGAGCTGCAAGCGTTCGAGCAGCGCGTCCGCCGCGTCGTGCACGTCGCGGAGCCTCGGGCAGAGCCGCCAGAAGGCATAGCCATAGCCCATCGCGAAGTAGAGCGCGCAGCGGACGTTCTCGACCACGCTCATGCGGTGGAACATGTTGGTGATCTGGAAGCTGCGGCTGAGCCCGAGCCGATTGATGCGGTAGGGCGGCAGCCCGGTGATGTCGCGCTGCTTGAGCCGAATGCGTCCGGCAGTCGGCGTCAGGCGGCCGCTCACCAGGTTGAAGAGGGTCGACTTGCCGGCGCCGTTCGGGCCGATGATCGCGTGCCGCTCGCCGGTGCCGACCGCCAGGCTCACCCCCTGGATGATGGATGTCGTGCCGAAGGACTTGTGGACGTCGTCGAGCTCGATCGCCGGGGCCCAGGTCATGGTGCGGCCTCCCCCGCCAGCTCGGCGCGCACCTCGGACCAGGCGAGGCCCACATACGGCAGGGTGCGCCAGAGCAGGGCGCCACCGACCACCAGCGCCGCCAGGCCGGCGAGGGTCGGCCACCAAGATGCGGCGTCGAAGCCGACACCCAGGATGCTCATCTCCGAATCGTAGTTCCCCGAGATCGACAGATGGTAGTTGATCTCGACGAGCAGGATCGCCCCAAGCAGCAGGACGAGGGTCGGCAGAAGTGCCGTGGCGTAGGCCGGCATCAGTCGGTGCATGAGGTGCGCGCGCAGGACGGGCGTGTGCGCCGCCAGCACGCCTGAGATCCCGTTCGGTGCATAGAGAACGACGATGAGGAAGAATACGCCAAAATAGAACATCCAGGCTTCGGTGTACGCGCTTAGCACGGTGGAAAGTAAGGTGTAGATGACCGCGCCAATGACTGGCCCGAAGAAGTAACCGATGCCACCGATATACGCCATCATCAAGACGCTGGCGGAGACGTTGATACCGACGGCCTCGGCCGTGATGATCTCGTAGTTGATGGCGAACAGGCCGCCGGCGATCCCGGCGAAGAAGCCCGAGAGCGCGAACATCATGAAGCGGATGGTGCGCGGGTTGTAGCCGACGAAGGCGGCGCGCTCAGGGTTGTCGCGCACGGCATTGGCCATGCGCCCGAGCGGCGTCTCGGTGATGAGGTACATCAGTCCCGCGGAGAGCAGCATCCAGACGACGATCACGTAATAGACGTCCTGCTGCGGCCCCATGGTCAGCCCGAACAGCACAGGGCCGCTCATGCGGTCGCCGGAGATACCCTCCTCACCGCCGAAATAGCCTTGGATGATGTTCGAGCTTGCCGCGACCAGCTCGGCGACGCCCAGCGTGATCATGGCGAAGATCGTGCCTGCGCGTCGCGTCGAGACCCAGCCCAGGGCGAGCGCGCAGACGAGGCCCATCACGCCGCCGACGAGCGGCAGGAGCGGCACGGGCAAGGGCAGGTCGCCGCCGGTGATCGTGTGCAGCACGTGGAGCGCCGTGAAGCCGCCGAGACCGAAATAGACGGCATGCCCGAACGACAAGAGGCCGCTCTGTCCGAGCAGCATATTGTAGGACAAGGCGAAGACGACGCCGATGCCGATCTGGTTCAGGAGCGAGAGGGTGAAGCCACTGCTGACGACGTGCGGCACGGCCGCCAGCACCGCGACGAGCGTGAGCACGGCGATGACGCTCAGCAGCCGCAAGCCGTGGTTCATTTCGTTCACGCGCCTCCCTGGCGAGCTTAGGCGTCGCGCGTCCCAAATAGGCCGCGTGGACGAGAGATCAGCATCAATACCATGAAGAGATAGGGAAGAATTGGCGCGACCTGTGACAAGGTCTTGTGCATGAGGTCATTGGCATCTGCTGCCGAAGTCGTGATGCCTACAGTCGCCACCAGGTCGGCGAGCGAGACGTCGACGGCCACGGCCGTGGTTTGGATGACGCCGAGCAGCAGGGAGGCGACGAAGGCGCCGGTGAGCGAGCCGAGGCCGCCGACGATGATGACGACGAAGACGATCGTGCCGAGGGCGCGGGCCATGCCGGGCTCGGTGACGAAGGCGTTGCCGCCGATGACGCCGGCGAGCCCCGCGAGCCCGGTGCCGACGCCGAATACGAGCATGAACACGCGCGAGACGTTGTGGCCGAGCGTGTCGACCGTCTCGGGATGCGTGAGCGCGGCTTGGATAATCATGCCGATGCGCGTTCGCGCGATGATGCCGTAGAGGAACAGCAGCATGCTGATCGACACGAGCATCATGAAGATCTTGTACGCGGAGTAGGAATTGCCGGCGATCTCGAACAAGGCGAAGTCGAGTTCGCTCGGCACCGAATAGGGCATCGGGTTCCGGCCCCAAATGAGGATGACGATCTCTTCGATCAGCAGTGCCAGTCCGAAGGTGAACAAGAGCTCGGCGACGTGCCCGTGGCGATGCACGGTGCGCAGGCCATAGCGCTCGATCACCGCGCCGAGACAGCCGACAATGAGCGGGGCGAAGATCAGCGCGGGCCAAAAGCCGATATGGGTGCTGATCTGATAGGCGAAGTAGGCGCCGAGCATGTAGAACGAGGCATGCGCGAAATTGAGCACGCCCATCATGCTGAAGATGAGCGTTAGCCCGCTCGACAGCATGAACAACAGCAAGCCGTAGACTATCCCGTTGAAGAGAAAGAAGAAGGCGGTATCCAAGATCGTCTCCTCGGCGCCGGCGGCGCTAGGAAGCGGTGGTGCCCGCTAGGCTGGGCACCACCCATTCCTTCAGTCAGCTGGGGCGCTGCATCTCGCAGGTCGTCGGCAGGATGGTGTCATCGAGCTCGATCCGCTCGTCGGTGACAAAGCCGATGCCGCTGTTCTCGACGTCATGGGTGACGTCGTTGGAAAGGGTCGCCAGGAAGAGCGTCTGGAAGAGCTGGTGATCCTCCGGGCGCATCCACGCTTCGCCGATGGGCGTGTCGACGCGCATGCCTTCCAGAGCGAAGGCGATGTCCTCGGGATCGGTGCTGCCCGTGTCGTTGATCGCTTGGGTCAGCATGTCCATCATCGTGCCGAGCCGGTAATAGTACCAATCGAAGTCGGGGTACTGTGCCTTGAAGCTGGTCACGATCTCGTCCATTTCCGCGTTCGGCACGTTGGCGTGCCATTCGGAGATCTGCTTCACCTTGCCGACACCGGCCTCGCCGATGGCGGAGACGCCGCCCAACAGGCCCACGTAGAAGGTGAACCACTCGGCCTCGAGGCCGCCCTCTCTGCCGGCTTTGATGAGCAACGACATGTCGTTGCCCCAGTTGCCGGTGACGACGGCATCGGTGCCGGCCGTCTGGATTTTGGCTACGTAGGGCGAGAAGTCTTTCACTTTGATCAGCGGATGAAAGTCGCTGCCGACGATGTTGATGTCCGGCCGTGCCTCCGGGAGAAACGCTTCGGCGGCCGCGGCGACGGCGCGTCCGAACGAGTAGTCCTGATTGATCAGATAGACGTCGGTGACGTCTGGCCGGTTCGCCAAATGCTCGGCGATCGCCGCGACTTTGATGTCGACGTGGGCGTCGAAGCCGAAGTGCCAGAAGCTGCAGCTCTCGTTGGTTAGCGCCGGATCGATGGAGGCATAGTTGAGGTGGATCACCTCTTCGCCGGGATTGCGGCGGTTGTGCTTGCTGATCGCGTCGACCAGCGCATGCGCCACCGACGAGCCGTTGCCTTGGACGACGATCCGGATGCCCTGATCGATCGCCCGCTGTAGAGCGATGAGGCTCTCGGAAGCGTTCACCTTGTTGTCGAAGGGCACGACCTCGTAGGTCATGCCGTCCGGCAGCGCTTCGGCCTCGTTGAGCCGGTCGGCAAGGAAGCGCAAATGCGCCAGGCCGTTGTTGCCGACATTGGCGAAACCCCCGCTCAGCGGATCGATGTAGGCGAGCCGCACGGTCTCCGCGGCGGTGAGGGCCGTTGGGGCACCCACCAGGGCGAGGGCCGTCAAGATCCCGGTACAGCGGATGTGTCGGTTCACGATCGTTTCCTTCCTCGGGGTTGAGATCGTTGTGGCTTCCAGGTGCCCGGCAGGCTCGGTCGCGGCGTCCTACCTCCCTTTCGCTCGGCCTGCGGGCCGTTTGGCGCGGGTGCTGCGGCCGCCCGCCACCGCCGTGTCGATCGGCTGGTCGAGGTCGAAGCCGGCCATGGCGTAGCCGCGCTTGAAGTCGATGAAGTGCTTGCGCATCCATTCCTCGGCGACCGCACCATTCCCCTCGGCGAGCGCCTCGAACACGCGCCGATGGGCCTCGAGCAGCCGCCCGGGCGCGGGCGGTAGTGCCGCCACGATCGCTGCCATGGCGGCATGGCACAGCAAGATCGACGGCTCCTGGCTAAGGACCAGCGCGTTGTTTCGCGTCGCCCGCGCGACCAGCAGATGAAAGCCGATGTCGAGGTCGACCAGGCGCCTTCCCGCTTCGACGGCGCGGCGCGTCTCCTCGATGTTGTCCTCGATGGCCTGCAGCTCCTCGGGTGTGATGCGCGCCGCCGCCGAGCGCGCGATCGCGGGCTCGAGGACCATCGAGACTTCCCAAAGCTCCCGGAACGACACGCGGTGCAGCATGAGCGCGCGCTGCACGCGCGAGCCCAGCTCGTCATAGCGCGGCACCGAGACGAACAGCCGTCGTCCCGCCTCGCGCCGGATCAGGCCCTGCTGCTCCAAGAGTCTGATGCCCTCGCGGACCGTCGAGCGGTTGACGCCGAAATCGGCGGCGAGCTGCGTCTCCGTCGGCAGGCGGTCGCCGACCTTCATGCTGCCGTCCATGATCCGCTGCTCGATCGCGTCGGAGACCGTGCGGTAGGCGGGGGCGAGGTCGAGCTTGTCGAAGGTTTGGCTCATGCCGTTCCCCTCGCTCGGACGGGCATGGCGCCAACCGACAAAGGTAGGCAGGGCGTCGCCGGCGAGCCCGCTCTTTGCTTGCGTTCACGCATAGCCGTACCAGCCACGTCCCGTCTTGCGGCCGCGCTCGCCCGCGGCGACCTTCAGCTTGAGGAGCGGCCGCGGCAGAAAGCGCTCGCCATAGGCGCCTTTGAGAATCTCCTGCACCTGCAGAACGAGGGTGTTGTCGGAGAGATCCATGAGCTGGAACGGGCCCACCGGATGCCCGAGGCCGAGCTTGCACGCGACATCGATGTCCTCCACGTCGCAGACGTTTTCCTCGACCAGCCGGACCGCCTCGATGAGGAACGCGTGCAGCAGGCGATTGACGGCGAAGCCCGGAACGTCGCGCACGCGGATTGGTGTCTTGCCGACCTTGCGCAACAGCGTGCTGATCCGCTCCGCGACCGCGTCGGCCGTGGCGATGCCTGCGATCACCTCGACCAGCGGCATGCGTGAGGCCGGTGAGAAGAAGTGCGTGCCGAGGAGGTGCGACCGCCGCGCCGGTGCGACGCTCGCCGCCAAGGAGCTGATCGGAATGGTCGACGTGTTGCTCGCCAGGACGCACTGAGCCGCGCAGATCGCGTCGAGCCGAGCGAAGAGGGCCTTCTTGAGCTCCATCTCTTCGGAGATCGCCTCGACGACCACGTCGCACGCTCCGAAAGGCTCCAACGTTGCCGTGGTAGAGAAGTTCGCCTGGAGGCGTTGAGCGTCGTCGATGGCGAGTTCGCCTTTGGCCACGCTCCGCTCCAGGATGGCGCTGAAGCGGTCAGGAGCGCTGCCGAGCGTCGCCGCGTCCCGATCGGTCACGCGGACCTCGTGCCCGGCGATGGCGAAGACCGACGCGATCTCCGCGCCCATCATGCCGGCACCGACCACACCGATCCTCGCATGCTCCATGGCGAACTCCTCACCCGTGCCCATGGCTCAGAGGCACTCCGGTCTGGCCGACAGGCACGTGTCGTCGAACCGCTCGAGCAGGGCGGCCCAGTGCTCGATCCGCGGCAGCTCCCAGGTCATGAAGTACCGGCAGGCTAAGAGCTTGCCCTGGTAGAAGGCCTGTTCTGACGGTGCGGCCGTCGCGAGCGCATGTGCTGCGACGCGGGCCTGCTCGAGCCAGATCCAGCCGCCGACGACATGGCCCAGGAGCCAGAGGTAGAGGGATGCATTGGCCAGGAAGCGATCGCTCTCATCGGCTCGTTGGCGCAACGTGTGGGTCGTTGCGCTGAGCCTGCGGACCGCTTGATCCAGCGCCTCGGCGTAGCCGCTCATCCTCTCGACGGAGCGGGCGGCCTCGATGGTAGTGCGCATGCGGTCGAGCAGCAGCGTGAAGGCGGCACCATCCTCCAGGGTCACCTTGCGTCCGAGCAGGTCGATGGCCTGGATCCCGTTGGTGCCCTCGTGGATCGGGTTCAGACGGTTGTCGCGGTAGAAGCGCTCGACCGGGTAGTCCCGGGTATAGCCATAGCCGCCGAGCGTCTGCATCGACTGGTAGCTCGCCTCGAGGCAGACGTCCGACACCCATGCCTTCACGACCGGCGTCAGGACCTCGAGGAGCAGACGGGCGTCTCCCCGCGCGCTTTCCTCTTCTGCCGTGAAAGCGTCGTCGACCAGACGCGCGGCGTAGAGGCAGAGCGCCAAGGAGCCCTCGGCGAAGGTCTTCTGCACCAGGAGCATGCGCTTGACGTCCGCATGCTCGACGATCGGCACCGGCGGCGAGGCCGGGTGCTTGGCGTGCGCGGGGCGGCCCTGCGTCCGGGTGCGCGCGTAATCGAGCGCGTGCAGATAGCCCGTATAGGCGAGCATGGCAGCACCCAGCCCCACGGTCGTGCGCGCCTCGTTCATCATGTGGAACATGCAGGCGAGACCGTGGTTCGGCCGGCCCAGCAGGTAGCCGACGCAATCGCCTCGCTCGCCGAAGCTCAGAACCGTCGAGGTGGTGCCCCGATAGCCCATCTTGTGGATCAGCCCCGCCGTCGCGACGTCGTTGCGCCGTCCGAGCGTGCCGTCCGCGTTGATCAGGTATTTAGGGACGATGAAGAGCGAGAGGCCAGCGACCCCCGCAGGCGCACCGCGAACCCTGGCGAGCGTCAGGTGGATGATGTTCTCGGCCAGGTCGTGATCGCCGCCGGAGATGAAGATCTTGCCGCCGGTGAGCCGATAGCTGCCGTCGGCGGCTGGCTCGGCCGTGGTCCGGACATCGGCGAGTGCCGAGCCCGCCTGCGGCTCGGTCAGTGCCATGGTTCCAAAGAACCGGCCCTCCAGCATTGGCCGGCAGAAGGTCTCGATTTGCGCCGGGCTACCGAAGCGACGGACGAGGTTCGCAGCACCCTGGGTGAGCAGGAGGTAGCCGGCCGCGGCGGTGTTGGCGGCGGTCACGATGCCGAAGCACGCCTGGAACACCGAGAACGGCAGCTGCATGCCTCCCAGCGCCTCGTCCTGCGTCGCCGCGACGAAGCCTGTCTCGACATAGGTGGCGAGGGCCGCGCGCATCGCCGGCAGGCATCGGACGCCGTCCGCACCTAGCGTCGGCTCGTGCTCGTCGGCCGCTGCGGCGTGCGGCAAGAACCACTCGGTGGCGATGTCGTGCGCCGTGTCGAGCGCCGTATCGAAGGTCTCGCGCGAGTGGCCGGCGAACCGTTCGCGCTCTGTCAGCTCCTCGGAGTCCAAGAGTTCATAGAGTAGGAAGCTCAGGTCGCGTCGGTTCACCAGCAAGGACGTCATCGCGCCGTCCACCGGTGGCTGGGGCGCGCTCGTTCCGCCATCACGCGACCTCGAACAGGCCGGCGGCACCCATGCCGCCGCCGATACACATCGTGCACACGACGTAGCGCGCACCGCGCCTGCGTCCCTCGATGAGCGCGTGCCCCACCATGCGGGCGCCGCTCATGCCGTAGGGATGGCCGATGGAGATGGCACCGCCATTGACGTTGAGGCGCTCCATCGGCAGGTCGAGCCGGTCACGGCAGTAAACGACCTGCACGGCGAACGCCTCGTTGAGCTCCCAGAGGTCGATGTCGTCCACGCGCAGACCTTGGCGCTCCAAGAGCGCCGGTACGGCGAAGACGGGTCCAATTCCCATCTCGTCGGGCTCGCACCCGACCACGGCCATGCCGCGATAGATGCCGAGCGGGCTCAGATTGCGCTGTTCGGCGAGCCTCTGGTCCATGACGACGCAGGCCGACGCGCCGTCCGAGAGCTGGCTCGCATTGCCCGCCGTGACGGTGCCGTTCGGGCCTGCGACCGGCTCGAGCGAGGCCAGTTTGTCGAATGTGGTGTCGGCCCGGTTGCCCTCGTCCTTGGAAAGCGTCACGGTTTCGCTCAGCTCGTTACCCGTCGCCGTGTCCGCGACCGCCTTGACGGTGGTGATGGGCGCGAGTTCGTCGGCGAAGGCGCCGCTTGCTTGGCCGGCGGCCGTTCGCCGTTGGCTTTCGAGCGCATAGGCGTCCTGCGCATCGCGGCCGACGGCATAGCGCCGGGCAACGACCTCCGCCGTCTCGAGCATGCTCATGTAGATGGCGGGCTTGACGCTCTCGAGCGCTCGATCACGCACCGGTAGAACCGCCTCGGGATTGCTCTGCACGAGGCTGATGGACTCGACGCCGCCGGCGACCACGATCGACATTCCATCGACGACGACCTGCTTGGCCGCGTTGGCGATCGCCATCATCCCGGACGCGCATTGCCGGTCGACGGTCATGCCGGGCACGGTGGTGGGCAATCCAGCGGTGAGGCCCGCCTGCCGGGCGATATTGAAGGCCTGGTGACCGCGCTGGACCGCAGCACCCAGCACGACGTCCTCGACCTCGGCCGGATCGACGTGGGCCCGCTCGACGGCAGCAGCGATGGCATGCGCGGCGAGGCTCGCGGAAGGAGTGCGGTTCAGCGCACCGCGATAGGCCTTGCCGATCGGTGAGCGAGCGGTGGCGACGACGACGGCTTCGCGCATTCGCATCCTCCTTCTAGCCCCGCTCAGCAGCCATCGAGCGGATCGCTCGAAGCGGCGACTGCCACGAGGCTCGGCGGTGGCGCCGCCGCTGGGAAAGCGTCTCGCCATTGCGCAAGCACGACGCTTGCGCCCCGGCGGCTCACCTGGTGCATCGGTCCGCCCTCGCGCGCTGGAACGACCCCCGCACGAACCGCCAGGACGTCGATCGCCGCGGCGGTCTCGACCACGCCCGCGTCGATCAGCCCGAAGCCTGCCGCCACCAGCGCGAGCAAGCGCCGCTCGGCGGCGTCCGGGTGTGCACGAAGGCAGTCCAGGAGCTCGAGCGAGGCGGCGCGCTCGGCACCCCACTCGGGCACGACGGCCCAGTCGTCGCCGGCCGTGAGCCGCAGCGCCGACGCGGCCACGCCCTGGTCGATGCCGATGGGAAAGACGAGCTCGACGAGCCGATCACCCACGCAGAGGCCGAAGAACCGGTCAGCAGTGGTGAGGACGCGCTCAACTGCCGGCCAATCGTGGGTGTCGCTCAGGATGGCAACGGCGGCGCCCTTAGCTGCGGCTAGTGTCGCGGGTGCCGTATCGGTGAGCAGAGCCAGGTCGACGGGATCGGAGCCGGCATCTGTCGACGCCTCGATGAGCCTGAGCCCGGTGGCGTCGAGATAGCTTCTGGCAGCCGCTGAAAGGGGGGTACTGCCGACGACGACGGCACGCCGCCAGCGTCGGGGTGCCACAGCACCAAGGCGTTCGCTCCGGCGCGCCCGGCGCAGGGCGAAGAAGCCATGGATGAGGGCGCGGCTCTCCGGCGTCTCGTAGCAGACCCAGAACAGCTCGCGTTCCCTGGCCATCGCTCGATCGAAGGGCGTGGCCCAGGCCATTTCCACGGCATCGATGCAATGGCTGTGCGCGGGGACGGCATCGTCGCGCCGGGTAGTCGCGTCACGTACGGCAGCCAGCACCTCCGGCTCGGCTACCGGCGCCAGGTCTCGCGTCCGCTGCCACGCGCCGACCGCGGCTAGCGTTGTGGCGCGCGAGACCGCTGCGCCCACTAGGTCGTCCGGCGCCAGCTCCTCGACGCAGCCGGCGGCGAACGCTTCCTCCGCCGAGAAGAAGCGGCCGCTCAAGATCACGTCGAGAGCGAACGACGTTCCGGCGAGGCGCGGTAGTCGCTGCGTGCCGCCCGAGCCGGGCAGCAAGCCGAGCTTGATCTCCGGCAGCGCGAACCGTGTGCCGGGCGCGGCGATGCGCCAGTGACAGCCCATGGCGAGCTCGAGCGCACCGCCTACGGCGACGCCGTTGAGCGCGATCACGACAGGCTTGGGCGAGCGCTCGAACGCGTCGACGACGTCGTTGAGATCGGTCGCGAAGGCGCCACCCGCGAACTCGGCAATGTCTGCGCCGGCGCTGAAGAGGCGCCCCTCCGCCGCAATGACGACCGCGTCGACGTCGGGGTCGGCGATCGCGGCGCGGGCGCCTGCGAGCAGCCCTGCCCGGACCTTCTCTGTCAGCACGTTGACGGGCGGGTTTGCGAGGGACAGCAGAGCTACGCGTCCCTGGCGTTCGCTGCGGACCGCGGGCGCCTGAGCACTTGCCGGCTTGCCGTTCCTCGGCGCGAGCCGATCTTCTTCTCTTGCTCGCTGAACCGCGCTCATCTGCCGGTGATCTCGTAATCCGCGTATTGCTTGCGCAATTCGCTTTTGAACAACTTGCCCGTCGCGGTGTACGGCAGGCTGTCGACGAAGAGGACGTCGTCGGGAATCCACCACTTCGCGACCTTGCCGTCGTAGAAGGCGAGGATGTCCTCGCGGCTCGCCTCGGCCGACGGTTGCTTCACGCAAAGGAGCAACGGGCGCTCGACCCAACGCGGGTGCTTGACGGCGATCACGGCCGCCTCCGCGATCGCCGGGTGCGAGACCGCGAGGTTCTCCAGCTCGATCGAGCTGATCCACTCGCCACCGGACTTGATCATGTCCTTGGTACGGTCGGTGATGAGCAGATAGCCGTGCTCGTCGATGGTCCCGACGTCGCCCGTGTCGAACCACCGGTCCGCGTCGACCGTCCCTTCGCCCGCGTGCCGGAAGTACTCCTCGATAACCCAGTGTCCGCGGGTCTTGATGAAGCCGCTGGTCGTGCCATCGCGCGGCAGCATGCGCCCTGCTTCGTCGACCGTCTTGATGTCGATGCCAAAAAGGGCACGTCCCTGCTTCTTCTGCAGCTCGAAATAGGCCGGGGAGGGGTAGCGTGCGGTGCCACGCTTGGGGCTGTTGACGCCCGCGATCGGGCTGAGTTCGGTCATGCCCCAGGCATGGACGACCTTGACGTCGGCGTGCTCGGCGAACTCCTGCACGGTCGTCCGCGCAACGGGCGAGCCGCCGCAGAGGATTCGCTCCATGCTTGGAAGCCGCGTGCCGGTGGCTTCGAGATGGTGGACCAGATTGAGCCAGATGGTCGAGACGCCGGCCGCGAAGTTGACGCCTTCTTCGATGATGAGGTCGCAGAGCGACGGCGCATCGAGATAGCGTCCGGGGAGCACGAGCTTGCAGCCGACGGCCGCGGCGGCGTAGGGGATGCCCCAAGCCATCACATGGAACATCGGCACGACGGGCATCACGGTGTCGGCCGCACCGAATCCAAGCGCGTCCTTCATGCAGGCGGCGTAGGTGTGGAGGAGGATCGCGCGGTGCGAGTAGAGCACGCCCTTGGGCTTGCCGGTGGTGCCCGAGGTGTAGCAGAGGACCGCGGCCGTTCGTTCGTCCAACGCGGGCCAGGCGAAGCTGGGCGCGCTCTCGGCGAGGAGCGTCTCGTAGCTGAGGAGGTTTGCACTGGCCACCGGCAGGCTTGCCGGCAGTTGGTCCTGCGGCGCCAGCACGACGATTGGTGGCAAGTGGTTCAGTGCCGGTGCCACCGCCTCGACGACTGGTAGGAGGTCGAGGTCGACGAGCAGCAGCTTGTCTTCCGCCTCGTTGATCATGAACGCGACTTGCTCGGCGAACAGGCGCGGGTTGATCGTGTGGCAGACGGCGCCGACCCCCGACACGCCATAGAAGATTTCAAGGTGCCGGTGGGTGTTCCAGGCCAGGGTCGCGACGCGGTCGCCCAAGCCGATGTCCAGCCGGTGCAACGCAGCCGCTAGGCGCCGCGCCCGGTCGGCGAGCTCGGCGTAGGTGATGCGATGCCGGTCCTCGGACCTTTCGCCGGTCCTGGTGACGATTTCCTGCTCGGGATGCTCGCGCTCGACAAAGTCGATCAGGCTCGAGATCACGAGCGGATGCTCTTGCATCAAACCGAGCACAGCCTGCCTCCCATAGCGCCCGCGGGCGTTGACCCGACATATCCGGCCGCTGTGCTCGCCAGTTTGTCGGTTTGTCGGACAAAAATTACGCACGCTGTCGGAGGACGTCAAGCGCCTGCCGAAAGGGTCCGGGCCCACCTACGTCGGATGGCCGGTCACACACGGCGTCGCGCTTTGACGCTCTGAACCGCGCCATCGAGGGGGCGCGCGGGTGATGTTGGCTCTTGGGAGTATGTCGGCCACGCGAGCGCGAAAGGCCGATGACCGCGCTCGATCGACCGCGCAACCATGTGATCTAAAGAGTGCGCCGGCTGCAGACAGCACGCGGCTGCAAGCGTGGCATCACGTCACGGACGGTTTTCTGGCTCGAGTTCCGACGCGGCGGTGAACGATGGGCGCCTTATGGCCGTTTCCAGCGATGGCAGCGCTCGTCGTGTATCTGATGTTGCGGGGCAGGGCGGGTTCCATGGGTTGGACCGCCCAGCTTAGATGCCAGTGGCCCAAGTTCGGCAGCCAAAGGCAAAGCTCGCGGGCAGCAATCGGCAGGTGGGCCGCTACAGGCAACGCTGGTTGCATGCCCCCGCAACCAACGACACTTGCGAGACCAGCCCGCCCCTAGAGGCGGGCTTCTTGCTGTCGAGGCCCGGACCAGATCCCGCTTCGTCTTCGCCGGCTGCCGTTCCTCGTCGGCGAGCGCGGCTCGGGCCTCGGCACGGAGGCGGTTGGTCTCGTTGGTGAACTCCTCGCAGAACACGCCGAACAGCGTCGGGTCCATGAGGCGTTTGCCGAGAGCGCCGAGCACGCGGCGCTCCAACTCACTCAGGGCGATGGTCTTGCGGTTCGCGCAGGGGCCCTTGTTGCGTGCCGCCGAGCAGCCGACGTGGGTCGCCGAGAGCACCGACATACTGCCGCCACAGACACCACAGGTTACGAGACCCGAGAGCAGATAGCGGGCACGGCGAACCTCACCCAGCGCCGCGCCGCGATTGCCCATCTGCGTCATTGCCGCTTCGGCCTGTCGTGCCTTAGCCGCCTTCCAGCGTTGGTCGTCGATAATCCGGAGGTCCGACACGTCGGTGATGATCACCGCGTCCTCGGAGTTGGGGCGCGATACCCGCTTGCCGGTCTCGGGGTCTTTGACGTAGCGCAGCCGGTTCCAAACCAGCCGACCGACGTAGAGCTCGTTGTTGAGGATGCCGGTGCCGCGCCTGGGGTTGCCATGAATCGTCGACGCACTCCAGGTGCCACTATGCGGGCCCGTGACGCCCTCCGCGTTGAGGATGGCAGCGATCGCGCGTGGCGAGCAGCCTGCGACGTAGTCTTTGAAGATCCGCTCTACGACCGCAGCTTCGATGCTGTTGATTGCGCGCTTGCCGGTCGTCGGCGTGCCGTCTGGGGCGATGCTGCGATCGACGTCGTAGCCGAAGCAACGCCCGCCGCCGGATCGGCCAGCCTTGACGCGGCCCCGCAAGCCTCTCCGGGTCTTGTCCGCGAGGTCCTTCAAGAAGAGCTGATTCATCGTGCCCTTGAGCCCGACGTGCAGCTCGCTGATCTCGCCCTCGGCCAGCGTCACGATCCGCACGCCCGCGAACGTCAGCCGCTTGAAGAGTGCGGCAACGTCGGCTTGGTCTCCGCGTCGTCGAGCCGCACCTGCATGCCGTTTGCACCGACCACCAGCGATCGGCCCAACTGCAGTACGCAGAAGTTGCGACGACGCAGCGGCATGACGGCGAGAAGGGCCACCATCGTCCCGTCGCGGCGGCGCTTAGCGTTGGCAAGCGTAGCCGGTTGCTCCGCAGCGCCGGCTTGATCGGCGTACCGCAGCCCGGCTTCGAGCAGCTCGTCGCTGGAAACGATTCGGCCGTCCTTGCGCTGCTTTGGCGTCTCGAAGACCTCGCGGCGGAGAGTGCGGAGCAGCCGGCGCTGCCCGCCCCAATCGGCGTTCGGTCGATGCGTTGCCAAGATCCGCAGCGTCTGCTCGGCCATGGTCAGCCGGCTTGTCGGTGCGAGGTGCGCCACCGCTGTCATCCATGAACGGAGGCGCTCACGTCGCTTGGCGCTACACCGAGCCTGCTCAGGAAGCGAACGAAGCGGCCCAGCGCCGGCGGTAGGGAGGGGTTCTGCAGGGCCAGCAGCTGAGCCCAAAGACTGGTCCACTCGCCCGACAGCGGAACCGGCCGGGGCGGCTTGCCCCCGACGCTGCCGGTGCGCGCGAGTGCGGCGCGGACATCGCTGATGACGTTGGACCAGCTCTTCGGCGATAGGCCTGCGGCGGCCGGCGCGACGGCAGCGATGCGCGGGCGCAACCAAAGTGCGTTGGCCGGCGCTTGATCCAGGGGCCAGCCGATTGCCTTCGCGAGCCGGCGGCGGCTGGAGATGAGGTCCCGCCGGCGCGTCGGTGTCAGGTCCGAGGCTGTCTCGACGTGCCGGAGCGTATCCGCGAGGGTGGGGGTGTTCGGCGAGACGAAGGCCATTGCCAGCTGCTGGGGGTCGAACTTGGTCATCGGGTGGGACTCCGTTGAGACCTCGGTGGTCTCGGGTGGACAAGGGCGGACAGAGCGCCCGGTTCGGGAGATGCCACAGGCTGCATTGTTTTTCGTTGCGGCCGGGGCCTCTTCCCGACAACCGGCTAACCTGTTGACATCTATGGACATTGATGGACTTGCCGCCTACGCGGGGCGGCGGTTGCGGTAGCGCTGATGCGCGGCCCGCGTCACCCGCAGCGACCGCCCGCCGGGGCCGATCCGAATGGCCTCCAGCAGACCAGCGGCGATCGCCCGGCGCACCGTCTTCTCTGAGCAGTGATCGAGTTCGGCGATGTTCTTAACGGTAAGGAGCGCCTCTTCGGCGCCCCGCTCAGTCTTTGCGCCCATCGGCGTGCTCCTGGCTCTGGAGACGCCGGGCTTCCCAGCGGTCCCGCGCCGCTTGGCGAGCGAGGACCTGGATGAGACTGCGCAGCAAACGATCCGAAACCATCTCCGGCGCAGCAGCATTCGCCACTACGCCCTCAGTGCTTCGTTCCGTCTCCTTACGCCCAGCCATCGGTGCGACAGTTGCCCGGCGTCATCGGGCACACGGTATGTGTGCCCGTCACGCGTCGGCAGCTGGCAGCTGGGCATCACCTTGTGACCCACTCACAAATCAGAGGCGGGTGGATCGGCGCTCAGCCGGCGTCATTGCCGGACTCTTTGGCCTCCGCTGCCCACGCTCGCCGGACGTCTCGAATGCAACGCCACCAGCGGCTGGATAGGGCCTTTGGGCTGACCTCGAAATGCTCGCCAACGGGGGCCAGCGCTTCCTTTGCGAACGTGATGAATTGGCTGTCGCAACTGTAGGGAACAGCTTCGACTGCATGGGTCTTGCCGGTCCATCGAACGAAAAGATCGGCCAGGCCAAAGAGCAGCGTATCGAGCTCGTCGCGTTGTGGGTGGCCAGGACGCACGCGCGTGCGCTCAAAGGATGCCAGATCTCGGCAAATCGACCGGATGTCTTCCTGTTCGGCCGATGAGAGATCTTCCCAGACCATGAGCTTGAGCGAAGGCTCCCCGCGGCCCGCTTCCCGCCACCGCCGCGACCAGCGGTTGCGGAGTTGCGCGTTCAGGCGGAACTTCACTTGGCCTTTGCAGATTGCAGGATCCAGCGGGTTGGGCGCCTCGGCCATCGCTTCGAACTGCGACGCCAGTTCCTTGTGCGTATCGTGCTCCGCAACGAGCTCGTGCCATATCGCCGACCCCTCGCTCGCGTCTCGGCCTATTCGGCCGTGTTTCGATCCACGCCCCCGCGTAGGGGGCGACTGTCTCGTTCCAAGCACCTGGAGCTGCTGAGCAACGGCGCCAGCTGGCGCGAACGTTCCGACTATCGTTGCCGGCAGGGGCGATCCGCTCCACTGTCCTTCGATCAAACCGGACGATTTCAAAGAGCTGAAGCCGGCGCGAACCTCACGGGGTATGCGGGCACGCTTTTGGTTCGCGCACCACTTGGCTTTGGCTCACACGATCAGCGTGCCGCCGAGATCCGCCGCGGGCTTAGCGCCGACGTGCTCGACACGACGGCGCCAGTTGGTCCCTAGGTGACAACAGCGCAGACTGTCGTGCTCGGCATCGATGACGCTCTCCAAGCGCGCCTTGAGACGCGTCCACTGAGCCGGGTCGACTTCGATCTCGAAGACCGAGTATTGGACTCGTTGGCCGAAGTCGCGGCAGGCCTTGGCGACGGCCCTCAAGCGGCGGGCGCCGCCGGGCTCGCCGGTGCGTACGTCGTAGGTCACGAGCACGAGCATTCAGGGCTCACTTCCAGAACCAAGGCGGATAGGCATCGAGATCGCGACGCAGATGCCGCGCCAGCAGCTGGGCTTGCAGAAAGGGCACCAGCCCGAGCGGCGCCCGCTCGCCGAGGAACGGGTGCTGGCGCTCCTCCCGCTTGCGTGCCTGCCAGGCCTCCAGCACGGTCTTCCGGCCTTCATCCGTGAGCGAGACCGCACCGCCGTTGCGGGTCTCGAAGTCCCGCGCCCGCAGCTGGCGGCGGTTGAGCAGCGACAGGGCGAGGCGGTCGGCGAAGGCCGGGCGCAGCTCTTCCATGAGGTCGAGCGCGAGGCTCGGGCGGCCGGGGCGATCGCGGTGGAGGAAGCCCACCGCCGGGTCGAGGCCGACGCTCTCGGCCGCACTCCGGCAATCGTGGGTCAAGAGCGTATAGAGGAAGGATAGCAGCGCATTCACCGGGTCGAGCGGTGGGCGACGGGAGCGGCCGGTCCACCTCAGCTCCGGGTCGGGCGAGCGGATCAGGTAGTCAAAGACGGCGAAGTAGAGCTTGGCCGCTTCACCCTCGGCACCGCGCAGGGCGTCGCTGCCCTCGCCGGCGTACTCGACGCGGCGGAGGATGTGTGACAGTCGCAGGGTGGCATTTTCGACCGCGCTCCGGGCGTTCCCCTCCATTTCGTCTCCATGATCGCGGAGGGCGCGCATCAGGACATTGCGCTGGTTGGCGATCTTGCCGCCGACGAGCGAACGGACGATCTCGTCCGGCGCGTCGGACGCGACGTACTGCGCGCGGCGCAGCAGCACGTTGCCCGCGACGGGCCCTTCGATGCGCGCCTGGAAGCGGCCGTTGCGATCGAGGAGAACGATGGTGATGCCGCCGGCCGCGCAGGCGGCGATCAGCGCCGGCGAGACGAAGATCGGGCCAAACGCCACGAGCGAGGCCAGCATGTGGAAGGGCACGCGGGCGCGCTCCGGCCCCTCCACTTCGGCAACCAGGTTCTCGCCGTCCTTGCGCGAGGACGCGCCTTCGGTCTTCACGTAGACCGTGTTGAGCAGCTTCTTCACGCGTCCGCCTCCGCGCCGCCGAGCGCGTTGCCGATCATTCGGCGCCGCCAGCGGCTGGCGCTGCGACCCACCACATCCGGCCGGCAGAGCTCTTGGAGCGAGCAGGCGCGGCAGCGCGAACGATGGGGTGTCGGCGGCGGGGTCGATCGCGCGGCGATGACGGCGGCGAGCTAGGCGATGGTCGCCTCGGTCAGGCGTCCGAGCACGGTTCGGCCGCCAGTGCTGTACTGGCGCGGCACCAAACCAAGCCAGGTGCCCAAGTTGCGGCCACGGGTGAACGCTTCGCCTGTGCCGATTGCGGCGACCATCGCAGTCGAGATGACGGGCCCGATACCAGGCACGCTCATCAGCCGCTTACAGTCGCGCTCGCTCTGGCTGATCGCCTCGATCTCGCGCGTCACCGTCTCGATGCGCTCGTCGAGCCACAGCCAATCTTCCCACAGGCCTACGATCACATCGTGGATCCGCAGCGAGAGCTCGTCGCTTCGCTGATCGAGGATGATGAAGAGCGAGGTTCTCGACGCGCGGGCACCCGACCGCACGGCAATCCCCCGCTCGATCAGGACGGCGCGGATCTGATTGATCGTCGCCGTCCGCCGTGACACCAACCGCGCTCGCACCCGATGCAGCGCCTGCAGGTCGAGTTGCGCCTCCCTCTTCTCGGCGACCGTCCTCAGGTTCGGCCGCAACACGGCTTCAGCGATGGCCTCGGCGTCGTTGAAGTCGTTTTTCTGCCCCTTGGCGAACGGCTTCACGTAGATCGCCGGGATGATCCGCGGCCTGTGCCCCAGCCGGACGCTGCGGCAGCTTGGCGAACTCACGCTCGAGCGCCAGCCGGCGGATCTTCCGCCGCAGCACGATCCGCCCCGCCGTGTCGAAGGCGACGACGTGGAAGATCTCCTTGCCGATGTCGATGCCGATCGACGCGAACACCGCCGCCTCGTCACTCGTCGTCCTACTCGTAGGCTGCTTCTCCTCTGCTCGCACGCGATAGCCGTTCGAGGCTATCCCGCTGGGGGAAGCAGCCGGTCCATCCCACTAGCGGAGCTGGAAGAGCCTTCATGAGGTGGGACTTGATCGCCATGCTCGGACGTCAAGTCGATCCAACCCCCTCTCTGCTTTGAACAACGATGGGGGCGCAAATCTGCCCACCGATCGGTCCGAGCGCAGCTGTAGGCAAATGGAATTGTGGAAGCGCTGCCAACCCGGGTGGAGCGGAGCGAAACCGAGGCTGGCGCGGGCGCATCTTAAGGGTTGCTAGGAGACAGCCTAGGGCGAGGAAGTTCGGCAATTCTCGGATCGCTGAGCATCGCATCGAGCACAGCAAGGGCTGCATCGAAGTCGGCCATGTCCATCGCCTCATCAGGGTTGTGAGACCCGTTTCGATTGCGAATGAAGAGCATGGCTGCAGGAATGCCGGCCTCAGCATAGACCGCCGCGTCGTGACCCGCGCCGCTCGGCAGCGTCATGGCGCGGATGCCTGCAAGCGTGGCGGCGTCGGCCATCAACGCATGGAGCGGCTCCGACAAGGGTGCCGGCGCGCTTGTGGTACACTGGCCGAGGTCGAACACGCACCCCGTCTCCGCCGCGATGGCGGCGGACCGCCGGCGCACCTCCGCCTCGGCACGGCGCAAGGTTTCGGCCGACTGGCTGCGCACGTCGAGGCAAAGGTGCATCTCGCCCGGCACTTTGGAGAAGCCGTGGGCCTCTGGATTGGTGGCGATCTCACCGAAGGTCACGGTGAGGTCCTCCCCTGCGGCCTCGAAGCAGTCCCACATGTCGTGCAGCGAAACGACAAACCGCGCAGCGGCGAGCCCGGCGTCCTGCCGCAGCGCGCGGGGCATGGCGCCGGAGTGCGCATATGCACCGTCGATCTTGATGGCGCGGAAGCGGAACGAGCCACGTATCCCCGTGACGAGCCCCACGGAGACCTCTTGCGCAACGAGTGTGGGCGCCTGTTCGATGTGCGGCTCGATGTAAGCGACAATCTCGGCGGGCTCGTAGAGGCGCGCACCGGTCCGAACCGCGTCCGGGTCGAAGCCGAGGTCCGCCATGTGCGCCGCGAGCGAGCGACCGGTGTCAGACCGCTTCACCGTGTCGAGCGCCGCTGCGTCGAGCCGGCCAAGCGCAGTGCGAGACCCGATGTAGCTGTAGGGAAACCAGCAGCTCTCTTCCGCGCGCAAACAGACCACCCCGAGATCGAAGGGAGGCGTCCGCCCGGCGGCGTGGAGGCTTGCCTGCAGCGCGAGCCCCATGATGACACCGGCAGCCCCATCGAAGTTCCCGCCATGGGGCACGCTGTCGAGATGCGAGCCGATGAGCACAATGCGCGACCGGTCACCCCCGGGCTGAACCAAGTATTGGTTTCCGGCCGCATCGAAGCGGCGTTCAACGCCATGGCGCGCGGCGTGCTGTGCCATGAGGTCGAAGGCGTAGGCTTCCCCATCGCCGTAAGCGACCCGCGTGACGCCAGGAGGCGTTGCAGTCGCTTCGGCCAAGCTCTCGAACAAGCGCCTTGCCAGGGCGCGACCCGCATCGAGGTGGTCCTGCGAGACCTTGCGCACCGCGACGGGGGTCACGCACGCCCCGCCAGCGCCAGCAGTTCGGGCACCGCGGCCCGGGCCGTGTTCAGCACCATCGCCGCGTCGTTCTGGTACGGCAGCCACATCGCCCCCTTGTCGAGCCACGTCTTCGCTTGGGCTGGGCTCTGCGAGCTGAGGCCAAACGGCATTTTGGCTGCCTTGCAGGCAGCAAACACCTCTTCGTAGGCTTCCAAAAGGACCGGGCTCTGCATCTCGGCCGGCACGCCGAGGTCTTGGGATAGGTCGTCCGGGCCGATCATCACGGCGTCGACGCCCGGCACCTTCAAGATCTCCGGCAACGCGTCGATGGAGGCACGGGTCTCCACCATGATGACCGTCATCGTCTCGGCGTTGAGGCGCTCGATCATCTCGCGCGGCGGCATTGTCGCGTAGTCGGTGTGCGGGCCCTTTAGGTTCATCGGCCGATGGCCGAGCGGGGTGTACTTGATCCCCTTCATGATGGTTTCGAGCTGCGCCGCGCTGTCGATAGACGGCAGCAGGAGCCCCTGCGCGCCGGCGTCGAGCGCCCGTGTCAGATCGTGCGGCTTCGACGTGCCCGGCGGCCGCACCACCGGCGTGATGCCGCATTCGCGCGCCAGCATCGCCAGCGTCCCGATCTCGCGAATGGTGAAGTCGGTGTGCTCCATCTCGAGGATGAGAAAGTCGAAGCCTGCAGCGGCCATGACTTTCACCACCCGCGGATGCGGGCACAGCGTGATCCAGGTGCCGAACGCCGGCTTGTTCTGGGCGAACAGCGCTTTGACGCGGTTGGGCTTGATCACGGCGGGCCTCCATGCGGCGCGATGGTGCGGGGATCAAACCGCGGCAGGGTCGGTCGCGAACCGACGCCGCGGCCAGACGCTCTCGTCGACGAGATGGGGCGGTTTTCTCCCCTCCAGGACGGCAACCACTTGCTCGGCGGTCTGGACGGCCGTGCGCACGAGCGCCTCTTCCGTGGCCCCGCCGATGTGGGGGCTCAACAGGATCCCGGGCACCTTCGTGTACGCATGGTCGGCCGGCAGCGGCTCAGCCTCGAAGACGTCCATGGCGGCACCGCGGAGATGGCCTGACGACACGGCGTCGATCAGCGCCTGGGCGTCGACGATCCCACCGCGCGCCGTGTTCACCAGCATGGCCCCCTTCTTCATGGCGCGGAACCGGCCGGCGTCGAACAGGCCCAGCGTTTGCGGCGTCAGACGCTGATGGAGTGACACGACATCGGCTTCGCCAAGGGCCTCGTCGAGATCGGACACCAGCGTGTAGCCGGCAGCAGCAACCGCGGCGGGATCGGCGCTGGGACTGTAGACGATCACCCGCATGCCGAACGCGGCGGCCGCGATCTCCGCCGTGCGGCGCCCGATGGTCCCGAAGCCGAGAATCAGCAGCGTTCGACCGGAGAGCTCGACAAAATCGCGGGTGTAGCGATAGTCGAAGTTGCCTTCGCGCACCGCGGCGTCTGCTTCGCGCGTGCGCTTCGCGAGGGCCATCATCTGTCCAATCGCATGCTCGGCGACGGACTGGACGTTGGCGTGGGGGGTGAAGACGATCGGCAAGCCGATCTCGGCAGCGAAGGGCACGTCCACCGGGTCGAGACCGATGCCGTGGTTCCCAAGCACCTTCAGCTGCGTTGCTGCTGTCATGGCGCTGCGATCGAAACCGGCATTGCGGGTGATCGCGGCAACCGCGTCACCCACCTCCTCCGCCACGCATGCCATCGTTGCCTGGCGGGCTTGGCGGACGGTGAGGCCCGCCCCTTCCAGGATCGCGACCCCTTCCGGATGGATGGGCTGAACGAGCAGGCAAAGCATCAGGCGGCCGCGCGGCTCGCGGCCGTGGCGAAGACGTTCTCCGCCTCGCGGGCGCTCACGAACGCGCCTCCCGCCGTGGGCACAAACCGCAAGAAGGCCTTGAAGCGGTCCACCCATTCGGGGCGCCCCATGGACCCCGTGTGGAACAGGACATGGACGATCTGCGCTTGCCCGCACCGTTGCGCCCGCTCGCGGATGACCGACCAGACCCGCGTGTGGTTGTCGAGGTCCGACTGCTCGATCTGCAGGAAGTTGCCGTACGCGGCGCCCGCCCCGTCGGAGCCGATAGGGATCTCCAAGATGTCGGAGGGCTCGTCGCTGCCGGGGGCGTCCCGCGGATCATCGGCGAGGCGATAGGCGGTGACGCCACCGCTTGCCCAAACGGCCTCACGTTCGGGCTTGTTGAGACTAGGCAAGCATGACAGGTCGATCGTGATGCCGTGGTCGCGCAATACCCCGTTCATAAAGGGCGCGTAGGCAAAGTGGCCTCCCCTGTAGGCCACAGGCGAGAGGCCCGCTTGCGACAGTCGGCGGTGACAATCGGCGAACACAGCTCGCACATGGCTCTCTTCACCGAAGCGCACACCGCCGCCCTTGATCTCTTCGTGCAGGTGGACCGCAAGCTCGCCGCCGCGCTCCGCCCATTCTCGATACACCTCCAGGATTGGGCCTTCGTAATATCCCGTGCGGCAGTAGGTGCCCGAGTGAGGCGTGAGGACGGCGCGCCCGCCGGTGAAATCGGCGATCAAGTGGCCGAGCTCTCGGGTCTCGCCGACGCTCTTTTCCACATTCGGCGGATCGATGCGGAAGTCGCGCCCGGGGTCGAACGGCGCGAACACGAGCCAGTTCACGTCGATGACCGGGACCAGATAGACCTCGACGGCTCCGGCAGCCCCCATCACGCAGCCTCCCAAAGAGGTGACAGAATTGGGCCATTGGGCCAGAGATGATTGAGAAGGCAAATCGATAAGACTGATGGATTGATCGTTGAAGGCGAACAATCTCACGCTGCGCCAGCTCAGCGTCTTTGTTGCCGTCGCGGATCACGGCAGCTTCGTCGGCGCCTCCGGTGCCCTGGGCCTGTCGCAGCCAGCGCTGAGCCAATCGGTGCGCCAGCTGGAGGCCGAGGTCGGCTCCCCGCTGTTCGTCCGAACCACCCGACGAGTCCAGCTGACGGGGGTCGGGCTCGGCTTGCTTCCACAGGCGCGCCACATCCTGCGCCAAGTTGATTCCATGGTGGCGAACATCAGCGACATGGTCGAGCGCCGTCGTGGCCGCGTCGTCCTCGCGTGCCTTCCCTCCGTGGCGTGGCGGATGATGCCGCCCGTACTGGCGAAGAACAGCGAGCTGTTTCCGGGCATCACCGTCGTCGTGCGTGACATGAGCATGCGCCTCATGCGGGACGCCCTGCGCAACGGCGAGGCGGACATCGGGCTCGGCAATATGCCAACCGAACGCGATGGCCTGTCAGCTGTACCGCTCGCCACGGACAGCATGCATGCGGTCTTCCCGAGGGGGCATGCACTCGGGTCGATGACAACCGTGCCCTGGAAGAGGCTCGCCGAACATCCGTTCGTCACCATGACGCCCGATACGGGCATTCGCGAGATCGTTGACAGCGTCGCCCTGCTGGGCCGCGCAAACCTACGGATCACTGCGGAACTCTCCAACCTTGCCACGGTCAACGGGTACGTTCAGCAGGGCGTTGGCGTCTCGGCGCTTCCAGGGCTCGCGCTGCCCAGAGACGACCACCCGGCGCTTGCGCATCGCCCGCTCGTGGCGCCGGAGCTTTCGCGCACCATCGCCGTGATCTGGCTCAGCGATGTCGGGCTTTCGCCGGCAGCCTCCACCATCCTCACCTCGTTGAAGGCGGCGGCCGAAGCCGGCGCGGTCCTGGGGGACGGCACGAACTTCTCTTGGCTCGATTTCGACGCAGCGGCAGACGCGGCGCGCGTGTGAGGGCGCCGGTTTACCCTCGGGCCGCTCCGAGTGCTTGAAGAACGCGCTCGGGCGTCGCCGGCATTTGGAACAGCTTCGCGCCGCGGGGGGCCAGTGCGTCATTGATCGCGTTCATCACGGCTGCCGGCGCCCCGGCCGTGCCCGCCTCCCCCACGCCCACAAATCGCGGCGGTGTATCCGGATCCTCTTCGGCGGCACCCGCTGGGAGGTGAACGATCTGGATGTCCGGGATCTCCAAAGCCGTCGGGACCTTGTAGTCGGCGAGCGAGCCCGAGAGGAGTTGCCCCTGGTCGTCGTAGACGAGCTCCTCCCAGAGCGCAGCGCCAAGACCCTGGGCTATCCCGCCCTTCAGCTGGCCGTCGACGAACAGCGGATTGGCGATGGCCCCGCAGTCGTGGGCGACCGCGTGCCGCACGAGCCGGACGACGCCGGTGTCTGGGTCGACCTCGACGGCACTGAGCTGAACGCCACAGCCGGCGCGGAAGGGCGCGTCAGTGGGTCCAAAGCTCGCAACTGCCTCCAGCGCAGGTTGGCGCCCCGCCGGGAGCTGGTGCGGGCGAAAGTGGCAGACGGCGGCCAGCTGCTTCAGCGTCATCCGCTCATTGCTGTCGTCCCGATCGACGATCGACCCGCCGATGATGTCCAACGTTTCGGGCCCGCACTGCAGGAGCGCCGCCGCCAACGAGAGGATTTCGGCACGAAGCGTGCGCGCCGCCTGAAAGGCCGCGTGACCGCCGGACGCCAACGAGCGGGACGCCCACGTGCCACCGCCGTGGGTCGTGTTCGCCGTTTCGCCGGTGACGATCGCAACGTCCGACAGCGCAATGCCCACTGTGTCGGCGACAACCTGGGCCACGGCCGTCTCCACACCCTGTCCTTGCTCGGTCACGCTGGCGTTCACGCGAACGGCGCCGGACGGCTCGAGCCGCACGAAGCAGCCGTCGCGCGTCGAAATCTCCGCCCCGCCGTCGCCGTAGAACGCCGGGCCCCGCGCCGTCATCTCGATGAAGACGGCGTAGCCGAACCCAGCGAGAGCGCCGGACGCGCGCACACGATCTCGCCACACCTCGAGGTCCGACGTCGGAATGGCCGCCGCCAACGCGTCGAGACACGCGGCATAGCGGAGCGGTTCGAAAGTAGGTCCCAGTGCCGTGCGCTGCGGTCCGTCGTCGACCGAGCGTAGGTGGCGGCGACGAAACGCGAGGCGATCGACCCCGAGGCGGCGCGCGGCCTCCTCCATCAAGCCTTCGGTCACGGCCGTTGCGATAGGATGTCCGACGCCCCGGTAGTGGCCGGCCATGCCGAGGTTGGTAAAGACGGCTCGGGACCGCGCGCGCGCCTCCGGCACGCGATAGGGTGCGGCGGTGCACGTGAGAAGAGCCCGCCCTTCGCCCACGCTTGTGCGCGGGTATTGCGAGTAGGGTCCGATGGCGAGGAGGTCGTCTACGTCCAATGCCACCAGCGAGCCGTCGCTTGCGGCGCCGAGCCGGGCGTAGACGACATGATGACGGGCCTGGATGTCACTCGCCATTGATTCCAGCCGATCCGCCAGAAACCGGAGTGGTCGGCCGAGGAGGATGCTCGTCGCCACAACCGCCAACTCATCGGCGTAGAGCTGTTGCTTGATGCCAAAGGCACCGCCCACGTCCGGGCACGTGATGTCGATGCGGTGCGCAGGGAGATCGAGGAGCGCCGCGAACGCCTGTTGCATAGCCGCCGGGCATTGGTGAGAGTGCAATACCGACAGTGCCCCGTCCGACGGATCGAAACTCGCGATGAGGCTGCGCGGCTCCATCGGCACGCCGGTGTGGCGCGCAAACCGGAAGGTTGCGTCGATGATCGTTTCGGCAGTCGCGAACGTCTCGTCGACGCCTGCCGAGGATGCCTCCATGGCGAGGCAGACATTGTCTGGTGCCGCAACATGCAGGCAGGGCGCGTCAGCGGACACGGCCCGCTCGGGGTCCGACACGACGGGAAGCGGGTCAACGTCCCATTCGATCGCTTCCACCGCATCCTCGCACGCGGCGCGGCTGTCGCCCACGACGAGGGCCATGGGCTCTCCCACGTGGCGCACGTGGGAGGACGCGAGCGCCGTCTGCTCAGGCGCGACAAGCGTCTCGAAAAGCGCGTTCGTCCCTCGAAAGGGCCGGACCACGTGCGCGAGATCGGCGTGGGTGAGCACCGCGTCGATCCCCGGGAGGCCGCGCGCCGCGGCGCAGTCGATGGTCCGGATCGTCGCATGGGCGAAGGGACTTCGGAGGAACGCCACCTCGCGCATGCCGCGGACGGCAAGGTCGCCAACATATCGCCCGCGGCCAGCAAGTAGCCGCGGCCAACGCAGGCCGGGCACGGCCCGCGACCCCGTCACGGTCCGGCGTCCTGCCGCCCCGCCGCCGCGTCGGCGACCGCATCGACGATGGGTTCGTAGCCGGTGCACCGGCAGATGTGGCCGGCGAGCGCCTCGCGGATTCCGTCGCGGGTCGGGCGGGTGGTCTCGGCCAAGAGCGCGTGCGCCGCGACCAAGATACCGGGCGTACAAAAACCGCATTGCAGCCCGCCGTGACGCGTGAATGCCTCGGCCAGGTTGCGCGTGGCGCCACGCTCCGAGAGGCCCTCGATCGTCTCAACGGCGCGGCCGTCGGCCGATGCGGCAAGCATAACGCACGAACGGGCGGCGACCCCGTCTATCAAGACAAGGCACGCGCCGCAGACACCGTGCGCACAGCCAACATGCGTGCCTGTCAGATCGAGCCGCTCGCGGACGAAGTCGACGAGCGTCATGCGCGCCTGGACGGTCTCACGCACGGCGCGGCCGTTGACGGTAAGGTCAATGGACACGTGCGTCATCGGGTGTCCGCACCTGCTAGAAGGTTGGCCGCCGCGCGCCTGAGCGCCACGCCGGCCCAGTGCGCTTTCACGCGCGAACCACCGGCGCGGTCAACGCTGTCGCGAGCGACGTCAGCCGCCGCAGTGAGCGCGTCGTCGGACCACCGCTCGGTGCCACCCTCGTCGAGCACCGCCGCCGCGCCTTCCAAAAGGAGGGGTTGCTCGGCGACCCCGAACAGCGCGACGCGCGTTGACGCTCGGCCATGCGCGCCCCACCGCCGGATGACCGCGCAGCCAGCCAAGGCGTAGTCGCACTTGCGGTCGGAAACCTCGTAGAAGCCGAACTGGTCGTTGGCCCCCATGGGCACGACGCTAACGCCGCGGACCACTTCGTCGTCCGCCACCGCCGTGATCATGCCGCCGAGGAAGAAGTCCTCCGCAGCGACCTCGCGCGCGCCCCGATGCGACGCGAGGTGAATCCGCGCCGACAGCGCCGTGAGGGTGGCCGGGTACTCCGCTGCAGGATCGCCAAGCGCGACGGCACCACCGAGCGTGCCGAAGTTGCGTACGCTGGGGTAGGCGACATGTTGCGCTGCCACGCGGAGCACCGGCAGCGTGGCGCCGATCCGGCCCTCCCTTTCGAGCGTGCGGTGACGCACGAGCGGGCCGAGCGTTATCGCGCCGTTGTCCTCGGTGATCGTCTCTTCTTCGGCGAGGTGGCCAATGTCGATCACCACGCCGGGACGTGCGAGCCGCATCGACAGGAGGGGGACGAGGCTCTGCCCGCCCGCTAGAAGGCTCGCGTCGACCCCGTACGCGCCCTTCAGTTCGACCGCATGGGCGAGGCTTTCGGCACGCACATAGTCGAACGCCGCAGGCGTCATCGGGTCGTTCCTGGCGCGTGGCCCCGTTCGTGGAAGATGCGGTCCTCCCCCACGTCCTGCGACCAGGTCCGCCTGTGAGCCTCGGCGAGATAAGGTCTGAGACCGTCTACGCGAGCGCTGATGGCCACGAAGTCCTTAGTGAATGCTGGCATCACGTCCCGCACCCGGCGGATGAGGTCGGTCTCGTCGACTAAGGTGGACCTGCCTTCCTCGATCACTACGCGGCCTTCAACGATCACTGTGCGCACACCGCGCCCTGCCTCCGTGTAGACCAGCTGGCGGACGGCGCTGTTCAGCGGCACGAAGGACGGATCGCTGAGGTCGATGAGCGTAAGGTCCGCGCGACGCCCAGGCGCGATGGCGCCGAGGTCGTGGTCGCGCCCGATGCAGCCCGCACCGCCGAGGGTCGCTGCGTGGAACAGACGCTCCGCCTGGGGCGGGCCGGGCTCATGGTCGGCAATCGCCGTCACCATGGCCGCAAACTTCATCGCTTCGAACATGTTCTGCGCGTCGGAGCACGAGCAGTTGTCACAGCCGAGCCCGTAGCGCACCCCGGCTTCCTGGAGCCGCCGCACGGGCGGAACGCCGCTCTTCAGCTTGAGGTTTGACAGAGGATTGACCACCACGCGGGTGCCCGTCTCGGCGAGAAGCGAGATCTCGTCGTCGAGGAGCCAGACGGAATGGGCGAGGTTCAGCCGTGGACCCGCGAGCCCTTGGGCCACGAGCTGCCGCACCAGCGAGCCGCCGTGCTCGGGGCATGCCACGCGCGCCTGCAGCGCCATCGCCTTGGATTCGTAGAAGTGCGTGAAGACCTGGAGGTCGTAGCGCTCCGCTAGCTCGCGGGTGCGCTCGATGAGGGAGGCTGTGCAGCGCTCTGGCGCGGATGGTCCGAGCGCCCAACCGATTGTCGGGCAGTGCGCCGACGCCTTGAGGTAGGTGTCCTCGAGGTGGGCGAGCTGGTCAATCTTCGCGTCCGGCTCCGCCGCCGTGGACAGGCTGTCGTGGAGCTCCGCCGGGAACACCTCCGGCCAAAAAGGGATCGTCGAGACCCCGCGCCGGTCGGCGTATTGGAGCGCTATGACCGCCCTAAGGCCGATCTCCTCGTAGGCCTCGATGACCGCCGACAGGTGGTCGGGGTCGAAGGGAAACAGTGTGACCATGTCCTGCACGGTGGTCATGCCGGACTTCAGGCATTCGAGCGCACCGAGCAGCGTGCGCACCTTGATCTCCTCGCGCGAGCGCTTCGGGTATTGCGGCGGGAGCGCGAGCAGGCGCCAAGTCTCCAAGGGCTCCTCTTCGAGGGTGCCTTTGGCGAGGACGTCGTGGGAGTGGTAGTGCGCGTTGACGAACCCCGGCAGTACGAGCCGGTCCGTCGCGTCGATCCGACGGCAGCCCGCATGCTCCGCAGCCGGTGCGGCAAGGTCCGGCCCGACCGCCACGATCGCTCCATCCGCGATCAGGATGTCCGCCACAGCAGGCTGATGGAGGTCGCCATCGGGGACGATGACCTGGCCGCCTGCGATGTGCAGCGGCACCGATGCCAACGTGCCGTTCATGGATCAGTCCCGTTCCGTAGAGAGCGGTGCGCGCAAGGTCAGCGGGTGCCCGCGTAGAAGGCGATGCGCTTTTCGAGCGCACCGACCAGGCCGATCAGCGTGAAGGAGAGGACGAAGACCACGATGATGAGCGCCCAGAACCGCTCCATGAGAAACATGGACAGGTAGGTGTCGAAGAGCCCGCCGAAGCCGATGAGCGCAATGATGATCTGGCCCACGATCACGCCCTTGATGGCGCGAATGACGGCGAGGCGGATGCCCGTCATGATTTCCGGCATCGCGGCGGGGATGACGATCGTCCAGAGGATGAATGGGCCCGGCGCGCCGAACACGCGGCCCATCTCGACGAGCGATCGGGACACGTGCAGGACGCCCGCCTGCGTGTCGAGGATGACGACCCACACAGCAAACAGGAACACGGTGGCGACGACGGTCGCCTCGCCGATCCCGAGGATTGGCATGAGGGCCGGAACGACTGCCGTCAGCGGAGCCGACAGGAAAAGGTTCACCCACATGGAGAGCAGCTGATCCGCGCGCTTTCGAAGGCCCATGAGCAGTCCGATCGGGATGCCCACTACGATCGCCAGCAGCAGGCCTAGCCCGAAGGTCTTTGCGGTGAGTGCCAGCGCCTCCCAGAACGATCCGCGCTCGAACAGCTCTCCCACGGCGACCAGCACCGCCGAAAGCGGGGGGATGAGGTCGATGAGACCGAGTTGCCCTACGAGTTCCCAGAGTGCAGCCCAAACGATGAGCGAGAAGAATGGCGAGCGCGCGGTGATGCGCGCAGCGGCACGAGAGAAGGCGTTGCGGGGGCGCGCGGAGGCCGACAGCGTCATGGCGTCTACTCCACGTACTGCCGGAGCCCAGCCCAGATCTCGTCGACGAGCTCCATGTAGCGCGGCGTGCGGCGGATCTCGTCGACGTTGCCGGAGCGGTCGATGTCGGGACGCACGATTGTCGAGACACGGCCGGGTCGCTGGGTCAGGATAATCACCTGATCGGAGAGATAGACGGCCTCCTCGATCGAGTGCGTCACGAAGATGACGGTCTTCTGCTCTACGCGCAGAAGCTCGAGCAGATCTTCTTGGAGCTTTCTGCGCATCTGCTCGTCGACGGCCGAGAACGGCTCGTCCATCAGCAGGATATCGGAACGCACGGCAAGTGCTCGGGCAAGCCCGGCGCGCTGGCGCATCCCGCCGGAAAGCTCGTGCGGGTAGCGCGCCTCGAAGCCGGCAAGCCCCACCTCCTCGATGTAGTGGCGGGCGACCTGGTCGCGCTCTTGGCGGGGGACACCGCGCACGCGCAGCCCGTAGCCCACATTGTCGAGCACCGTCGCCCACGGCAGGAGCGCGAAGTCCTGAAAGACCAGCGCGCGGTCCGGGCCAGGGCCGCGCACCGGCTCGCCGCGCACGGTCACGTCACCGGTGGTTGGCTCGATAAGGCCGGCAATGATCTTGAGAAGCGTGGTCTTGCCGCAACCGCTCGGGCCGAGCAGGGAGGTGAGCCTCCCCTGGGGAACCGTGAGGTTGACGCCCGCAAGCGCCGTCACGTTGCCGCCGTAGACGAGACCCACCTCGTCTGCGACGAGGATCGGCTTCTCGTCAGGCATCGGCGCAGGCGGCGCTGCAGGCGCTTCGCGGGCAAGCGTCATGGCAAGGCCCTGGCGTTGGCGCGGAAGAGGCGCGTCTCTACCGCCTGGAGCAGCGCGAGCACGACGGCCGACAACGCGATGATCGACACGATAGCCGCAAACATCTTGTCGTAGCGGGCGATTGCGCGGTTGTAGGTGATGAGGTCGCCGATCCCGGTCGGCGTGATCAACAGCTCGGCAAGAACGATCCCGATGAAGGCACCCGAAACACCGAGCCGCAATCCCGCGAAGATCATCCCGCTTGCGGAGGGCAGGATCACGTAGCGGATCGTGTCGAACCGGCTCGCCAGAAAGCTCTCCGACATGGCGATCAGCGAGGGCGGCGTCGCCTGGATTCCCTTGTAGCTGTTGAGGGCGACCAGCGGCAGGCCGAGGATCATGATCGCAACGATCTTGGACGCGTCACCGATTCCATAGGCATAGGTGACAAGCGGGATGATCGCCGAGACCGGCGCGGTCTGGAAGATGATCAGGACGGGCAGAAGGAACCACTCAGCCGTACGCGCGAGAGCGACCGAGACGCCTATCACCACCCCGCCGACAATGATGATCGCGAGCCCGGTGAGGAGCGGCGGGAGGCTGTTGGCGTAGGCCGCCCACATCTCACCCTTCGCCAGCATCTCGCCGAACGCGACCGCAACCTCCGAAGCCGGCGGAAGGGCAAGGCTGATCGGCGAGCGGCCGAGAACCTCCCAAATCAGAAACGCCACGGCGACCGATGCGAGGCGCCACAGCCAGATTGACGGCAGCGCCAAGCTGAAGCGACGCCCAGGGCTAGGGGCCAAGAGCGCGTTGAGCCTCGGCGTCACCTCACTCACGGCAGCCTGCCCGCCTTCACGAATTCCTCCTGATCGAAGGGCGATGTGCGGCCTGGCGCGTAAACGCTCGGAGCCAGGCCGGCACTTGGCGGTCGACTGGGTCAGTTGAGCGACGCTGAGGCGCCTTCGATGACGTCGAAGGTCCAGAAATCCGCCGGATCGATGTCGGCCGGGTCACCCTGGAGACCGCCCGATTGGGTGAGGAAGGCGATATCCGCCTCAGCGGCTTTGAGGCCGCCGCCGTCCTCGGGGAACAGGGCCGCGGTCGTCGCCGTCTCGAAGTAGGGGGTGATCTCCGCGACCATCTCGTCGGGCAAGTCCGGCAGAAGACCAAGCTCGTCCCTGAGCTGCGCCGGCAGCGTTGGGTCGGCGTTGAACTCCTTTGCGGCGCGCATCAGCTCCTCGACGATGATCTGCACCGCCTCGGCGTTTTCGGCGAGAAAGGTGTCGGTGGCGTAGAGCAGGCTGTCCGAGCCTGTGGTGTCACCCATCGGCAGGAGGCCGAACTTGTCGGGCGCCTCGTTCATCACCAGCCGCGTATTGGTGATGTCTAGGAAGGTCGCGTCGATGTTGCCGCGCCTGAGTGCCACCGCCCGCACTTCCGAGCCCGGAACGAAGCTCATCTCAGAGAACTCGATGCCGTGAACGCCTTCCATGAAGCGCGCAATCGCTTCCGTGCCCGAACCGCGGGCGTGGACCGTGATCGGCGCGCCATCAAGGTCTTCCCACGACGTGATCTTCTCCTTGTTCACGACCGGGAAGTAGGCGAGTCGGCGCAGCTGGTAGAAGTTGCGCACCGGGTTTCCCTCGAGCGTTTGCTGTGCCGCATAGGCGGTGCCGATGCCGATATCGATCTCGCCGTTGAGCACGGCCTGAAACACCACGTCGTCCGACTTCAGCGAGATGATCTCCGTCTCGACCCCGCGTTCGGCCGCTCGTTCGAGGGCCACGAGCTGGATGAGGTTCTCGCCAGTCAGCGTATCGGCCTCGGCAAGCGTGATCGGATCGGCCGTTGCTGCGCCGGGAAGCGAAACTGCGGCTGCGAGCGCCAACGCTGCGGTTGTGCGGGTCCCGTAGAGTGTCCAGGCCATGGCCCCTCCTGTATTGTGTCAGGCGCAGTGCACCTGGCGGTTGTTGCTCACGAAATCGGAGTGCAAATTCCTTGCCTAGTGACACCGTTCGCGTCGCACCATCTATTGGGCAAGTCAAAAAATTGGATGGATTGTATGGTCTTGCTTATCAATGGAGCGGACCAGATGCTGCCTTTCGCCGGGATCCGTGATCAGCCGGGTGAAGATGGCGCGATGGGGAGATTCAGGCACCCTATCGCGTTGTCCCGATAAATCGCGGCAGCATGGTGGACGGGCAGATCGTCCACGACAGCGCGGTTATCGACCGCGGATGACCAGGGTCCCGCGTCCAGCTCTTCGTCGCTGAGGTCAGGGCGAAAGAACGGATGGTCGGTCCCGAACAGAACGCGGTCCCAGCCGGTCAACGCGGCGGCGCAGGCTAGGGTGTGCGGTGAGTAGGTGATCGCGTCTACCAGGATGTGTTGCAGGTAGGCGCTGGGTGCTTTCTCGAGGTTGGCCTTTACGGCATCGGTCTTTGCCGCGCCGTCGATACGGCCCGCCAAATAGGGCAGCGCGCCGCCCGCGTGCGAGACGAGGAGTTGCAGGCGTGGGAACCGGTCCAGCCCACCTGCCAGGATGAAGCGCGCCAGTGCGACCGTCGTCTCGAAGGGGAAGCCGAGCGCCAGCTTTAGCGTCAAGCCGGTCCCCGGGAAAAGATCCTCACCGACGCCGTGGTGGGGGTGGATGAAGGCAACCAGCCCCAGCGCCTCGAGCCGCTCCCAGACGGGATCCAGCCTCGGATCATCCAGCCAACGGCCCACGCCCGTTGCGCCAAGGATGACGCCGCGCAGGTGCGGCAGCCTCGCAATCCGCTCCACCTCCGCCGCGCATGCCTCCGGCGCCGTCACGGGCAAGACGCCGAACCCGAAAAAGCGACCCTGCGAGGTCGCACACCAAGCCTCCAGGTCCTCGTTCAGCGCGTTGGCGAGACCGACCGCCTCGTTCGGCGCGCAGAATTCCAGCCAAGGGTTCGCGAGCGACAAGACAGAAACGTCGATGCCGTGCGCGTCCATGTAGGCGAGCTTGCGTTCAGCCGAGATGTATTCACCGCCGATGGGTCGCCCTGCAGCGGTCGTTTGGTCGGCATCCTCGCCGGGAAGAATGACGAGCCGCATGGTGCCATCGCCATCTTCGACGATCCGCGGCAATTCGGTGCGCGCCAGGAGCAGATCGCGGTAGCGCGGCAGGTAAACATGGGTATGGACGTCGATGGCGCCACGACCTGTCATTCTTCTGCATCCCCTCCAACTTGGCCCACCTGCACGCGTGGCTGTTGCAGGCCAGCGGTGCAAGTGGATCGGGCGCTCTGGCACACGCCGGTCCGGGCGTGACGACGCGCTACCACGCTTGGCCGACCGGCAGGGGCACGCCCAGATACACCGCGAAAACGAGGTAGACGGCGAGGGTCGCCAATATGGCGGCAACGACATGACCGACCACAACGCGCGGCGTCCAAGGTGTCTCCCGCGGGACAATCAAGGATACGACCATGAACCCCAGCGCGCTCGCAAGGAGAAAGCCGAGCCACGGGATCAGCGCGACCCAGGTGGCAAGCACAGCGACGAACAGCCAGCGTCGGGTGATCGATCCACCCTGCGCCTCTGCTTCGGGCCCCGGTCGCAGCCAAGCGGTCAAGGCGAGAACGGCCGATAGAGCGATCATCCCGTAGCCCACGACGAGCGGCAGCATCGCGCCGCGCCGGCTGAATGCCCCAGCCTCGTGCACGACCCAGAAGCCGAGTGCGGCGAACAGCACTGCGCCCAGCAACGACTTGACGCGCTCAGAACTGAGGCTTGGCATAGTTGGACGTCTGGCGTGACAGCGCCGCCTTCAGCAGCGGCGGCAGGACGAGTGCGAGCAGGATGCAAACGATCAGCGCCTGCGAAAGCGGTCGTGCGAAGAACATGCCGAAGACGTTGTCCGTCGCCTCGCCGATCATCACCGCTTGCGAGTAGCCCCGTTCAGCGATCGGCCCGAGCAACAGGCCCAGAACGATCGGTGCGGCCGGGAAGCCCATCCGCGCCATAACCCAGGCCAAGATGCCGAGCACCGTCATGATGACGACGTCCTGGTAGCTGTTCTGAATCGCGAACGCGCCGATCAGCGTGGATAGGGCGATCATTGGGGCGAGGAACGTCTTGGGTGTGCGCGTGATGGCGCCGTAGATGTTCTGGCCAATGACCAGACCGACCGGCAACATGAGTGTCGCTGCGACCACCATGCCGGCGGCGAAGGTGAACACAATGTCGCCGTGGTTGCTGAAGAGGCTGGGGCCGACCTGGAGTCCGTGGATCAGCATCGCCGCCAGGATGACGGCATCCGGTGGCGTGCCCGGGATGCCGAGCACGAAGGTCGGGATGAGACCGCTACCGACCGTTGTGTTGTTGGCGCTCTCCGATGCGATGACGCCATCGGGATCGCCTTGGCCAAACCGTGCACCAGCCCGCGCGCTACGCACGGCGGCGGTGTAGGCAACGAGGCTCGCGATCGCACCGCCGGCCGCGGGCAGGATGCCCACGAAGATCCCAAGCCCGGAGCTCCGCGCGACGTTCGTGCGGCTCCGCCAGCAGATGGCTATGGCTTCCTTTAGCCGAAACCCCGATCGGGCGAGCGGCATGGCCATGTGCTGCGCCTTTGTCGCCATCATGTCGATGACGACCGGCACGCACAGCATGCCGATGGTCGCCGGAACCAGCGGGATACCGGCGACAAGCCAAGGCGAGTCGAAGGTGAACCGCGTGTCCGCGCTGACGACGGCGATGCCGACCATCGAGAGCAGCACGCCGAAGAGCCCGCTCAGCAAGCCCTTGACGAGGTTCCCTTCCGACAGGCTCGCGATCATCGTGAGCCCGAGAATGGCCAGCCAGAAGAACTCCGCCGGACCGAAGCTCAACGCGATCTGCGCGAGCGGCGGCGCGATGGCCACGAGCGATGCGACGCCCACGAGCGTGCCGATGACGGAGGCGATGCAGGCGATCGACAGCGCGAGGTTGCCGTCGCCCCGCTTCGTCATCGGAAAGCCGTCGAACGTCGTCGCGATCGACTGCGGCGTACCCGGCGTGTTCAAGAGAATGGCTGACAAAGAGCCGCCGTAGGTCGACCCGATGTAAACCCCGCCCAAGAAGATCAAGGCGGTGACGGGCACCATCGTGAACGTGAGCGGGAGAGTTACGGCGCAAGCGAAGGTCGACGAAAGGCCCGGCATGGCCCCGATGCCGATGCCGACGACGAGCCCAATCGTGACCATCATCAGGTGATAGAGGCTGAGCGCGTCGAGCGCGTAGCCGATGAATTCCATGATCGCCGCTCACCTGGACCGGAAGGTCGCCGGGCGACCGCAGCGCCGGCCTCGGCTGGCGCGGTACTGCAGTCGCCGAGGCGGCGTCACTCCACCAGGGCTTCGGCGACGGGCAGATACTTGTCCCTGATGTCACCCTTGACTGCCGTGATGTCGGCATACTCGACGATGAACGGCACGTAGCCGGCGGCGACCATGTCTTCGGCGATACCCGGCTGTTGCATGACCTCCAGGAAGGTCGCCGCGACCGCCTCGCGGATGTCATCGGGGGTAGCCTCGGGCACGCCGATCGCCCACCAGGCTTGGTCGGACATGTCGATACCCAACTCGCGCACGGTCGGCACGTCGGGGAACAGGTCGAGCCGATCATCTGCGGCAACGGCCAGCATCCGCATGCCTTCACCGCCTTTGGCAAACTGCGTCACCCAGGTCCAAGACGAGGCGACGTGATTGCCCTGTAGCGCGGCGTTGTTGGTGGCTGTGTCGACGAACGGAATGTACGTCGTCGTGATGTCTGCGGCGTCGTTGAAGAGATACCAAGCGGAGTGGTTCGACCCGCCGATGCCGGTTCCGCCAACCGTTACGGCACCGGGCGCCTCCTTGGCCGCGGCGATGTACTCCTCGACGGTGGTGATGTTGCTGCCGGCTGGTACGGCGAGCACCTGCGGCACGGACGTGTAGATGAGCACCGAGTTGATATCGTCGAACGTGTAGCCGACCCCGCTGGCGGCGACCGGCTGCAACACGACGTGCGGAAGGCTAACCAGGGTCAAGTGGTGACCGTCGGGCTCGTCCTGGTTCATTTGCGACCACGAGCGCGCACCGCCACCGCCCGGCAGATTGCGGATCACGAGCTCCTCACCCGTGACTTCTTCGAAGTAGCGCTGCAGAAACCGCGCACTCGTGTCGGACGGCCCGCCCGGACCGAAGCCGACCGTCAGGGTCACAGGCCCGGTTGGGTACTCCGTCGCCGATGCGGGCGTGGACAGACCGAACGCGAATGGGACGGCGATGGCGGCGACCGCGATCGACCGTGCGCTAGCAAGAGTGTGGCGCATGCGGGTTTCCTCCGGTTGGTTGTCCCCGGAGGAGCAAGCCGCGTGCCACGACCTTGATGAGCATTCTTCGATCACCAAACGTGTTTTTGGCTGGGCCGAAAAAATGTGGCTGTTTTTGTGAATCTTCGGGAAAAGCTGACAAATTGGGCAATGTGCGCAGATGGCCGGCAGCGCATGGTCGCTCGGTCCGTCTGACGCTAAGACGCACCCGGATCGACGGCCACCTACTAGTTCGCCTGGTGCCAACCGGCAGACGAGGAGCATGGAGCATATGCCGGACATCGCCACTTCCGAGAGCGCGCGCGGTCGGGAAACCGGTGAGACGGCCGCACGCACGGTGGCAGCGCAGCTCCGCGCCGACATCATCGGCGGGCGCCTCGAGCCGGCAGGGAAGCTGGTTCTCGACGACCTGCGGAGACACTACGGCGTGGGCACGAGCCCGCTGCGCGAGGCATTGTCATGGTTGGCGGCGGAGGGGCTGGTCCGACTCGAGAGCCAGCGCGGCTTCTGGGTCGCCTCGGTCTCCGTCGACGAAGCCGTCGACATCTATGCCCTGCGCGTGCAGCTCGAGACACATGCACTCGAACTCGCCATGCGTCACGGCGACGACCAGTGGGAGGGCGCCGCACTAGCCGCGCATCATCGCTTGGCGCGGATCGACGACGTGCGCGACAGCGACCGAGGCTTTCCGTCGGCGGAGTGGGAGCGGCGTCATCGCGTCTTCCACTTCGCGCTGCTCGCAGCGGCCGGATCCCCATGGACGCTCCATTTCCTCGATCAGCTCTACGACCAAGCGGACCGCTATCGTCGCGTAGCTGGGCTCGCCAGCGACGAGCAACGGCCGCAGCGGGCGACGCATCGGCAGCTCGTCGAACTCGTCGTCGATCGTGACCGCGACGCGGCCCTGGATTGTCTCGAAACCCATCTCCGTGAAGCTGGGGACCTCGTGCTGGACGCCCTGCGCCGGCTGGGCGTCGGCGGCGTTTCGGTTAGGGCGTAACGCCAGCTTGGCACGATATGTGCGCGCTGCACTCGGTCGAGGAGTTTTCGAAGCACCATGCGCTTGCTGTCAGAAGCCGCCGTCGAAGCCTGTGCCGACCCCGCGGCCGTCATCGCGGCGACCCGGGAAGCCTTCCAGGCGATGGCGCGCGGCGAGGTGACCGTGCCGCTGCGATCGGAGATCCACCGCACTGATCCGAAGGGGCTCGCGCTCATCATGCCCGGCCTGGCGAGCAACGCGATCCTGGGGGTCAAGCTCGTAGGACATGTCGACGCCGCCGACGATCCCGTGCGCAAGTTCACCGCCGGCATGATGCTAGTCTGGGACGCAGCTACCCTTGAGCCCCTGGCGCTGATGGCAGCCGACAACTTCAACAACCACCGGACCGCTGCGGGCATCGCGGTGGCGACCGATGCACTCGCCCGCGCCGATGCGGGCGTGCTGGCACAGTTCGGCGTGGGCAAGATCGCCTTCGAGGCAGTTCGCTACGTAGCCCGCGTGCGGCGGCTTCGACGCGTTCACCTGTTCGGTCGACGCCCTGAGCGCGCGGCAGCGTTGGCGGATCGGTTGCGGCAGCATCCGGACCTTGCGAGCATCGAGATCGACACGACCTCATCCGCTGACGATGTGCTGCCAGCGGTAGACATCATTACGACGGTGACCAATGCGGAAGGCCCGGTGTTCGACGGCAGGCTCGCGCCCGCCGGTTGCCACATCAACCTGGCCGGCGCCAACCGGCCGACACAGCGGGAGATGGATGACACGGTCGCAACGCGCGCGTGGTTCGTGATGGATGAGCGCGAAGCCTGCCACGCCCGCGCCGGCGACATCCGCGTGCCACTGGCCTCAGGCGTTCTCCAGGTCGAGCGCGTGCTGGGTGAACTCGGCGACGTACTCGACGGGCGCGTGCCCGGACGCCCGGACGACGCGGCAATCACGGTCTTCAAATCCCTCGGTATCGCCGCGCAGGACCTGTTTGTCGCGCGCGCCTTAATCACGCGCGCGGAGGCCATGGGCTTGGGACAGCAGTTCGATCATCGGGACGGTTGATCACCGCGGGTGACGAAGCGGCCCTGCGCCTGACCGACGGTCTCGCCTGCTTCGGCGACGACGTTGCCGCGCAGGGCCGTGAACACGGGCCAGCCCTTAAGACGGACGCCTTCGAAGGCCGAGCGACCGGGGCGCGAATGGATGTGCTCCGTCGCGACCACGCGAGAAGCCTCCGGATCGATCAGGACGAGATCACCGTCGAGGCCGGCGCGCAGCCCGCCCTTGCGGTCGGCAATGCCGAAGATGCGCGCCGGTGCCGCGCATAGAGCTTCGGCGACCCGCGAAAGTTGGATGACGCCCGAGAGCGCGAGGTCGACCACGGCCGCGGCGACGGTGTCCAGCCCAGGTGTCCCATTGCGCGCATCCCAGGCGTCGACGCCTTCCTTCTCATGCGGGGCGTGTGGGGCGTGATCGGAGCCCACGAAATCGGCAGTCTCGTCAGCGAGCGCGCGCCTCGCGGCAGCGATGTCGTCGGCGGCACGCAACGGCGGGATGATCTGCGCCCAGGCGCCGACCCGATCGACGGCGTCCAGGGAAAGGTGCAGGTTGTGCGGACATATCTCCACGCCTATGCGCTCGGGCCCGAGTTCGGCGCGCGCCCGACGCAACAACTCCAGGCCGCGCGTGGTTGTCACTTGGCGGAAGACGAGACGAACGCCCGTCTCTCGCGCCGCCTCGATCAGCGTCGCGATGCCGAGTGCCTCAGTGATCGGTGGGCGCGCCTGCGCAATGGCGCGGCTGTCTTTGAGGCCTTGTGCACTGAGCAGGCCCGTCAGCCGATCGGTGACGGGTTGGCTGCCGGCGAGAACGCCTACGCACGCATCGAGGTCTGCTGCCACGCGCAGCACCTCGAGAAGTTTGGCGGGATCGTCGAGACGGTCTGTGCCGGCACCTTCCTGACCGTCGGCTAGGCTCGTCTCGAACGACGTAATCCCTGTGCTCCAAATGGCCGCCATGTCGGGCTCGAGCTTGGTCGGGATGGTCGCTTGGAGGGTGTAGTCGACATAGGCGCGGCCCGCCCCCACCGCCGCCGTCGCGCGGACCCGCTCGGCGCTGTCGATCGGCGGGTTCGTGTTGGGCATGCACATCACGGTGGTCACACCGCCGATAGCCGCAGCCCGGGTGCCGCTCACGAAGTCCTCGCGATAGGTGAAGCCGGGATCGCGCAGGTGCACATGCGCGTCGACAAACCCGGCGAAGAGCAGTCGCTCCTTGGCGTTCACCACCGTATCCGCCGCGGCACGATCCGCGCCGTCGAGCAGAGCTGCGATTCGCCCGTCATCGTCGATGAGAACGCCGCCACGTGCGGTGCCGTCCGGCGTTACGAGGTGCGCGTTGTGGACACAGAGGCTCATGTCTCGACCACGTTCGTTGCCATCTCACAGCGATGAGCACGAAGCGTGCCGGCTAGCCGCATCAGTACGGAACGAAGCGGACCTCGGCGCCTGCGCACAGTCGTCAGCTGCAGCCGCAGACATCTTGGTAGAACGCCGCGACTGCCGGTTCGATCTTGGGCCATGCTGCAGCGAAGGGGCTGAACTCCGGTCGTGCCGCCCGGTAGGCGGTTCGCAGCTCGTCCTCGATTGCGGGGAGGTCGACGCCCGTCGTTGCACCCTCCTTGACCACGGTTCGCCCGCTGACCAGCAGCTCGACGATCATCTCCTTACGCGCACGCGCGAGCACCAGGGCCCGAGCGCAGACCGGCATGACCCGGTCGCGATCGAGCGCGTCGAGATCAAGCACGAGGAGATCAGCCGGCATCCCTTCGGCAAGTACGCCACCCTCGATTGCTCCAATCGTGCGGCGCCCGTTGACCGCAGCGGCAAGAAGGCACTGTTGAGCCGTCAACGCTCGCTCGAACGAGACGCCGGCGTGCAGGTGGTGGGCGAGGCGGGTCTCGCGTAGCGCGTCATCGTCGTCGTCGACGGCCGCGCCATCGACGCCGATCGCAATCCGCACCCCTTGGCGGAGCATCTCGCCGACGGGTGCGACGCCGGATCTGAGGACGAGGTTGGATGATGCGTTGGCGACGATCGTGGCGCCCGCAGCTGCGATCATCTCAAGTTCGTCCGGCCGGACCCAAACGCAATGCGCCAGTGTGAGGCGCTCCGAGAGGAGGCCGATGTCGGCCAAGTAGCGGACTATTCCTTCGGGAAAGGCTTGGTCTGCCCATGTCCGCTGGAGGCGGGTTTCCAAGAGATGCATGTGCACGCGGCGGCCAGAGCGTTCGGAGGCCTCAGCGATCGCCTCCAGTAGCGGCCGGGAGCACCACTGGGGTCCGGCAGGGCCGTATTGAACGTCGACACGCGTGTCACGAAGCGCCGCCGCGACTGCGTCCACGGCAGCGACCTGCGATCTAGGCCCAGGCATCGGCGTGTCGAACATCCGGGCCGCCAGTTCGCGTGCCTTCGGATCGTCGATCGCGGCGATGGTGGGCGCATGGTCACCGTAGACCAGCGGGTTCTGGTCCTTCAGGCCAATCGCGAGGCCAAGATGGATGCCGACGTCGTCCGCGGCGCGCGCGACGTGCTTGGCCTCATCCGGCAGACTCGTCAGGCCCATGGGCCTCACGAGGTGGACGAGTTCGCCCGCGGCCCCGCCACGCGCGGCACGGCCGAGCGCTGCGGCCGCGGCCAGGTAAGGATCGACCGGAGGCATGACGGCGAGCGACAGAAGCCAAGTTTCGAGCGGCTTGCCGGCCCCACCGAACGTGACGGCGGAAAGCGGCCGCGCGTGATCGTGGGCATTGATCGGCGCCGGCATGGCGAGCAGGCGGCGCCCGGTGATGGGTCCCGGATGCGCACGGATCTTCGCAATGCGCCCGCCCTGCATCTCGACCTCGCAAGGACCGATGGGCTCGAAATCCGGCCCGGCCAGGGCGTCCGCAAGCTCTAGGGTTCGCATGCGAACTCCAGTTCCGGCCTCAGCCTAGCCTACCAGGGCACAGCGTCCGGCTGCAGGATCGCGCGGGTTGTCGTAGCGACGTTGCGCGGTGCGGCTGGCGGCATGTGTGGGCGCACGATCCGGCCCCACCCGGGGTCGCCGACGGCGTTCCCATCTAGGGCCACCGTCCGACCGCGGACAAGTGTCCGCACCGGTACACCGGTCACCTCCATGCCCGCGTAAGGGAAGGACTTGCCGCGCGAGTGCAGGTGGTCAGCCGACAGTGTGTTCTGGCGGGCCACGTCGACGAACACGAGATCTGCGTCGGCGCCTGTTTGGATAACGCCCTTGGTGCCGTAGAGCCCAAAGGCGCGGGCGGGCGCAGCACTCATGATCCGCACCAGAGCGGGCAGATCGAGGCGTTCGTTGGCCACTGCGGTGAGCATCAAGGAGAGCGATGTCTCGACCCCGACCATCCCACAGGCAACGTCCCAGATCCGCTCGCCCTGCTTCTCCTCGACGGCGTGCGGTGCGTGGTCGGTCGAGACCATGTCGACCGTGCCGTCGATAAGAGCCCGCCACAAGGGTTCTTGGTGGCTCGCCTGCCGCACCGGCGGGTTCATCCGCAGCATCTGGCCATCTGGCCCAGTCGTCATCTCTGCCGACAGATAGAGGTATTGCGGCAGCGTCTCGACCGTCATGTCGACGCCGCGTTCCTTAAAAAAGCGGATGTAGGGCAGGCTTCCTGCGCAGCTCTCGTGCACGATGTGGATGCGGGCGCCCGTCCACTCGGCAAGCACCGCGGAACGGCACAGCGCCTCGATGGCGACAACGTCGGTGCGCGCGGCGAGGTGAGCGAGCGGATCGTGGCGCCCCGCCGCCAGCATCCGGTTCTGTCGCCAGAACAGGATCGGCGAATTCTCCGCGTGGATCGAACAGCGCAAGCCGAGGGCGGCAATCGTCTCGAACCCCTCGAGCACCGCACCATCGTTCGGGCAGGGCAAATCCCCGGTCGTGTTGCCCAAGAAGAGCTTGTAGCCGCACACGCCGGCCGCCGCGAGCGGCTCCAAACTGCTCAGATTGTGCTCGCCGAGCAGCCCGTAGATCCCGAAGTCGACCAGCGACTTGGTTTGCGCGAGCGACCGCTTCAGCTCGAAATGCTCAACCGTGTCGACGGGCGGGTCCGTATTGGGCATTTCGAAGACGGTGGTGACGCCACCGGCTGCCGCTGCCCGTGAGCCGGTTTCCCAGTCCTCCTTGTGCGTAAGGCCCGGCTCGCGGAAGTGAACATGGACGTCGATCACGCCAGGGAGGATGTGAAGCCCGGTTGCGTCAATCGTCTCGCGGGCCTCCGGCATGACATCAGGAGCGCCGACGGCGGCGATGCGGCCGCCGTCGATCGCGACCGCCGCCTGGGTGGTGCTCCCCTCGCCAACCACCGTGCCGCCAAGTACAACCGTGTCTACGACGCGTTTGGTCAACGTCTTCTCTCTCCGCGCTTGTCGGCCAGCCGACTTCCGCTCGCTGTCGTCGCGGTCACAGCGCCGCCCAGCCTCCGTCCACGGGGAGATCGACACCGGTGATCTGCCGCGCTCGCGGACTTGCCAGGAAGACGCACGCAGCCGCCACGTCCTCGCCTGTGCTAATCCGCCCGAGCGCATAGTCGGCCGCGTGCCGCGCGACGGCGTCGTCCTCCGTGATGTTGAGGCGTCGCGCCATCTCGGGGATGACCTTCGTGCGGAAGCGTGGCCCGTCGACCATGCCCGGGGCCACGTTGTTCACGTTGATGCCGTGGGGGCCGAGTTCGAGCGCGAAGCTCTTGGTGATCCCGCGAAGGCCCCACTTCGACGCCGAATAGGCCAGTCGCCCGGCACGCCCACGCATGCCGAACGTGCCGCCGACATTGACGATGCTGCCTGCGCCGCGGCGGCTCATTCCTGGAGCGACGGCGCGGATAGCATTGAACACACCACCCATGTTGAGCGAGACGATCTCGTCGAATTCCTCGGGCGTCGTCTCCGCGCCGGTCTTGCCGATCGGCCCCGACCCGCCCGCAATGTTGACCAGTACGTCGAGACCATCGAACCGGCGCTCGGCAGCCTCGACCGCGCGCACGACCATGTCCGCCTGCCGCAGATCGCAAGCGACCACCAACACCTCAGTGCCGCCTGCCTGGATCTCGTGCGCCACTTCGTCGAGCGCAGCGGTATCGCGGGCCGCGAGGACAAGCGCGCACTCCTCCGCCGCGAAGGCACGGGTGATCGCGGCGCCCATGCCCTTGGCGGCGCCGGTAATGAAGGCGACCTTGCCCGCGAGCGCGAGGTCCATAGGAGCGTTCCGTCTGCCGGTTTGTCTGACGCCACGTCACGGTAGAAACTCACACCGTTGCCGTCCATGCCCGTTTCCGGCTCATAGTGGTGTCCGTTTGCGGGCGCGTTCCGCGCATTCGTTCAGCGGATGTTGATAGTCGGGACCTTGGGCTAGGAGGGCGTGGACCTTGAAGCATCTTCGCCAGCTGCGCTTCGTCGACGAGATCGCGCGTGCGTCGTCGATCCGCAAGGCGGCCGAAACGCTAGGCATTGCTCCATCTGCGCTCAACCGTCGCCTCAAGGACATCGAGGACGACATGCGGACGCCGCTCTTCGAGCGGCTGCCGCGCGGGGTTCGGCTCAACGCGGCGGGCGAACTGCTCATCCGCCACGTGCGCCGGCAGCTGGCCGAGTTCGAGCAGGTACGCAACGACATCGCCGACCTCGAAGGCATGCGCCGCGGTAAAGTGTCGATCGCGTGCAGCCAGGCCCCGGCGGAAGGCTTGGTGATGGCGGAAATCGGCAGATATCGCGACGCCTACCCGGCAGTGCGTTTTCATGTCTCCGTTATGGACCACGCTGCCGCACTCAGGGCGCTGGAAGCCTACGAGACCGACCTTCTTTTGACCCTCAATCAACATCCGGCGCCGTCCTTGCGCCCGCTCGTGGTGGTCGACCAGCCGCTCATGGCCGTGATGGCCGCGGACCACCCACTGGCGGCGCGATCCGTCCTGCGCTTGCGGGACCTTGTGGCGTATCCGCTTGCGCTGCCTGGTCGGGGATTTACGGGGAGGGAGATCCTGGACGAGGCGGCGGCACGCATGCGCATGGAGCTCACGCCGGTGTTCGAGGCGAACTCATTCGATCTGCTGATAGCGTTCGTGCGTGGGGCGCCCGCTGTCACCTTCCAATTCCAGGTCGGCACGGAGCCCCTTGCCCTCGACGAGACACTCGCGGTTCGCCAGATCGACAGCCGGGATGTCAAGCCGGTGGCACTCGTGCTCGCGCAGCTCCTAGGGCGCACCGTGTCCGTCGCGACCGCCAAGTTTGCCGAGCAGCTGTCGCGGCGTCTCAACGAATTGGCCGACACGGGGCCAGCCAACTGAGCCAGGACGGGTCCCGCGACCGGCAGTTCCCTTGGTTCAAACGCTCCTGGGCCCTTGTCCACCGGCCAGCACAGCGTCGGCCAAACGGCCGGTGAGGTCGAACAAGGCGGCATTGCGCGCCTTCATCTCCGGCAGGCGTGCGAGCAGCTCCTGCCGAGTAGCGTCCCAATCGAACGTGGCAATGCGGCCATCGCGCACGACAACGCGGCCGTTGACAATCGAACACGTCAGAGACTGGCCGGTCTCGTTCTCGACGAAGGAGGCAACGGCATCCTCGGCACCCTCCCAATGCTGTCCGGCCACGTCATAGAGACAGAGGTCGGCGCGATAGCCGGGTTCGATGTGACCGACCTCGCCAGCTGCGAGCATGGCCTTTGCACCACCCAACGTCGCCATGCGCAGCGTGTCGGCCGGGCCGACCCAGCACTCGGGCGGGTACTCGGGCGTCCTGTGGAGCAGCGTTGCGAGCAGCATCGCCCGCTGCAGGAACTGCGCACCACCGCTGCAGGACCCGTCCGAGCCGATAGCGACGTCGACGCCGTGGGCAAGCATCGCCGGCGTGGGCATGATGCCACTTCCACCGCGGCTGTTGCTCTCCGGGTTGTGCACGGGCACGGCACCACGGTCGGCGAGCAGTGCGATGTCTTCCTCGTCGAGCCAGATCGTATGAGCGGACGAGAAGCGCTCGGAAAGCAGGCCTAGCGCGTCGAGGTGCTGGACCATCGTGCGCCCGTAGCGCTGCTGGGCGATCTTCGTCTGCACGAACGTCTCGAGCAGATGGCAGTGAATGCCCACGCCGTAGGACTGGGATAGGTCCAGACACATCGAGAGGAGATCATCGGAGCACCGCATCGGGTTCGATGGCGCCGGGAAGATACGGATCATCCCATCATCGAGGCCGTCGAAACGCGCAATCGCCTCCTCACAGATCGCTCTCGTCTCTTCTAGTGGACGCGGGCGCAACGGGTTCTGGCGGTGCAAGTCCTCCAGCAATCGGTCGTCGAGACCGCCGCTCACGGGGAAGATGTCAGTGTACTCGCCATCGAAGATCCGCAGCGCCACCACGGCGCGTATGCCGGCGTCGCGATAGGCCGTCACCACGGCCTCGACATCGTCGATCGAGAAGTTCTGCTCGGGGAAGTGGTCGATGACGGCCGTCGTCCCTGAACTGAGCATCTCAGCGGCGTTCTTCAGCGCGGAGAGGTACACCTCCCGGGGCGTGCGGTTCTTCGTGTAGGCCTGGAACAGCCACATGCAGGAGCGGTGATTGAGCGTATCGTAGGCGCCCTGGACCACCGACAGCGGCGAGTGGGTGTGAGCGTTCACGAGGCCGGGGAGGGCGAGGCGCCCCTCACCGTCGATGACGTCCGCGTGGTCAGGTGCTTCGAGCGTGCCGCCAACTGCGGCGATACGGGAGCCACAAACCAGAATGTCGCCCGTCTCGGGCGCCGTATCGTGCCCCCGGATCATGCTGACGCCGCGGATCAGTAAGGCGCTTTGCTCGGTCATCGTCCTCTCGCCCCTACGCCGCCTCGGCCCGTGGCCGCTTGTCGTACACCACACGACCAGCAACGATCGTCACCAAGGCGTTCCGCCCGGTCTCGGCTGACACGAACTGATCGACGACATTGTTGAGTGGCGTCCAGACGCTCGTCGTCCGGTCGTACAGCACGAGATCGGCCGGTGCGCCCGGTGTGATGGCGCGCTCTACGCCCCTGGTCGTCTTGGTCGCAAAGCGGAATGCATCGGCGTTGGTGAGCCACGCGCTAACATCCTGGATCGCCGGGCGGGCCGCCATCGTTGCGAGCCGGAGCACGGGCAGCATGGCAAGCGAGCCGTTCGACACGACGCCCGTGCCGAGCCGCACGTCGACACCGGCCGCAGCCAGCATGCGGCCGTCGGGTGGTGAGCGGCCGAGCAGCATGTCGGTCTCGGGGTTGAGCACGACGGCCAGACCGGCTTCCGCCAAACGCGCCGCGGTCGCCGGAGTGCTCACGGGCAGGCCGCTTGCGGCGACGCCACCTGCCGACGGCCTGAGGCGCTCGGCAAGATGGATAAGCGCCGTGGCGCGTTCGTCGAGCGGGACCGGCGTACGCGTTTCGGCGGCGAACAAGTGTAACTGCGCGCCGTGGACCCCGAGCTCGTCGACGGCGGCTCTCGCGACGTCAATATCGGCGGCCCCGCGGACCGCCAGCGCGAGCGCCGGGCGCACCGGGGCGTGCCCGGGAACCGTGCGAAATGACGCACGAAGTCGGTCGACGGCGGTCGGGTCGGCGAGCAGTTGGCTGTCGACCTCCACCGCAACTTCGGCGCGGATCCCGGCCCTAGCGTAGGCAGCGAGGCGCGCGTCCGTCCGGTCCAACCGTTCCGGGCCTGCACGCACGACATCGACAACGCAGGTGGTGCCGCCGGCGAGAAGCTCCGCTGCCGCGCGCGCCGTACGGGCTTCCTCGTCACGTGCCGTCGCCGCGCGGTGCATATCACTCAAGCCACTAAGCGCAGCGCTCGGGTTAAGCGACAGGAGGATGCCCCGGCGGCTGGCGGCACTCGTGTCGGCGGCCGCGTTGACGAGACCCGGCAGCGCGATCATGTCGCCGCCGTCGATCCTGACCTCGCTGGTCTCAACGGCACATGTGTACGGGTCGCGAACAGTGGTGACGATGCCCCTTTCAATCACCACGTCACCGCGTGCAGCTGCAGTCGGGCCGCCCTCGATGCTCGCGAGATAGGTGATGTTCGATAGGACAAGCCGGGGAGATTGCGCAGCCTGCATGAAGTCCTCAGGGCAGCAGGAGGTTGGGGAGGAACAAGTAAATCTGCGGGAAGACGATTCCGAGAACGACGACGCCGATGAGGGTCAACGTTAGCGGCAGAACTGCTAGGAACACGCGCTCTGCCGGCACCTCTGCGATCTGCGCAGCGATGAAAATGCTGATGCCGTATGGCGGCGTCAGGAGGCCCGTCGAGATTGAGATGATGGTTGTGAGGGCAAGCACGATCGGATCGATGCCCGCAGCCGCGCCGACAGCCTGGATCACTGGCAAGAAGATGATCATCGCCGCGATGCCGCTCATGAAGGTGCCGATGAGGATCAAGAAGCCCACCAGCATGGCGGCGACCGCGTAATAGTTCGTCGTTATGTCCGTGACGAAGCTCTCGATGATCTGTGGGCCCTTGAGATAGGCGATGAGCCAGCCGAAGATTCCGGCACAGGCGATCGCGAACAGCGGCAGCGCATACTCGATGACCGCCTGGCCCACCTCGCGTAGGTATGCCCGCACGGTCATGCTCCTCGTCCAGAAGGCGATCAGCAGCGTGGTGTAGACGACGGTGATCGAGGCGGCTTCGGTCGGCGAGAAGATGCCCGAGGAGATGCCGCCCAAGATCATGACCGGAATGGCGAGAGCTGGCGCTGTCGCGAGCGCGGCGCGCCACAGCTCGCCCAAGCTGGCCCGCCGATTGGCGGGATAGTCATTGCGCACGGCGACGACGTAGTTCAGCGCCATCTGCGACAGACCGACGATGATGCCGGGGATGATGCCCGCCAGGAACAAGGCGCCGATCGAGATCTGGGCGAAGGAGCCGTAGATGATCATCAGGATGGAGGGCGGGATGATCCCACCGATGATCGACGACGCGGCGGTGATCGCGGCGGTGTAGGGGCGCGGGTATCCAGCCTTGATCATGGCCGGGATCATCACCGAGCCGACAGACGCGGTGTCAGCATGCGAGGAGCCGGAAAGGCTCGCAAACATCATGCTGACGGTGACGTTGATGTGGCCCAGACCGCCTCGAATATGTCCAACCATAGCATCTGCGAACCGCACGATCCGATCGGTCAGTTCGGCCGCGTTGAGCAGGCGGCCGAGGAACATGAAGAACGGAATGGCGAGCAGGGTGAAACTGTCGACGGCCGAGTAGGTCTGGGTCACGACGACCTGGAAGGGGATACCGAGAAAGAGGAGGATCGGCAGCGCTGAGAGCATCAGGGCGAAGGCGATCGGCACACCCATGATGAGCAAAGCGAAGAGGGTGAGGAGCAGCGCGAGCAGCAGCATGGCGCGGCTCAGCCCGCCGCGCCCGTCGGCGGCGGCTTTGAGGCATCGGCAGGGCTGTGCGCGCTGGCGTCGTCGGCAGGCAGGGCCGCGAGCAGCAGGCGTTCAGCCACGAAGACGAGCATCGCCGCCGCGCTGACCGGGATTGCCAGGTAGAACCACACTTGTGAGAGCCCAAGCTGGATGGCTACTCGGCGACCTGCGACGTCGAGAAAGGCGATGCCGGCCTCGAAGAAGACCGCAGCGCCGATAGCGACGCCCGCGAGCGACGTCCAACGCATCAATCCTTGGGCCCGCGTCCAGCGGCGGGGAAAGACCTCCAGCGCATAGTGCCGGTGATGACGGACGGCGACAGCGCTGCCGAGGAAGACACTCCAGACGAACAGGAACGTAGCCAGCTCGGTCGTCCAGATGAACGCGTTGGCACGAAAGAAGTTGCGAAACACCACCTGGAACACGACCGTGGCCATGAAGGCTAGAAAGATTGCGCCTCCGGCGAAACGCAGGACGTGCTCCAGCGCGTCGCATGACCGAACGACCCAGGCGCGGGCCGTTCCGGCCATCGAGTCCGTCATGGGTGCCGCTGGGTGGCCTCAGCTGCCACCCATCGCCTCGCGCGCATCGGTGAGGAGACCCGTGAGACCGAGCTCCTCCGCAAGTTGGTCGTGCAGCGGCAAGAGGCGCTCGGCGAAGGCGGAGGTATCCGGTTCGGTGATGGTTGCCCCCGGAAACTCTCGGAGACGCTGCAGTACCGATTGGTCGAGTTCCGCAGCGGACGCGGTGCCGACCGGCCCCGCCTCGCGGGCGACCTCTGCAATGATGTCCTGGTAATCCTCCGGCAGGTTGCCGAGCGCGACGTCGCTCCCCATGACGAACAGCGTCATGATCTCATGGTTGGTCAGGGCAACGTAGGGAGCAACTTCCGGAATTTTCCTGCCGTAGGTCGCGCTCACCGAGTTCTCGGTGGCCTCGATGAGACCGGTTTGCAGCGCCGTGTACTGCTCGCCGAAGCTGACAGGGAAGGACGTCATGCCGAACTCGGCCCATTGCTTCTGGGTCAGAGGGGCCGATGCGCGCATCTTCATGCCGTCGAGATCAGCCGGCGTCTCCACTGGGCGCACCTCGTTCGAGAGAATGCGGTTGCCACCGGATGCGAACGTGTAGAGGCGCGAGTTGAGCTTGTCGGCGACCTGTTGCTCGAAATGTTCAAATAGAGCGCCGTCGGGCTCGATGACCGCGTTGAACGCATCGATGTCATCGAACAGGTAGAAGAAGTTAAAGATCTGAAAGTCCGGGACGATGGAGACCGCGTTGGTCGTGATCTGGACGACCATGTCGATGGCACCCAACGAGGTGTTCTCGATCATGTCCAGCTGCGTACCGAGTTGGCCGATCGTGTAGACGGTGACCGACACGTCGCCGTCGGTACGCGCCTCGATCTGTTCCTTCATGAAGTCCGCCGCAGCGATCGCAGGATGCGGCCGCGCGTTGCCGGTACCGATACGCAGCTCGTAGGTCTGTGCGTCGGCTGCTCCAACTGGAGCCAGCGCAAGGAACGCCAGCGTAGCGATAGCGAGACGCGTCATCATTAAGGTCGCTCCCGGTTTGTGGTGGTCTCGAATGAGCAGCAGGCCTTTCCCAGGGGCGGATGCCTGCCGCTGCTCCGCATCTTGCCCACGAGAGGCTAGCTGCCAGACCCGCGCCGATGTGGTGCTAATTCACGCGACTGCTGGTGATCGAGCGGCAACAGTGGGTGAGGGCCACTTGCAGTCCCAGTGATGAATGGTTGCGTCGGGGGACAGGTGGCAGCGGCTGCGATCGAAGTTGCTGGCATCCGGTAGTTGGACGTCGAGGACACAACTGTGTCGACCACCGGACCGCAAGGGCGACGCGGCGTGAGTTGCGATCGTCGACCATGCACACGCAGCGCCTGGGCGACATCCAGCGCACCTAACGCATTCCGATACGTCCCACTCAGCCCCCGCCATGCTTGATAGCGGGCCAAGCGAAAGTCGGCTTGGGCGCCACGATGTCCGCATATGGCGTTTTGGAGCTTACGCGCACGTAAGTGTTTGGACCGCTTTGGGTCAAGTTGAGGCGAAGACCACCGTTATCGAGATCTCGTCTAACTTACGCTTCAAGTTGATCCGAAGGAGACGTCGCCAGCTGTTTTGGGCTCAAGGCAGCAAGGAGTTCCATCGCGGGCGTGCCGGCTCGGCGGGCACGTTTCAGTGAGCTTCAGCTGCATGCTGGCCGGGGATGGCCGTGCTCTCGCTGCGAAGCCTCATGGCGTTTTGCCTTCGCGAATTCTCCGTCACCGGTCTTGCCGCGTCTGGCAGCGATCAACAGGCACGTGCGCTCCAGCACATTCTTGGACCAAGTTCGCAGCTCGATGGCGGGGTCGGCGAGCGATATCTTGATCTGCGACGCGACGGCACAAAACTCACGGCGGTTTGCGCACACGTCGACTGTGGTACGGCGGAACCAAAGACGCCCTCGGCGTTCCTACGCGTCCAACTGACCACAGACGACCTCACCCGTACGCCTTACGTGCTCGGCCATCAGCCGGCCGGCCTCGGGCGTGTCGCGAGCCTCCAGCGCCCGCAGGATGGCGCGGTGCTCGTCCACGGCTTCGTCCCAGCGGTCGTCCGACATGAGCGCCATGTACCTCGCGCGCCGCAGCTTGGTCATGATCGAGGTGTGAACCCCGCAGAGCGTCGCGTTCTGAGCGAACTCCACGATCGTGCGGTGGATCTCGTTGTTGAGCTTCGCGTAGGCGGTCCGTCGTTTGCGCTGCCATTCGCGCTCCATCCGGCCTTGCAGTGCGCGGAGCGCTTTGAGCTGTTCGGTCGTCGCGCGCGCGGCGGCGAGCTCGGCCGCATGGCGTTCCACCCCCCACAGCGCTTCGAACAAGTCGGCCATCTCCTCGGTGGAGAGTGCAGCCACGCGACTGCCGCGGTTGGCGCGTAGCTCGACGAGCCCCTCGTTGGCCAGGACCTTGAGCGCCTCGCGCAAAGGCGTGCGCGAGATCCCGAAGGCCTCGCATAAGCTCTGCTCGTGAATGCGCTCTCTGGCCGGGAGCGTCCCGTCGACGATCATGTCGCGCAATCGATCGGCCACCGTGTCGTGTAGCGAGTTGCGGCGGATGAGGTGCGGCTCACGGGCGAGCGGCCTGGTCTTCGCGGTCGACATCGGCGCAGCGACTGCCTCACGGGGACATGGCGTTGGCGGCGCGTCCGCAGCCGGGCGGCACCCGCACACCGACAGTCGCGCTCATCAACCTCTATGTCAAACGATTGTATTTCAAAGTGTTGCAGTCAAAGTGCATTCAAAATGCAAAATCCGATTGACGTCGCCATCGCCGCTGTGTTGGCTTCGATTCAGACGGGGCTCGAAGAGCACGCCGAGTTCCCGGTGCGACAACCGCCCAACGACGGGGGACCGGTGCGCGGTGCTGCCGGCATTTCGCACTCGGGCCGCCGTAGGGACGCAACGAAAGACCGGTGGGAGTTCCAACCATGCACGCACGCGCTTTGCTCGCCGCCTTAGGCGGGGTCCTGTTGCTCTCTACCGTCGCCGCGCAGGCGCAGGAGCGGCTGCGCGTCGCCGGCAACTTTCCCGAAGACCACACGGCGACCGGCGCCATGGAGGTGTTCAAGGAGCAGGTCGAAGAGATCACCAACGGTGAGATCCAGGTCGACCTGTTCCCGGTGATGCAGCTCGGCGGCGCCCAGGAGAATGTGGATCAGGTGCGCTCGGGCGCGATCTTCGGCGTGTTCACGTCGATCGCCTACTTCTCACGCTCGATTCCGGAATATGAGGCGGTGAGCCTGCCGTTCCTGTTCGACAGCCGCGAGCAGGCCTTCGCGCTGATGGATGGCGAGGTCGGCGACTATCTCGACGCGAAGATGGAGGATGAGGGCTTCGTCAACCTCGGCTACATGGAACTCGGCTTCCGCCACGTGACCAACAACGAGCGGCCGATCACCTCGCTCGATGACTTCGACGGCCTGCGCATCCGCCTGCAACCGAACGAGGTTCATCTGGAATCGATGCGGGCGGTCGGCGCCAACCCGACGCCGATGGACATCTCCGAAGTCTACAGTGCCTTGCAGCAGGGCGTGCTCGACGGCCAGGAGAACCCCTACAACATCATTGCGACGCGTGGGTTCGACGAGGTGCAGCGATACCTATCGGATAGCGGGCACTTCTTCGACTTCATCAACGCGGTGGCCAACAAGGAAGCCTTCGACGCACTTTCCCCCGAGCATCAAGAAGCCGTGCGCGAGGCGATGCGGACGGCAGTGCTTTGGCAGCGTGAACAGGCTGCCGCGCTCGAGGAGCAGTTCCGCGAGGAACTTATCGAGCGGGGGATGCAATTCGACCCGATCTCCGATGAGGTGCGCGCCCAGCTGCGCGACGCGACCGAGGGCGTTGTGGACGGTGTGCGTGAGCGTATCGGCGACGAGGCGATCGACCTCGTCTTGACGAACCGCCAGTCGTGACAATTGAAGAACGCGGTGCGGCGGCGCCTGCCGCCGGCCCGTTCGTACTATACCTGCGCCTGCTCAGGACCATCGACCATCTGTCCTACGTTGTGCTCGTCAGTTCGATGGGCGCCATGGTTTTGATCGTGACGCTGCAGGTGTTCTTTCGCTACGTGCTGAATGATTCGCTCGGTTTTGCCGACGAGCTGTCACGCCTGTTCTTCGTTTGGTCAATGTTCCTGGCAATGCCCCACGGGATTAGATACGGCGTTCACGTTGGCATCGACCTCGTCGTCAACGCTCTGCCTGCAGCGATCAAGGACAACCTCGCGCGCCTCGTGGCCGTGATCTGCACCGGTCTCCTGCTTGTTGTGTTCTGGGCAGCGGTGATCGCCACCGTCGACAATTGGCCCGAGAAGATGCCGACGCTGGAGCTCACCTCGAGCCTCTTCTACATTCCCGTCCTCATCTTTGCCGTGCACGGGGCCGTGCACATGATCGCCATCGCCTGGGGCGGCAGGGATTGCTGGGAGCGGGCGGTGTGACTCTCTTGGCGCTCGCCGTGTTCGCCGTCTGCGTCGTCGTCGGCATGCCGCTCGCCTTCGGGCTAGGCTTCGCCTCGCTCGTAGCGCTCTACAGCGCGGACTTCGACCTCGTCGTGATGCCCCAGCGGATGATGTATGCGATCGACAATTTCCCGCTGATGGCGATCCCGCTGTTTATGCTCGCTGGCGAGATCATGGTGCGCTCGGGCATCCTCGAGCGGCTCGTCGCTTTCGCCAACAGTCTCGTCGGCCGGGTGCACGGCGGTCTCGCGCACGTAACAGTCGTCTCCGGGATGATCCTCGCCGCAGTCAGTGGTGCTGCCGTCGCGAGCGCGAGCGCGCTCGGGAGCACGCTGGTCCCCGCTTTGCGCAAGCACTATCCGGACGGCTATTCCTCGGCGGTGATCGCGGCGGCGGCCAATCTCGGACCGGTCATCCCGCCCAGCAACGCCATGATCGTCTACGCGCTGATGGCCGGCTCCGCAGTGTCGGTCGGCGGAATGTTCATGGCCGGCATCGTTCCCGGATTCATCCTCCTCGCTGGCATGCTCGTGCTGTCGAGCGTCATCTCCTATCGCCGCGGCTTCGCGCTCACCGGCGAGCCCCTGCAGTGGCGCAGCGTTGCCCATCACTTCCGGCGGGCGATCGTCATCATCGTCATGCCGTTCATTGTTGTCGGCGGGATTGTCGGCGGCGTGTTCACTGCCACGGAGGGTGCCGCCATAGCGGTCGTCTACGCGCTGTTTGTGGGCTTTGTCGTCACCGGCGAGTTGAAGGTGGCCCACCTCCCGGGCTGTCTCTTCCGCGCGGCGCTCACGGCCTCGATGGTCGGCGCCCTCATCGCCTTCGCCGCGACGCTCACCTTCGTGTTCACCATCGATCTGGTGCCGCTGCGCCTGTCGACGTGGATCACCGAGCTGACCTCGGATCCGATGGTCTTTGTCGCGCTCGTGATGCTCATGCTGATCTTCGTCGGCATGCTGATCGAATCGAATGCGGCATACATCATGCTGGTGCCGTTGTTCGCGCCGATCGCGCTCGACTACGGCATCGACCCGCTCTGGTTCGGCTTTCTCTTTATGTACAACTTGGTGATCGGGATGATGACGCCGCCGGTGGGCGTACTGCTGTTCGTCATGAGCGGCATTACTAAGGTGCCGATGCTGCAGCTGACCCGTGATGTCATGCCTTTCGTCATCTGGCAGTTCGCGGTTCTGGGGCTCTGCATCGCCTGGCCATCGCTGGTGACGGCGCTGCCTCGGGCACTTGGCTATTGAGACGCGATCGATGAGCCAAGCGGACGAGACTGCAGCGCAACTGGTGGTCCACTCAGCCGCGGTGCTCACCGGCGAGGCATCGCCCGACCGCATCGACGACGCCACGATCGTCGTTCGTGACGGCCGCATAGCCGCACTGGAGGCCGGCGGGCCACGACCACGGGCCTCGCGGACAATCGACGCCCGCGGCCAGGTCGTCACGCCGGGTTTGATCAACGTCCACACCCACGCCATCTTGACGATGGTTCGCGGCGTAGCCGAGGACATGGGTTTTGCGCCTGCCTACACGCCGGGCGTGCCACACGGTCACGAGGTGACGCGCGAGGAGGCGGTGGCGCTCGCGCGGCTCGGTGCGGTCGAGGCGCTGCTCTTCGGCTCGACGCTCATCAACGACACCTACGTCCATGCCGATGCGACCACGCCGGCCATGGCGGAGCTCGGGCAGAGGGTCTGGAGCTGCGGGCGCATTCACGACGTGGACTTCACGCGCGTCCACGAGGGCGTCTGGCAGCACGATCCCGCCATCGGCGAACGCACGTTGACGGACGCCCTGGCATTGCATTCGCGCTTTCACGGCGCCGCCAACGCGCGCATCGGCGTCCAGCTCGCACCGCATGCGCCCGATACCTGCTCCCGCCGGCTCCTTGAGGACGTGCGTGACGCTGCCGCGACGCGCGGTCTCCGCGTCAACACGCACCTCTCGCAGAGCAGGCTCGAGAACCAGCGTGTCCAAGAACGCGAGGGGTGCACCCCGGCGGAGCTGCTCGACGAGGTGGGGCTCTTGAACGATCACCTCATCGCGGCGCACGGCATGCACTTGAGCGCGGCCGACATCACCCGTGTCGGCCGCGCCCGTGCCAACCTCGCCCACATCCCGAAAGGCAACGCGACGGGCGGCATCATCGCGCCGACCCGCGCACTCGCGAATGCCGGCGTGAACATCGCGCTGGGCACCGACAACATGCACGCCGACCTGATCGAGGTGATGCGCTGGGCGCTCATCGTCGGTCGACTGCAGGTGGGGCGCATCGACGACGAGTGGCAGCCGCGAGCGGCGTTGGCCATGGCAACGGTAAACGGCGCGCGGGCGATGGGGCTCGAGGATGAGCTCGGCACGCTGACCGTCGGCAAGAGGGCGGACTTCGTCCTGTTCGATTTCCGGCGTCCACATCTGGTGCCGTGCCTCTCGCCGCTCGGCAATCTGCTGCACACCGCGCAGGGCGGCGACGTCGCGATGGTGGTGGTCGATGGGGAGGTGGTCGTCCAGGATGGCCGGCCGGTCCATGGCGATCTAGAGACGATCATGGCCGACGGCCAACATGCCGCGGAAGCGCTTTGGTCGCGCGCCCGCGCCCAAGTCGTCTGAGGTGGAGACGAGGGAGGTGTGCCGCTGGTGAAGCTCTTGTTGTTGAACCCCAACACCTCGTCGTCGGTGACCGAGCGAATGGCGACTGCTGCCCGCGCTGCCGCGAATCCGGGCACCGACATCGTTCCCGTCACGGCCACGGTAGGTCCGCCCTACATAGCGACGCGCGCCGAGGCTGTCCTCGGTGCCATGGCGGTGATGGAGGCGCTCGGTAGCGTCAAAGACGACTACGATGCGGTCATCGTCGGCGCGTTCGGCGATCCGGGCCTCGGCGGCGCGCGTGAGATCTTATCGGTGCCGGTCGTTGGCCTGTCGGAGGCGGCCATGCTGACGAGCTGCATGCTGGGCCGCCGTTTCGCAATCGTGACTTTCTCGGCGACGCTCGGCCCCTGGTATCGCGAGTGCGTCGCCTATCACGGCCTCGAAGCACGGCTGGCGGCCGTCCGGTTCGCCGGGGGGACATTCGCCGACATCGGCAGCGTGCAGGACGAGATGCGCGAGACCATCGTCGACCTCTGCCGCCGAACCATTGATGAGGACGAGGCGGACGTCGTCATCCTCGCTGGTGCACCGCTGGCAGGCCTAGCCGCCACCATCGCGGCTGAGGTGCCGGTGCCCATCGTCGACGGCGTCGCCGCAGCCGTCCACCAGGCCCAGACGCTCGTGGCACTTCGCCCGCGCAAGCCTATCGCCGGCAGTTTCCAGCGCCCGGCGCCAAAGCCCTTGATCGGCGTGTCGGTGGGGGTACGGCACCTATACGGCGACGATACGGCCCCTTGAGGACAAGCTGGAGCTCGAACCGAGACCAGGATCGGAGGTCGCGTTTACCCTACGAAGATGCTGGAAATTGCCGGCACCGACCTGCGACTGATGGAGCTGTTCGGCGAACGTTCGCCGTGGATGACGGCGCGCGGTCTCATGTAGCGGCGGCGATGCGCGCGGCACGCAGCGCGTCAGCGACGCCACTGACGCCCACGACCAGCGAGCCGGCGCGCAACCCGGCGCCCGCCGCCTCGATCAGGTCGGCGCCGGTGGCGCGAGCCCCAGCGAAGGCCCCGCCGAAAGCGTCGCCGGCGCCGGTCGGATCGACCACCTCGGCAGCTAGCGCGGGCAGCGCCCGCGCGCTCGCCCCGTCCGCGACCCAACAGCCGCGCGCCCCGAGCTTGATGACGACCTCGGGAAATCCCGCCACCAGCATGGCCGCGGCCGCGCCTCTGGGGTCGCCGTGCGCGGCCAGGACCCCCACGATGTCCGCTTCGCTCGCCAACACGGTCCGGGCACCGTCGAGCACGTCACGCAGCTCGGCGACATCGGCTTGGCGGGCGTAGTGCGGCGACGGATCGACGATGACCTCGACGCCGGCGCCGGCGCCGGCGCCGGCGCCGGCGAGGGCACGCACCGTGGCCCGGTGATGGCGCGCGACCTGCGGCGCGAGGTAGGCAACGGGCGATGCGCGCCATGGCGGTGGCACGTCGGTGAGCTCGGGGCTGAGCGCCTCGAGCCGCTCGAGATACGCCGCGCTCGCGGCGCTCCCCTCGCCGACCGCCGTGCGCAATTCCGGGTTGCGCGGCAGCGAGCGGCGCGTGCCATCGCCCTCGTAGACCAGCCACTCCACGAGATGCTCGCAGGCGACCTCGCGCACGGCGACACATTTCACACCGGCGGCGGCAAGCGTGGCCTCGATGTCGAAGGGGTAGTCCCGGCCACGCCGGGTCACCACGGCGATCCGATCGGGCGGCAGCACGGTGAGCGCGCCGGCCGCAGCATAGAGCGCGTTGCCGCCCATCCGCGGCCGCCAGGGCCCCGGCTTCGCCGGGACGACGTGGTCGTGCGTCGACTGGCCGAGGATCAGGAGAGTGGGCGCCGGCATCTACTTCTCTGGCAGGCGTTCGAGGCCGATCGTTCGCGCCAGGACCAGGACCACGATGAGCGCTAGCGCGATCTCCAGCGTCGAGATCGCGGCGACGATCGGGCTCGAGTCGAACTGGACGAGCTGGTAGAGTTCCACGGCCAGCGGCCGTCCGCGGGGTGAGGCGGTGAACAGCGCGACGGTCAAGTTGTCGAAGGCCTCAATGAGCGCGAACGCGGCGCCGGCGAGCACGCCTGGCAACAGCTGCGGCAGGGTGATCCGGCGAAAGGTCTGGGCCCGGTCAGCGCCGAGATTGCTCGAGGCCTCCTCGAGGGTGACGTCGATGCCGGCGAGCCGCGCCATGATCACCCGCACGACGAAGGGCAGGCAGAAGACGCTGAGCCCGACCACGACCATCAGCTCGGACTGACGGAACGCGAAGAACGAGCCGAAGAAGAGGATGGCGATGCCGATGACCATGCCTGGCATCATCTGCGGCGCGACGACGAAGGCGCCGAGGGCCGTGCGCCCGCGGTAGCGCCCGCGCACGAGCGAAAACGCGGCGGGCAGGCCGATCGCGAGGCAGATGAGCATGACGGCGAGCGAGATGCGCACGGACACGCCGACGGCGTCGATCAGCTGCTGCTTTTCGAGGATCGCCCAGTACCAGTGGAAGGTGAAGCCCTCCGGCGGGAAGCTGATGTAGCGCTTCTCGGTGAACGAGATGCCGATGACGACGAGCGACGGGGCGACGAGCACCAGGAGCGAGAACGCCGCGAGGCCGTACAGCAAGAGGCCGCCCGCGACGTCGGACCACGACCGCGGCATCCGACGCGCGCTCACGGCCGGGCCTCCGTCCAGCGCATCGCCCGATTGCCGGCCCAGGTGATGAGGAAGACGAAGAAGAAGCAACTGACCAGCAGCAGCGTGGCGCGCACCGCCCCCTCGGTCCAGTCGAGGATGACGATGATGTACTCGTACACCTGCAGCGCCAGCGTCGCGTAGTTGCCGCCGCCCAAGAGCTGCGGGACGATGAAGTTGGTGTAGGAGAGCGCGAAGACGATCGCCGAGCCGGCGGCGATGCCGGGGATGCTCAACGGCAGCGTGACCCGCCAGAAGGTGCGCACACGGCTCGCGCCGAGGGCCAGCGAAGCATCCTCGAGACTGCGGTCGCGGCCCGCGAGCGCGGCGATGAGCGGCAGGATCATGAAGGGCAGATGGACCTGCGTCATGCCGATGATGACGGCGTAGTCGGTATTCAGGATGCGGAGCGGCCGCGTGATCAGGCCGAGGTCGATGAGCATGCTGTTGATGAGGCCGTAGCGGCCGCCGAGGATGACGAGCCAGGCGTAGGTCCGCACGATCGCGCTCGTCAGTAGCGGCGCCACGACCGCCACGAGCAGCAACTGGCGCGCGAGCGGCGAGCGCAGCTCGCTGTAGAGATAGGCGACGGGGTAGCCCAGGAGCAGGCAGAGCAGCGTCGCCACGACACCGACCCAGAACGAGCGCCACGCGACGCGCCAGAAGAGCGGATCGCTCAGCGTCTCACGGAAATGCAAGAACGAGAAGCTGCCCGCCTGCACTTCGCCGCGCTCCACCGAGAGGAAGGCGAAGGAGAAGAGAAAGCCCAGCGGCAGCACGAGAAAGACGACGAGGTAGACGATCGCCGGCAGCGCCGGGCCGATGCCGCGGGTGAGGACGACACCGGCGACGCCCGCGCTCATCGCGTCGGCTCCCCCGGCAGGATCGCGCAGGCTTCGGGCTTGCGCACGACCACCGCCACGTCCGCGCCTTCGGCGAAGGTCGGGGCTAGCGCTTCGCGCAAATCGACGACGCGAAGCGTGCCGTCGGCGCCGGCATCGATCTCGTACTCGACGGTGGCGCCGAGCGGGCGGACGAAGGTCACCTTGCCGGTGAAAGGAGCCGCGGCGCCTTCACGGACCGCGCGCACGCGCAGGTTCTCGGGTCGCAGCACCACCTGGACCGGACCCTGCACCGCGGTCGGCAAGGCGAGGCCGCCGCCGAGCGCGACGTGCCCCTCGCGGGCCTCGCGCCGGACGAAGTTCGTCGTGCCGATGAAGCCGGCGACGTAGTCGCTGCTCGGTGTGTCATAGAGCGCGAGTGGATGGTCTAGTTGCTGGATGATGCCGTCGCGCATGACGGCGACACGGTCGCTCAACGTCAGCGCCTCGGTCTGGTCGTGGGTGACGAAGATTGAGGTCATGCCGAGGCGCTTGACGAGCTTGCGCAGCTCGACCTGCATCGTCCCCCGCAGCTTGGCATCGAGGGCGTTGAAGGGCTCGTCCAGGAGCAGGATCTCGGGCTCGAGGATGAAGGCCCGAGCGAGCGCGACGCGCTGCTGCTGCCCACCCGAAAGCTGCGCCGGAAACCGCTCGGCGAAGCCCTCGAGGGCGACGAGCGCCAAGGCCTCGCGGACCCGTTCGGCGATCTCGCGTCGCGGGCAGCGGCGCACGGTCAGACCGTAGGCGACGTTGTCGAAGACCGAGAGGTGCGGGAACAGCGCGTAACTCTGGAAAACAAGGCCGACGCGCCGGCGGTTGGGCGGGACCAGCGTGACGTCGGTGCCGTCGATGCGGATCTCGCCGCGCTCCGGCACGAGAAAGCCCGCGAGGCAGCGCAAAAGCGTGGTCTTGCCGCAGCCCGAAGGGCCCAGGAGGCTCACGACCTCGCCGCGCTCGAGGCCGAGGGTGCAGCCCTTGAGCACGCGGGTGCCGCCGAAGACTTTATCGACGTCGCTGATTACCACGTGCATCTCAATCCTCCGCGACGACGGCAAGGTCGAGCCCGAGGCCCATCGGCCCGACACCGCCGACCGCAAGGGCCGCGATCTCGGCCGCCCGCCGGACCGCCGCTTCGACGTCCAAGCCCCGTGCCAACCCGGCGGCGATGGCGCCGACGCTCGCATCGCCGGCGCCCGTCGCATCCGTCACGCTGGTCGCGACGCTCGGGATCGGCCGGCGCAGCACATCGCGCGTCGTCAGCCAGAAGCCCTCGGGCCCGCGCTTTTCCACCAAGGCGGGGGCGTGCATGGCGATGCCATGATGACGCGCCTCGTCGTTGCCGTCCGGGACGAGGAGCGCCACCTCGGCGCGGCTCGGCGCGAAGACGTCGACCTGCGCGGCGAGCATGAGCACGGCATCGGTCGCCGCACCAGCGTAGGCCTCGCTTGTGTCGGCGACCAATAGAGCGGCCTTGGCGCGATAGATCCGAGCATAGGCGAGCGCCAGCTCGGGCGGCATGGGCGTCAGGACACAGCCGTCGACATCGACGTCCAAGATCGGCGGCGCGAGCGCCCGGGTCCGTTCCCACCAGCCGCTCGCCGCCTGCTGCCGTGAACGGCCTGAGCCCGCCGGCTCGATCAGCGCCGCGCGACGGCTCGGGCCCCGGACGCGCTCGACGCCGTCGAGTCGGATGCCGCAATTGTGAAGACCGTGCAGCGCGGCATCCGGGAAGTCGGCGCCGGCCTTGGCCGCGAGGTGCACCGCGGCGCCGGCGGCGAGCGCGCCCAGCGCCGCGTAGAGTGCTCCGCCGCCGGGGACGTCGACGAAGCGGCCGGCTGGGCAGTCGATCCGGTCGAGCGAGAGATAGCCGGCGACCAGCACGGATGGCGCCATGGCGGCCCCGCCTAGAGGCCGGTGCCGACGAGCGAGCGTCGCGTCAGGAGCCGGCTCGTGCGGAAGCGGCGTTCGTCGCCTTTGAGATGTGCCCGCGTGTTCGGGTCGAGCCCGGCGACGACGGCGAGGCGATAGGCGAGCAGCTGCAGCGGCACGGCTGCGAGGACTGGCCACGCGTCGACGGCGACGTCAGGCAGGACCACCTGCGCCGACGCGCTCGGCACCGCCGCCTCCGCGGTGACGACCGCCAAGGTGCGAAAGCCCATTTCGGCGAGCGCCGAAGCAGCCGCCTCGGCGTAGGCCGACACGGACGGGGGCGCGGCCAGCAGGACGACGAGCTCGCGCGGCGAGGCCGTCCAGAACTGGCGATGGGCGAATTCCTCGATGTCGTCGGTCCACGCCGGCGTGCGGGTGACCTCGACCAGCTTTGCCGCACCATAGTCGGCCGTTGCGATCGCGCTGCCGACGCCGAGCAGACGAACGCCCGCCACGTCGTCGAGATCGAGCGCCATGAGGGCGGCCTCGCTTTGCTGCAGCGTTGCCTTCAATGCTGCCGGGACGCCATCCCAGTCCGCCGAACCATCGAGCATGACCCGCATCGCCAGGACGCTCGCGACATAGGAGGACGTACCGCAGAGAAAGGGCGCCAGGCTGTCGATCTCCAGCGAGAGCCGCGGTACGCTGAGCGCCCCGACCCGGCCACCGTCGCCGTTGGTCAAGAGGGCCATGCCGGCACCGCGCGCGAGCGTCGCCTCGGCCACCTCGAGCGTGCGGTCGACATTGCCGGACATGCTGACGGCGAGGACGCGATCGGCGGCCGTGAGGGTCGGCGCGGTCTCGATGAGGAACGCCAGCGTGCACGAGGCCTTAGCGCCCGTGCCGGCCGCGGCAGCACGCGCGGCGAACCAGCCGTCGCCGGAGCCAACGACAAGAAGCCTGCCGCCCGGATCCGGGGTCAGGTGATCGCGCCCGAAGCCGGCCAGCTCGTCGCTGCGGGCGAGCAGCCTCGCCGCGACCTCGGGCTGGCGACGAATGTCGTCGAGCATGGGGCCGGCGAAGCCGGCCCCTTCGAACGTCGCCATCAGATCGCGAACGTCCGGTCGAAGCGCTCCACGAGCTCACCGCGGACGGGCACGATCTTCGACCAGTCCACGGTCTGCAACGTCGCGACCTCCGCAGGCGTCGCCGGGGTGTAGGGCCTCGCCGCCTCCGGCACCTCGACGCCCTCGACGGTGACGCCGAAATAGTAGGGCGCTGCCGCAGCGAAGGCCTGGTACTCCTGGCTGATGATGCCGTCCATCCACTCGTGCACGAGCTCCGGATGGCGCGTGCCGGTGATCTCGGACATCACCGAGACGATCGCTACCGGCCCCGGATCGGGCTTCACGAAGCGGATCGGGATACCCTTCTCCGCAGCGACTGCGGCGTCGTTGTTCCAGACCGGCGCGATGCCGACCTCGCCGCGCTCCATCATCTGGGCGAGGATGCGCGGGCTGCGGCCGGCGATCGGGTCGAGCTCCTGGAGCTTTTGCCAGGCCGGCTCCAGGTCGTCCTCGCTGCCACCGAAGATCTTGGCGGTGACGGCGAGCGTCCCGAGACCGAGGTTCGACGAGGTTCGGCAGATGCCGACGAGGCCCGCGTACTCCCCGTTCCAGAGGTCGGCCCAGCTGGTCGGCGGCGTCTCAATCAGGTCCTCATTGTAGGCGAGACCGATGAGCGAGTAGGTGGCCGGCACACCGTAGCCCTGGGTCTTCTCGAGGAACGCCTCGTAGACGCTGCCCAGGTTGGTGAGCGTGTCGTCCTGGCGCGGCTGGATGTAGCCGTCGCGCATGGCGATGAGATGCGGCGGTTCGCCGTTTGGCATGGCGTCGTACGGGCTGTAGCCCTGCGCCGCCTTGATCTGCGCCACGATCTCCTGGCTCTCGCTCGGCACGAGCCTGACGCGCAGCCCCGGATGCTTGGCCTCCATCCGGTCGCCGAGCCAGCGGTGCGGCTCCTGAAGCGCGCCGCCGTAGGACACTACCACCAGCTCGCGGTCCTGCGCGCGGATGATGTTCGGTCGAAACACGCCGGCAGCCGCACCGGCGGCGAGGGCGGTGCGGGTGAAGCCGCGCCGCGATAAGCCCTTGGTCATGATTCCCTCCAGTACCTGTTTTGGTTCGCTCCCTGTGGGTGCCGTTAGTGCCGTCTAGGCCAGCCCGTCGCGCGTCTCGCGCAGGTGGCCGCCACGGATGAGTTCGTAGTCGTCGTCGCGCCGGAGCGGGATGTGCGGGCAGTCCCGCAACCGAGCCATATGCAGAACGAGGAGCTGTGGCGGCAGATGGTAGAGCAGCGGCGTTATCGGTTCGCCATGGCCGGCGCCGACTGCAAGCACTGCCTCTGCGCCCGGAAAACCGCCGTCGTCCTCGGCGGCCACGACGATGGCGCGCCCGCCGGCCCGGGCGATGCCAGCCGTGATCTCACGTGCGCGGTCGAGGGCGTTGCCGGGCGGTGCCAGGACCATCACAACCGATCGGCGCCCACGCTCGAGCGTCAGAAAGTATTCGAGGTGCGCCCATTCCTCGAGGTCCTGGGCGATACCGGCGAGCGGCAGCTGCTCGTAGTACTTCGCCGCAGCATAGCGCGCCGTCCCCTGGTTCGGGCCGGCACCGATCGTCCAGACGGTCTCGGCATCAACCAGCGTCGCGGCCAGCTCGGCGATCCGTGCCTCGAGCGCCTCGGCTACCGTGGCGTGGGCCGCGACGGCGTCGGCGATGCCCTGCCGCCAAGACGCTCGCTCCTCCGCGTGCATCCGCTCGCCGGCGAGGCTGAAGCCGAGTTCGAAGAGCGCGGTGAGCGCGGCGAGGTACTCGCTCATGTTCAACAGGCACCGACCCCAGCGCGCCGGCAGATCGTCGACCGCGCCGACCGGGCGGACCAGCGTGTGCGCTACCAGCGACGCCAGCGGGCCGTCGCCATTGCCGACGACGGCGAGGGTGGGGACGCCGGCATCGCGCGCCAGCAGCGCCGTCTCTCGGGTCCGCGTGGAGCTGCCGGAATTGGAGATCGCGACGACGAGGTCGTCCGACGCGAGCAATGGGCTCTCGTAGCGCGCAAGCTCGAGTGACGTCCGTGTTTCGACCCGACGGCCGCTCCAGCGCCGTAGCGCCGGGGTTGCGGCCAGTGCAGCGAACAGACTGTCGCCGGAACCGCTCAAGAGGATGCGGCGCGCGCCGGCGAACACGCCCGTCTCGCGCAGGGCTTCGAGCTGCGTGCGCAGATCGCCGGTGAGCGCTTCGAGCCGCAGGCTCACGCGGAGCGTCGCGGCAACGGCGGGAGCGAAGGTCTCAGGGTAATCGTTGCTGGCTCGGGTCACGGTCATCGCTGTCGATCATGGCATCGCGGTAGCGTCGACGCGGGGGTCGACGAACATCGGCGCGGGCGCGCCGAAAGCGACGATCGTCAGCGTTTGCCGGTAGCGATCAGCGTGGCCACGAAGCCGCGCGCGGAGTGCGTGCGCCGCCCGTGGAACTTGCCGCGGCGCTTACGCACCTTCCGGCCCTGGAAGCTCGACGCGAACAACGGTGAACCCCTCTCGCGCGCCCTCGCATCACCAAACAAGCTCTCTATCGTTAACCCTCCGCCCGCGAGGTGACAACACCCGTCGCGCGATCGGATCAGACGCGCGAGCTCTGGCGGTAGAAGGGCTCGTACTCGGCGGGGTCGACGTAGCGATCGTAGAACGCGACGACGTGGGGCAGCAGCGCATCGGCGAGCTTGCGCCGTTGAACCTCGTCGTCGGCAAGGGCCTTGTCGAGGTCCGCCCGCAGCGCCTCGAGCGCCGCCGCCCGGTCGACCTTCGTGAAGCGGCCATCGGCGTAGACTATCTCGCCCGCGCACATCACGAGGTCGACGCCGTCGCTCTTCGCGCGATGCAGCACCGCGTCGACAACGGGCACGGCGCTGTCGAGATAGGGATAGGCCAGCTTGTCGAAGTCGATAAGGCAGAGATCGGCGGCCTTCCCCACCTCGAGCGTGCCGATCTGCGACCCGTAGGGGGTCGTCGCGGCACCGCCCGATGTGGCCATGCGCAGCACCTGCGCCTTCGTCGGCACCTCGTCGCCCATGCCGGGTGTGCGGTGCGCGTTCAAGACCAAGCGCATTTCCTGCAGCATGTCGCGGTCGTCGTTGATGCCGGCCTCGTCCATGCCGATGGCGACGTTGACGCCGTGCCGCTCCCAGACGTTGAGCGCGCCGACGCCCGAGCGCAGGCGGAAGTTGGAGCTGCAATTGTGGCAGATGTGGGTGCCGCTCGCCGCCACCCGCTCGATGTCGCGCTCGCTGAGCCACACGCCGTGGCCGAGCGTCATGCGCGGGCCGAGGAGACCGAAGCGGTCGATGTAATCGACCGCAGAGCAGCCGCCGCGCTGGTGTGCGTAGGCCTTCTGGTAGGCCGTCTCGAGCAGATGCATGTGCAGCGGCACGTCGAACCGCTCCGATGCCTCCGCCAATCGCTCGAGCGCACGATCGGAGCACCAGTGCAGGTTCGCCGGCGCCAGCTGGATCTTGGTCCGCTCCGCATTGTGATGCCGGCCGTGCAAGGTCTCGAACAGCGAGAAGAAGTCCTCGGTGTCGAGCTGGAAGCGCGCGAAGTGCGCCCGCATCGGCCCTTGTAGCTCGGGCGGCAGCGATTGCACGAAAGCGCCGTCGTCCGTGTAGACGAGGCGGTTCTGGTCACGTACCGCGAAGGAGTACGAGACCCGCATGCCGATGTCCTGATAGGCACGCAGGATCTCTTGGGCGCCCGCTTCCACGTCGCCGACCTTGCCAGGCAGCCAGCCGTGCAAGTGCTGCACGGTCGTCACCCCCGACGCCAGCATCTCGAAGGCCGAGTAGAGCGTGTCGAGGTAGAGGTCGACGCGGCGGCAGACGAGCCGGGTGACGAACCAGAGCTCGAGCGGCATGTCCGGCGAGCCGAGCTGCACCGGCGTCAGCCCGACGTGGTGGTGGCCGTTGACGAAGCCGGGCAGCACCACCTGGCGGCCATTGCCGATCACCGCCGCATCGGGGTGGGCGGCGGCAAGCTCGGCGTAGCTACCGATGGCGCGGATCACCCCGTCCTTCTGCAGGATCGCGGCATCGTCGTGCTGCTCGACCCGATGCCGGTCGCGCACCTTGGCGATGATGTGCCGGCCGCGGATCAGGCTCTTGGTCACGGCTTCGTTGCTCCGGTTTCGGTCATTCGGCGGCCGGGACGAAGGGCGGCAGACCCATGCACCAGCGCCAATGCTGCGCGATCTCGGCCCGTGTCGCGAACCAGACATCGCGCTTGGCGGTCATGGTCTCGAGCAGGGCCGCGAGCGCGCCGATTCGGCCGGGGCGGCCGATGATGCGCAGGTGGAGCCCGATCGACATCATCTTCGGCGCCCGCGCGCCCTCGGCGTAGAGCCATTCGAAGGCATCGGTGCAGTAGCGCTGGAAGTCCGCGCCGAGCGTGAAGCCGAGATTGCGAAAAAAGCGCATGTCGTTGGTGTCGAACGCATAGGGCAAGACGACGTGCGACCGCCCCCCCACCTCGAGGACGTAGGGCAGATCGTCGTTGTAGGCGTCGCTGTCGTAGAGAAAGCCGCCATCCTCGACGAGCAGCCGGCGCGTGTTGGCCGACGAGGCCGAGCGGGTGTGCCAGCCCACGGGCCGGCGCCCGGCGGCGCTGCGGATCGCCGCGACCGTGCGGGCGATGACCGCTCGTTCATCGGCCTCAACCATCTGGGCGTGGCGTTCCCAGCGATAGGAGTGCGCGCTGACCTCATGGCCGCGGGCGACGATATCGGCGGCCAGCCAGGACGAGCGCTCGAGGGCGCGCGCGGATGCGCTGAAGGTGGCCCTCACGCCGAAGCGGTCGAGCAGGTCGGCGATCCGCCAGTAGCCCGCGCGCGTGCCGTACTCGAAGTGGCTCTCCATCAGCAGATCGGGGCCGCCCTCGATCGCCTCGGTGACCTCGTGGGCGGCCTCGTTGGCCTCGTCGCCGTCGCCGAGGCTCAGTTCGGCGCCTTCCTCGACGTTGACGACGAGCGAGACGGCCAGACGCGCCCCGCCCGGCCATTGCGGATCGGGCGGCGTTGCCCCGTAGCCGTGGAAGTCGCGGTCCATGAGGCCGAAGCCGCGGGGCCGTTGCCCGTCCGCCATCGCTCACGTGTCTCCCTGGGGTGTGGCTGTCTCGATCGGGCTGCGACGGCCCGCACGGCGCACGCGCTGGCGACGCGAGGCCGGATCCTGGATTAGGACAGCGCGGAACGGGGTGGCAAGCTCGTGCGGTTGCCGCGGCAGGACGTCATGATCACGCTCTGGCGCAGAGGTCCGGCAGCCATCCCGGTCTGCAGATCACGACGACGAGGACCGCATGCGCCGCATTCTCCTCCTCAACCCCAACACCACCCTGGCCTACACCGAGATGATGGTGCGCGCCGCGCGCGCCGTCGCGCCGCCCGGCACGACCGTCGACGGCGCTACCGTGGCGCAGGGCGTCCCGCTCATCCGCAACGCACACGACTTCGAGGCCGCGGCAGCGGCGGTCGCCGCCTTCGCCGAGCGCGTGCCAGCGGGCATCGACGGCCTGATCGTCGCGGCGTTCGCCGACCCGGGGCTCGAGGTGTTGCGGGACCGTCTGGCGATACCGGCCGTCGGCATCGCCGAGGCGTCGATCGGAGAGACAGGGGATCGCCGCTTCGCGGTCGCCACCACCCTGCCGGACCTCGATGCGATCATCCGTCGCCGCGTGGCGGCCTGCAGCGCCCTAAAGCGTCTCGTGAGCATCCGCACGCCCGCCGGTGATGGTGCCGCGCTCATGCGCGATCCGGCTGCCCTGACCGCGGCGCTCGCCGCGACGGTGCATGCGTGCATCGCCGACGGCGCGGAAGCGGTGATCATCGGCGGTGGCCCGCTCGCCGACGCCGCCGCGGCGCTGCGGGAACGCGCGGCTGTACCGATCATTGCCCCCATCCCGGCCGCCGTGAACGCGTTGGCGGCCCGCTAAGACCGTCCGCCGCTACCGACAGTTCGCCGCCTGCGCAATTGGTTGGCCGGCACCGGGAACGTTTTCGGCATCACTACCTATGGGGGAGGCGCGCCCGCCGATCCAGTACCTAATCGTCATCAGCAATTGCGCGCACGGCGACCACTCGCGATTGGACGACGTACGTCGTACTGGCAGCAGTCAAGGGACCCCAAGCGCAGCGTCAACCCGTGACATCGCAACGTCTCTATTTGGCGAGTTTGACCAAAGCCGCGGCCTCTCGGTCCCACAGTCGCGGTGTTGGCGTCACGCGTCGGCTAACTGTGGGTTTGAGACGAAACAGTTGAGAATGGGCACGTCGGCTATCTGCACCTTGCCGACCTGACCGTTGAAGGCTGCAATTTCTCTTTGAGGCCGATTTCGCCCATGTGGATAGACTCGGCCTTCGCAAGCTCGCAGCGCTAAACCGGCGGCGACGTTGGCCGGCGTCGGCGGTCGGTCCGCTCCCGACAGCAGAGACTGCTGGAGCAGTAACGAAGGGGGTCACCTATAGGCGCCTTGACCTCGTAGCTGACGCGGCGCGGCCGACCGCAGCCTACGCCTCAGAATTGAAGAGCAAGTATCGTTGGTATCGCGCCCCCGCACCCACCGATGCTCGCCATTCCAACGAAGCGCCCGAGCCCGCCGCCCGCCGCTCGGGGGCGCTTCGCCTCCGCACCCAGCGCCAGAATCGCCGCTAGCTCGCCCTTAGACTCGATCACCAGTTCGCCATTCTGTGGCACAAGCCGGATGCCCGCCACGAGCCCACGAAGCAGAGCGGCCGCTTCCGTGCGCAGGCCCTCGTCGTTCAGTGCGGTCGTCAAGTCCGCGACCTTGCGCCGGTCCAACTCGCCGAGGCCCGGATGCAGGAGCGGTGTCTCGTCGAGCGGCTCCGGTGCGTGTTCGTCCGCTTCGTTCCGACGTGTGTCGAGCGCCGTCAGTTCGTCGCGCATCTCCAGGCCTCTTCGATCCACGGCTTCGAGTTTCTCGATGCAGAGATCCCCTGGACTCCAGTCAGTTAGCCCCAGCCAACGGTAGGAAGATGATCGCCTTCATGCACCGAAGCGGATCATGGTCCCGTCCATCGGGACCCGCCGCTAGTTGGCTGCCTGGACCGAGCACACCTCGGAACGCGTGACGAACCGCTGCCCGGTGGCGTTGTCGAGCGAGAACATCCCGCCATTGCCAGGCACGACGTCGATGATCAGATGCGTATGCGCCCACCGCTGCGCCTGATCGCGGTTCATCCAGAAGGGCAGGCCGCCGATCTCACCCAACTCCACGTCGTTCGCACCGAGCGGAAACTCCGCGGCAAGCAGGCACATCGGCGCGCTGCCGTCGCAGCATCCGCCCGATTGATGGAAGATCAGCGCCGGCCCGTGCCGCGCCTTGATGTCGGCGATCAGCGCCAGTGCGCGCTCAGTAGCTTCTACGGTGGGTTGTGTGTTGCCGACCATGCGAACGGATCCAGCCTAACGGTTCATGGGTTCAGCGCGCCCGGCGCGGATCAAGGCTGGGGTGGGCGAGCGCCACCCCAGCCCTGACGATCTCCACCGGCAGGGGAATACCGATCAAGCAGAGGCGCCTCCGCACGCTTCGGCCTTCCCCTTCAGGGTTCCGCTCGGTTGGCCCTAGAAGAACCCGAGCGGATTCGGGTCGTACGAGACCAGCAGGTTCTTGGTCTGCTGGTAGTGGTCGAGCATCATCCTGTGGTTTTCGCGGCCGACGCCGGATTGTTTGTAGCCGCCAAATGCCGCGTGCGCCGGATAGAGGTGGTAGCAGTTCGTCCACACGCGGCCGGCCTGGATCGCGCGCCCCATGCGAAATGCGCGATTGCCGTCCCTGGACCACACGCCGGCACCCAGGCCGTAGAGGGTGTCGTTGGCGATTTCGAGCGCCTCGGCCTCGTCCTTGAACGTCGTGACCGAGACCACGGGCCCGAAGATCTCCTCCTGGAAGATCCGCATCTTGTTGTTGCCGGCGAACACCGTCGGCTGAACGTAGTAGCCGCCCTGCAGGCCGCCATTGAGATCGCCGGCAGCGCCGCCGGTCAGCACCTCGGCACCTTCCTCGCGCCCGAGCTTGAGATAGCTCTCGATCTTCTCGACCTGCTCGCGCGACACTTGGGCGCCCATCATCGTAGTAGGCGTCAGCGGGTTGCCACGCTCGATCGCTTCGACGCGGGCAATCGCACGCTCCATGAAGCGATCGTAGATCGACTCCTGGATCAGCGCGCGGCTCGGGCAGGTACACACCTCGCCCTGGTTGAGGGCGAACATGGCAAAGCCCTCGAGGCACTTGTCGAAGAACGCGTCGTCCTCCGCCATGACGTCCTCGAAGAAGATGTTGGGGCTCTTGCCGCCGAGCTCGAGGGTGACCGGAATGATGTTCTGACTGGCGTACTGCATGATCAGGCGGCCGGTCGTGGTCTCGCCGGTGAACGCCACCTTGGCGATGCGGTTGCTCGACGCCAGCGGCTTGCCCGCTTCCAGACCGAAGCCGTTGACCACGTTCAAGACGCCGGCCGGCAGGACGTCCGCGATCAGCTCCAGGAAGACCTTGATCGAGGCTGGGGTCTGCTCGGCCGGCTTCAGCACCACGCAGTTGCCGGCAGCCAGTGCCGGCGCGAGCTTCCAGGTCGCCATCAGGAGCGGGAAGTTCCAGGGGATGATCTGGCCGACAACCCCCAGCGGCTCCTTGAAGTGATAGGCGTAGGTCTGGTGGTCGATCTCGCTGATCGCGCCTTCTTCGGCCCGAATACAGCTGGCGAAGTACCGGTAGTGATCGATCGCCAGCGGCAGATCGGCCGCTTTCGTCTCGCGGATCGGTTTGCCGTTGTCGAGGCTCTCCGCGGCGGCCAAGAGATCGAGGTTGGCCTCCATGATGTCGGCGATCTTGTTCAGCATGGCTGCGCGCGCCGCCGGCGCGGTCCGGCCCCAGGCACCCTTCGCGGCATGCGCCGCGTCGAGCGCCGCCTCGATGTCCGACTCGTCGGACCGGGCGACCTCGCAGAGGACGGACCCCGTGATCGGTGTCACGTTCTCGAAGTACTTGCCTTGCTTTGGTGCGACGAACTCACCGCCGATGAAGTTGTCGTACCTGTTTTTGTATGGGAAACTCTGGCCGAGGTGACGTAGGTCGAGCGCCGCCTCGGCGCCCGCTGAGTGCCATTGGTCCATCGCAGTATCCCTTGAAGCACCGGGCACACGACGAGAACGATGCCCGTCCGCCTCGCTATTGGTTATGCCTCACCAACGTCGGGCGTTAGTTGTGCATGCACGTGCGAGCAAGTGTACGAAAGTGGTATTTCCAGTTCCAGGATGTCAAATGCGGTGGGCCATGGTGCCGGCCCTTCAGCCGTTGGGAAAACCACTTGCCTCCAAAACCGCCAACTCGCATGCTCAAGCTTCAGGGAGGCCTATCGGGTGGAGATGCCCGACCGCGGCGGAATGAAGCGGGGTGTGATCGCCCGCTCAGAGAAGGATCGGCATCAGCGAGAGATGCGGGGCCGGCGTGGTGCGAGAGGCCGGCAGGCGCCCTGAAGCAGTAACCGAACAGGAGAAAGCGAGGACATGCGTAGGTTCATGATCGAACGCGATCTGCCCGCCGTCGGCAGCCTGGAGCGCGAAGAACTGCGTGCCGCCGCCGCCAAGTCCAACGAGGCGTTGGCCCAGCTCGCGCCCGCGGTGCAATGGGTTGAGTCGTACGTGGCCGATGACAAGACGTTCTGCGTCTATCTCGCCACCGACGAGGACGTGATCCGCCAGCATGCGGAGATCAGCGGGTTCCCGGCCAATCGCATTACGGAAATCCGGCGTTCGATCGACCCGTCGACCGCATCGGCCTGAGGGACCGCCTCCGTCAGTGCCGGCAACCCGCGACGAGGGGCCGATCAGCCATCGCTCACGGCCCTGAGGACGCCTAAGCGTTCCAGCTGTTCGACGGTTCGGAGTAGTGTGTCGCTCGAAGGCGCGTCAGTAGAATCCTGAGCAGTGAATTGCGCCACCGCGTCGCGCAGTGTGCATTTGCCGTCCAGACGGGCCAGAAACTCTACCGTCTCCGGCGAATGGATGAAGTAGAGCCGGCGATTGTCATAGCGATAGATCAGTCCGCCGAAGTGCTCGCGCCGCAGCGTTACCCCGTCAGCCAGTCGAAAGGCCGCAGCAACATTCATTTGAGCATCCTTCCGGCGTCGACGCTCAACGTGTGCCCGGTGACGTAGCGGGAATCATCCGAAGCGAGCCAGAGCGCCGCGTTGGCAATGTCGTCCACATCAAGGAGCTTCACCGGCATCGTGTGTCCGGTCGAAATGAAGTTCACGAGTTCGTCGGTGGCCATGAGCGAGGCTTTGGCCATCCCGGTGATGATGTCGGTGTTGACGCCCGACGGGTGCAGCGTGTTGACCGTGATGTTGTGTTCGGACAGTTCCTGCGCCAACGATTTGGCCAGCCCGACCACACCCCATTTCGACGCGCAGTAGTGCGACATGCCCGGTTCGCCGCGCAGGCCGGCCACCGACGAGGTCATGATGATTCGACCTCCGCTCTTCCGTGCGAGCATGTGCGGTACGACGTACTTCGCTGCGAGCCAGTAACCCTTCAGGTTCACATCGATCATCGTGTCCCACCACTCTTCGGTGATGTCCCACGCGAGCGCCATGTCAGCGATCCCGGCATTGCACACCAGGATGTCGATCTGGCCGAACTCGTTGATCGTCTGCGCGACGGCCGCTTCCATCTCGGCCGCGGACCGGACGTCGGCCACGATTCCGAGCGCGCGCCGCCCGAGCCTTCGCACCTGCTCCAGCGTCTCGGTCATCTCCTCCGAGCCGGCGAGGGCATAGCGCGGGTAGGGTAGGTCGTGGCAGATGTCGAGTGCAGCGATCTCCGCGCCTTCGCGCGCCATCGTCACCGCGTGCGCCCGTCCCTGGCCGCGAGCTGCGCCGGTGATCAGCGCGACCCTGCCATCAAGCTTTCCCATCGGCCAACCTCCCCCCCTTTGAGGGCTTCGATAAGCCCTCCTTCGCGGGCGGCCGGGCCCTGGCTCCGCAGTCCTGGTGACCCAGGCTGGAACCCGGCGTCCGCGGTCAGCGGCTCAGTAGACGCCGCACATGCCGTCGATGCTGACTTCTTCGATCACGACCTCCTCGAGAATCCGCGGCTGCTCGTCCTGCGAATCCTGCGCCTCGCCTAGCTCCGGCTTTTCCGGCGGGGTTGGCGTCGGCGTTCCGGTGGGCGCGGCTGCCGGCTCGTTGACCTCTTGCTTGGCCTTGTCGTCGCGGAGTGTGAGCATCGGGAACTTCCTTCTTCCTTAGGACGGTTTGCTTGCCCGTCCCACGCGCCGGGCACACAGGATTGCCGAGTCGGATCACTGACCTCGGCACGGTCTCAATGGCTGAACCTCAGTCGTGGAAGCAGAGGGTACCAACACCGCCTAGCGAGACAGCCGCGCCAGACACCCAACTGATAGGCCGCCATCTCCAGCAAGTAGAGGGCGACAAAGGCCGGCAGTGGCAAGGCCGGCCTGAGCCGACGATGGTCCCAAACCGGCGGAACGATCAGCAGCATCGCCACAACCGGCAGCAAAGGCGGCCAGAGCAGCCCCACGGCGACCAGCGGCAAGCCGTAGTAGCGCGTGGCATGGTGGCCGAAATGGTAGAGTGAGGCGGCGTGTTCCCGGAGCACGGACGCGATGAGCCGCCCCGCCGGGACATCCACCGCCATCGCCCGGAGCCTCCGACGTTTTCCTACGAGTTCGCCTCCGACCGACGCCAGAGTCGCTAACGCGAGGGCAGCACCTAGCGTCCAGGCAGAGCCGACCGAAGCGAGCGCCGCCAGCACGAGCAATGTGGCGCGCGGTACTTTCATGATCGATCTGCACCCCGGGTGTCTGGCCTGCAGATCGGCTTCAGAGGCGCCGTAATCCGCTCGCCTGGCGAGCAGCGCCCTGAGTTGCACCCGGTGATGATGGACGACGTCGGTGGCCGTCGCATACCGCACGCGGGCGCCCGTGCCGAGGAGCCGCCAGATGAAGTCGACGTCCTCGCCAACCCGCATGTCGGCCGCGAAGCCGCCGACCGCCAGCAGGGCGTCGCGCCGCACGACGAGATTGCAGCTTGGTAGATAGGCCACGGGTTCGTCGGGACCCACCTCTCCCTCGACCGGGCCACTGTCCAAGGGCGAGCGAACGGCTTCGAAAGCGGCGACGGGCCCGTTTGGCGGCGGGGCGACGACCCGGCCACCGACCGCGGCCACGTTCGGATCGTCGAAGTGTGGCACCAGATGGTGGAGCCAGTCCGGCGCTGCCTGACAGTCGTTGTCGATGAATGCCAAGAGTTCGCCAGAGGCCTGAGCGGCTGCCAGATTGCGCGCTGCTGACTGACCCAGATTGCGGTCCAGGCGCACGAGCGGGACGCGTAGGCCCACGAGCGCCTCGGCGAGGGGCGGCTCCGAAGCATCATCGACCACGAGAATCTCGAGCCGGTCGCGCGGATAGTCGAGCGCCAATAGGGACTGCACGCAGGCCCGAGTTGCGCTCGGCCGACCGTGGGCTGCGACGATGACCGAAACCGAGGGCCAGTCCAGTGGAGGTACGGGCTCGCGCGAGAGCAGCCTCCGGTGTGCAAGATCGTCCAGGAAGGACTCCGCCTGCAGCGGCGACAGCCCCGGCACCCCGGCCGCCACGTCGCCGGGCGAGCGCGCCTCCTTCGGCGAGAGGCGCTCGAGCAGGGCGAACCCGATGGCATTGAGGCGCATCACCAAGAGCGGGGACAGGGACAAGAGAACGCCGCCACCCGCCTGGCCGAGCAGATCGAACTCGGCGGCGAGCCTGTACTGTGCGTTGGGAGCCCGCTCGGCCACGGGCGGCGATCGTGGTTCGACCAGGGCGCCGGTGGATGCGCTACTCATGACGGCCGGCGCATGTGGGAAGCTGAGGCATCGCGCAACGTGAGCCGGTAGCGGTCGATCTCTGCCGCGAGATAACGTGCACCGCGGCCGGCGTCGGCCAAACGGCCGTCGCCCAGCACGCCGGTCGGCGTAATGGGCCTTAGGCCGTGTTCTCGAAGCCGAGCGATGAGGCTGTCGCCACCACCGCGGAAGCCCGGCTCGGCCTGCTCCATGCGCACCAAATCGGGCCTGACGGCGAGCATTTCAGAAGTTTCGCCTTCACCCGCGTGGAGCCCCACGGCATCAGCGGGGATCCCGTCGCTGGCGGCGAGGGTGAGGATTGCTGCGGGAACAGTGGTCGACGACCCCAGCACGACCACGCGGAACTCTGGCAGTTCCTCTGCCAAGCGCGCCACTGCCAGCTCCAGCGCGTCCCCGTTGCCGCCGTGTCCGGATAGTAGCACGAGCCGACGGACGCCCCAGCCTGCCATGCAGCGGGCGCAATCGCAGATCACGTCGGCGAGCGTCTCGTGCGCGAGGCTCAGGAGGCCGGCGAACCCCTGGTGCTCGTCGGAACAGCCGATCGGCAATGGCGGTGCCACCAGCGCGTCCGACAGTCCCGCGCTCAGCCGCTCGGCGAGCGCCCAAGCCCGGAACGTGTCGGTACCGAGCGGCAGGTGAGGCCCGTGCTGCTCGGTCGCGCCGAGCGGGAGGATCACCGTGGTCGCACCTTCCGCGACCGCATCGGCGACCTCGCGCCAGGTCATCTCGGCGAGCGAGGCGGTCATGCGGACCGGTCCAGGAAGCCTTGCTCGGCGAGAAACGCCACTATGGCATCTGCCAGCTCCTCGGGTGCACCTTCGACAACTTTGCCTGAGCGCTTGGCGATGCCGGCCGACGTGATCTGCGCGGCGCGCTCATGCGGCGGCAGGTGGCTGTCGGGGATGAAGACCTCCCGAGGGCGCGCATAGGGGGGCATAGGCGTCCGGAAGGTCGGCGACGGGAAGTTCAGATCGAGCGGTGAGAGGCCGAGATCCGGCAGGTGGCGGACAGGGATGGCTGCGCGCTCGGCCCTCATGATGCCTGGCAGGGTGGCGTAGCGCAGCCGTGCGGCATCGGCTTGGACGGCGAGAACCGCCGGCAGCGTTACCTCGCCTTCGCTCCGTCCGCCCCTCCCCAGCCGACGCTGAAAGTGCACCCTTGCGGCGTGCAAGCTCAGCTCCAGCACGTCGGTCACGGCGGGCCACCCCAGGTTCTCGGCGATCAACGCCGGAACCTTGCCGGACCCGCCGGCCAGGGTGCGCGCGCCGCATACGACCAGATCCGGCAGCCCCTCCGTCCGCAAGGCCGTGGCGAGCAGCAGCGACGTGACCAGTGGTCGGGTCGTTGCCCGGTCCTCCTCCCAGACCCGAAGCACGTCATCCGCACCGACCGCGAGAGCGTCCCGCAAGACAGAGTCCGCGGCTTCCGAGCCGACGGTCAGCGCTGTAACCCTGTCGCCTGGCGCCCTCAGTTCGAGGGCTATCTCCAACGCGGCGGCGTCCGCCGGATTGAGGACATAGAGCGTGCGGCTGGCATCGATCTCGCCGGTGATCGGATCGACCTCGACCGTCTTCGGATCGGGCAGGCGGGACAGGCACACGGCAATCCGCATCATGGCCTCCGCATCGGCGCGGCGCACCCCGACGTGCCGCTGGTCGGGCCGGGTCGCATCATGACTCCCGAAACGTCACGCCGTAGCCGCCCCGTGGGTAGTTCCATTGGAGCGCTCCTTCTTCGGTGCACACGAAGTAACACGAGCCGCACTCGAAGCACTGTTCGTAGTTGAAGAGCACGCTCCCGTCGTCCAGCGGCACAAATAGATCCGCCGGACACACAGTAATGCAGGCGCGCACTGAGCATTCGCGGCACTTCTCGGGATCGACGACGATGTGAGGAGTGTCGTCGACGCGGAAGTATGCGGTCCGCATCTTCTCTTCGTGGGTGGTCATCACCATAGATAGGCCCTCCCAGCATGATAGATGTCTTTCAGGACCTGATGGGGCCGGCCGCCGACCTCACGCATCGTACGCCAGCCGAGCGGCAGCAGCTTCCGTTTGCGATTGCCGTCGACGCGGAACAGCGCCTCCGAGCCGCGCGCGGCGAGTTCCGGATAGAGGTTCTGCAAGCGCTCGCTGTTCACGAAGGCCGGGGCGTGCCGGTACGCATGGAAGTCGCCGGCGACGTGGCGCTTGCGCAGGAGGTCGAGGTACTTCGAGAGCGTATCGCGCGAGAACTCGCGCCGCTCGCAGGCGGCGATCGCGGCGTCGCCGGCCGCCCGGCCCGATTGGATCGCGTAGTTGATGCCCTCGATGTAGATCCCGGTTGAGAGGCAGAGGCCGGCGGCATCGCCCGCCACCATCATGCCGTGTGTGAACAGTTTCGGGATCATCGAGTAGCCCGCCTCGGGGATGAGATGGGCCGAGTATTCGCGGAGCGTTCCGCCCCGAACCAGCGGTGCGACCGACGGGTGTGCCTTGAACGCCTCCAACAGCTCGTACGCACGCTGCTTTTGCTCGACCAGCGAAGACAGCTGGCTGATCACCCCCAGCGAGAGCGAATTTCGGTTGGTGTAGAGGAACGCACCGCCATGTACCGAGCCGGTCACGGCGCCGATATACTCCCGCGCCACACCGGCACTGCCGTCGAGATGAAAGCGCTCGCGAATGACGCTCTCGTCCAGTCCGATGACCTCCTTGACGCCGAGCGCCAGTTCATGCGTGCGCAACTGACGCTGCAGGCCGACCTTGCGGGCAAGCCACGAGTTGACGCCGTCGCAGGCGATCACGACGTCGCCCCGGATGTCACCTGCTTCGCGGCGGGTTCGGACGCCGACGATCTGGCCCTTCTCACGTAGGACATCGTCGACCACGGTCGCATTGAGGACGAACGCGCCGGCGGCTTCGGCCTGGGCTGCGAACCAACGGTCGAACTTCGGCCGAAGGACCGTGAACCCGTTGAACGGCGGGTCGACGTAGCTCGGGGCTACCGACTGGAAATCCAGCGACACCGACGTGGTCGGCGACAGCAACGCCAGCTCGCGCCGCGTCACGTGCCGTTCAACCGGCGCCTGTTCCCACCAGTTGGGGATCAACTGATGAAGGATCGCGCTGCCGTAGAGGACGGCGCCGGAGACGTTCTTGGCGCCCGGATACTCGCCGCGCTCGATCAACAGCACCTTCAGTCCCGCTCGGGCCGTAACGAGGGCGGCGGCGCTGCCTGCGGGACCAGCGCCGACGACGATCACATCGAAGTGCTCGCTGGTCTTGCTGGTGGTCATGGTCGTTCCGCTCCGTCCGGCACCATTGCAGAAGACACGGGTTCGATGGTTGGCGAGGGGGTGGAGGCCTGGTCCGGAGCGGCGCGCTCGTTCATGGCCTCTTCCAGCTTGCGCACCAGCAGCGGCACGATTTCGTGCAGGTCGCCGATCACCCCGAGATCGGCCATCTTCAAGAGCGGCGAGGTGCGGTCGGTATTGACGGCGATGATGATCTCGCTGTTGCCGATGCCGGCCACGTGCTGCCCAGCACCCGAGATGCCGAAGGCGAGGTAGAGCTTGGGCGAGACGATCTTGCCGGTCGTGCCGATGAAGCGATTTTGCGCTAGCCAACCGCGATCGGCGGCGACCCGCGTGCCGCCTAGGGTCGCGCCGAGAAGATCGGCCAATTGCTGCAACTGTGACATGCCCTCGGGCCCGCCGACGCCGAGACCGGCGCCGACGATGCGCTCGGCATCGGTCAGGTCCACGGTGCTCGGATCGGGCGGCAGCGTGCGGAAAATGCGATCACGAAAGCTCGTCGGATCGAGCTTAGGCGTCACGATCTCGATCTCGGTGTGTTCCGGCGGTCTTGGCGGTCCGATACCGCGAACGCCGGGCGCCAGCATGAAGCCTGCCATGGTTCCGCGTGCCCAAACCAGGCGCTCGTGCACGCGACGATCGTGGGTGAAGCGATAGGCCTCAGGATAGCCGTCCTCGACCACGCGGACCCGCGAGCAGCTGGTCACCAACGGCATCCGCCAGCGCCCCGATAGCCGCGCCAGCCAGGTCCTGCCGTACTCGCTGTCCGGCCCGATGATCAGCGCCGGCCTCGCCTCCTTGAGCACCGGCTCCAGGGCCGCGAGCCAGCCATCGGCGCTGAACTGCGCCAGCGCCTCATGGTCGATGACCGTGACCCGATCGGCGCCGTGGGCGGCCAGTTCCTCGGCCAGCGGGGCAACCCCTGAGCCGGGCAGCAACGCGTGGATACGGTCGCCACGCTCGAGAGCGATGTCGCGCGCTTCCGCGACACACTCGAGGGTGGGCGTCGTCAGTTCGCCGTGGTCGGTTTCGGCAACGACGGCGAGCACCGCGCTCACTGGATCGCTCTCCCCGCCCGATCGCCTTCGACAATGGCGGCATGCGCCCGCCGCGGCGCCACGCAGTCGCCGACTCGGTGGAGGACCGGCACGTCCGCCTGCAGTGCGTGGTAGAGATCGGCGTCCGCGCGACGGTGAATGGCCAGCACCACCGTGTCCGCCTTCGGGAAATGCACGAGCTGGCCGGTGTAGTTGTGCACCGCGGTCACCACCCCGTCCTCGATGCTCAGTGCCGAGTGGTTCGGCGTGCACGTGATCGCGAGCTCCCGTGCCCGCCGGTACCAGTTCTCGAGGTCCAACGTGACGCCGAGGTCTTGGCCGACGTAAAGTGTCGGGGTCACCACCTGGACTTCGCAGCCTTGATCCGCGAGGAACTCGGCGGTGCTCGTGGCCTCGTGGAAGCCTAGCCGGTCGATCATCAAGACGCGTCTGCCCGGCGTGGCACGGCCCGAGAGGATGTCGGTCACATCGGCCACGTCCGGCGCTTCGCTGCCGGGGATCGCCATCCGATCGGGTGTCGAACCGGTCGCGATGATCACGGCATCCGGACGCTCGCCACGGATGAGCTCCGGAGTTGCCGTAACGCCCGTCTCCACCTCGATCCCAAGTTGCTCGATCTGGTGCAGCAGGTTGCGGATCAGGTCGCCGAATTCGGCCCGGTTGGTGACCCTTGTCGCCCAGACGACCTGACCGCCGAGGCGCTCCTCCTTTTCCAGCAGCTTCACCTGGTGGCCACGCTGCGCGGCAACCGTCGCCGCCTTTAGCCCGGCCGGCCCGCCGCCAACAACCACCACACGCCTCGCCGGCGTCGCTCGCCGCAACGACGCCACGCCATGGGTCTGCTCGCGGCCCGTGCCTGGAGTCTCGATGCAGCCGAGCCAGCGGTTCAGGCCCATTCGACCGACGCATTCTTGGTTGCAGGAGAGGCAGAGGTGGATGTCGTCGACCCGGTTCTCGCGCGCCTTCCTGGCGAACTCTGGATCAGCGATCTGCGCCCGCACGACGCCGATGAGATCGGCATGGCCCTCGGTGAGGACCCGCTCGGCCTGGATCGGATCCTTGACCCGGCCGACGCCGATAACCGGCAGCCGGACGGCCTTGCGGATCGCCGAAGAAATGAACATCGCGTAGTTCGGCGGGATCCGCATGGACGCTTCGATCATGTAGAGCGTCTGGGTGGCCGTACCGATGCTGGTGTTGATGCAGTCGATGAGGCCGTCCCGTTCCAGGATCCGCGCCAGCTCTACGGTCTCGTCGAGGGTGATGCCGTCCCGGATCAGCTCGTCGCCGCACAGCCGCACGCTGATCACGTAGTCCCGTCCGACGTTCAGCCGAATCGCGTTGATGATCTCGCGAAGTAGCCGCGCCCGGTTCTCGAGCCCGCCGCCGTAGGCGTCACGCCGGTGGTTCGTGTTGCGCGACAGGAACTGGCGGACGATCGACGAATGTGAGCACTGCAGTTCGATGCCGTCGAAGCCGCCCTGCTTGGTGTAGCCGGCGACGGTCGCATAGCCTTCGATGATCTGCTGGATATCCTCGTCCTCGACCGCCTTGGGGACTTCGCGGAACAGCGGATCGGCGACGGGTGAGGGCGCCCAGGCCGGCAGTCGGGTGAACATGCCGCTGCTCTGCCCGCCATTGTGGTTGATCTGGGCGAGAATCGGCACGCCCTCGGCATGGACCATGTCGGTGATCCGACGGTAGAGCGGGATAACCGCCGGATTGAACGCGTGGATCAGCTTCTCGTACGGGTGGTCGGTCGGATGCGTCGAATGCTCTTCGGTGATGATCAGCCCCACGCCGCCCCTTGCCCGCTCGCGATAGTAGTAAGCGTGGCGATCGGTCGGCATGAATTCCTCGGCATAGTTGGTAAGATGCGCCGAGAACACGATCCGGTTCTTGAGCGTGATGCTGCCTATCTTGAGCGGCGTGAAGAGCAGTCTTTCGGGGCTGGCGATGTTACACCTCCCGTCCGGCACGATAGCCTTCGAGGATTGCATGTGCGATCGCGCGCGGCGCAACGCAGTCGCCCACGCGGAAGACGCGCTGTCCGGCCTCCTTGAGAGCGAAGTAGAGGTCTTCGTCCGGAACTTCGTGAACGACGTCGACCACCAGATCGACGTCCTCGATGTGGACCGGCGTGCGACCGAACCGATCCACGCCCATGACCCGCCGGTCGGCCAAGGTCTCCGCCTCGACGATCGGGCTGAACACGATGCCCTTGGCGGCGGCGCGCTGGTGCCAGGGGGTGAGTTCCTGCGTCGCCGTCAGGCGCTGCCCCACGAACATATCGGCCGTCACGACCTCGACCTGCCAGCCGCGATCGGCCAGGAGCTCGGCCACGCCCATGCCCATCTGATCACCGATCGCGTCGAGCACGACCGCCTTCCCCGGCGGATCGGGGACGGCGCCCTGCATCACCTGCCGAGGGGTTCGGACGGGGATCGTGTCATCGAGAGCCGCAGCCAACCCATGACCTGGCCGCCCGCCCACGGCAACGATCACGGCCTCAGGTGCTGCAGCCTCGACCAGCTCCAGCGTCACCTCGACGCCCGTCTGGACCGAAACGTCGACGGCGCGAAGCTCTGCTTCCAGCCACTCCACGGCCAAGCCGAGCCGATCCCGGTCGGGTGCTGCCGCGGCGAGCAGCACCGCGCCTCCGGCCCGATCGCATCGATCGAACACCGTCACGCTGTGCCCGCGTTCCGCCGCAACCCGCGCTGCCTTCAGGCCGGCCGGGCCTGCGCCTACCACCATCACTCGATGCCGCACAGGGGCCATCGTCAGTGGGGCGAACTCGGTCCGCCGCTCGTGGCCGGCTGCTGGATTGACCGTGCAGCCGAGCCGCGGGTTCTGCACCTCGGCGACGACGCAGCCTTGGTTGCAGAGGAGGCACGGCGCAACCCGATCGGCGGCACCCTCACGCGTCTTGTTGGGTAGTTCCGGATCGGCGATGAGGGCGCGCGTCATTTCGACGGCATCCGCGCTTCCACCGGCCACGATCGCCGCTGCCGCTGCCGGATCGACGATGCTCCCCTGGGCGAACACGGGGAGCGGAACCGCGTGCTTGATCGTCTCGGCCAGCGGCACCGCGAAGCCCGGCTGGCTGTACAGACCGGGGCGGGTGAGGTGGCTGCTGAAGATGCTCCCAGTCGTGAGGCTGAGGAAGTCGAGCCCGCCGTCGGCCACCAAGAGCCGCGCGATCTCGACCGCATCTTCGGGCTTGATGCCTGCCCAGGGTGCGTGCTCGTCAGCGGAGAGCCGCAGGCCGACCACGGGCTCGTCGCCGACCGCCTCGCGTACCGCCTTGATCACCGAGCGAACAAAGCGCAGGCGGTTGTCCAGTTCGCCGCCGTAGTGGTCGGCCCGCTGGTTGGTCAACGGGGACATGAACTGGCGGATCAGGCTGTTCTGACCGGCGTTGATTTCGACCCCGTCCAGACCGCCCTCGATCGCCAGGCGGGTGGATTGGCGGAAGCCTTCGACGACGGCGTCGATCTCCGCAAGGCCCATTTCTTGGGGCATCTCGCGGCTGGCGACCTCCGGCACCGGGGAAGGCGCCCAAAGCGGCAGCTGCGAGTAATGACTGCTGCCCTGCATGCCGCTGTGGGTCAGGTGGGCCAGGACGAGCCCGCCGTGGGCGTGAACGGTGTCGGCGATCAGACGATAGCCGTCAACCACCTGCTCCTCGTAGCCGCGAACGACGTACTCGTACGGCCAGTCCGACGGGTGAACCACGCTGCCTTCGAGGACGATCACACCCGTGCCACCGGCCGCTCGGGCGCCGTAATAGGCTTGGTGCCGCCTTTCGAAGCGATGACGGGTCGCGAAGTTCGTCTGGTGGGACGCGAACACGAAGCGACTCGGAGCGCGTTTGGTTCCCAGCTGGAGGGGCTGGAACAAGCTCTCGTAGGCGGCGTGCCGCGGGCTGGTCATCGACCGTCCGCCTCAGGCCGAAAGAGCGGCGGTCGGCTCCGGCACCTCGAACACGCAATCTGGGTCCGGGGCATCCGCCGACCGACCGGTGAAGTGCTTCACCGCCATGCAGCCGCCATGGCACAGGCCATAGGCGTTGCAGCTCTGGCAACTGCCTCCGACTTGCCAATCCCGCAGCTGAAGGAACAACGGTGCCGTGCGCCACAACTGCGTGAAGCCGCCTTCCTGACGGACGTTTCCCGCCGAGAACGCCTCCGCCAGCAGGAATGGGCAGGCGTAGACCTCGCCGACCGGATCGACGCAGCAGACGATGCGGCCGGCACCGCACATGTTCAGCCCTTCGATGGGCTGCCCGTAGGCGGAAAGGTGAAAGAAGCTGTCGCCGGTGAGGACATCCCGGTGGCCCAGCAGCCAGGTGTAGAGTTCCTGGTTCTGTGCGTGCGTCGGGCGCATCGCCGCCCAGACGTCCTGGCCACGGCCCGACGGGCGCAGCCGGGTCAGACGCAGTTCGGCGCCGTAGCGCCCGGCAAGCGCATAGAGATCGTCCAGCTCGTGGAAGTTCTGGCGGGTGACCGTCGCGTTGATCTTGAACCCGAAACCGCGCGCCGCGAGCCGTTCCATCGCCAGGCCCGCTCGGCGATAGGAACCCCGCCCGCGCACCGGATCGTTGGTCTCGGGCGTGGCGCCATCCAGACTGATCTGCACGTCGAGGTAGTCGCGCGAAGCGATCCAGTCGGCCGCCCGATCGTCGATCAGCGTTCCGTTCGTGCTGAACTTGACGCCGATGCCGCGCTCCAGCGTGTAGTCCATCAGCTCGACGAAATCGGGCCGGCTCATCGGCTCTCCGCCGCCCACGTTGATGTAGAAGACCTTGATCGCAGCCCATTCGTCGATCAGCCGTTTGGCTTCGGCCGTCGTCAGCTCATCTTTCCGCCGCTTGCCCGACGAGGAAAGGCAGTGCACGCAACGGAGGTTGCAGCCGTAGGTGAGCTCCCAAGTCAGACAGATTGGTGCGTCGAGCCCGCGCCGGAAGATCTCGTAGCTCATTGCGTTTGCTCTCGACCATTTTCTGGTTGGGGGTGGCGGTCGATCACGAGCCAAGCCCCCCGGTCCTCGAAGGCGTGGGCGGACCCGTCGACCAGGTTGCCGAGCGCCCGCAGTCGCGAAAGATCGAACACTTGGCGATGGCCGAAACGCGGATCGGGCGTGTCCTCGATCGGCACCGCAATGATCAGACGTTGCGTCGTGCACGACCAGAGCGCGGCCATCGCCGCTGCCGTCTGGTCCGGCTCGAGATGCTCGAGCACGTGGATCGCCGTCACGACATCGAAGCAGGTTGGCGCTCCACTCCGTTCGGTCGTCAGCTCGGATGCGAGGATGTCGCCCCGAAAGAAGCACACGTCGTCGAGCTGCCGGTGCCGCGCGTAGTCTTGCGCGAGGGACACCAAGGCCGTGTCGACGTCGCACGCGAAAATCCGGCAGGGAAGCCGGCGGTGGGCGAGGGTGCCGCCTCGGCCTCCATTGGCCAGATGGAAGGGCAGAAAGCCGAAGCAGGTCGCCGCATCGAGCCACGTTTCCGGCGCGACACCGGCGATGAACTCGACCGCTCGATCGTAGATTGCCGCGAAGGTGGCGATGAAGTCCTCCGGCAGGTTGGCGCGCCCGTGGGCGGATGCCGAAAGCGTCCCGGCCCCATCCAGCGCGCGGAGCGTGTTGTCGTAGAACCGGTGCCACGCGCGCTGTTCGTTGTCGTCCACCGAGCGGACGATGGCGCCGACGGAGCGCTCGAAGGTCTCCTGCGCGCTCAGCGTGTAGCCATTCCCTGCACCCGACGGTGGCAAGGAGGCCAACAGCGGCATCAGCTCATAGGCGACGAAGCCGCCGATGTTGTTGTCGATCTCGGAAGGTGCGAAGTCGTGGACGACGACGACGTCACCCGACCCGCTGCCGCCTCTGTCAGGCCGGTCGAGATCGTAGAGGGCGAAGCGCGCACTCCGCGCCACCGGCTCGGCGCGCGCAGCCAAGCAATCGGCCAGTAGGCCGTGTCGCTCACGGGAGAGCGTGAGACTCAACGCGTCATCTCCCGCCGATCCCGCCAGGCGACGCGGCGGCCGCTCCCGACGATCGAAACAGCGTCTCGGTCACTTGGCCCAACTGGGTCAGGTTGCGAACGACTTCCGTCCGGTGGCACGCCTGCTCGTAGAGCGGCATGTCGGAGCTGCCGAGCGCCCAGCTGCTGCGGGGTTCCGGTGACAGCCAGATCAGCTGCTTGGCGCGGCGGCGAACCTCCTCCAAAGCCCAGACGTTGGGCGGGTTGCGGTTGCCGCGGCCATCGCCGAGCACGATGACGGTGGTCTGGTTGGTGACACAGCTCAGGTGTCGGTGCCAGAACATCTCCAGCGCCCGGCCATAGTTGCTGTTGGCGTCGCAGTCGATCAGCTCGCCGCTGAACACGGTCGCAATCGCCTGGTCGATACTCAGCTGCTCGAAGTACTGGGTGGCGTCGGCGAGTTCGCTGACGAAGACGAAGCTGCGAACCTGCTCGAACAACGACTGCAGGCCGTAGACCAGCTGAAGCATGAAGCGGGCGGTATTGCGGACTGACAGGCTGACGTCGCAGATCACCACGATGCGTGGTTTCTCGTTCCGTTGGCTGGTCAGCACCGGATCGAACGGGATGGCGTCGAAGGCCATGCTCTGGCGCATGGTCCGGGCGAGATGGATCCGGCCGCGATGGCTCACCACGCGGCGGCTGGAGCGCGCGCCCTTCATCCGCCGCCCGAGACGGCGGATGATCTCTTCCATCTCGCGGCGCTCGCTCTCCGAGAAGTGGTAGTCGTAGGCCGACCGGATCGGTTCCGGTGGGGGGCTCTCGCGCGGCAACCCGCCCTGCAACCCGATTTCACGCTCCATGTAGCGCTTCAGGAGGTCGGGCAGATTGGCGATGATCCCGTCGATAGTGCCCGCCAGCTGGTCGATCGTCGCCTCGTCCACCTCGAGATCACGGAGGTCGTCGAGGAGCGCATGCGCGGCGTTGACGATCAGATCCTCGTCAAGCTGCTCGAATGCGTCGGCGAAGTTTAGATCGCCGGGCTGCGCGATGTTCTTGACCCGCTTCACCTGAAGCTGGTGGGTCACTTTCTTCATCACGCGGTCGAGCGCGTCCTTGTTGCGGTTGAGAATGAGCCCCTGGCCCATCGCCGACAGGGCCAGCTGGTTCGGGTCCTGATGTGGATTGAACCGGCTGACCATGTTCTCCGGATCGAACAGGTCGCGGATCGACATCGGCTCGCTGTGCGGATGCTGGCCGTCGTTCACGACGCCCGGATCGTCGGGGCTGAACACGATCCGCTCGGGTTGGGCGAGCTCGTCATGGTGATGATGTCCGGGGACGTGACCATCGCCGGCCCCACGGCGCGGGCCGGGCAGGGTGAAGAACAGCTCGAACAACTCGTCGAACAGCGCGAGGTCGTGCATGTCCTTGATCAGCGTGCTCCGCAGTACCGTCCGCACGGTGTCCCGCTCGTCCAGTGTCACGACCGCGAGCGCGTGCATCGCATCGACCGATTCGGATGGCGAAATCCGGATTCCGTTCCGCTTGAGCAGGCAGACGAACCGGTTGATCGCCTGGTCCATCAGGGGTCGCCGAGACCGCCGTCGACCCGGCCGCGATAGCCACCGAAGTAGCGCGCCGAGTGCTCGACTTTGCGTCGCTCCATTTCCTCGCGCTCCGGTTCGGCGGCCCGCAGCGGTGGCCGAGTAGTCTTGGGCAGCTCGCTCGGCCGCTCGCCGTCCCGGGAGCGGGCCGGAGCCGGCTCGTCGTGATGGTGGTGATGATCGTGATCGTGATGGTGATGATGGTGGTGGTGATGGTCGCCGTGATGGTGCGCGTGGTGCCTGTCACGCTGACCCTGCGCCTCGAGCAGCCAGTCGAGATGGTCTCGAACCTGCTGCGTGTCTCGCTCGAACTTGACCAGAAGCTGCAGCGTCTCCGTGAACAGCTCGTGGGTCAGATGCTCGGCGTCGAGCAACACCAGCGACTGGGCCCAATCCAGGGTCTCGCTGATGCTCGGCGCCTTCCGCAGGTCGAGGGCGCGCAGACGACGGACGACGTCGACGATCTGACCGGCGAGGGTCTCGCTGATGCCCGGCACCTTGAGCCGGACGATTTCCAGTTCGCGCTGCTCGTCGGGATAGTCGATGAAGAGATGGAGGCAGCGGCGCTTGAGCGCGTCGCTCAGATCACGGGTGTTGTTGCTGGTGATGATCACGGTTGGCGTATGCTGGGCCCTGACCGTGCCGAGTTCCGGGACCGTGACCTGGAACTCGCTCAGCACCTCCAGCAGGAACGCCTCGAAATGCTCTTCCGCGCGGTCGATCTCGTCGATCAGTAAGACCACCGGCTCGGCCGCGCGGATTGCCTGAAGAACCGGCCGGGCCACGATGAAGTGCTCGGAGAAGAACACGTCCTCGTGGCCCCGCAGCGTATCGACAGCCTGCCGCATGTCGGTGATGTCGGCGAACAGCTGGCTGATCTTGTCGCGCAAGATCTGGGTGTAGAGGAGCTGCTTGCCGTACTCCCACTCGTAGAGGGCGCGTGTCTCGTCCAGTCCGCCATAGCACTGCAGGCGGATCAGCGGTCGGGAGAGCGCCTGGGCGGTCGCCTTGGCCAGTTCCGTCTTGCCCACGCCCGCCGGTCCCTCGATGAGGATCGGCTTCTGCATCCGGTAGGCGAGGAACGAGACGGTCGCGACCTTGCGGTCGCAGATGTACTGGTGGGCGGCGAACTCACGGACGGTCTGGTCGATCGAGTCGAACATGCACGTCTCCGCTCCATGCCCGCTCCTAGTTGTGAACGGACATGGAGCTTAAGCGGAGGGCAGAAGAAGCGACCGAAAGCGCCCTAGTAGTAGCTGCCGGTCAGCGCGTGCTCCACGATCGGGGCAACGGCGTCGTAGGTCACCTCGCGAGCGTTGCCCGGCGTAGAGCCATCGCCGAGGAGATGCTTGGTGATGCGATCGACGTCCCGAGCGTCGCCGACGATCTTCTCGCCACCCCACTCGGCATACTTGCCGACCCCCATCCGGGACTTGGTGTAGGGCGGCGTGCTGCAGAAGTTGGGTGGGACACCGACGTCCTTGCTGAGCCGTATCGCCGCCTCCAGGGCGCGCTCGGCGGCGCTGACATCGGTGAGGCCGTCGACATTCTCGCCCAGCGCGCGGGCGATGTCGCGGAAGCGCTTGTAGTTCGACGGCATATTGTATTCCCACACCCGCGGCAACGCGATCGCGTTGTTGAGCCCGTGGTGGGTGTCGTAATACGCGCTGATTGCGTGCGACATGGCATGGATGATGCCGAGGCCGCCGCTGTTGAACGACTGCGCCGCCATGTAGGACGCGTACATCATGTTGTAGCGCGCCTCATAGTTCAGCGGCTCGAACACGGTGCGGCGCAGGCTCTCCCCCACCAGCTCGATGACCTTCAGCGCGTTGCCGAGGCTCGGCAGGAAGTCGAGACGCGAGACGTAGGGCTCGGAAGCGTGCGCCAAGACGTCGAAGCCGCAGAACGCGGTCAGGTCCTGGGGCATCGAGAAGAACAGCACGGGGTCGTTGATGCCCAGAGTGACTGGGCAGTTGTCGTCGAAGCCAAGCCACTTGTACGGCGCTTTGTCGGAGGCCGTGTCGGTGATGACGTACGCCCAGCTGGTCTCCGAACCCGTGCCCGCGGTGGTGTTGATCGCAATGTGCGGCGGGTTGTCGGGGTTCTCCGACTTGTTGAAGCCGTCGAACTCGTTGACGTTGCGGCCGTCATGCGCGACGACGATCCGCGCGCCCTTCGTGGCGTCGGTGACGCTGCCGCCACCAACCGAAATGAAACTGTCACATTTTTCTTTGACGTAGATGTCCGCCAAATCCATGCAATTGTAGTCTTTCGGATTTGACTCGATCTTATCGTAGAGGACGACGTCGATACCTTGGTATTTGATCTTCCCTTCGACATCCTCGACGATGCCGGTGCCTTTTAGGCCCGACGTGGCCAGAAGCGAACGTTGGAAACCGAGCTTCTTGGCCTCGACTCCAACCATTTCGTAGGCACCAGGACCGAGAATTCCACGCGGCATCCGGTGAAATTCTTTAATCGGGAATTGCCACAGCTTTTCCGCCTGCATCACGCGCCTCCCCAACGCATTATTGAGTCTTCGTGGCTACCGATTATTGTGCTGCGCCACGGTCTACCTCAAGTAGCAGCAAGGCGAATTGGACCGCAATTGGCCGAAGGTGCGAGGAATATGAAAGTCCTGGATGATTGGCGTGTAAATCCTAGAATCGATGAGATACTAGCTGCGCTTTAGTTGGACGGTATTTTTTTGATGATGGACGAAATGCCGCTTGATCGAGCAGTCGTTTTGTCGGCCTCCGCGCGCGAGATGGTGTTGGATCTTCGTCTGAAATGCCTCTTGAGAGGTCGCCTGCTGGTCGTTGTCGTCGCCGCTTTTCGTAGGGCGTCTGTTCAGCGGCGCGCCATCACAGTTGGTGATCCGGAAGACGACGGCGTTCCGGCCTAGTCTTGCCCCAGCCGGTCCGGGCGTCCTCCCTATTGCTCACCGATGGGCCGACGAAGCAGCGCTTCCGGTGTGCCACAGCTGCACGCTTTCGCCCGAAGTCGTGCGACCAAGGGTCGAGTTCTATTTGCGCCAGCCGCCATGCGGGTTGAGGCAGACAATACTGGTTGCGAGCCCCGCAACTATGTTGTCCGGAGAATCCAAATCAGGTGCTCCACCATCAAGGCGCGCCTTTGCGCTCGAAGAGAAACCCAGGGTCAGCGTCGCACGCACATCCCGCAGCTGCATGGTGGCGTCTGCTCGCTGGACGCCTTCGCGGCGCGTCAGTTGCCGGCGAGCGCCTGTGTCGCACGGGCCAGCGTGGTGACACGTTCCCAGGCCGCCTCAGCGATGGCGTCGGCCGGCGCAAGCCAGGAGCCGCCGACGCAGCGGACGTTGGAAAGCGCCAGGTAGTTGGGCGCGGACGCTGCGGTGATGCCGCCCGTCGGGCAGAACGTCGCCTGCGGTAGTGGCGAAGCGAGGGCTTTGAGATAGGCGGCGCCGCCGGCGGGCTCGGCCGGAAAGAACTTCATTGCTTGCCACCCTCGCTCCATCAGCGCCATGACGTCGCTCGCGTTCGCCGTACCAGGCAGCAACGGTAGGTCGTGGTCGGCCGCCGCGTCGAGCAGCCTTGGTGCCGTGCCGGGACTGACGGCGAAGGCCGCGCCTAGGCGCTCCGCCTCGTCGAGCTGGTCCGGGTCGACGACCGTGCCCGCACCCGTGTGCATCTCGGGAACGCTGTCGAGCACGGCGCGGACGCAGTCCAACGCGCGCTTGGTGCGGAGGGTGATCTCGATCGTGTCGATCCCGCCCGCCAGGAACGCGCGGGTGAGGCTCACCGCCTCTTCGGGGGTCTCGACGACGACCACCGGGAGCACCGGTCCCCGGTCCATGACCGCCAAGAGAGCCGCGTTGTCGACCATGCTCCCTGCTCAGCGACCGAGCGCGGAAGCGCCCACCTCGGCACCGCCGACCAGCGCCCGAAAGCCAGCGAAGAACTCCCGGCCCAACCCGGTCTCGTAGGCGCTGAGGTCGGCTGTATCGGCGACACGGGCGGCCCAGTCCTCAGGCGCCACCAACGCCACGAGACGGCCCTCAAGCGCGTCGACGCGGACGACGTCGCCGTCGCGGAGCTTGGCGATGGCACCGCCGGCTTTGGCTTCGGGTGTGACGTGGATGGCCGCGGGAACCTTGCCCGAGGCGCCGGACATGCGGCCGTCCGTCACCAGCGCCACCGCGAAGCCCCTGTCCTGTAGCACGCCCAAGAACGGCGTGAGCTTGTGCAGCTCCGGCATGCCATTGGCCTGCGGACCTTGGAAACGGACGACGCAGACGACGTCGCGATCGAGTTCGCCTGCCTCGAAAGCGACCTTGACCTCGTTCTGGTCGTGGAAGATCCGCGCGGGCGCCTCGATGACGTGCCGTTCGGGCTTCACGGCCGAGACCTTGATGACGGCGCGGCCGAGATTGCCATCGAGGAGGCGGAGGCCCCCATTGCTGCTGAAGGGCGTGGCCACCGCTGCGAGGACGTTGGGATCGCCCGATGTCGCGGGGCCGTCGACCCAGGTGAGGTGGCCGTCCTCGAGCCTGGGCTCCTGGCGATAGCGCTCGAGCCCGCCCTCTCCCGCGACCGTGAGGGTGTCGGCATGCAAGAGTCCTGCATTCAGAAGCTCGCTCGTGAGAACCGCCATGCCGCCTGCGGCGTGGAAGTGGTTCACGTCGGCAAGGCCGTTTGGATAGATGCGGCAGAGGAGTGGCACGACGTCCGAGAGGTCGGCGAAGTCATCCCAGGTGAGCTGGATGCCTGCGGCCCTCGCCATGGCGATCAGGTGAATCGTGTGGTTGGTCGAGCCGCCGGTGGCGTGCAGGCCAACGACGCCGTTCACGACCGCGCGCTCGTCGACGACCTCGCCAGAGGGCGTGTACGCGTTGCCGAGTGCTGTGATCTCGGTGACGCGCTTGGCGGCGGCAGCCGTGAGCGCGTCGCGCAGCGGTGTGTTCGGGTTGACGAAGGACGCGCCGGGCAGGTGCAGGCCCATGATCTCCATGAGCATCTGGTTGGTGTTGGCGGTCCCGTAGAACGTGCACGTTCCGGGCCCGTGGTAGGACGCGCTCTCCGCCTCCAAGAGCTCGTCACGGCCGATCTTGCCCTCGGCGAAGAGCTGGCGGATGCGCGCCTTCTCGTCGTTGGGCAAGCCCGAGGTCATCGGTCCTGCCGGCACGAAGACGGCCGGCAGGTGGCCAAAGCCGAGCGCCGCCATGACGAGCCCCGGCACGATCTTGTCGCAGACCCCCAAGAACAGTGCGCCGTCGAACATGTCGTGGGAAAGCGCCACCGCGCTCGCCATGGCGATGACATCGCGGGAGAAGAGCGACAGCTCCATGCCCGCCTGGCCCTGGGTGACGCCGTCGCACATCGCTGGCACGCCGCCCGCGAACTGGGCGACGGCGCCGGCCTCGCGCACCGCACGCTTGATCAGCGTTGGGAATGTCTCGAGCGGCTGATGCGCGCTCAACATGTCGTTGTAGGCGGAGACGATGGCGATGTTGGCCTTGGCGTCACCCTTCAGACCGGCCTTGTCCTCGGTGCCGCACGCGGCGAAGCCGTGGGCCAGGTTGCCACAAGAGAGCTTGGTGCGCTGGGGTCCTCGCCGCGCGGCGTCGCGGATGCGATCGAGGTAGGCACTGCGGGTTTCGCGCGAGCGTCGCCTTATTCGCTCGGTCACCTCTCCGATACGGTCTTGGACGGGCATGCCGTGTCCCCTTGCAGACAGGTGTGGACGACCGTGGGCGTTGGCTTCGCCGCGCACAACGCGCGGCTGCGCCTGCTTGGCGCGGTGCAGCCCGAATGCCCAAGCTGCCGTCCGTCGCGCCCGGTCGTCGAGCCCAGTGCGACGGAAGCGGGCGACAATGCCGCTGCTATGTCGGCCGCAGGATCGAACATCGCGCGCTGGTGCCTGCTCTGGACGAGCTGCGGCCGCATTGCGCCATGCGTCGCACCGGCTCCGATCAGAGCGATGTTCGCTCCCATGCGTCGAGCCCCTTCAGTTGCCGCGCTGCCTCGCCGACGAGCTGCTCCAGCGCCTGATCGATGTCGACCAGAAAGCCGAGCTCGTCGGGTGCTAGCGGTTCGAGCGCTTCGAACTGGCTGTTGAGCAGACTCTGCGGCATGAAGTGGCCTTCGCGGCGTGCCATGCGGCCACGGATCACTTCGCGCGTGCCGGCGAGGTGGACGAACACCAACGGTCCGGCGGCGGCATGACGGATTTTGTCGCGGTAGTGGCGCTTGAGCGCCGAACAGCCGATCAGGATTGGACGATCGGCCGCCGCCAGGGTCTCGCCCACCCGCACCAGCCATGGCGCGCGATCCACGTCGTCAAGCGGCATCCCTGCCGACATCTTTTCGATGTTGGAGGTTGGGTGCAGATCGTCACCATCGACGTAGGCGGCATCGAGCCGGTCGGCCAAGGCTCGCCCGACCGACGACTTGCCGCAACCGGCAACGCCCATGATCACCGCGCGCGGCATCTCAGAGCGCCGCCGTGATGCCGCCGTCGACGAAGAGCGTGTGCCCGTTGACGAAGCTTGAGGCGTCGGACGCGAGGAAGATCGCGGCGCCGACCAGTTCTTCGACACGTCCCCAGCGCCCGGTGGGTGTGCGCTTGTTCAGCCACGCGGAGAAGGTCTCGTCAGCGACCAGCGCGGCGTTCAGCGGCGTGTCGAAATAGCCGGGCGCGATGGCGTTGCACTGGAGCCCGTGCTTGGCCCAGTCGGTGGCCATGCCTTTGGTCAGGTTCGCGACTGCGCCCTTGGTCGCCGTGTAGGGCGCGATGCCCGGCCGTGCCAGGGCGGTCTGCACGCTCGCGATGTTGATGATCTTGCCGGCGCCGCGCTGGATCATATGACGCGCGCAGGCTTGGCCCACGTGGAAGACGCTCGCGACGTTGGTCTGGATCAGCCGCTCGAACGCGTCCGCCGGGAAGTCCTCGAGCGGGGCGCGGTGCTGCATCCCCGCATTGTTGACGAGAATGTCGATTGGTCCCTCGCTCGCCTCAAACCGGTCGACGGCGGCGCGGACGGCTTCGTGGTCGGTCGCATCGAAGGTGAGTTCCGCCACGTCGAGCCCGGCTTTGCGCAGGGTCGCTGCCGCATCCGCGAGCTTGGCGGTGTTGCGCCCGTTGAGGACCAGCCGGGCGCCGGCCTCACCCAGACCGCGTGCCAGCGCAAGGCCGATACCTTGGCTCGAACCGGTGACCAGCGCCTGCCGTTCGGAGAGGTCGAAGAGTTCCACGCCTCGCTTCATTCCGGCCTCCCGATCGGACCTCGACAACGTTGGTTCCGCGCTTTATGATATCGATAACATAAGTTGTCAAGGAGCAGGAGAACAAGGCCGAACGGCTGAGCGACAACGTCGTGCCCCGGTCGGTCGGCAAACCCGCCCTCCAACGATCAGGTGAGCCATGAAAACCATCGTCATTCACGCCGCCAAGGACCTGCGCATCGAGGAGTGCGAGGCGCCCGCCCCAGGTCCGGGTGAGGTCGAGGTGCGGGTCGCCACGGGCGGAATCTGCGGCTCGGATCTCCACTACTACAACCATGGCGGGTTCGGCGCCGTTCGGCTCAAGGAGCCGATGATCCTCGGCCACGAAGTCGCGGGCCACGTCACGGCCATCGGGCCGGGTGTCGAGGCGGTTGCCGTCGGCCAACTCGTCGCCGTCTCACCGTCGCGACCCTGCCGTGACTGCCGCTTTTGCGCGGAGGGGTACTACAACCAGTGCCTCAACATGCGCTTCTACGGTTCGGCGATGCCGTTTCCGCACGTCCAGGGCGCCTTTCGCGAGGTTCTCATCGCCGATGTTGCGCAATGCGCCGATGCGACGGGACTGACCCCGGGGGAAGCGGCGATGGCCGAGCCCTTGGCCGTCTGTCTGCACGCGACCCGGCGCGCTGGCGAGATGCTCGGCAAGCGCGTGCTGGTGACCGGCTGCGGGCCGATCGGGCTCTTGTGCATTCTCGCCGCACGCCGCGCCGGCGCCGGCGAGATCGTCGCGACCGACTTGACCGACTTCACGCTGAGCATGGCCGCCGCCAACGGCGCCGACCGGGTCATCAACATGGCGACGGACCCCGCAAGCCTCACGTCCTACGAGGCCCAGAAAGGGAGCTTCGACGTTCTCTACGAATGCACGGGCGCAGCACCCGCGCTTGCTGGCGGCATCGCCGCACTGCGGCCTGGCGGCGTCATCGTGCAGTTGGGCCTCGGCGGGGACATGCAGGTTCCCGTTCAGGCGTTGACCGCGAAAGAGTTGCAGCTGCGGGGCTCCTTCCGCTTCCATGAGGAGTTCTTCACCGCCGTCGCGCTCATGCAGCGAGGGCTGCTCGACGTCAAACCGCTGATTACGCAGACGGTGCCTCTCGCCGACGCCGAGGCGGGCTTCCTGGCCGCGAGCGATCGCACCCGCGCGATGAAAGCTCAGATCGCGTTCTAGGCTTAGGTCCCGCCGCACCGGATCGCATCCTTAGGCGCGCGAGTAGGCCTGCGTCGATCAGGCCCGTGGAAGCTGCGTTATCGATATCACTTGGCCGTCTAGGGCATTGCGGGCTGATCACCGCAGCGCGAGGCGCCGCCCGCTAGCTCTTCCGGGACGATGCCGCCTCACCGGTGCTCTCCCGCTCGATGATGGAGTGTGGAATCTGGATCGACTTGGTCGCGGGCGCGATTGCGGGCTTTTGGCCGTCGATGGCCTGCAGGATCAGTTCGCCGGACCTGCGGCCGATGTCGGTGCAGGCGATCGCGACGGTGGTGATCGTGGGCCAGCAGTGCCGTGACAGCTCGAAGTTGCCGAAGCCGGCGACGGCAAGGCGTTCGGGCACTGGCCAGCCGTTTCGATGGCACTCCATGATCGCCCCGAAGGCGCAGGGATCGGAGACACAAATCGCCGCTTCGACCTCGGGCCACTCCTGCAGGAGCCGGGCGACACCGGGGCCGCCGTGCGCGATCGTAATCGGCGGCGGGCCGAGCGGCACGACATGCGCGCGCTCGAGGCCCAGCATCTCGACCGCCCGCTCGTAACCCTTGCGACGGGCGAAGCCGCGAACGTCATCGGTCGAATCGCCGCCGATGAACGCGATCCGCCGATAGCCTCGGAAGTAGAGGCGTGCGGTCATGTCCTCGATCGTCGCGGCGTTCGAGAAGCCGACGACATGGTCGATCGGATCCGCCGGCTCGTCCCACGTCTCGACGACCGGGACGCCGGCGGTTTCGAGCAGCTGCCGCGCTCTTGGCGTGTGCGTGCCGCCGGTGACGATGATGCCCTCTGGTCGACGTCGCAGCATCGCCTCGATGAGCTGCTCTTCCCGCTCACGGCTGTAGTTGGTGTAGCCGAAGAGGATCTCCTTGCCACCGTTCCCGAGGACTTCCGAGATGCCGTTCACGGTATCGGAGAAGTTCGAGTTGTAGAGCGTAGGCAGAATGGCCGAGACGAAGCCTGTGCGTTTGGACGACAGGCTGCCCGCTGAGAGATCGAGCACGTAGCCGAGCTCGTCCACGGCCGCGTTGATCTTGGACCGGGTTGCGGCGGTCACCGCGCCGTTGCCCTTCAGCGCGCGGGAGACGGTCATCGTCGAGACGCCGGCGAGGCGCGCCACATCGGCCATCGTGGCGGCGCGCTGCTTCGTGCTCAATGGACTGCCCCGCACCATCTCATCGGAATGCTCTGTTAGTCACATGAGGACGCCCAACGAGGCGGTAGCCGCATACTGCACCATCGTAGTGATCGATAACACATCAGTCTAATACGCTCGTCCCCAGTCGGCAACAAACGGCCGACAAGAGCCAGTTTCGCCCGAAGATGGGGCGATAGCGAGCGCTCACGGCTACGACTTTTCGGCAATAAGTCCAGTTTACGGGTGTACATGCCAAATGTTAGCGATAACATAAATAAGCACGCGATTGGTTCGTAGACGCACCAAAATCAAGACGATTGGGGACAGGGCATGCTCGATCGCGACTACCACGCGCTTGTGGGAACCTACACCGACTTGGACGCCCTGGCGCACCAGCCCTACGCCCCGGTGCCGGGCAAAGGCATCTACGCGATGACGCTCGGCGCAGACGGCCGGCTCGCCCTGAACGAGGCGATCGACGCGCTGAACCCGGCCGTGCTCATCCCGCACCGCAACGACCGAGTCCTCTACGCCATCGTCGAGACCATCCAGGACGAGGGCGACGTGCTCAGGTTCGCGATCAAGGACGACGGTTCGCTCGCCTATCTCGACACGTTTCGCGCCTCTGGCCGATCGACCTGCTATCTGGCGCTTGCGCCAAGAGCCGACGCCGCTGTCGTCATCAACTATTGGGACGCCATCATCGATGTCGTCGACGTCGATGCCGACGGCCGCCTAGGCAGCGTGTTGCAGTCGTTCCGCCAGCACCACCGCGCGGAGGGAGAATGGCGCCAAGTAAAGAACCGCGAGGATCACTGGGGCAATCGGCAGGTCGGGCCGCATGCACACTGCGCGCATTTCTGGCACGACTGGGTCTTCATTCCCGATCTCGGCGAGAATGCGGTTTTCCAGTACCGCTATGACGCGGCCAGGAAGTACCTCGAGCGCGAGACCTACATTGGGTTCGAGGCCGGGTCCGGCCCGCGGCACATGGCGATGCATCCGACGCTGGATATCGCTTACGTCTCCAACGAACTCTTCAACACCGTTTGTGTCGCGGCGCTCGATGCGAGCGAGCCCGACGCGATCAAGCCGCGGCTCGTGCCGATCCAGTATGAGTCGACGATCGATGACCGCGACGGCGTCAGCTACGTCTCCGAGATCAAGCTGTCGCCTGATGCTCGGTATCTCTACGTCTCCAATCGTGGCGACGACTCGCTGGCGATCTTCAAGGTGCTCGCCGACGGCAAGTTGGAGCGGTCGGGACTAGTACCGACCGGCGGCAAGTTCCCACGCCACTTCGCCATCACGCCTTGCGGCAGGGCCGTCATCGTCGCGAACCAGGATTCGGGCCACGTCCGCGTCTTCGCGCGCGATGTGGAGACAGGCGCGCTCGCGATGACCGACGAGATCAACGAGGTGCCGGCGCCCAACTACGTACGTTTCGTGAACGTCTAAGCCGAAGGCAACGTCCGGACAGGGAGGACGTGCGATGCCAAAATTCTCAGCAAATCTCGGGTTCCTCTGGAACGACCGGCCGTTGCCCGACGCGATCCACGCCGCGAAGGCGGCGGGCTTCGGCGCAGTCGAATGCCACTTTCCCTACGCGTTCGATGCTGGCGCCGTGCGGACGGCGCTGGAGGCCACGGGCTTCGAGATGCTGAGCCTCAATACGCAGCTGGGCGTGAACGGACCGGTTGACTTCGGCGTGATGGCAAAGCCGGGGCGGGAAGCCGAGGCACGCGGCTATGTGGACGAGGCGATACGCTACGCCACGGCGATCGGCTGCCGACGTATCAACGCGGTGGCTGGCAAGACCGGAACCACGGACGAAGCCGAAGCGATCTATCGCGGAAACCTCACCTATGCCTGCGAAGCGGCGGCGAAGCACGGGCTCACGATCCTCATCGAGCCGATCAACCAGCGCGACGCGCCCGGCTACCATCTGCGCACGATCGAGCAGGGCATCGCGACGATCGAGGCGGTCGGCGCTTCCAACCTGAAGCTGCTGTTCGACTGCTACCATACGCAGATCATGCAGGGCGACCTGACCGAGCGGTTGCGCGCCTCGCTGCCACATGTCGGTCACATACAGATCGCGGCGGTTCCGGACCGCGGTGAGCCCGACGCCGGTGAAATCAACTATCCGGGCCTGCTTGCGGCCGTCGACGCGATGGGCTGGCAAGGCTTCGTCGGCGCTGAATACCATCCGCGCGGCGGTCTGGAGGAGGGGCTCGGCTGGCTTGCTGCCTACCGAGCGGGTGAAGCGCAGCTTCCCACGCACCCGCGAGGCGAACGGGGAGGATCGACATGACGCCGAGCCCTGAGAAGGCGAAGATCGCGTTCATCGGTGTGGGCCTCATGGGCAGCCGGATGGCCACGCGCCTGCTCGAGGCGGGCCACCCGGTTACCGTTCGCGATCGTGCGCGGGCGCAGGTCACGCCGCTGCTCGCCAAGGGCGCGCGCGACAGCGACTCGGTCGCCGAGGCCGTGACCAACGCCGACGTCGTGATCACGTCACTCGCAGGCGCCGACGCTATCGAAGCCGTCTATTTCGGCGTCGACGGGATCGTACCCAATGCGCCGCCCGGAAGCCTGCTGATCGATACGAGTTCGCTCGGGCCCGACCTCGCCAAGGCCGCGCACTACCGGCTCGACGACGCCGGCTACGCCCATCACCTCGATGCGCCCGTCTCCGGAGGTGTCGGCGGTGCCGAGGCCGGCACGTTGAGCATCATGATCGGAGGCGCCGAAGAGGACGTAGAGCGCGCGCGGCCGATCCTCGAGGTGCTCGGCCATGTCTTTCATCTCGGCGGTCCCGGCGCTGGCCAGATCTCCAAGATGATCAACCAGACGATTGTCCACGGCTACATCGGCGCAGTGACGGAAGGGTTGATGTTGGCAGCCTCACTCGGGGTCGACGCCGGCAAGGTGCGCGACGCGATCAAGGGTGGTTTCTGTCAGAGCCTGATCCTGGACAACCACGGGGCGCGCATGATCGAGCGGAACTTCGTTCCCGGCGGCCCCCTGGAGTATTCGGTCAAAGATCTTGGACAGGCGATCGAGATGGCACGCTCTGCCGGTCTCGACCTGCCCCTCACGGCGTCGGTGTTCGGCGCCTACAAGCACCTCGCCGACACCGGCCGCGCTCGCCTCGACCACATCGCCCTGCTTCTGGCGTACGAGGAGGCCAACCAGCCGATCCGTGTGTCGCCGGAGCAGGTGGACCGACTGCCATGAGTGACCTTGGCTGTGGCCGCGGCCGACACGTGCCTTGGCCAGTCGAACAAACAATACAAGAATTCGGCTGCGCGCCGTACGATCATTGGGAGGTAAACGGTGCCTAGAATTCGCTTCGATAGCGTAGCAAAAAGCTACGGCTCAACACAAGTTTTGCCGCCGTTTGATCTAGATCTGGACGATGGTGAGTTCACGGTGCTGGTTGGGCCATCGGGCTGTGGCAAGTCGACGACGCTCCGGATGCTCGCTGGGCTGGAGGTACTGAGCAGTGGCGAGATTTGGTTCGACGATCGGCCAATCAGCAAGCTGGAGCCGAAAGATCGCGACATAGCGATGGTCTTCCAGGACTACGCTCTGTACCCGCACATGAATATCGCGAAGAACATGTCGTTCGCCCTGCGGCTGCAGCGCGTCCCCAAGGCGACCATCGACGAAAAGGTCAGCCGCGTGGCGACCATGCTTGGTATCGAGCACTTGCTGCTACGCAAACCGGGCGAGTTGTCCGGTGGCCAACGGCAACGCGTGGCGATGGGCCGCGCGCTGGTCCGCGACTCATCAACATTTCTCTTCGACGAGCCGCTTTCGAATCTCGACGCAAAACTGCGCAGCAAGATGCGCACGGAGCTCGCCGAGATGCGCAACACCCTCGACAAGAACATGGTTTACGTCACCCATGATCAAGTCGAGGCGATGACCCTCGGCGACCGCATCGTCGTCATGGCACATGGCCTCATCCAGCAACAGGGCACGGCCGAAGAGCTGTTCAAGCAGCCCGTCAATCGCTTCGTCGCCGGGTTCATCGGTAGTCCGACGATGAACTTTCTGAATGCAGAGCTGGCCGAACACGACGGGGTGCTGGTCGCCAGTGGTGACGGCTTCCGACTGCCATTGGCCGAGCCACTACGGCATCGGCTCGACAACGCCTCGGGCCGGCGAGTGATCCTCGGCATTCGGCCGTCGTCCTTTCGGCTGGCGACGCCGGAGGATGCCGGCGGCTCCGAGATGGAGCTGTTCATCAAGGTTGCGGAATTCCTTGGGGCGCAGCTCGTGCTCGTCACCCGCTGCGGCGAGCAGGAACTCATCGTCGAGCTCGAGAGCTCGACGCGCTTTCAAGTAGGCAGCGCGGCAGTGTTCGCCGTCCCCTCCGAAGACATCATGGTGTTTGACGAGACGACCGAGCTGCGCCTGTGACCAAGTTGCAAGTCAATCAACGAGAGAACCCGCAGAGGAGGAGAAGCCGATGTTGAAGCGCACGACGCAGGTCGCCGTCACGGCGGGCGCCATGGTACTGGCCGCTGGCACCGCCATTGCCGACCCTTACGAGCCCTATCGAGGCCAAACGCTGGTCGCCAATTTCCCAGCTCACCCGCACTACACCGCGGTGATGCAGGTACTCTCCGATTTTACTGAGGAGACCGGCATCGAGGTGGAAGTCGATCTTCTTCAGTACTTGAAGATGCGCGAGAAGCAAACGCTTGAATTGACAAAAAATAGCGGTGACTATGATCTGATAGCCTATGTTGTCTTCTCGAAGGCGGACTACGTCTATGCAGATCAGCTCGAGAATTTGGCAAAGTACTTCATGAACCCGCGCCTCGCGGATCCGGACTATGACGCCGAGGACCTGATCGACGGTTATGTGGGCAATATCGGCATTGCCGGTGGTGAGAAAGGCTATCTGCCAGGGCCGACCGGATCACTCTTCGGCATCCCGTTCGGCTCCGAAACCTCGATACTTGGCTATCGCAAGGACATTTTTGACAAGCACGATCTGAAGGTCCCCGAGACCTATGATGAACTGCTTGAGCTTGCTTGCCTGATACCGGAGCTCGAGCCTGGCATGGGTGGGCTCGCATCGCGTGCCGCATCCGGTCACCACGCCAGCCACGCCTTCCTCCTGCATCTGGCCCCCCTCGGCGGCCGCATCTTCGACGAGAACTGGGAACCGATCGTCAACAACGAGGCCGGCGTCGCCGCAGCCGAGGCGCTGAAGACGTTCGTCGATTGCGGGCCGGAGGGTGCCCAGACCTTCGGCTTTGCCGAGGCGGGCGCGTCCTTCCTACAGGGCCAAACGGCGATGTTCCTCGACTCGACCGTCTTTGCGGGACAGGTCAACGATCCGGAGAAGTCGAAGGTCGTTGGCCTCGTCGAATGGGCGCCGCATCCGATGGGCGTCCGCCGCGGCTCGCAAACGGGCGGCTTCGGTATCGCGATTCCCAAGAACGCCGAAAACAAGGAAGCCGCGTTTCTGCTGATGCAGTGGCTGACCTCGAAGCATGCCGACAAGTTGATCGCGCTCGCCGGCGGCAACCCGTCGCGCTACTCGACCCACGCCGATGCGGAGGTGAACAAGGTTTATCCGCATATGGCCACCTTTGGTGAGGCGCTCGAATACGCCGATCCGGATTGGCGGCCGATCATCCCGGTGTGGGGCAAGATCAACGCCGACCTCGGGACGGCGCTTTCGAAGGTGCTCACGGAAGACCTCGACATCCAGGAGGCGCTCGATGGCGTCGCCGAGCGGACGCGCGCCGTGATGGACGAGGCCGGTTACTACACCTGGCAGTGATCGCCGACAGCTGACGGCAGCAGGCGGGGTGGACGAACCACTCCGCCTGCCTCGGTCCAGCCGTTTGAGGCTCCGCGGGATCAGGGCGGGGCTTGGACACAAGGCTAAACCAACGCCTGGGAGTGCCTGAGATGGGCGCCATCACCTTGGGCCGAATGACCCCCTACGTGTTTCTCGCCCCTGCGGCTGCGTTCATGATCGTCGGGCTGCTCTACCCGATCGGTTACATGGTCTACGCGAGCTTTCTCGACTGGAATCCGAGCCAGCGGATCGGCGAGGCCGAGTGGATCGGCTTGCGCAACTACGTCAATCTCCTGCAAGACGACGCGTTTCGTGAATCGATGTTCGTCACGCTCAAATTCGCGTCGATCGTTGTCAGCCTCGAAATGCTCCTCGGCGTCGGCTTGGCGCTCCTGCTCGACCGCGAGATCCGCGGTGTTGCCGTGCTCCGGACGATCTTCATTCTGCCGATGATGATCGCGCCAATCGTCGTCGGCCTGATGTGGCGCTACATGTACCACCCGACTGTCGGCATCTTCAATCGGACCCTCGAGGACTGGGGGTTCCAGCCGATACCTTGGCTTTCCGACGCGAATTGGGCGCTGACGTCGGTCATCATCGCCGACGTCTGGCAGTGGACACCGTTCATCTTCATCCTCGCGCTCGCAGCGTTGCAGTCGCTGCCGCGCTCGGCGCTCGAGGCGGCGCGAATCGATGGGGCATCCGCTTGGCAGCAGATCATCTACGTCAAGCTGCCCCTCATGATGCCCGTCCTCATCGTCACCGCGCTCTTGCGCCTGATCGACGCCTTCAAGGTCCTCGAGGTCATCCTCGTCATGACCAACGGTGGCCCGGGTCTTTCCACGGAAATCTTGGCGCTGCGAGTCTACCGCACGGCATCCGAGTTCCGCGAGCTCGGCGTCGCGGCCGCCATGTCGAACTACCTCTTGATGCTGCTGCTCGTCCTGACGGTTGCCATGTTCATCTACAACAAAGTCACCGAGGCACGCGCGGCGCGCTTGCGGCAAATGGCAGAGAAGGGATGAGGCTATGAACACGTCCTCACAGCAGCAAAACCCTGCCTTCTACGCGCTCCTCGTCGTGCTGATCATTATGGCCGTGGGGCCGATCTGGCTCATGCTGACGACCTCGTTGCGGCTCAACGTCGACATCATGAGCGAGACCTCATCGCTTTTGTTCATGCCGACGTTGCAAAACTACGAGACCGTGCTTTGCGATGTGCTGTGGTACGACCCGGCGCACGTCGACTACTGCGACCCCACCTTCGGGCGCGCGCTCGGCAACTCGATCATTGTCGCGCTCATCGCCACCGGCATCACGCTCGTTGTGGGCTGTATGGCGGCCTATGCGCTGGTCAGGTTCCGCTTCATGGGCCGCGACACCGTTTCGATCACCACGCTCCTGATGCGCATGGTGCCCCCCGCGGTCTTGCTCGTGCCGGTGTTCGGCATCTGGACGTTCCAGTACCAGCTCGACGGCACCCGCGCAGGCGTCATCCTCGTCTACGTGGCGATGAACCTGCCCTTCGTGATCTGGATTCTCCAGAGCTTCATCGTCCAGGTGCCGATCCAGCTCGAAGAAGCAGCACGCATGGACGGCGCCAACGCCTTTCAGGTGTTCTTTCTCGTCGTGCTTCCCGTCATCAAGCCGGGGCTCGCCGCGGCGTCGATCTTCACGTTCCGCATCGTCTGGAACGAGTTCCTGCTGGCCAACGCTCTGCTCGACCGAAACACCCGCACGGTGCCCGTCACCATCGTGAACTCGCTAACTGAGTACGACATCGATTGGGCCGTCATCATGGCAACGGGCATGCTGCTGGCGATCCCGCCGATCATCTTCACCTTCGTCGCCTCGAAGCAGATCATCACCGGCATGACCGCCGGCGCCGTGAAGGGATAGGCGCGCAACCAAGTGTAGCCGTAGTCTCAGTTCCTTTCGCCACCGATGCCTTCGGGCAGGCTGCATGCCGGGGCGGCCACGATCGCGCCTGTAGGCCGATCGGCAAGCGCCCCGGACCAACCGCCAAGGGCGCTCTCAGCCGCCTTCGACGCGGTAAATGACCACCGGTGCGTGGACCACACTCGGCATTTGCCCTTCCGCACTGAAGCTGGTGGCGCCGGCGAAGCGGCTGGGGCTCATGCTCTCGAACTCGGCCTCGGACAAGGCGCCGTCAAGGTTGTCGTCAATGACGTTGAACTGTGCATCGGCGACCTGCGGCGCAACGCCGTCGCTGGCGGCCGCGAGTGACCATTCGGCTGCCTGGACGCTGCCGTCCGCGTCGATGTCCAGTGCCTCGAACGTATGGGCTTGGCCAGACGCCGGGACGGGCGCGAACCCGTTGGTCGAGGCGCGCTCCGCGGTTTGGGTCTGGATGGGCACCCACTTGATGGCATGGGCCACCTGCTCCGTTTGGGGTACCTGGCTCAGCGCCATCGTCGCCGGCAAACCCGAACCGATGGCGACGGCCAAGATAGCGAGCGGCAGTGAACGGACCCGCATGACACCTCCCAGTGCAGTGACGCATTTCCTTCGTTCTAAACGATTCGGAGCCGTCGATGTTCCGCGGCAGCGCCGAATCCGCTGATCGTCTACAGGGTCGCTGGCGGGTTGCGAAGGCTTGCGGGGGAGCGGTCCGACGGCACGTAAGGTCTCCGGATGTCGCCTCGGGACGCTACGCTGCCAAGTCTGTCGAGCACGGCAAGCAAGGCCCCGCCGTCGGGTCGCGTCGGTCGCCTGCTTCCGCCCATCGCCACGCGATCCTGCCGCTTTGTTCAGTTGATCGTCCGCTCGATCGGGCCGACGAGTCCTGGATTGGCGGTACGGCCGCAGGCTCGGCGAGAGCCAGGGAGACGGAGGCCGCATGGCGTACCAATCGATCAGCAATTACGGCATCATCGGCGACATGCGGAGTGCCGCGCTCGTGAGCCTCCAAGGCTCGATCGATTGGCTGTGTGTCCCCCGGTTCGATTCGCCGAGCATTTTTGCGGCCATCCTCGACGACACCAAGGGCGGCTACTTTCGAATCGGCCCGGCCGACACCGAGGCGAGCAACTGTAAGCAGTTCTATTGGCCCAGCACGAACGTGCTGGTCACAAGATTCCTGCAGAGCACGGCGGCAGCGGAACTCACGGACTTCATGCCGGTCGGCGAAGCCTCGAGTTTCGTCACGTCCAACCGCCAGGTGATCCGCCGTATCACTGTGGTACGCGGTCGGATGAAGTTGCGCCTCGAGTGCCGGCCAGCCTTCAACTATGCGCGGGATACGCACGAGACGAAACTGATTGCCGACGGGGCTGAGTTTCACGCGCCGAATGCGCATGTGGGCCTCGCGACCCGCGTGCCGTTGCATATCGAGAACAACGGTGTCATCGCCGACTTCGAGCTGGGCGTCGGAGAGACAGCGACGTTTGTTCTGCGCGAGCTCGACCACGCTACGGACTGTGGGTTCTCTCTTTCCGAAGAGGAAGCCGAGACTGCCTTTCGCGAGACCGTCGCCTTTTGGCGGACTTGGTTGTCGCAAAGTGTCTATCGCGGCCGCTGGCGCGAGATGGTGGACCGGTCCGCGCTGGTCCTCAAGCTCCTCACCTACGAGCCGACAGGCGCGATCGTCGCAGCGCCCACCTGCAGCTTGCCCGAGGGCATCGGTGGAGAGCGCAACTGGGACTATCGCTACACGTGGCTGCGCGATTCCGCCTTCACGATCTTTGCGCTGCTGCGCTTAGGCTTCACGCGCGAGGCACACGACTTTTTCACCTTTCTCGGAGACGTCGCCGCTCGGCCGAACCCCGACGGTTCCTTGCAGATCATGTACGGCATCGACGGTCGTCACGATCTCTCGGAGGAGACGCTTGATCACCTCGACGGCTATAGAGGATCGAAGCCCGTTCGTGTGGGCAACGCCGCCTACCGCCAGCTACAGCTGGACATCTACGGCGAGGTGATGGACGCCATTTACGTCTTCGACAGGCACGGTTTTCCCATCGGGTATGACGGCTGGTTGAAGATCAGTCACATCGTCGACTGGGTGGCGGCCAACTGGCAGCGTGAGGACGAGGGCATCTGGGAGGTCCGTGGCGGCCAGCAGCACTTCGTTTACTCCAAGCTCATGTGCTGGGTCGCGCTCGATCGGGCGCTCAAGATCGCCGAGCGGCGGTCCTTTCCTGTCGACAATGAGCATTGGAGGTCCGCGCGCGACGCGATCTACCACGAGATCATGACCAAAGGCTGGAACGCCGAGTTGGGCGCCTTCGTTCAGCGCTACGACAGCAATACGCTCGACGCGTCGAACCTCATGATGATCCTCACGTTCTTCCTTTCACCCGCCGATGCCCGCGCCACTAGCTTCCTAGACGCCATCTTGCGCCCACCGAGCCAAGGCGGGCTCGTCTCGAACAGCCTCGTCTACCGCTACAACGTGGAGAAGACGGCCGACGGTCTGAGCGGTGAAGAGGGGACGTTCAACATCTGCACGTTCTGGCTCGTCGACGCGCTCAGTCACGCCGGCCGCTATGATCGACAGCGACTTGAGGAGGCGCGTTTGATGTTCGAGCGCATGATCGGCTTTTCCAATCATCTGGGGCTCTTCGCCGAGGAGACCGGTCCGAGCGGCGAGGGCCTCGGCAACTTTCCGCAGGCCTTCACCCACCTCGCGCTCATCACCGCGGCGATGCACCTCGATCGCACGCTCGGCGATTCCGCATAGGCCCGCGCATGGCCAGTGGCAGGCAGCGCGTCGTCGTCCTCGGCGGCGGGTTCGGCGGGGTCTTCACGGCCAAGCACTTGAAGCGTGTCGCCGACGGCAAGCTCGAGATCCTGCTGATCAGCCGGCACAACTTCTTCGTCTTCCAGCCGCTGCTGCCCGAGATAGCCGGCGGCAGCATCAATCCTGGCGACGGCGTCGTGCCGTTGCGTCGCTTTCTCCCGGGCATCGAGGTCATGGTTGCGGAGGTTCGAGAGATCGATCTCCGCTCCAAGAACGTGCAGGTCTCTCTGGGCAGCGACACCGGTCTAGAGCCCGTGCCTTTCGATCAGCTGGTCATCGCCTTGGGCCAGGTCGTCGATTTGAGCCGCACGCCCGGCCTTGCTGATCGCGCGTTCGTCATCAAGGACGTGATGGACGCCTTCCAGATCCGCAACCACGTGCTGGGCTGCCTCGAACGCGCGGACGCCGCATCGGACCCGGCGCGCAAGCAAGCACTTCTCACCTTCGTGGTGATCGGTGGTGGTTTCACCGGCGTCGAGACCGTCGGCGAGGTGCACGAGCTGATCCGCAAGTCGCTCCGATACTATCCGAGGATCCGGCGCGGGGACGTGCGCACGATCCTGATCCAGCACGGGCCGCGGATCTTGCCGGAGTTGCCCGAACGGCTGGCAACCTACGCGGCCGACAATCTGCGGCGCCGCGGCATCGAGATTCAGCTCGAGACCGGGGTCAAAGCGGCGACGGCTTTCGCGGTCGAGACCGACCGCGGCCCACCGATCGAGGCCGAGACCATTATCGCCGCGATCGGCAACGCCCCGTCGCCGCTGCTCAAGTCGCTGCCGCTCGAACTCGAGCACGGTCGGATAGGCGTCGACCGGGCGATGCGGGTGCGTGGCCACGACGACGTCTGGGCCCTGGGCGACGCGGCGCACATCCCGCTGGGCGATCCTGCCGCAGGCGATGTCGCCTATGCGCCGCCGATCGCCCAGTTCGCGGTCCGTGAGGCCAAGGTGCTCGCGCGCAACGTCGTAGCAACGCTGGAGGGCCGTGAGCCCGAAGCCTTCGCCTACCATTCGCTGGGCACCTTGGCCGCGTTGGGCGGTCGCCGCGGCGTTGCTGAGCTCTTGGGTTTGCGGATCAGCGGCTTTCCGGCATGGGTCGCCTGGCGGTTGTTCTATTTGGGCTTGTTGCCCGGCTTGGCGACGCGCTTGCGCGTGGCGGCGGACTGGCTGCTCGACCTTCTCGTCGGCCGCAGCATCGCCGAGTTGCGTGGCACGCGGCCCTCCAGTCAGCCGATGCGCTTCAGCGCCGGCGATCGGGTGATCGAACCCGGGGTGGCGCCAGGCGGTACCTACGTGGTCACTTCCGGCGCGTTCGACATCCGCGCCAATGCACCCAATCCCAGCGCAGCGGACGGCGGCCAGGACCCGGTGTCGCCGGACCGCACGGTGGGTCCGGGCGACGTGTTCGGCCTGCCGCTTAGCGGTGAAGGGACATCCGCCAGTGAATGGGTTTGCGCGAGCGCGCCATCCACGGCGTATTTCATCGACAAGGACGATCTACACCGCCTGCAGATGGTGTTCGCATTGATCAAGCGGCGAGCAGATGATGGTGGTTCCGACAATTCGGCTTGACCACGCCGACGATTGGGATGCCGCTTGCCGGACAAGCACTGTTAGAGACCAGGGGAGGAGAGGTCATGTCGACGCAAGCAGATGCCACGCCGTCGAACCATGATTTGCCGGATTACGCAGCGATGCCTCGGCTGCTGGTCGGGCAGAAGGCGCTGGTCACGGGCGCCAACTCGGGCATTGGCCGTGCCGTTGCCATCGCACTCGCGCGCGCCGGGGCCGATGTTGTCGTCAACTACGTCGTGAACGAGGACGCAGCCCAGGACGTGGTCAAAGAAGTGGAGGCCGCAGGCACGCGCGGTGTGGCCCTCTACGCCGACGTCTCGAAGGAGGACGACGTCGAGAAGATGTTCCAACAGGCGCTGGAGGCCTTCGGCACGCTCGACATCGTCGTTCCCAACGCGGGTGTGCAGCGCGATGCGCCCTTCACGGAGATGACCCTCGCGCAGTGGAACACCGTTCTCGGGATCAATCTGACCGGGCAGTTCCTGTGCATTCGCGAGGCCGTGAAGGAGTTCGCGCGCCGCGGCGTCCGCAAGGAAGTCTCGTGCGCGGCGGGGAAGGTCGTCTGCATCGGGTCGGTCCACGAGGTGATCCCGTGGGCTGGTCACGTGAACTACGCGTCCGCCAAGGGCGGCATTCAGATGATGATGAAGACGCTGGCGCAGGAGCTGGCGCCACAGCGGATCCGTGTCAACGCCATCGGGCCGGGAGCGATCCGCACGGACATCAACAAGTCCGTGTGGAGCGACCCTGACGGCTACGCCGGCATGATGAGCCTCATCCCCTACAATAGGATCGGTGAGCCTGACGACGTCGCTCAGGTCGCGGTGTTTCTCGCATCCGACATGTCGGACTACATCACCGGGGTAACGCTGTTCGTGGACGGCGGCATGACCTTGTACCCGGGTTTCGCGACCGGCGGCTGAGGCAACCGATCGGCACGCCCGCACTCATGCCGCCGCCGATCGAAGAGCAACCAGGGAGGCCGCGCGATGAGCGAACCTGACGTGATCGTCGTCGGCAGCGGCGCCGGCGGTGCATCGGTTGCCCACCGTCTCGTCAAGGCGGGGAGACGCGTCCTGCTCCTGGAGAAGGGCGGCGAGTTGCCACGCGACGGCAGCACGCTCGACGTCAAGACCGTGTTCCAGTCGGGCCGTTTCAAGAACCAGGAGCCCTGGCTCGACGGCGCCAAGAAGGAGTTCGTTCCGGGCGAGTTCTACAATGTCGGCGGCAAGACCAAGTGGTACGGGGCTGCCCTGTTGCGCTTTGCGCCGCACGAGTTCGAGGCGGAGCCCACCTATCAGGCGCTCGCCTGGCCCTTCGGCCATGACGAGCTGGCGCCTTACTACGACGAGGTCGAAGACCTGCTGCATGTGAACCGGTTCGAGAACGAGCCGGAACTACAGACGCTCATCGACAAGGTCGTCGCGCACGATGCGAGCTGGCGGCCCGAGCCGTTGCCGCTCGGGCTCAAGCGGGAGATCCTGAACGATCCCAACGAGGCCAAGCACTTCGACGGTTTTGCCTCGGCTTGCGGCTACAAGTCCGACGCCGAGTGGAACCTGATCGACCTGATCAGGGGCGATTCCAGCTTCACGCTGCTCATGGAGAAGACGGTCGTCGGGCTGACGCACGCTCTGGACGCGCCGGCGCAGATCACGGGCGTCCGCTGTGCCGACGGCTCATCTTACACGGCCCCCGTCGTCGTACTCGCGGCGGGCGCCATGAGCTCGCCCCGCATCCTTCAAGACCACCTGCAGGCAACCGGTCTCGAGGCGTCGTTTCCGAGCGCGTCCTTGGTCGGCGCCAACTTCCGCTTTCACCTGAACACCGCCATACTAGGTCTTTCGCCCTTCCACAGGCACGACGTGCTGCGCAAGACGGCGATCTTCTTCAACGAGCACTTCCCGCATAGCACCATCCAGTGCCTCGGCTGGATGGACGGCGATCTGGTGGGCGCGCAGCTGCCGGCGGCCGTGCCCAAGTTCGTCAGCAACGCCATCGGCAGTCGTGCGGTAGGCTTCTTCGCGACCACCGAAGACGGCTCGAGCGTGGCGAACCGCATCGTCTCGGGTGGCGTCGACGGCCGGCCCATGCTGGACTATGACCTCGATCGGATCGCGCCCTCCCGCGACGAGCACCATGCGCTGATCCACGCGTTCGAGCGAGCGCTCCTGCGGGCGGGCCTCTTGGGCGTCGATCGCTATGCGGGCCTCGCCGGCACGGCCCACGCCGTGGGCAGCCTGGTCACCGGCAACGATCCGCAATCGAGCGTGGTCGACGCGAGCGGCAAGGTGTACGGCATGACGAACCTCTACGTCGGCGACGGTAGCGTGCTGCCGCGGACGAGCCGCGTGAACCCGTCCTTGACCATCTATGCTTGGGGGCTCCGCCTCGGCGATCACCTTGCCCGCCCACAACAGTAGAGCGTGCCGCCCCAGCGGGAGGGTTCGATGAGCCAGTTCGTGCTCGTGCATGGAGCCTGGCATGGCGGCTGGTGCTGGTCGCGTGTCTTGCGTATCCTCCGGCAGGCGGGGCACGACGCCCATGCCGTCACCCTCACCGGGCTGGGTGAGCGCGCACATCTCCTGAGCGCGGAGATCAGGCTCGACACCCACATCGAGGACGTGGTCGGTCTCATCCGCTGCGAGGAACTCGAGGGGGTGGTCCTGGTCGGGCACAGCTATGCGGGGATGGTCATCACCGGCGTCGCCGACCGTCTGCAGCGGCAGTCACCCGGTCGGCTGCGCCACCTGGTCTATCTCGATGCAATGACGCCACGGCCGGGAGAAAGCTGGAGCAGCAGGCACACTCCGGAGGTCAGGGACGCCCGCCTCACCGAGGCGCATAGGTCCGGCGGTATCGCCATCCCTCCGCCCGATGCCTCGGTCTTCGGCGTCGGGGGCGAGGATTGCGCGTGGGTGGCGCGACACCTGACGCCTCACCCGTTCGGCACCTATCAAGACCCGCTCGACTTCGATGCCGACCGCGTGGCCGATCTGCCGCGGACCTTCATCGACTGCACATCGCCGGCCTTCCCGACCATCGAGCCGATGCGCCGGCAAGTGCGCGAGGAGCCGGGGTGGCGGGTCGTCGAACTGGAGACCGGGCACGACGCCATGGTGATTGCCCCGGAGGCACTGACGGCGCTGCTGCTCGATTGCGCGCGCGGGTGAGCGCGGCGCGTTTGCGGCTGGCCGTGTCAAAGCAAATGTGACGCCTCCGCAGTCCTGGCGTCGGCCGCGCTGTTGCGGCGAGGGCGCCGCCACCAAGACGCCTCGTCAGCCGCCGAGGAGGCCGAGCCCGCTCAGCAGGATCAAGACGATGGCGGCGGGCGCCACGACGCGGCAGACCCACAACCAGGCCGTAGCGAGACCGAACCGGTACAAGCCGCCGCTGGTGGCTTCGTCGATGGCACGGTTTCCAAATGCCCAGCCGGTGAAGACGGCGATGGCGAAGGCGCCGATCGGTAGCGCCAAGTTCGTCGTGAGGAAGTCCATCCAGTCGAAGAAGTTCCGTCCGGCGAAGCGAACCTCCTCCCAGATTCCGAAGGAGTAGGCCGACGGAATGCCCACGGCGAAGATCAGCGTGCCGCCGATGAGGGCGGCGGATGTCCGCCGCACGCCCAGCTCGTCGACCATGAAGGCGAGGACGACCTCGAACAGGTTGATGGCCGACGTGACGGCGGCGATGAGCAGCAGCAGGAAGAACAGAGTGCCGAACATCTGGCCCGCCGGCATCTCGGCGAACACCGCCGGCAAGGTGATGTAGGTCAGGGGTGGGCCGCTTGCCGGGTCGAACCCGAAGGCGAACACCGCTGGAAGAATGATGAGGCCGGCCAAGAGCGCCACGATCAAGTCGAGCGTCACGATCCAACCCGTGGCACTCGGCAGGTTGACCGAGCGCGACAGGTAGGAGGCGTAGGTGAGCATGGCGCCGACACCGACGGCGACCGAGAAGAGCGCCTGCGACAGGGCGGCGAGAAACATCTCGCCGCTGATCCGCGCGAAGTCGGGCACGAGGAAGAAGGCGATGCCGGCACCAGCGCCGGGCAGGGTGACGCTGCGCACGACGAGGATCAGGACGAGGACGAAAAGGATCGGCATCAGCAAGCGGCACCAGCGCTCGATCCCGGCCCGCACACCGCCGATGGCGATGCCGACCGTGAGCGCCATGAACACGGCGTGGCAGAGGATCGGCCAGATGGGATGGCCGATGAGCCCGCCGAACGCCGGGCCGAGATCAGCCGGATCGGACGACGGAAAGCCGATCCCTATCGAGCGGATCAGGTAGGCGACGGTCCAGCCGCCGACGACGCTGTAGAACGAGAGGATGACAAAGGCCGCAGCGACGCCGAGGACGCCGAAGATGGGCCAGAGACCGCCGCCGAGAGCGCGATAGGCGCCGACCGGGTTGTGCTGCGCCGCACGGCCGACCACGAACTCGGCGAGCAGCACGCTGATCGCGACGGTGAACGTGAGCGCGAGGTAGATGATCAGGAAGGCGCCGCCGCCGTTCTCGCCCGTGAGGTAGGGAAAGCGCCAGATATTGCCGAGGCCCACCGCAGCGCCGGCACTGGCCAGGATGAAGCCCAAGTGCGAGCCCCAGGAGCCGCGTGTCCCTGCTGCCGGCGCGACGGTATCGCTCATGTGCGTGATCTCCAGAGACTGCGCGGTGGTTGGTCGGCGGCGGATGCCCGCAACGAGACATGCTTGCCGCGCATCGCCGGTGCCCGCGTCGTCATACGAACGGGTTCGACGGCTTTGATCCTGAACGGCTCGATGATCGTCTTCGGCATCGCCCGTCCTCCCCGTGCGCAAGTATTGGCAGGCACACTAGCTTTGCGTCTGCTGCTGCACAATCCACCGGTTAAGTTGACTCTGCTCCACCAAAAAAACTCAGCACACCAAGTGTTATCACGTGGAGGCCTTCTGCATCTGCCCTATTGCAATAGAGGCAGGTGGCAGACGGACAGCGATACTGCATTCAAATCGCGGCTCAGCATTTGCTTGTGGTTTTGAAAAGGTTGTGCCGATGGCTTGCTATTCGCCAAATGGTTGGCACCTGCCATTCAGGTCCAGAGTAGTGCCGCGCACGTCCGCACGATACGCAACGATGAGGTCGCTAAGTGACGTTGCCTAGGCTGCACCGCGCCCGAGGATAAGGTCGGCCGCCTTCTCGCCGATCATGATCGCCGGTGCGTTGGTGTTGCCGGAGATGAGGGTCGGCATGATCGATGCGTCGGCTACACGCAGGCCCTCGAGCCCGCGCACCCGTAGCTCCGGGTCGCAGACCACGTCGGGGTCGTCCTTGGGCCCCATGCGGCAGGTGCTCGACGCGTGAAAGAGCGTGCCGCCGGTCGCCTTGGCGAACGCCAAAAGAGCTTCGTCCGTGGTCTTGTCGGCACCCGGCTTCACCTCTCGGCGGAGGAAGGGCGCCAGGGGCGGTTGCGCCTGAACCCGCCTCGCCAGCTTGAGACCGTCCACGAGCGTCTGACAATCGGTCTCGGTCGCCAGGTAGTTGGGATGGATCGCCGGCGGTACGAGCGGATCAGCACTCTTCAGTCCGACGTGGCCGCGGCTTTCTGGGCGGAGCTGGCAGACGGAAACGGTGTATCCAGAGAAGGGATGCAATGCCGCGCCGGGCTTGTCGGCGGAAAAGAGGATGACGTGGAACTGCACGTCCGGGGTCGCCAGCTCGGGGCGGGTGCGCGCGAAGACGAACACCTGTCCGGCGCCGACGGTGAGCGGGCCCGCCTTCTGCAGTAACCACCGAAGCCCGCACCAGGCCTGCTTGAGTGGGCTTCGGTAGATATCGTTCAAGGTGACGGCCTGCGGGCTCTCGAAGATGAGCCGTGCCTGGTAGTGATCCTGCAGATGGCGCCCCACGGCGGGTAGCGCGTGCCGCACCTCGATGCCATGGGGCTCGAGGTCGCCCGGCGCACCGATGCCCGAGAGCACCAGCAAATGCGGTGAGCCGACGGCGCCCGCCGCCAGGACCACCTCGCGCCGACTATGCGCCGCGTGCTCGCTGCCGCCATGGCGGTAGCGCACGCCGGCGACGCGCCGGTCGTCGAGGATCAGGCCCGTGCTCTGCGCGCCGGTGACCACCTTGAGGTTGGAGCGTTTGCGTGCCGGGTTGAGGTAGGCGGTTGCGGCCGAGCTGCGGAGACGGCCGCGGATGGTGAGCTGGTAGTGGCCGACGCCTTCCTGGGTCTTGCCGTTGTAGTCGGAATTGCGGGGAAGACCCGCCTGCTCTGCCGCTTGGATGTAGGCGGCGCAGAGCGGGTTCATGTAGGTCATGTCGCGGACCGACAGCGGACCGCCCGTGCCGTGATAGCCCTCGGGGTCGGGATGCTCCTTGTCTTCGGAGCGGCGGAAATAGGGGAGCACGTCGGCGTAGGACCAGCCAGTGCAGCCGAGCTGCCTCCAGAGATCATAGTCCTCGGCTTGGCCGCGCACGTAGAGCAGCCCGTTGATCGAACTCGACCCACCGAGAACCTTGCCGCGCGGCCACGACAAAGCGCGGCCGCCGAGATTGGGATCCGGTTCGGTCGTAAGGCACCAGTCGTTACGCGGATCGCCGATCGTCTTGTAGTAGCCCACGGGGAGATGAATCCACGGGTTCCTGTCTTCCCCGCCCGCCTCCAGGAGGAGCACCCGTGTGGCTGGGTCGGCGCTCAGGCGATTGGCCAGCACGCAGCCGGCCGATCCCGCGCCGACGATGATGAAGTCCCATGGTTCCTCGACCAAGCGCACCTCCCTGTTATCGTTGCGACTGGTGTCGGTGGCGCGACGGCCTATCACCTATTGCGGCATTGATCATGCCGGGCGCAACAAGTGGTGAGCAGAGGCCGTTCCTGTTAAAAACATCTGAAATAAACTTGTGAGAAACGTAGCACATGCGCGCTGTTTTAGTGTTCGTCGGGTTGCTCACCATTTGCGTTTCAGCGGCAGCATGGGAGGTCAGTGAGGCGGACAGCTTCGGCTACAGGCGCGCCATGGTGGCTGGTGAGGGTGGTCGGCTCGCGATCGTTTGCCCGCCTGACCGGGCGCCTTTCGCCGTGCCGGTCGTGGAGCCGCGTCCCGACGGCGGTACGAACGGTGACGTCGTGCTCGGTCTCGAGGTCGACGGTGTGCGCCACGAGCAAGCGATGCGTTGCTCCGAGTTCGTCTGCGAGGCCGAGCTTCTGGAGGCGAGCTGGCGCGCGCTCCATGAGGGCACGCACGTCACGCTCTGGTATGACGACGGACGCGGCCCCACCTTGCCGCTCGAGGGCTCGGCGGAAGCGCTCGCCGCCTGCAGCACCCACTTCTGAAATCGGGCGCGTTGGGGAGGATCACCATGCGCCCGCCGCTCGACGTCTACTACGCGATCACGTCGGTCTGGAGCTTCCTCGCCTGGGATCGGCTGCGGGCACTGGTCGAGCGCTATCAGCTCGACGTCCGCTACCATCCGCTCGACTACCCGACGGTCTTTGCGGCGACCGGCGGTCTGCCGCTGCCCAAGCGGGGGCCGGCGCGGCAGCGCTATCGCCTCGTGGAACTTGAGCGCTGGACGAAGCGGCTCGGGGTCGAGCTGAACCAGCAGCCCAAGTTCTTTCCCGTCGATGAGACCGAGGCGGCCCAACTGGTGCTCGCCGCCCGCGAGCAAGGCCATGACCCTTGGTCGCTGACGCGTGCCTTCATGGCCGCGATCTGGCACCAGGAGCGCGACATCGCCGACGAGGCGACCCGCCGCGCGATCCTCGAAGAGCAGGGCCTCGACCCGGCGCCGCTTCTCGCCGCCGCTCCGGCGATGGCCGAGGTCCGCGGGCGGGAGACCGAGCAGGCGATCGCCAGGGGCGTCTTCGGCGCTCCCTTCTTCATCTATGGCGACGAGCCCTTCTGGGGCCAGGACCGTCTCGACTTCCTGGAGCGCGCGCTGGCGGCGTAGGGCGCGGTCATGTAGGCCGGACGTCCGCTGTTCGACAAGCTCCCGATCCTGCGCTCGAGACCGGCTCAGCGCCGGCGCGACCAGAAGTAGGACTGATTGGCGCCGTCAAGCGCGCCGAGCCCAGCCGTCGCGCCGAGGTCGTAGGCCGCGAGCGTCGCCTCGGCCACCGGCAGCGTCGCACCCGACCCCCGCGCTTCCTCGACCATCGTGTGCAGGTCCTTCCGCATGCCGTCGACATCGAACGTGCCTGGGACGTTCTCACCGTCCAGCGCCCTGGCGACGAGGGCGGCCCGGTTCTTGAGGACGTTCGGGCCGGCGGAACTGTCGGCGAGAATAGCGACCAGCTGCTCGCCGGTGAGGCCGACGTCACGACAGAGCGCCAACGCCTCGCCCAGGGCCTGCCAGTAGACCGCTAGAGGGAGGTTCACGGCGAGCTTCACACGCGCGCCATCGCCGACCTCGCCAACATGGTCCAGCCGCCGACACAGCTGCTCCAGGATCGGCCGAGCCCGCGCGACATGCTCTGCGTCACCACCGACGAAACCCAGAAGCCTGCCTTCGCGCGCTGGTGCCACCGTGCCGCCGACCGGGCACTCCACGAAAGCGGCGCCGGCTGCCAAGACTTTCGCAGCCAGCGCCAGCTCCACCGCGGAGCGAACCGTACTCATCTCGATGAAGAGCTTGTCACGCAGCGGGCGCGTCAGCAGGCCATCGGTTCCACTGTACACGGCGTCGATCGCGGCGGCGTCGGTGAGGATCGTGATGACGATGTCGGCTTCGGCCACAAGGTCCTGCGGCTTTGGCGTGACGGTGGCGCCCTTCGCTACGAGCGGCTCCGTCCGGGCCGCCGTCCGGTTCCAGACTGCGACCTCGCGGCCTTGCGCAAGAAGCCGCTCGGCGATGGCGGAACCCATCCTGCCCGTGCCGGCGATCCCGATTCTCATGGTCGTCCTCCCTCATTGCCCGTTCATCGACCTCTGGACAGGCCCATACGACCTTGTCATTCCCTGATCTCGCGCCGTTGTGAACGGCGTCAACACACAGGGAGGGTCAAAAATGACGATGAGAGTGCCCGGCTCGTGGCTCGGTGGCGGCTTGGCTGCAGCCCTTCTTCTAGCCAGTTCGGTGCACGCGCAGACGGCCGTGACTGTGGCGGTGCCCAATCCGTCGGCCATCACCTGGCTGCCACTGTGGGTGGCGATCGGCGAGGGCTATATGGAGGACGAGGGGCTAGAGGTCACGGTCCAGGCCGTCGACGGCTCCTCGCAAGTGCTGCAGGCGATGTCCGCCGATCAGGCCGAGATCGGTGCGCCTGGTCCCGGCCCGGTCCTCGCCGCGCGCGCCCGCGGCGTCGATGTGGTCTTCATCTACAATTTGTATCCGAAAAGCGTCTTCGGGCTGATGGTGCAAGCTGATAGCGCCTACGAGTCGCCCGCGGATCTTAAGGGGACTGTTGTCGGCGTGGGCACGGCGGACGGCGCCGAAGTCGCCTTTGCAAGGGCTATCCTCAACGACCTAGATATGGGTGAGGGCACGGACTACGAGTTCCTGCCGGTCGGCGACGGCGGAACGGCGACGGTCGCCTTCATGCGGGACGAGGTGAAGTCCTACGCCGCGGCGGTCAGCGATGCCGCCATCATGGCGTCACGCGGGCTGGAGTTGCGTGAGATCACCCCCGAACCCTATCTCGCCTTCTTCGGTAACGGCTTCGCGACGATGCGCGACTACCTAGAAGCAAACCCTGAGGTGATCGAGGGCTTCGGCAGGGCGCTCGTGCGCGGCATGGCGTTCGCCACGGACCCCGCCAACCTGGACACCGCGCTCGACCATGCCGCCGCCGGCAACCCGCAGGAGGGAGAAGATCGTGACTTCGCCGCGGCGCTGTTGGCCTCGGTCGTCGAGCGAATGACACCCACCGATGCCTTCGCCGATCATGGCTACGGCTATCAGCCGCCGGAGCACTGGGAACTCTGGCATGAGAGCGCCCAAGAGAGCGGTACGCTCAGCGAGCCGTTGGACGATCTCGGAGCCAGCTACACGAACGAGCTGGTCGAGACCTGGAACGCGAACTGAGGATTCACTGCCGACCGGCGCTGTCCGCACCGTTCGGCAGGTAAGGCGCGGTAGCGTGGTCCAGAGGTTTCGTTCATCGCGTCGCCTATCCTTCCGCACCCGGTTTGACGTCGGGAGGTTCCTTGTGGCCCGCGGTGCGGGGCTTGAGGGCGTGGATCGTCACGAAGCCGAACAAGCGATGGCGAGAGAGGTCTTCGACGCTTCGTTCTTCCACGGTGACAAGCCCTTCTGGGGACAGGACCGTGTCGACTTTCTGGAGCGCGCGCTGGGTCATGAATTGGCCTTCCACGTGTGACCGCTGCTAGGCGAAATGCCGAAGTGCCGAGGCTACGCCGTCGTAGAGCTCGGGGTCCGCGTGGAGGTCGGGGACGCTCGTTTGGGCGTCGACATTGGCCTGGAACGCCTGCTCGGCGCGCTCGGGCATGCCCGGCCGGTCAATCAGCGCGGCCACGCAATGGCGAATCGCGGGCATCGGTGGCTCGCTCGCAGCGCCCTCCATGTCCTGCCAGACCATGCGCACGACGAGGGCGCAGTGGTGCGCGAGCAAGGCCTGCTCGCGCGTGACGCACTCGGTGGCCAGGTCGTCGAGCCCCCAGTCGCGCAGGCGTTGGAGCAGGAAGGGCGGTGCCGTCCCAGGCTCGCCGATCGTCGGCAGTCGATCAAAGGCCGTCTGGGTGTCCTCAACCATCGCGAAGCTGTCCCAGGATGCGGTGCACGGATTGGATGGAGACGGAGCCTTCGCCCACCGCGGACGCGACCCGCTTGACCGATTGAGCACGCGCATCGCCGACCGCGAAGACACCCGGCAGGCTGGTTTCCAGGGGCGTCGGCGGGCGATCGAGCGGCCAGACGTCCATCACCTCCGCACCCGTGCAGACGAAACCGTTGCGGTCACGCTTGACGTTGTCGCCGAGCCAGTCGGTGTTGGGAGCGGCACCGATCATGAGGAAGAGGTTGGTGACTGGGCGTTCCGCCTCGTCGCTCGTCCGGTTGTTGCGGAAGGTGACCCGCTCCACGAAACGCTCACCGTGGAGGGCCGCGACCTCCGTATTGCGGTGCAGGGTGATCTTGGGTGACGCCTCGATCCTGCCGACGAGATAGTCCGACATGCTGGCGGCGAGGCTGTCGCCGCGGATGAGCATGTGCACGTGACCCGCCAAGCGTGACAGGAAGATGGCCGCCTGGCCCGCGGAATTGCCGCCGCCCACGACCGCCACCTCCTCGTTCCGGCAAAGCTCGGCTTCGATGGCGGTCGCGGCGTAGTGGACGCCGTAACCCTCGTAGTCGGTCAGATTGGCCACGCCCAGCTTGCGGTAGGTGACGCCCGCAGCGACCACGATGCACCATGTCCGGACGACCGTGTCGTCCGCGAGCCGAATGAGGTAGGGCGCGCTGCTGCAGTCGATGCTCGCGACCCGCTGCGGGACCGATATCACTGCGCCGAACTTCTGCGCCTGGACCTGAGCACGGCCGGCGAGCGCCTGTCCGGAGATACCGGTGGGGAACCCCAGATAGTTCTCGATCTTGGAGCTCGTCGCAGCCTGACCGCCTGGCGCCTCGGCTTCGAGCACCAAGGTTCGTAGGCCTTCGGAGGCTGCGTAGACGGCCGTCGCCAAGCCCGAGGGGCCGGCGCCGACCACCGTCACGTCCCAGACCACCGAAGGGTCGGGCGCCTCGAAGAAGCCCAGCGCCTGCGCAAGCTCGCGATTGCTGGGGTTGGCGAGCGCACCTTCGGCAGCGTCGATGACGATGGGCAGGTTCAGATCTTCGGTGGCGCGTTCCGCGAGGCACGCGCGCGCCTTGTCGCTCGTCGGCGCGAGCAGCCGCACGGGATAGCCGTTGCGCCTGAGAAAGCGCTGGATACGGAGACTGTCACCGCCCCGGGCGTCACCGATTACGGTGACGCCGCCCTGCGCCTCCTCGATGAGCCCGACGCGCCGCAAGATCAGTGCGCGGGTGATGATCTCGCCGATGTCCGGCTCGGCCGTGAGCAGCTTGTGCAATTGCGCGCGCTTGATCCGCAGCACCTCGCCGTCTGCGCCCATTCGCCCGTCGACCAGGATCTTGCGGTCGTTGAAGAGGTCCAGCTCGCCGGTAAACCCGTGGCGCTGGTGCACCGTGATGACCTCGCCATTCAGGCTCGCGGGATCGACGATCTCGATCGAGCCCTCGAGGATGACGAAGCAGTCGACGGTGCGCTCGCCCCTGCTGAACAGGATCGTTCCCTTGGCAAGCCGTTCGCTGGTCCCGAAGGGCAGGCAACGCTCGATCTGCTCATCGCTAAGGGTGGGAAAGATCTGTGCAGTGCGCGTGTAAACGCTGCCTTCGCGCGGCGGTGGGGGCGCTTGCGCCTCGTCGGTGTCCTCAACGCGTAGCGACATGTGTCTGTGCTTGGCTCCAGCGTTCGGCTTGGGCGCCCATCGCCTAAGGGATTCGGCATGCGCTCTCGGTAGCGCGCGTTCGGGAGATAGGGAGCCTCGCCCCGGACATCCAGCGCAAGCGGCGGCATTCCCGCGCGGGCCACCTGCGGCCCCCGCCGGTGACCACGTAGTGCCTCGCAGATCTAAATCTGTTCCATCATTTGCCTAAGTGCAGCAAGTAAGTCGGCTTCGTCATCATAAACCAACTCATGCTTACTGCGCCAAGCGATGGAAAGGGCGCATTTTACAGTCGCCCATTGCAGTAACCTTTGTTGATCAACAGCAAATAGTCTACTCCACAAGCTGCTGAGGTGCTTAATTCTCTTTGGGCTGCGGACTAGGCCGGGCACGCCCTTGGGATTTCGGAAGGCATTGGCGAGTTCGTACGTCCGCTCGCCGAGCACGCCTTTTGCATCGAACGCGCAATAACCGCGGTCGCCTCGGCGGACGTTGTCGTGGTGCAGGTCGCCGTGCAGCGGCCGAACGTCGACCATCGATGAGAGCAGATACCGAGCGACCACCTGACTGCGCTCGACGTTGTGGCGCAGTTCTGGTGCGTAACACGCACCGAATCGAAGGTCGAGCAGAGCGCGAAACCAATCGTGCAATGTCGGCAAATCGATGCCGAGCGCGGGATTGCCCTGGTGGATGGTATTTGCCACCTGAACCAGCTCGACATTGGCTTGGTCGTCTTGGCCGTTGCGAGACAAGTCACCGAGTGATGGCCCATCGAGCCACTCCAAGAGCACGGCGCCATTGGACTGCGCGTACACCTTGGCGACGCCCTGGCCAGCCATGGCCGAGAGAAACGCAACGCCGGGGCGCTCGTTTCTCATGTCACGATCCTTGTAGATCTTGAGAGCGGCCCGCCTGCCCTCCCTGCACCGGACCTTCCAGATTCGGGCGATGGACGTCTCGTCGACAAGCTCGGCCGACGAGATTTGAAACGCCGTTCGTGCGTCGAGCGGAACGCGATGTAGTGCTTCCATGGATGGAGGTTGGCCACCGCCAACTCGGTCGGCAAGGTAGCCGGCGCTAGACGCGCGGCATTGGCGCGTGCCTGCTCTCGCTGCCATCGTGGCCCTGCAAGAACGAAGGATCGCTTCGCCGGGCCTTGCGCCGCAGCCGCAAACTGGGCGACAATCTGCATGTGACGGTGTCCTTCGGGACCGAAGAGGGAAGCCGGTGCGGTGCGTGAGCACCCATGCCGGCGCTGCCCCCGCAACTGTGGGCGGCGAGCCTCCAGCCCAAGACGCCACTGACCGCGAGCGGTCGGGAAGGCGGGTTGGAGGCGGTGAGCCGCGAGCCAGGAGACCTGCCGTCACGTGGATCACCCGAACAGCCGGGCGGGGTGCCCCGGTGGGAGGCAGAGATGCGCGACGACACCCGAAGATCGTTCCGCCCGCCGCAGCGACGCGCAGCACGCGTCGGATCGGGCGGCAGCCATGGCGCCTGACAGCTACCGCCGGGCCGACCCCAACGGCGTGATTGCCCGGTTCGCCACCAGCGCAGCGATCGGCCGCTCGCCGGAGGGCACCTATCTGGCCTGGCGCTGGAGCCTGCGCGATGGGCTCGACCCGGCTGTGGCGGCCGCCATCGTGCTGGAGGCCGGTGCCGGCCGCTGGCGGCGCCCAGCCCAACGACGCCTGCGCCGGCTGCTTGAGTGCACGCGCCGCTTCGCGCTTCTGCCAGTCAACGACAACGCACATCTCGAGGAGGGCTGAGGCCATGTCCGCCCGGATTCCCGCCACCGTCGTCACCGGTTTTCTCGGCGCCGGCAAGACGACGCTCATCCGCCACCTCGCCGGCCAGGCTCAAGGCAAGCGGCTTGCCTTTCTGATCAACGAGTTCGGCGATCTGGGTGTCGACCGTGAGGTGCTCACCGGCTGTGGCATCGAAGGCTGCGCCGAGGACGAGGTGATCGAGCTCGCCAATGGCTGCATCTGCTGCACGGTGGCCGACGACTTCCTGCCGGCGATGCAGCAGATCCTCGCGCGCGAGCCGGGCCCCGACCACGTCATCATCGAGACGTCCGGCCTCGCCCTGCCGAAGCCGCTGATCCAGGCCTTCACCTGGCCCGACGTCAGGAGCCGGCTCACCGTCGACGGCGTCGTGGTCGTCTGCGACGCGGACGCCGTCGCCAAGGGTCTCTTTGCCACCGATCCCGATGCGGTGCAGCGTTTGCGTGAGGCTGACGAGGCCATCGACCACGAGACGCCCCTGGAGGAGCTGTTCGAGGAGCAGCTCGGCTCCGCCGACCTCGTCATCGTCAACAAGGCGGACTGCGTCGACGCGGCGGTTCGCGCCCGGGTCGAGGCGGCGATCCGGCGCGAGACGCGCCCGGGCGTGCCGCTCATTTGGGTGGAGCACGGCCGCATCGACCCCAAGGCCGCACTCGGACTCGGCATCGCCGCCGAGGACGATCTCGCCAGCCGCAAGTCACACCATGGCGACGGCGAGCCGCACGATCATGACGACTTCAGGAGCATCGTCGTCGACGTGCCGCGGCTTGCAGACGCGGACGGGTTCGCCGAGCGACTGGAGCAGGTCATCCGCGACCACGACTTGTTGCGGGTGAAAGGGTTCCTCGCGGTCGAGGGCAAGGCGATGCGGCAGGTGCTGCAGGCGGTCGGTCCGCGCATCGAGCGCTACTATGATCGGCCATGGTCTGCAGGCGAGGGCGCGAGCGGAACCCTCGTCGTGATCGCGGAGACCGCGGCACTCGGCAAGCCGGAACCGGTCCGCCGCGCCATCGTCGAGGCAACGCGTTCATGAGTTCGGCCGACACGTTGCTGCCGTCGCCCTGTGTCGGCATCTGCGAGCTCGACGAAGCGACCGGCTGGTGCATCGGCTGCGGCCGCGAGGGCGACGAGTTGTTCGGCTGGGGTGAGCTGAGCGAACGGGAGCAGCGCGCGATCTGGGCCAAGCTCCCCGAGCGGCTCACGAAGCTCGAGCGAGACGTGCGCCTCCTGCCTTGGAGCGGTGCGGCGCTGATCGACCGGCTTATTGCGTTGACGACGGCCCCCGGCACCGTTTGGAGCGTCGGCGTGAGCGGCGCGTCTGCCGAATTTCTGGGTACTGCCGATGCGCCCGTTGTCGCGACTCGCGACCGCGGAGGCCTCGTTGCGCGCCATCCAGGCGGTGCGTTGCGGATCGAGACACCCGCCGGGCTGCGCGGGTTCCTGAGTACGAGGCGCGATGGCGCCGAGCTGGTGTTGGCGCTGCATAATGCGCGCGTGCGGACGACGTCGCCGTCGGTGCTGACGGAACTCGGTGTGGATCAGACGCCTCTGGCGGCGTCGGCACCGGCACCGCTGTTTGATCTTGGTGTCGGTGCGGGCGGCATTCGCTTCTGCGTGCGCGCGACCGATCGCGCGCTGGTGGGGCTGCTGCGCACGGCGACGGGCCTGCCGATCCTGCAGCAGCCCGAGCTGCTTGCAGTGTTGGCTGGCGCAAGTCCCACGCGCGTGCTGCTGTCGCCGGTCGGGCGGATCGAGGTGACCAGCCGCATTCCACCGCGGGACGGCGCGTCGCCTGCTGGACCGCACACCCACCTGCTGCCCGACAGGATCGATAGCGCCACCGATCGTCGCCTCGGGGTCCCGTTGCCGGACGGCTATGTGGCGTGTGCGCGCGTCTTCATTCGTCCCGAGGCGGCGGCTGGGGTCATCGAGCTGGCCTGACGTGTCGACGCCTTCGCCGCTCAGCGGAGATAGGTTTCCGCGATTGCGTTGCTCTGCTCGACATTCTCCTCGATGAAGTTCGTCAAGAACTCGTGCATGCCGTAGGCGAAGACGTCCTCGACGCCGAGATCGCGGATGCGGGCGTACCGCGCCCGGGCGAGATCGAGGGCCGGGTTCTTGCCGGTGTCGTAGTCGCTGGCGATCGCCATCAGGTAGCGGTCGACCTGCGAGAGGGATGCCGCCAGGGAGCGTGGCATCTCGGGCCGTAGGATGACCAGCTCGGCGACGTTTCGCGGGCGCACGGGTTCACGATAGACATAGGCGTAGGTGCGCGCTGCTGAGAGCGCCCGAAGGAGCGCCGACCACTGGAAGTAATCGACAGCGGAGCCGACCGGTGCGTGGTCGGGCAGCAGCACGTGGTACTTGACGTCGAGAATGCGCGCGGTGTTGTCGCCGCGCTCCATGAAGTGGCCGAGTTGCAGGAACCAGTAGGCGTCCGAGCGCAGCATGGTGCCGGCCGTGGCACCGCGCACGGCGGCAGCCGAATACTGTACCCAGTCTAGCAGTTCGGCGAGATCGTCGTTCGCCTGCGCCTGTACGGCGCGACGGTCGAACTCCAGCCAGAGGGTGTTGAGGGCTTCCCAGGTGGCTTGCGTCAATGCCGTGCGCACGGCGCGGCCGTTGCGTCGGGCAAAGTCGATGCAGGCGACGATGCTCGAGGGGTTCTCCCGGTCGAACACGAGATGGTGGATGGCGGGTTCGGGGGTCACATCGGAATGGACGGCAAAGTAGCTGTCCTCGCAACCCGCAGACACGATTGCCGAGTGCCAGACGCCGCCCTCACCGTCATGACCACGCTCCGCCGGCAGCGTTGCGAGGCGCAGCGTCACATCCACCAGTCGCGCCGTGTTCTCCGCCCGCTCGGCATACCGGCCCAACCAGAAGAGATTGTCGGCGACGCGGCTCAGCATGGCCCGATCACCCGTGCGTGTCCGCGAGCACCCAAGTGTCCTTGGTGCCGCCACCTTGGCTCGAATTCACCACGAGCGAGCCTTCGCGCAGGGCGACCCGCGTCAGCCCGCCGGCGACGATGGTCACCTGCTCGCCGGTGAGCACGAAGGGCCTGAGGTCGAGATGGCGCGGGGCCACGCCGCTCTCGACGAAGGTCGGCGCAGCGCTCAGCGCCAGCGTCGGCTGCGCGATGTAGTTCTGGGGTGCTGCGTCGAGGCGTTCGGCGAAGGCTGCGCGCTCCTCGGCCGTGGCGGTCGGGCCGACGAGCATCCCGTAGCCGCCCGAGCCATGTACTTCCTTCACCACCAGCTCCTGGAGCCGCTCGCGGACATGGGCGTGGCTCTCGGGTTCTGAGCAGTCCCAGGTCGGCACGTTGTTGAGGATCGGCTTCTCGCCCAGATAGAAGTCGATCATCTTCGGCACGTGGATGTAGGTGGCCTTGTCGTCGGCGACGCCTGTGCCGATGGCGTTGGCCAAGTTCACCTTGCCTGCGCGGTAGGCACGCATCAGGCCCGGCACGCCCAGCATGCTGTCCTCGCGGAAGACCTCGGGATCGAGAAACGGGTCATCGATGCGGCGGTAGAGGACATCGACGCGCCGCGGGCCCTCGGTCGTGCGCATGAAGACCTCATCACCCTCGACGAAGAGGTCGGCCCCCTCGACCAGCTCTACCCCCATCCGATCGGCCAGATAGGAGTGCTCGAAGTAGGCGCTGTTGTAGAGGCCGGGGGTGAGCAGTGCGACCGTCGGTTCATCATCGCAGGCGCGCGGCGCGAGCGAGCGCAACGTCGCCAGGAGTGCATCCGGGTAGTGATCGACCGGGCGGATTCGATGGCGGGCGCAGAGGTCCGGAAAGAGCCGCATCATCATCTCGCGGTTCTCGAGCATGTACGAGACGCCCGATGGGGTCCGGAGATTGTCCTCCAGCACGTAGAATTCCTCGGGTCCGGTGCGCACGATGTCGATGCCAGCGATGGTGGTGTAGGCGCGGTGGGGCAGGACGAGCCCGGCCATCTCGCGCACATAGGCCGGATGCTGGAGGACCTGCGCTTCCGGGATCACGCCGGCCCTGAGGATCTCGCGGCTGTGATAGATGTCGTGGAGGAAGGCGTTCAGCGCGCGGACCCGCTGTTCGAGACCACGCTCGAGCACGGCCCACTCATTGGCGGCGATCACGCGTGGGACGATGTCGAAGGGGATGATTCGTTCGGGGTCGGCGCCGGCGCTGTAGACGGCGAAGGTGATGCCGATGCGCCGAAACAGGAACTCCGCTTCGCGGCGTTTCAGCTCGACGAGTTCGCTGGGCGTTCGTTCGAGCCAGGCGGCGACGCCCCGATAGCTCGGGCTGATGCCGCCGTCGGGCGCGTACATCTCGTTGAAGAACGCGGCGGGTGGTACGGCCTCGTCCATCGCTGAAGGTCCTCCGGAACGTTGCCGGCAATGGAGCATGGAGCAAAGAGTGTGCCGCGCAAGCCCATCCACCGCACCCGCTGTCACCGGGAGACCGCGAATGACCGATCATCTGCCCGCAGCCGCGCTCGTCGACCTCGCCGAGGTCCTCCTGGTTGCGGCCGGCATGGCGACGGACAAGGCGACGGTGACCGCGGAACTTCTGGTCGAAGCCGATCTCTTGGGCCACACGACGCACGGCCTCCAGCTCCTCAGACCTTACCTGGCTGCCCTCGATGCGGGCACGATGCAAGGGGAGGGGGCACCGACGACCCTCAACGACACGGGTGCTACGCAGGTCTGGGCCGGCCACCGCCTGCCGGGCCTGTGGCTCACGGCGCTTGCCGTCGAGGCAGCGTCGGCTCGAGCCGCAGCGCAGGGGATGGGGGCGATCGCCGTGCGCGAGAGCCACCACATCGGCTGCCTGGCGGTGTTCCTCGAGCGCGCGACCGATCGTGGCCAGCTCGTCCTCTTGTCGAGCTCGGATCCGAGCACCGCTAGCGTCGCGCCCCATGGTGGCAGGACGCCGGTGATGACGCCCAACCCGATGGCCATCGGCATCCCCACCGACGGGGACCCCATTCTCGCCGACATCAGCACCTCGATCACCACCAACGGCATGTCCGGGCGACTGGCCGCCGAAGGCCGGCGCTTCGACCACCCATGGCTGATCGACGGGGCCGGCCATCGGAGCGACGACCCGCAGGTCCTGCAGGCCGACCCGCCGGGCGCGATCCTTCCGGTCGGCGGGCTGGATCACGGCCATAAGGGCTTTGCCTTGGGTCTTTGGGTGGAGGCGTTGACCCAGGCGCTGGCTGGCTTCGGCCGCGCGGATCGACCGACCGAGTGGGGAGCCTCGGTGTTCGCGATGGTGCTCGATCCGCAGGCCTTCGCAGGGCGTGAGGCCTTTGTCCGGCAGACGGCGTGGCTCCGTGACGCGTGCTTGGCGGCGGCGCCGGCCAAAGGCTCCTCGGGTGTGCGCATGCCTGGCGAGCGCGGGCTCGAGCGCAAGCGTCGTGCACTCGCGGAAGGGCTGCAGCTCTACCCCGGCATGCTCGACGGCCTGCGCGCGGAGGCGATGCTTCGCGGCGTCGCCTGGTCGGCCGCACTAGGCGACTGAGGCGTTGCGAGCCGCGTGATCGTCGCATCGAGGCCCAAGGCGTCCTCTAGGTCGTGGGTCACCATGAGGGCTGGCAGCGCCGCGCCCTGGATCACCTCACGCACGAACGCACGAAGCTGGCGCCGCAACGGTGCGTCGAGCTTGGCGAAGGGTTCGTCGAGCAGGAGCGCTCGTGGCTCCGCCAGGAGCGCCCGCACGAGCGCCACGCGCGCCGCCTGACCGCCCGACAACGTGCCGGGGCGGCGGTCATCGAGGCCTGCGAGCCCCGCGCGCTCGAGCGCTGCCTCGATGCGGCGCCGGCGCTCCCGGCGCGCGAGGCCGCGGGGCAGGGCAAAGGCCAGATTCTCCCAGACGGTAAGGTGCGGAAAGAGCAATGGGTCCTGAAAGAGGACACCGAGATTGCGTCGCTCGGGCGGCAGACCGTCGAGCTGTCGATCGTCGAGGTAGATGCGCCCACGGGACCTGAGCGGTGGTCGGAGTCCGCCGGCGATAGCCAGAAGCAGGCTCGACTTGCCCGCACCGCTCGGGGCCATGACCGCCACGGTCTCGCCCGCCCGCACCTCGAGATCGAGGGCGGCGAACAGCGGCTGGTCCTCGATCGTGATCGTCACGCCTTGAAGAACGAGGCTCATGCACGCCGCTCCACTCTGGCGCGGACCAGTGCCGCCAGCAGGAACGCGCACATGGGAAGAGCGGCGAGGAGGGTCACCACCACGCCCGCACTGCGCCGATCGCTGCTGGCGAGCGCCACGGCTTCCAGCGCGAGCGTGCGCACCTGGCCGCTGCCGGCGAACAGGGTCGGCAGGTAGAGCGCAGCGCTCACGGCGACGGAAAGGGCGAAGGCGGTGGCTACTGGTGCCGCTAGCATCGGCAGCTTGATGCGCCAGAAGACGGCGCCCGGACGGTGGCCCAGGCTCCGGCCGACAAGCGCCCAGCGCGGATCGAATGTGCGCACGGCCCCCGCGAGGGCCAAGAAGGCATAGGGCAGGACGAAGGTCAGATGCACCAGCGCCACGGCGGTGAGGCTGCCGTCGACGCGCAGCGCGACCAAGAGCACCTGGATGCCGAAGAGGAAGGCTGCCTGCGGGACCACCAGCGGCAGATAGAGCCAGAGCTGCCAGCGCGCGGGCACTGGCCGCGACCGATGCGTCTCGGCCTCCAAGCAGAGGAGTGCCAAGGACGTCGCAGCCAGACCGACCACGAGGGCCAGCCCTGCGGTGACGAGCAGTGCTACGCCCAGCTGATCGGGTGCGGCGATCCAGGCGTCGAGGTGGAGATCGTCGGGCCAGCTATCGGGAAACCGCCAGCGGCCGGCGATCGACCAGAGCATCATGACGGCGAGCGAGGCGAGGCCTGCGACGCCGACGGCTGCCGGAACGACCAGTGCCGGGAGCGCAAACGAGACACGCGGCCGCGCCGGTGGTCCCCGGCGCAAGAGGCGCTTGGCCAACGTCTGGACCGGCCACTCGCACAGCCACCAGGCGACCATCGCCAGCCCCGCCAAGGCGAGCAGGAGAACCGCCGCGGCGGCACCGGTCGCCCAGTGCACGAGGTCCGGGTGACCGAGCAGCTCGATCACGCGCACGGCGAGCACCGGCGGCACGCTCGGTCCCAGCACCAGCGCCATGTCGACCGGCGACGCGCCGTAGGCGATGACGGCGAAGAGCGGCAGGCGCAGCGACGGGTAGAGCTGCGGCAGCACGGCCACCGACCACGCCGCCAAGGGCCCGTGCCCGAGGCTCCGTGCGGCCAGGAGCTGCCGCTCGACCGGCCGACCGGCCTGCGCTGCAAGCAGCATCAACACGAGAAAGGGCATCTCCTTGACGACGAGGGCCAGGACGAGGGCGATGCCGAAGGGATCACCCGGAAACACCCAGAGCGGCGGCGAGGTGAGCCCCGAGAGCGCCGGCGATACCAGGCGGATGAGAAAGCCGCTCGGCGCTACGAGGAACGCAAGGCCGAGCGCGATGGCCACGTGAGGGGCGGCGAGCAGCGGGCTCAAGAGCCGCCTGAGCGGCCGCGCACGTGGCAGCGCGGTCGTACTCGCAACGAAGGCGCAGGCGAGCAGCCAGGCAAGCGCGGTCGCGGCTAGCGTGGTGCAGAGCGTGAGCGCGACGCTCACCCAGACGCCCGGTAAGGCCAGCAGCTCGACAAAGGCCTCGAGCCCTGGCCGCGTGAGGCCGATCGCAGGCAGGTAGCCGAACGCCGGCGCCAACGTTCCCAGCAGGCCGGCAACCACGGGCGCGACGAGGATGCCCCACGTGAGCGGCGGCCAGACGGCGAAGGGCGTGCTCACCCCTGCACGCGGCGCTGCCACTCGCGCTCGAGCCAGTCGACCCAGCTCGGATGCGGTTCTGCCAGCGTTGGGCCTAGAGCGGCCGGCGGGAGCGTCGCCACACCCAGCGGCAGCGCCTCGAACAGCGCGCGGTCCGCCGCGTCGAGCCGGTCGAGATCGAGCACGGTCGGATCGCCCCAGATCCGCGGGTCCTGCTTCCTGGCCTGGGCCACGGGGCTCAAGAGGAAGTTGGCGACGATCTCGGCCCCCACCTTCGAGCTGCTACTGGCCGGAATGGCGACGAAGTGGGTGTTGCCGATGGTGCCGGCGGCGAAGGTCGTCGTGCGCACCGTCTCGGGTAGTCGGCCCGCGGCGATGAGCTGGGATGCCTCGCCAGGATTGAAGCTCAACGACATGGTGACTTCGCCATCGTCGAGCAGCTGGTGGAGTGCCTGGCCGTCACTCGGAAAGGCGCGTCCGCGCCGCCAGAAGTGCGGGCTCGCTTCGTCGAGCCAAGCCCACAAAGGCGCCGTGAGGTCTGCTGCCGTCGCCTCGTCGACGGGACCGCCGAGCGGTGCGCGGTCGGGGGTGGTATCGAGCAGCAGCTGCTTCAAGAAGGTGGTGCCGATGAAGTCCGGTGGCGCTGGATGCGTGAAGCGGCCGGGATTGGCAGCGATCCAATCGCCCAACGCGCTTGTGCTCCGCGGCGGCTCGGGAAGCGCAGCGCTATCGTAGAGCAGGACGAACTGGGCCATGCCCCACGGGCTCTCATAGCCGTCGGTCGGCACGGTGAAGTCGATCAGCGTGGTGGGTTTGCCGTCTGTGTCGACCAGGCGGAAGTTCGGCAGCTCGAAGGCAAACGGTCCGTGCAACAGCTCAGCCCGCTTTAGGGCGTGGAAATTCTCGCCGTTGATCCAGAGCAGGTCGACGCTGCCGTTCGTCTCGCGGCCGGCGGCACGTTCGGCAACGATCCGTGCTACCGCTTCGGACGCGTCGGTGATCTTGACGTGATCGAGCGTGACGCCGTAGCGGCTGTGCACCTCGTCGCCGACCCAGGCGATGTAGCCGTTGATCGCTGGCGACCCGGCCCAGGCGTTGAACCGGACGGTCTGGCCGTCGGCCGCCGCAAGCTTCTCCTCCCATGAGGCTTGCGTCCGCGATGCCGAAACGATGGTCAGCAGCAGCATGACGAAGTAGGCTACAGGTGTGCTAATTCGACGCATCTCGCGTGCTCGCTTGGTCCGTGGTCGCGTTTAGCAGCGGAGAATCGGGGGTTACAGCCGCAAGCAGGCGGTGAAGCGGCAGTGACGATCACAACTGTGCCATGCGTGGACGCTGGCCAAGGGTGGGCACGTTCTCTATGTTGCGATGCAGCATAGACCTGCTTCGTTCACTACGCGACTCGTTGCTGAATGTCGGTTCGCAACCTCGACCATGTCTTCCGACCGCGCTCTATCGTGCTCGTCGGCGCGAGCAACGTGCCTGGATCGCTCGGACGCTCCCTCGCTGAGAACCTGATCGGTCACGGCTTCAAGGGCGAACTCTCGATCGTCGGCCCCGAGCCGGAGGTGCTCGGCATGGCGACGCACGCCTCGCTGGACGACCTCGCCACTGGCCCGGACTTGGCCATCCTGACCACGCCGGCCGAGACGGTTCCGGATGACATCGCGACGCTGGGCAAGCGCGGCACGAGGGCGGCGATCGTAATCCCGCCGGGCTTCGCCGAGATTGGGGAGGTTGGCCGAGAGCGTCAGCAGCGCATGCTCGATGCGGCCAAGCCTCATGTCCTGCGCGTGATCGGTCCCAACTGCCTGGGCATCGTCGTTCCCGGCATCAATCTGAACGCCAGCCCGCTCAAGACGAAGGTTCTGCCGGGCTCGCTGGCCTTCGCCGCGCAATCGGGCGCGGTGCTCAGCACCGTCGTCGACTGGGCGACCTATCGCGGCGTCGGCTTCAGCCATCTGGCCTCCATGGGCGCGATGGCCGACGTGGACTTCGGCGACCTCCTGGACTTCTGGCTGGCCGACCCGAAGACGCGCGCGATCCTCCTGCACATGGAGGGCGTCAAGGACGCGCGGAAGTTCATGTCCGCCGCGCGTGCCGCTTCGCGCACCAAGCCGGTCGTCGTCATCAAAACGGGCTGGAGTCCGGAAGGTGCTCGCGCTGCGCTCTCGCACACAGGCCGTATGGCCGGCGACGACGCGGTCTATTCGGCGGCCTTCAAGCGGGCCGGCATGTTGCGGGTCGCCGATCTCGGCGAGCTTTTTGCCGCCGTAGAGACGCTCGGCATGGGGACCCGCGTCCAGGGCGATCGGCTCGCGATCCTCTCGAACGGCGGCGGCATGGGGGTGCTCGCCGCCGACGCGCTGGCGCGCCTTGGCGGCCGCGTGGCCAACCTCGCCGGTACGACGGTCGACCAGCTGACAGCGCTGCTCCCGCCGACCTGTAGTCCGGTCAATCCGGTCGATATCGCCGCCGACGCCGATCCGGAGCGCTACGCCGCGGCGCTCGAGCTGCTGCTCGCCGACGACCACCACGACGCCGTCCTCGTGCTCAACAGCCCAGTCGCGGAAGACCTCGTCGACGCCAACGCCGACGCGGTGATCGAGACCGTCAAGAAGAAGCGCCGGCCCGTCCTCACCTGCTGGCTGGGCAAGGAGATCCCACGGCCGGCGCGGCGGCGCTTCGGCGGTGCCAAGCTCCCGACCTACGACACGCCCGAAGACGCGATCGAAGGGTTCATGCATCTCGTCGGCTACCAGCGCCGCCAGCAGCTGCTGCTCCAGGCGCCGACCGCAATCGAGATCGAGCCGCAGCCCGACGTCAGCGCCGCGCGGGTGTTGTGCGAGGAGGCGCTCGAGGCTGGACGCGAATGGCTCACCGAGCCCGAGAGCAAGCGCTTGCTCTCGCTCTACGCCATTCCGGTCGTTCGCACCGAGACGGCGGCGACGCCCGAAGAGGCCGGGCGTGTGGGCGGCCGCATGGGGATGAGCGTTGCGCTCAAGGTCCTGTCACCGGACATCGCGCACAAATCCGACGTCAACGGTGTGGTCTTGAACCTCGCCGAGCCGCACGCGATCGAACGCGCGGCGCGAGCGATGCTGAAGCGCGTTCAGGAGGCCGTGCCGGAGGCACGGATAGAGGGCTTCTCCGTCCAGGAGATGGTGCAGATGCCCGGCAGCACCGAGCTCCTCATTGGGGCCAAGACCGACCCTCTGTTCGGGCCGGTGATCGTCTTCGGTGCCGGCGGGCTGGCCGTCGAGGCGCTACGGGACATCGCCGTGGCGCTGCCGCCGCTGAACCTCGAGCTCGCCCGCGAGATGATCTCGGAAACGCGCGTGCATCGCCTCCTCCAGGGCTATCGCACGGCGCCGGCGGCCGCGATCGACCAGATCGCCTTGGCCCTGGTGAAGCTTGCCCAGCTCGTTGCGGACGTGGACCTCGTCGATGCCGTCGACGTCAACCCGCTCCTGGCGAACAACAACGGGGTGCTTGCGCTGGACGCGCGGGTGCGGGTGCGCGCGCCGGAGCGGCATGGCACGGCTCGCTTCGCCATTCGCCCCTATCCGGCGGAACTCGAGAAACTCGTCACGCTGCGCGACGGCACGCCCATCTATCTGCGTCCGATCCGGCCGGCGGATGCGCCGGAGCTCATGGACATGATCGCCAAGAGCAATCTCGAGGACCTGCGTATGCGCTTCTTCACGGCGATGAAGCAGCTACCGCCGACCCTCGCCGCGCGGTTGACGCAGATCGACTACGACCGCGAGATGGCGTTCGTCGCCCATGCGCTCAACGGTGAACGCGACGGGCTCTGGGGCGTCGGCCGCCTGCATGCCGATCCGGATCGGCAGCACGCCGAATATGCGGTGATGACGCGCAGCGACATTGCCGGTCGCGGCCTGGGGCTGCGGCTCATGCAGGAGATCATCGCGCACGGCCGACGCACGGGCGTCAGCGAGATCTTCGGCGAGGTGCTGGCCGAGAACGAACGCATGCTCACCATGTGCGAGCGGCTCGGCTTTCGCCGTGAGCGCTCGGAAGAGCCGGAGGTTGCGCACATGGTGCTCGACCTCGGCTCCGCCTAGAGCTTTGTCGGCCTGATTGGCCGCGCCGAACCCCCCGCACACCCCGCCCGCCCACCCAGGGCATCATCCTCATGGGCGACTGGGCGGGGTGTGCGGGAGGCTCGGCATAGGTGGAACAGACCTCAAAGGCCGTCGAACAACGCCGTCGAGAGGTAGCGTTCCGCGAAGGATGGCACGACGACAACGATTCGCTTGCCGGCCAGCTCGGGGCGGCGCCCCACCTCGAGACCCGCGGCGATGGCGGCGCCCGACGAGATGCCAGCCGGGATACCGTCGAGCCGGGCCACACTGCGTGCGACATCGAGCGCTGTTTCGGCGCCGATGGTGATCACCTCGTCCATCAGGTCCGTCCGCATCACGTCGGGCACGAAGCCGGCGCCGATGCCCTGAATGGGGTGTGGGCTCGGCTGGCCGCCGGAGAGCACCGGGCTCGCCTCGGGCTCGACCGCGATCATCCGCAACGACGGTCGTCGCGGCTTCAAGACTTCAGCGCAGCCGGTGAACGTGCCGCCTGTGCCGACACCGGAGACGATCACGTCGACCTCGCCGCCGGTATCCTTCCAGATCTCCTCGGCCGTGGTGCGGCGGTGGATGTCCGGATTGGCGGGGTTCGAGAACTGGCTCGGCATGAGCGATCCGGGGATCTCGGCTAGCAGCTCCTCGGCGCGCGCGATCGCGCCCTTCATGCCCAGCTCGCGCGGCGTCAGCACGAGCTCGGCGCCCAGGAAGGCGAGCATCTTGCGGCGCTCGATCGACATCGATTCTGGCATGGTCAGGATCAGCCGATAGCCGCGTGCGGCGGCGGCGAAGGCGAGCCCGATGCCCGTATTGCCGGAGGTCGGCTCGACCAGCGTACCGCCCGGCTGGAGACGACCCTGCTGTTCGAGGTCGATGATCATCGACACCCCGATGCGGTCCTTGACGCTCGCCGTGGGATTGAAGAACTCGAGCTTCAAGCAGATGTCGGCGACGACGTCGTTGGCTGCGGCGAGCCGCGGCGCGCGGACCAGCGGCGTGTTGCCGATGGTCTCGATGATCGAATCGTAGATGCGGCCCCGCCCGGGCGCATCGAATCGCGGCGTCTTCGGTGTCGGCTCTGCGTCCATCGGCTTCCTCCCAAACACCAGGCGGCCTTATGACATCGCCGCCCGCCGGCATCAATGTAGCGCAGGGCTGCCGACCTCGGGTCGGTGGCGTGCCAGGTACCATAGATCGACCAGCCCGCGGCGACCGCGCATAGCCATCGCGGGTCTGAAGACCAAGCCTTCGCGCAAGGTCTCGTCCTTCACCTCGTCGAGCGCCGCCGCCGAGATCACCAACGCCGCATCAAGCTCCGACGCTACGCCCTGGAGGCGGCTCGCCAGATGCACCGTGTCGCCCATGATCGTAAACTGAAACTGCCGGACCCCGCCCACATTGCCGACCAGGACTCGACCACGGTCGAGCCCCATGGCGAGGTCGAGGTCGTCGTCGTGGAAGCGATCGAGCAGTCGGCGCGCCGCCCGAAGCGCTGCGGTTGCCGCGTCGGCGCGAGGCTCTGGAACCCCGAATGCGACCAACGCGCCGTCACCGAGGAAGGTCACCAGCGTGCCTCCTTCCTCGAAAACCACCCGCTCCACCTCGACGAAGACGCGCCGGAAAACGGCCATGGCCGCCTCTGGCTCGAGCCGCTCGACCAGCGCGGACGAGCCGACCACGTCGATGAAGACGACCGTGGCGTCGACGGTCGTGCCGAGCGTGGCGGGTGCCGTCACCCCGGCCAGCCGGTCGGCGACCGCGGGCGGGAAGAAGCGTCCCAGGTTCTCGCGCTCGAAGGCGAGCGCGCGTTCGGCGCGTTGCACCAGGACAAGTCGTGTGGCTTCGATCAGGGCTGCGGCCAGCAGTAGCGCTACGAGCGGGGCTACGACCGGCAGCGCCAGATCCCACCATGCGATGGCCGCCTGGCTCGCGGTCAGGACCACCGCCGCCAACAGCGCGAGCACCAGGAGGCTCGCCGTGGGACGGCTCCGGCCCAGTCCCCACGCGGCGGCGAGGCTCGCCACCGCTACGAGTCCTAGGC
>JANQNY010000078.1 GCA_028279345.1 Geminicoccaceae bacterium
CCACGCGACGGGTTGCGCCTGTGGGGCCGTAGCTCAGTTGGGAGAGCGCTAGAATCGCACTCTAGAGGTCGTGGGTTCGAATCCCATCGGCTCCACCAATCCAACGCCGCCGCACCTCAGAGACCTGGCGTGGCCGGGCGTGCTCGAAAGTCGACGGCGATCTCACAGCTTGCGGACAGGTTGGCAGTCGTCAGGACGGCACGCGCCGGCGGTTGGGCCACGGCGCTCACGCTCGCGGTGGCCATCTTGCTCATTCTGCCACTCGCGGCCGTGGGTCTCGCCTTCTTCGAGCCATCGGGGCTCGTCTGGCAGCACACCGCCAGTGTGCTGCTACCACGCTATCTCGGAACGACCATCGAGCTCGCCGTCGGCGTGGCACTGCTCACGACGATTTTCGGCACGGGCGCTGCATGGCTCGTAACCATGTGCCGTTTCCCGGGGCGTCGCTTGATGGAGCTCTTGCTCGTCACGCCCCTGGCGCTGCCGGCTTACGTGCTTGCCTATGTCTATCTCGATCTCTTGAGCCCGTCCGGCCCCATTCGCCAAACCTTGGACGCCCGGTTCGATGTCGATGTGCCGCTCTCGGTTGCTTCCACCGGCGGCGCCACCATGGTGCTCGCGGCGGCGCTGTTTCCCTATGTCTACGTGCTCGCGCGCGCGGCGTTCGTGCAGCGCTCGGGCACCTTCTACGAGATCAGCCGCTCCTTGGGCGTGGGGCCCTGGACGGGCTTCTTCCGGATCAGCCTGCCGCTCGCGCGGCCAGCCATCGTTGCGGGCGTCGCCCTCGTCGTGATGGAGACGCTTGCCGACTTCGGCGCCGTGATGCTCCTGGGCGTCTCTACCTTCACGACCGGCATCTACCGCGCCTGGTTCTCGATGGGCGATCCGGTCGCCGCCGCCCGGCTGGGCGGCCTCCTCCTCCTGGGCGTCTTTCTTCTCCTCACCTTGGAGCGCCAGGCCCGCTCGGGTGCGGCCTACGCCGAGGCGCGCACCAAACGCGGCGTGGCGCCCTTCGAGCTTCGCGGCTGGCGGGCGGCCTTGGCGCTCGTCTTCTGCGCGCTCCCGGTGGGCGTCGGCTTCGTCCTCCCGGTGATCAGGCTCCTCTGGCTCGCGCTCGATCAAGCGGACGCTGGGGCCATCGCGCAGCTCGCACCCCTGATGGCGAACAGCCTGTTTCTGGGCGCCGTCACCGCCACCATCGCCGTCAAGCTCGCCGTCATCATGGTCTACGCAGCGCGGCGCGGACGGTCACCGCTGGCACGCGCGGGCGTGCGCGTGGCCAGTGTCGGCTACGCCGTGCCCGGCCCGGTGATCGCCGTCGGCGTGCTCGGACCGGTGGCGGCACTCGACACGGCCCTGGTCGGCACGCTCGGTTTCGTAGGCGTCGAGACCCGCCTGCTGCTGATCGGCTCGGTAGGTGTCCTCATCTATGCCTACCTGGCGCGGTTCATGACGGTGAGCCTGGGCACCGTAGAGTCGGGCCTCGCCAATGTTCGCCCGGCGCTCGACGATGCCGCCGCCACGCTGGGCATGGGCTTCGCGGGTCGTCTCTGGCGGGTGCACGTTCCGCTCGCCTGGCCGGCGCTCGCCAGTGCCTTCCTCCTGGTCGCGGTCGACGTCATCAAGGAATTGCCGGCGACGCTGGTCCTGCGGCCGTTCGATTTCGACACGCTCGCCGTGCGTACCTTCGATCTCGCCCGCGATGAGCGCTTGGCGGAAGCCGCACTGCCCGCCTTGGCGCTCGCGGTCTTGGGCATCATACCGGTCGTCCTATTGCTAAGGACGATCCACCGGCGCGGGTGACCGCCTGCGCGGACAAGTAAGGGGGGAGCCAAGACCATGACCATCACCGTGGAGCTGCTCGAAGTGCTCAGGGGCGTCGATACGCCGACGATCTGCAACGCGTTGGAGGTCATCGACCCGCGTTGGCACGAGCAGGGCTTCACCAGCGAGCCGTTCACCGTGCTCGATCCGGCGCTGCCCCCGATTGTCGGCGTCGCGCGCACGGCGACCATCTGCGCCCGACGGCCCGCCGAGCAGGACGAAGCCGCCGGCCGCGACCGCCGGCTCCGCTGGTACGAGCGCGTCGCGGCGGACACGCTGCCGACCATCGCCGTCATCGAGGACGTCGATCGCCCGGCCGGCTTCGGTGCCTTCTGGGGTGAAGTGCAGACAACCGTGCACAAGGGGGTCGGCTGCGTCGGCGGCATCACCAACGGCTCGATCCGCGATCTGGACGCCGCCGCGCCCGACTTCCAGCTCCTTGCCGGCCGGGTTGGCCCGAGCCACGCCTATGTGCATCTGGTCGAGATGGGGGTCGCCGTCACCGTGCACGGCATGACCGTGAAGGAGGGCGACCTCATCCATGCCGACCGCCACGGCGCCGTCGTCGTCCCACCACACGCCTTCGACGCACTGCCGGCGATGATCGCCCGCTTGGCGCGCAAGGAGGCCGTCATCCTCGACGCCGCCCGCGCGCCCGGTTTCGACCTCGCGAAGCTGCGCGAGGCGATGGAGCGGGCGGCCGTTGCCGAATGAGACGCGTATCAGGCTACGAGCGCGTGCCGGCCGTTTCCCCAACCGGGATGGCTGCGTGCGCCGAAGGCGGCTTCTTGCGGTCATCGCGCCGAGGTCCGCGGAACGCTGCTTTGCGCGCAATGCGGACGTCGTGACTGATTGAACAGGCGCCAATCCCACCGACGTTCAAAACAGTGCACGGACCGACGAATATGCGTGGTGGTGAAAAGGGGAGCGGTTAGCGCCGCATAAACCCGGAGAGAAACAATGCGTGATCTGGAGACCAAAAAATCGAACGTCGTCGCGTTCTATGACCTCATGTTCAATCAATGTGAACCACGTCGTGCGATCGAACTCTATGCCGGATCTGAGTACATTCAGTATAATCCGCATGTCGCCACAGGAAAAGAAGGATTCATTGCGTATTTTGAGCGAATGGCAGTGAATTATCCGGGGAAATCGGTCGTTTTCAAACGGGTCATCGCTGAGGAGGAATTCGTCGTCCTGCATTGTCACCAAATCTGGCCAGGTGGGCTGGAGTATGCCGGCATCGACATTTTTCGTTTAGATGATGCCGGCAAAGTTGTCGAACACTGGGACGTGCTTCAAGAAATGCCGACCACGAGCGCGCACGACAACGGAATGTTCTGAGAGCCAGTTTCGAGCCCATCTGGCCGGCTGATAGGCGCCGTTTTCCGCGCCCGGCAACGCCTTTGCGCCTAGGGTCGGGAGACGGGTTGTGTAGAAGCGCCGGGAAGTTCGCATCGTAGCCGTGGACCAACCGGCGCCGGAGCTCGGCGTGCGGCCTAGGACACGTCGTGTAACGGCGCGAGACGTATCGTGGCGACTTCGCCGCTTGTTGCGACGCTACCGCAGCGTCGTCACCGTCAGCAGCATCGCCGCTTCGACCAGTTGTTGAGTGGTGCCCAGGACGTCGCCGGTCTGGCCGCCGAACGAGCGCCTCGCGAACCAGGCCCAGGCACTTGCGGCGACCAGTGCCGCGAGCAGCAGGACAACCGCTTCTCGCGGGTCCAATAGCAGAAAGGCCAGCAGGACCGGTAGGCCCAGGGCGATCGCCACGCTCGTTCGGTCGGGCCGGCCGGCGGAGGCGGCGAGGCCGTCGGCGCGGGCTTGGGGTAGGGCCGCCATCAGGCCGACGATAGCGCCGCGCGAGGTGGCGCCGACCACCGTGAGCACCGCAAGCTGGGCCACCGGGTCCCAGAGCGACGAGAGCCCGGCGAGACGCGCCAGCATGACGAGGACGAGTGCAAGCGTGCCGAACGTGCCGATGCGGCTGTCGCGCATAACCTCCAGCCGCCGCGTCCGGTCGTGCGGGCCCAGCGCGTCGGCGCAGTCGGCGAGCCCGTCCTCGTGCAGCGCGCCGGTGACGACGACGAGAAAGGCCAGGACGAGGATCGCCGCCGGGAACGAGGCCATGCCGGCAAAGGTCAGTGCCCCGAACATGGCCCCCGCGGCCGCGCCGATCAGCGCCCCCACCACCGGAAACCACGGCGCTGCATCCGCCAGCCGGGACCCGCCCGAGCTCTTGACCGGCAGCCGCGTGAGAAAGACGAGCGCCGTGTTGAGACCTTCGCGCACGTCGTCACCTCGTCCCACCGTTGCTAGGCCGCGGGTCTAGGAGGTTCGCCTATGACTGTCCACGCGACGGCACCACTCGCCGATCTGCTCCACAAGCTCCGCCCAGAGGACGTGACGGCGGCGCAAGCCGTTGCGGAGCGCGAGGCGGAACTCACCAAGCCGGCCGGCTCGCTTGGCCGGCTGGAGGAGCTGACGGCATGGCTCGCAAGCTGGCAGGGCCGCGCTGCGCCGCGCCTGGATCGGGTGCGCGTCGCGGTTTTCGCCGGCAATCACGGTGTCGCGGCCCGCGGCGTCTCGGCCTTTCCTGCGTCCGTTACCGAGCAGATGGTGCTCAATTTCGAGCGCGGCGGGGCGGCGGTCTGCCAGCTCGCGAAGCTCGCCGGCGCCGAGCTTCACGTGTGCGCCCTGGACCTCGAGCAGCCGACCGGCGACATCACCCGCGAACCGGCGCTGGACGCCGCAGCCTTTGCCGATGCCGTGGCGGTCGGCAACGCGGTGGTCGCCGACGACCTCGATCTCCTGGCGATCGGCGAGATGGGCATCGCCAACACGACGGTTGCAGCAGCGGTGGCGGCGAAGCTCTTGGGCGGCAGCGGCAGCGACTGGGTCGGCCGCGGCACGGGCGTCGACGATGACGGGCTCGCGCGCAAGGCCGCGGCCGTCGACGCGGCGCTCGCGCGCCACACCGAGGTCACCGAGCCGCTCGACGTGTTGCGCTGTCTCGGCGGTAAGGAGCTGGTGGCGATGGCCGCCGCGGTCGCGGCAGCGCGCGCGAGGGGCATCCCCGTGCTCGTTGACGGCTTCGTGGCAACGGCTGCCGTCCTGGCCCTCGAGCGCCACGCCGCAGGCGCCCTCGAGCACTGCCGCTTGGCCCACCTCTCGGCGGAGACCGGCCATCGACGGCTCGCCGAGGCAATGGCGCTCCGGCCGCTCCTGGCGCTCGACATGCGGCTCGGCGAGGCCTCCGGGGCGGCGCTGGCCATCCAGCTCGTGCGCGCTTCGCTCGCCTGCCACCACGGCATGGCGACCTTCGCCGAGGCCGCGGTCGACCAGCGGAACGTGTAACGCCTGACGATTGGGGATGACGCAACTCCGCTGCAACGTCCGCCTGTAGTGGGTCGCTAGTCGGGCACGGTGCACCGACCGGCGAGTTGCAGGAGGATCGGCATGCCGAAGATCGACGTTGCAAGTGTCCCAACGCGCAAAGGCACAAGCTATCCAGCCGAGTTCAACGCAGCCTGCAGCGATCGGTTCAGGCAGCGACTCGGTGACGCCGGCGGGCTCTCCGATTTCGGCGTCAATTTGACCCTCCTGCCCCCAGGAAACTGGTCGAGCCAACGCCACTGGCACAGCCACGAGGACGAGTTCGTCTATGTGCTCGCGGGCGAACTCACCCTTGTCGAGGACGGCGGCAAGACGGTGCTGGGTGCCGGCGAGTGCGCCGCATTCCCCAAGAGTACCGGTGACGGCCACCACCTGATCAACGCGTCCGACACGGATGCGGTGTATCTGGAAATCGGCTCCCGCCATCCGGACGACCTCACCATGTGCTCGGACATCGACATGAAGAGCGCAAATGCCGACGGTCGCTTCGTGCGCAAGGATGGCACGCCCTATCCCGAGCAATGACGACGTTGCCACAGCCGGAAGAAGATCGCGGCCAGGTACAGGAGCCCCACATATGCGAGGAACCTGCCACTGCACGCGCGTAAGCTGGACGCTGGATACAACGCCCAAATCCGTCACCGCCTGCAACTGCACAATCTGTCGCCGCTACGGTGCTCTCTGGGCCTACGGCCATATCGGCCATGACATTCACACAGTGGGCGACACGACAGCGTATCGCCGGGCGGATGGAGGGGCGCTCGATTTCCACTTCTGCCCGAGTTGTGGTTGCCTGACGCACTACGTGGCGACCCGTCCCGGAGACGATGGGCGGCATTGGACGGCCGTCAACCTGCGGATGTCCGAACCCGGGCCCATTTCTCGCCTGCCGATCGACCATTTCGACGGCCTCGAGAGCTTCGACGACCTGCCCCGAGATGGCCGTTGCGTAGCGGACATGTGGTTTTGAGCTTTAGGCGACCGCTAAGGCGATGACCAATCGCACCGTCTCCTTGATCGCGTCGGAGCGCTGAGCTCGCGCTCAGCCCGCGAGGGCCTGGGCGCGCATCCTGAAGAAGCGCTCGTCGAAGTCTTGGGCGTAGCGGTTTGCCTGGATGAGGTAGGCGTCGAGGCTCTCGGCGACCTTGGCCGTGACCGGGTTCGTGGCGGCGAGGTCGGCCATGACGTCCCGGGTGGTGCGCCCGAGGGCGGCGACCACGTCGTCGGGCCAGTAGCGGAGTTCGACACCGTCTTCGAGCAGGGGGCCATAGGAGACGATGTTGTTGTAGGTGAAGTCGGCGGTCGTCTCAGTGGCGATGGCGGCGGCTGCTGTCTCGACGATCGCCTGAAGGTCGGCCGGCAAGGCTTCGAGGCTCGCCTGGTTGACGATGATCTCGAGCCCGGCGCCGGGCTCATGGAACGCCGGAACGTAGTAGTAGCGCGCCGCCTCCTGGAGCCCGAAGGCGCGGTCGGTCCAGGGGCCGACCCACTCGGCCGCGTCGACGGTGCCAGCCATCAGCGATGGCGCGATCTCGCCCGGGGCGATCAGCACGGTGTTGGCGCCAAGCCGCCGCAGCACCTCCCCGCCCAGGCCGGCGATGCGCATCTTGAGACCATCGAGGTCGGCGACGCTGTTGATCTCCTTGGTGAACCAGCCACCGGCCTGGTTCCGCGAATTACCGGCATAGAAGGGGACGACGCCGAAGTCCGCGTAGACCTCGCGCCACAGCTCCATGCCACCGCCCTTGTAGAGCCAGCCCGCGAGCTCGTCCGACGTCAGGCCGAAGGGCGTCGTCGTGAAATACTGCAGCGCCGGGGCCTTGCCGGCCCAATAGTAGGGCGTGCCGTGGCCGAGGTCGGCGGTGCCCTGTTGGACTGCGTCGAGGACCTCGAAGGGAGGCACCAGCTCGCCGGCGCCGTACACCGTGATCCTGATCCGGCCGCCGGACATGGCCTCGACCACTTCGGCATAGCGTGTCGCGTTCACGCCGAGGCCAGGGGTCGTCTTGGGCCAGGGCATCGCCATGTTCCACTCGACCTCGGCGGCGGCGCGCGCGGACCCGCCGGCGGCCGCGGCGACCATGCCACCGGTGGTGGCGGCGAGCAGATGGCGTCGATGCATGGAATCCTCCCTCAGTGAAGAACGCGTGCCGGATGTCGCTCCGGCGCTTGGTCGATGAGATGCATGAACGAGCCGAACACCGTACCCCGGCACGCGCCCGCAGGCCCCAGCGGACGGCCGGCGGCATCGGCCACGTCGAAGGCCGCCGGCGCGTCGCCGGGCTCGGTCAGGCGGGCATAGTGGAACTCGTGGCCGCGGTAGGCGGTGCCGGCGTCGCCTAGGAACGTGTTCGTCTTGAGCCGCAGTCGACGATAGCCGAGGTGTAGGTGCCGATCCGCGAAGCTGGTGACGCTGGGCAAGAGCCCCGCCATCGCATGGCTGGCGCCTTCAGCGTCGATCAACGCCTCGCCCAGGACCATGAAGCCGCCGCACTCGCCGTAGATCGTGGCGCCCTGGTCCGCCGCTCGTCGCAGCCCGCCGAGAAAGCCCACCGCTGCGGCCAGCCTGCCGGCATGCAGCTCCGGATAGCCGCCCGGCAGCACGATCGCATCGGCATCGGCGATGGGCGACTCGTCCGCGAGTGGCGAGAAGCGATGGATCGATGCGCCCGCCTGTCGCCAGCCGTCGAGCGTCGCCCGGTAGAAGAAGGCGAAGGCGTCATCCTCGGCGAGCGCGATCCGCTGACCGGGCGGCGGCACCAGAAGATCGCCCGCGCCGAACGCCGCGAGCGCCAGGGGTTGGGCAAGCTGCTCCAGGCGCTCGAGGTCCAGATGCTCCGCGACGAGGTCGGCCGCCCGCTCGGCCAGGGCGTCCACGTCGCGCTCGCGGGCCTGGACGAGGCCCAAATGTCGCGCCGGGACCGCCAGTGTTGGGTCCTGGGGCAGGGCACCCAGTCGGCGGCCCGGCAGCACCGCATCGAGCGCTTGGGCCAGCATTCCCACATGGCGGGCGCCGCCGCTGCGGTTGCAGATGATCCCGGCGATCTCGATGTCGTCGCGATGGTTGACGAAGCCTTGCGCGAGTGCCGCCACCGATTGGCCCAGGCCCTTGGCGTCGACCACGAGCACGACCGGCAAGCCCAGGAGTGCCGCGACGTCGGCCGTCGAGCCCGAGCCGTCGGGCGCTCCATCGAACAACCCCATCACGCCCTCGCCGACAAGAATGTCGGCGTTGCTAGCTGCCGCGTCGGCGAGCTGCGCCAAGGTCGACAGGCGCATCGCCCAGCTATCGAGATTGGGACACGCGACGGCGCCGGCGCGAAGGTGAAAAGCCGGGTCGATGTAGTCGGGGCCGACCTTGAACCCGCCGACGACGAGCCCGCGGCGCCGGAAGGCGCGAATCAGGCCCAGCGTGATCAGCGTCTTTCCCGACCCCGTTTGCGGGGCGGCGATGACGAAACCCGGCGCGTGCACTCTCAGACCTCCCTCCGAGGGCCCCCGCTCTAGCGTGCAGTCGCGTGCTTGAACAGCATCCCGCCCGCGGCGACAACGGAGCGATGCATGGAGAGGGATCGACGGCCTCGACGTCCGCGGTGCTGGTGCTCGGTGGGACCGGCGAGGGGCGAGAGCTGGCGGGGGCGCTCGCCGGACGAAACGATGTCGATGTCACGCTCGCGCTCGCCGGTGCGACGCGGCGGCCGCGCGCCGTTCGAACGGCGATCCGGATCGGCGGTTTCGGCGGGCCCGAAGGGCTCGCGCGCCATCTGGCGACGAGCAGAACCCGAGCGCTGGTGGACGCGACTCATCCCTATGCGGCGACGATGCCCGGCAACGCCGCGGCGGCCGCGCGGATCGCCGACGTCCCCAGGCTGCGGCTCATGCGCGAGCCCTGGTGCAGTGATTCCGGTGACCGTTGGCACTCGGCAGCCAACGTAACAGCGGCGGCAGCAATCGCGCGCGGTTTGGGCCGCCGCCCGCTGGTGACGCTGGGCGCGCGGGGGGCCGGTGGCTTCGCAGCGGACGGGTTCGAGGTGATGTACGTCCGCGCGATCGAGCCGCCGGCAGACCTGCCATCCAGGGCGCGCTGGATCGAGGCACGGCCGCCCTTCGCCCTCGCCGACGAACGGCAGCTTCTCGCGTCCCTAGCGGTCGACGTCCTGGTCACACGCAATGCCGGAGGACCGGCGACGGAGGCCAAGCTGCAGGCCGCGCGTGAGCTCGGGCTTCCGGTCGTCGTGATCGATCGACCGGAACCGCCGGCGGGCCCGCTTGTCACCACCGTTGCGGAGGCGATCGCGTGGTTCGATCAGGTGCTCGGCTCGCGGCACACATGATGGTGGTCGGCGGCGTAGAGCCGGCTCTCCTCGAAGGCGTCGTCAGCGAGCACGCGGCCGACCAGGATGAGCGCGGTGCGGGTGATGCCGGCTGCCTTCACCTGCTCGCGTATCGTCGTGAGCGTGCCCTGGATGATGCGTTGATCCGGCCAGCCGACCCGATAGGCGACGACCACGGGCCCGTCCGTGCCGTAGTGCGGCTCGAGCGTGCGCACGACATGGACGAGGTTGTTGATCGAGAGGTGGATGGCGAGTGTCGAACCGGTCCGGGCGAAGCTGGCCAGCTCCTCGCCCGCGGGCATGGCCGACGCCCGCACGGCGGTGCGCGTCAGGACGACGGACTGGGCAATGCCTGGCAGCGTCAGCTCGCGCTTGAGGGCGGCGGCAGCCGCGGCATAAGCGGGCACGCCAGGCACGACCTCGCAAGGGATGTCAAGTTCATCTAGCCGCCGCATTTGCTCAGCGATAGCGCCGTAGAGGGACGGATCGCCCGAGTGCACGCGGGCGACGTCTTGGCCCCGCTCGTGGGCGGCCGCGATGTCGGCGATGATTTGATCGAGGTGCAGGGAGGCGGTGTCGACGACGACGGCATCGGCACGGGCCTCGACCAGCAGTTCGCGCGGCACGAGCGATCCAGCGTAGAGGATAACCGGGGCGCTTCGGAGCAGGCGCAGCCCGCGGACGGTGATGAGGTCCGGCGCGCCCGGGCCGGCGCCGATGAAGTAGACCGTCATGACGGGCGATAGCCTCTGGGCGTGAACATGTGCCTATGCCCGTAGCCATCCTCCCAGATGCGGCTTTCGCGATTGCCGACGATGACCAGGGTCAGCATGTCGACAGCGGCATTGCCGAGCTGGCCCAGCGCCACCAGTTGTACGACCTCGTCGGCGCGACCGACCTGGCGGGCGACGACACACGGCGTGTCCGGCGAGCGGTGGGCTTCGAGTAGGCGCCTGGCGCGCTCCAAGCCCTCGCGGCGCGCGGCAGAGACCGGGTTGTAGAAGGCGATGACGAAGTCGCCTTCCGCGGCGGCCCGGATGCGTGTCTCGATGACGCTCCAAGGGGTGAGCAGGTCCGACAGGGAGATCGCGCAGAAGTCGTGGCCGAGCGGAGCGCCAGCACGAGCGGCTGCGGCCTGCATCGCGCTGATGCCGGCGAGCGATCTGATCGGCACCCGCTGAAACGCCGGCTCGTCCGCGGCGATCTCGTGAACCAATGCCGCCATGGCGTAGACTCCCACATCGCCCGAGCCCAACAGGCCGACATCCGCGCCGTCGGCGGCGAGCGCGAGCGCGTGGCGGCAGCGGTCCGCCTCTCGCCCGAGCTCGAACGAATGCCGCCGCGCCTGGACGGTCGGTTCGATGAGGTCGATATAGCCGGCATAGCCGACGAGATCGGAACAGCGCCTGAGCGCCGCATCGACATCCAGGCTGCGCTCGCGGCGATCGCCCGGCCCGAGGCTCAGAAGGCTCAGCGAGCCGCCCGGCCGCCCGACGCTCGACGGGTCGATCGGCGCCGGCGCCTGAGCGATGGCGACGGTCGCGCGCTCGCCCTTCGCCTTGGGTACCAGTAGCCGACCCTCGGGGCCGACAGCGGCGAGTGCAGCGGCTTCGGCAACGCCGTGGCAACCGACCTCGCGGAACACCTCGGTCGATGGCGTCGCCAGACGTGGCGTCTCCCGCTCCAACATTGCGGCACCGAAAAACCGCGCTGGCACGCTCATGCGTTCTGCTAGGGTCCGCACCGCCGGCTCGCCCGCCTTGAGGTCGAGCGACGCGACGAGCGCCAAGGCTGCCGGGGCGAGGTTGTGCGCCTCCAGCGTATCGGCGACCAGCGCTTCGAGCTCGGCGGTGGGGAGGCCGCGCTCGCAACCGACGCCGAGCGCGAGGACCCGCGGTATCAAGGCGACGGACGCCGAGGCGCGGCGGCGGATCGTGGTCTCGACGTCCGCGGTGCCTCCTGCCGCACGGATCGGGTCGAGCCATGGCGCCGGAAAGGCCTGGTCGTCGACGACGAGGCGCTCGCCGTCGCGCACACGGCGCATGAGGGGCTTGGGCTCACTGTCCGCGGCGAGCGACCAGCCGATGGGCGGATCGTCCAGCGCGACCGCACCTTCGAGGTCGCTCGCCGTGGTGATCGAAGCGTGCGCACCGATCGCCGCCGCCACCTCTGCGGCCAAACGGTTGGCGCCGCGATGGCCGCCGAGCAGCGGCACGACGCTCGAGCCGTCCGGGGCGACGGCCAGGACCGGCGGCTCGTGACGCTTGTCTTCGAGGAGCGGTGCCAGCGTCCGGATCAGAATGCCGGCAGCGCAGATGCCGACGATCGGCACACCGGCCCGAAACAGCCCCCGCAGGTGCGTGGCGAGGTCATCGACGATGATGACGTCGGCGGCTGGTGCCCGGCCATGCAAGCGTGCCTTGGGGACGGCGACGGTGATCCGCCGGCCGAGCGCCTCGGTGGCGGGCGCAAGAACGACGACCGCCGGCTCAGGCTGCATCCGCCAACGCCAGGCCACGGGTGAGCACGAGCGAGAAATAGGGCGCCCGCGCGGCACTCCAATCGCCGAGTGCCAGCCGGCGCTCGCCCGCTCCGCCGAGTTCGACCACGAGCCGCGCGCTCGCCTCGAGCCCGAGCGTCCGCAAGAGCGCGCGGACTTCTTCGAAGCGCCGCCCGACCTTGATGATCGCGGCGGCGCTGACCACCGCGAGGCACGCGTGAAGGCGGGCGGCGCCCATCGTCGCCGGCAGGACGGCGAAGCCCTGGGTGCCAACCGCGAGCGGCCATGCCTCGGCGGCGGCCGCGGCGATAGGTGAGGGGATGCCCGGGACGACCTCGACAGGCGACGTTGGCTCGAGCCGATGCATGAGATGAACGAACGTGCCGAAGAGCAGCGGATCGCCTTCGCACAGCACGGCGACGGTGGCGCCGGCGACCAGTTCCGCGCGCACGGCCGCGGCAAGGCGTGCATAGCTGGCGTCAGCGGTCCGCGGGTCGGGGCCCATGTCCAGCTCGACGATGCACTCGCGGACGCCCGCCGGCAGGTGCGCTGCCGCGATCGCCCGCGCGCGCGAGGGGTGTCCCGCGGCGGCGACCGAGACCACGACGTCGGCGTCGGCCAGGCGGCGGGCGGCCTTGAGGGTCAGGAGCTCGGGATCGCCCGGCCCCACGCCGATCCCGACGAGGCGGCCGGTCACGGCTTGCGGGCTTCCAGCTGCAGGACCGGCAGGCTCGCGCGCCAGGTCGTTTTCGTCCCCAGTGGCGCGCGGTTCTCGCGGTGAAAACGGACGAGCGTGCCGCTGAACGTCTCAGCAAGCTTCGTCAGCACGGCCTGACCCTCGACGCTCACCGCCTGGGCCACAAGGCGGCCACCGCCGCGCAGACGTTCCCAAGCCCCTTCGACGACCGGTAGATCGTGCGCCCCGCCGCCGACGAAGACGACATCGGGATCGTCGAGCTCGTCGTAGACGTCCGGCGCATCCGCGATCACGACCTGCACCTCCGGCGTGCCGAGGCGGTCCGCATTCTTCTGCAGAATGGCTGCGCGGTCGAAGTCGCGCTCGATCGCGGAGACGCGGCCCTGCCGCGCTGCTCGGAGCCAGCTCACGGCGATCCCGCCGCAACCGGCGCCGATGTCCCAGAGATGCTGGCCCGGCAACGGGTTCAGCGCAAACAGCGCATGCATGCGCGCCTGCGTCTTGCTGAACTTACCGTCGTGGTCGAACGCTTCGTCGTCCAGGGCGAAACCGGCGATGAGTGGCACGCCCGGCTTGGGCCAGCACTCGACCGCTACCGTGTCGAGCTCGGTGATGGTCGGATCGGTCCAGTCATGGGCTGGCCCCTCGGCGATCAGCTCGTCGGCGGCGCCGAGGCGGGAGAGGCGCCAGACCAGGCTCGGTCCCCAACCCGAATCGCGTAGCGCTTGGGCGATCGCAAAGGCCGAGGTCTTGGCGTCGGTGAGGATCAAGAGCTTGCGGCCTGGTGCCAGCTCTCGCTTGAGCCGCGTCAGCGGCCGCGCGTGCAAGCTGAAACAGATCACCTCGTCGCGTGACCAGCCGAGCCGCGCGCAGGCCAGCGAGAACGCGCTCGGATGCGGATGCACCGAGATCTGCTCGCGCCCATAGCGGTCGAACAGTCGAAGCGCCACGCCGTGATCGAGCGGATCGCCAGAGGCGAGCACCACGATGCGGCGGTCGCTGTGCTGGTCGAGCTCCTGAAACGTCGCTTCGAGCGGGCGCTGCCAGGCGATCTTGAGCGCTTCATGGTTGTCGACGAAGCCCAGATGGCGGGTCCCGCCGACGATCACCTCGGCCGCATCGAGCAAGGCTCGAACGTCGGGTACGAGCCCCTGAATGCCGTCGGCGCCGATGCCGATTACCTCGATGCGCATGCGTCACCTGCTTCGATGGCGAGCGCATTGACGGCGGCCGCGGCGATCGCGCTGCCGCCACGCCGGCCGAGAACGGTAACGAAGGGGACCTCGGTGCATGCCGCGAGCGCCCGCTTGCTCTCCGCGGCACCGACGAAGCCGACGGGCACGCCGATCACCGCCGCGGGCTCGGACGCGCCGGCACCGATCCGCTCCAGCAGCCGGAAGAGCGCGGTCGGCGCATTGCCGATCACCACGAGCGCCCCGTCCAGGCCGGCACCCGCTTCATCGATGGCGGCAGCCGACCGCGTCGTGCCTGGGCGCGCGGCGCCGTCGTCGGCATCGAGCAAGCAGCGGACGGCGTTCTGCGCCGGAAGCAGGCGGTCCGTGATACCCGCGCGGACCATGCGCGCATCGGTGACGATCGGCGCGCCACCGGCAAGCGCCGCCGTCGCGCGCGGGACGAAGTCGGCGGAGCTGCGCACGTCGCCGGCAAGATCGCACATGCCGCACGCGTGGATCATGCGGCGGATGATCGGTCGGAGAGCTCCGTCGACGCCACGCCAGTCCGTCTCCTCATCAATCAACGCGAAAGAGCGGGCGTAGATCGCCGCGGGATCCTCGACGTAGGTCCCGCGGGCGACGCCGACGCTCACGCCGCACGCTCCTCTATCGTCCCGCTCGCGCGTCGAGATCGGTTCACGTCGCTGCCACTCTTGCCGTTGTCGCTAACTGGGGTAGCAACGGCGTCGGCGAGCGGCAAGGTCGCTTGCCGTCGCGGTCGAGGGAGAGAAGCTTGCTGACAGCGCCCCCGGAGGCGTTGCTCTTCGCGGCGCTGGTGGCCCTCGTCGTCGATGCGCTCGCCGGTGAGCCCCGCTGGCTCTACCGCCGCCTGCCGCATCCCGTGGTCGCGATCGGTCGGCTTGTCGGCGCGCTCGAAGGGCGGCTCTGGCAACCTGGCCAATCTTCGGTCCTACGCTGTCGGCGCGGCGCGCAGCTCGTGACCCTGACCCTCACGGCTAGCTTGGTCGTGAGCCTCCCTTTTGCGTGCCTCCTTTGGCAGGGAACCGTCGCGACGGTGATCACCGGGCTTGCCGCCGGCACGCTGCTCGCTCAGCGGAGCCTGGTTGATCATGTGCGGGCCGTGGCCCAAGGCCTCGACGAGGACGTCGAGACAGGACGCACCGCCGTCGCGCAGATCGTCGGTCGCGATCCGCAGAGCCTGGACGCCTCGGGTGTGGCACGCGCCGCGATCGAATCGGCGGCGGAAAACCTGTCGGACGGCGTCGTGGCGCCGCTCTGCTGGCTCCTGCTTCTGGGCCCTCTGGGCCTCGTCGGCTACAAAGCGATCAACACCATGGACAGCATGGTCGGCTACCGCTCCGAACGGTACCTCGCGTTCGGCCGGACCGCGGCACGTCTGGACGATCGGGTCAACTGGCTGCCGGCGCGGCTCACGGCCCTTCTGCTGCTGCTCGTCGCCGGGCGGCTCGATGCGCGAGCGCGCCTGCCGCGCGAAGCACGCAAGCATCGCTCGCCCAACGCCGGCTGGCCCGAGGCGGCGATGGCCGTGGCACTCGACGTCCGCCTGGCGGGCCCCCGCGTCTATGCGTCGGGAACCGTCGACGACGACTGGATCGGCGACGGTCGCGCGGAGCTGGGAGCGTCGGACATACGGCGTGCGGTCGGACTGCTGTGGCGGGTCTGGACCGTCCTCGCGCTGCTCGTTGGCGGCTCGGCGATCGCCATCGCGCTGCTCGTGGGCTAAAAGGCGGTTGGAAGAATTGGCAGAAGCGACGCGCCGGAGGCGCGGATGATATGTCGGCTTTGGCGCGGCTGGGCGACACCTGAGAACGCGGACGTCTATGAGCAGATTGTCCGCTACGAGGTGATCCCGGCGATCGAGCAACGCGCCATAACGGGCTTTCGCCACATCGACCTGCTCCGCCGCGACGCCGGCGCCGAGGTCGAGTTCGTGACGCTCATGTGGTTCGACGACCTCGAAGCGATCAGGGCATTCATCGGGGAAGATTATGCGGTGAGCCACGTCCCGCCGGCGGCGCGCGCGGTGCTCGCCCGGTTCGACGAGCGCGCGACCCATTTCGACGTGCGCGACCGCCGCCCCCAGGCCTGACGGGCCGGGAGCCTTGTGGTTCAGGGCGTCCATCGCATCAGCGCGCGCAGCTCCGTCCGCTGCTCCAGGGCGACGAACCCGGCGCGTTCGAGCGTCGAGCGGATGCCCACATAGCCCTCGCCCCAGACGAGCGGCCGGCGCGGCGCAATGGGTGCCGCATCGACGGCGACGGCGCCCTGGGACGCCGCGTACGCGCAAGCCGCCCGGGCGAGCGCCTCCATGAGACCCCGCCCGCGCACGTCCTTTCTGAGGAAGAAGCAGGAGACGAGCCAGACGCCCGCCGCCGCGTCGTTCTTGGGCGGCCGCGCGCTGCGGGTACGATCAAAGCGAGGCACGTCGGCCCGCGGGGTCACCTGCACCCACCCGGCCGCGCGCTCTCCGTCATAGAGCAGGAGGCCGGGCGGTGGACCCGCTTCGACCCGGCGCTTGAACGAGGCGCGCAGCTCGGCGCGGTCGTTCTTTTGCCAATCGCTCGCCCGGACCCGCCACCACATGCACCAGCAGCCGCGCGTGTTCGCGTCACCCTCGAACAACGCTTCGAGGTCCGAGAAGCGGTCGGCGGTCAGCGGCTCGACCCGCGGCGCGCGCGCCGTCATGCGGCCACCTCCAGCAAACGGTCGACGGCGATGTGGGCCGCCAGGTGATCGGCGAGCGCGTCGAGCGTACGCTCGACCTCGGTCTCGTAGGCGAGGGCGCTGGCACTGGCGCCCCAGCCGTCGAGCAGCCAGGCGCGGAAGCCGTCGGCGGCGAAGAGGCCGTGCACATAGGTGCCAACGATGCGGCCATCGGCGGAGCTGGCCCCTTCGGCGCGGCCGTCGACCGCGAAGGCTGGACGATCCCGGTCGGGCCCGTCAGTGCGACCGACGTGCATCTCGTAGCCGTGCGCAGCAGGTCCATCGGGCCACGCGCGCACCGTCACCCGTTCGAGCGTTTTGTCGCCGGTGAGCACCGTGTCGACGTCGAGCAGGCCGAGGCCCGCGTCCTCGCCCGGTGCGCCCTCGATGCCATCGGGATCGGTGATGCGTCGGCCGAGCATCTGATAGCCGCCGCAGAGGCCGAGCACGCGGCCGCCACGCCGGGTGTGGGCCAGGAGGTCGATGTCCCAACCCGCAGCCCTGAACGCCTTGAGGTCGCTTCGCGTCGCCTTCGAGCCCGGCAAGAGAACGAGATCGGCATCCGCCGGTAGCGGCTGGCCGGGCAGCACGATCTCGACCGCGCAGCCGGGCTCGGCCTTGAGCGGGTCCAGGTCGTCGAAATTGGCGATCCGTGGGGTGCGCGGCACGACGATCTTGAAGCCGGAGCCCTGATCGCTCGTGCTGTTTAGGTCGAGGACATCCTCTGCCGGCAGTCGCCACGCATCTTCGAACCAGGGCACGACGCCCAGATTGGCGAGCCCCGTTCGGCGCTCCAGGATCGGATGGGCGTTGTCGAAGAGCGACGGGTCGCCGCGGAACCGGTTGACGATGTAGCCCTTGATCAGCGCGCGCTCGGCGGGCTCCAGGAGCGCCATCGTGCCCACGAGCGCCGCGATGACGCCGCCGCGCTCGATGTCGCCCACGAGCGCCACGGGCACGTCGGCGGCGAGCGCGAAACCCATGTTGGCGAGGTCGCCTTCCCGCAGATTGACCTCAGCCGGCGACCCTGCGCCCTCGACCAGCACGAGGTCATGTGCGGCCTTGAGGCGCTCGAAGCTCTTGAGGATTGGCGCCATCAGCTCGGGCTTGAGGGCGTGGTAGGCCCGCGCGTCGAAACGCCCGCGCATGCGGCCCCGGACCACGACTTGGGCACCCTTGTCGGTCTCGGGCTTCAAGAGCACCGGGTTCATGTCGGTGTGGGGCTCGAGCCCCGCGGCGCGCGCCTGCAACGCCTGTGCGCGGCCGATCTCGCCGCCGTCCGCGGTGACGGCCGCGTTGTTGGACATGTTCTGCGGCTTGAAGGGCGCTACCCGAAGCCGGCGCCGCGCGCACAGGCGGCACAGCCCGGCGGTGAGCAGCGACTTGCCGACGTTCGAGCCGGTCCCCTGGAGCATCAACGAGCGAGCGGTCATGGTGCACGAATAGTGGTGGTCCGTCGTCTTTAGGGGTTTGTCCCGCGAGCAATCGCCGATCCGGCGGTGTCTCGCAAGCCGGCCACGCGGCGGCTGCGTGGTGTAGCACCGGCCGCTGTCGGGGTTGGATTGCCGGTACGCACGCTTTGCGCCACCTTCGCGTCGACGTCCCTCGAAGCGGAGACCTGGATTGCCGCGCATCGCCGCCGACACGCTGTTGCGCCGTGGCCGGTTCTGGTGCGGCATCGGCCAGTCGAGCGCGCGCGTTCTAGCCATCTTTGGCGGCCGCATCCTTGCCGTGGGCGACGACGACCTGGAAGAGCTGGCGGGCCCGGACACGCGGGTGATCGACCTCGAGGGCCGGTTCGCCATGCCAGGGCTCAATGATGCTCATCTGCATCTCTTGCCGATGGGTCTCGCCATGGCAGAGGTCGATCTGCGGCCGAGCGCAGCCCCCGATTTGGCGACGCTGTTGGCACGGTTGCGCGAGCATGCAGCGACGTTGCCGCGTGGCGCCTGGGTGCTTGGCCGGGGCTATGACCATTTCAAGCTGCCCGAGGGCCGGCACCCGACGCGCGCCGAGCTTGACCACGCTCTCCCAGATCATCCCGTCTATGTCTCGCGGACCTGCGGGCATCTGGCCGTCTGCAATTCGCTGGCGCTCGACGCCGCGGGCATCTGGGTCGAAACGCCGTCGCCTCAGGGTGGCCTGATCGAGGTCCGCGACGGCGAACTCACGGGCCTCCTCGCCGAGACCGCGCGCGAGCCGGTGAAAGCGCTACTTCCGACCGTCACCGAAGATGACCTCGTCGCGGCGATCGAGCGTGCGGGCAGGCGCTGCGCGGGTCTCGGCATCACCAGCGTGATGGATGCCGCCGTCGGCATGCGGATGGGCTTCGCGGAGATGGCCGCGTATCAGCGTGCCAAGCGTGAGAGCCGCTTGCCGGTGCGGGCTTATCTCTGCCTGCTGGGCGGGACCGGCGGCATCGTCGAGCCTTGCCTGGAGGCGGGGTTGGTCACAGGCACCGGCGACCACGACTTGCGCATCGGGCCCGTCAAGCTCTTCACCGACGGCAGTGCCGGCGTCGGCACGGCCGCCATGCGCACGCCCTATCGCGATGGCGGCTATGGATTGTTGACCTACGACGATGCGGCGTTGGCGGGATTGGTCCGAGAGTACCACGACGCGGGCTATCAGTTGGCGCTGCACGCGATCGGCGACGCCGCGATCGAGCAAGTGCTAGACGCCTACGAGCAGGCGCTTTCGGCAACGCCGGCACCGGACCGCCGCCATCGGATCGAGCACTCCGGGTTCGTCACGCCCGAACAGATCGAGCGGCTCGTGCGGCTCGGGGTCCAGCCGGTGCCACAGCCCGTCTTCCTGCGCGATTTCGGTAACCTCTATGTCGACGTGGTGGGCGAAGGGCGCGCCGCTGCGGCCTATCCGATGCGTCGGTGGCTTGAAGCCGGGCTTCATCCTGCCGCGAGCACCGACTGCCCGGTCTGCGACTGCGACCCGTTCGCCAACCTGCACACCATGCTGACGCGCCACACCGACCGCGGCACCGTCGTCGGCAGCGGCGAACGCTTGACGCACGACGAGGCGCTCCACGCCTACACCTGGAACGGCGCCTATGTGAGCCATGCGGAGTCCCACAAGGGGCGGCTCCAGCGCGGCTTACTTGCCGATCTCGCGGTGTTCGACACGGACCTCTCGGCCGCGGACCCGGACACGGTGGCGGCGGCCCAGTGCGAGCTGACGCTCAGGGGCGGCGAGGTAGTGTTCGACCGTCAGGGTTTGGCGGGCGCACGCGCAGGAGAGACGCGATCATGACGACGACGGTCATCCGCAACGCCGCATGGGTGGCGGCTTACGACCCGGCGCGGCAGGAGCACGTCTATCTACGCGATGTCGACGTGGCGTTCACCGGCAACCGCATCGTGCATGTCGGTGCCGGATTTGGCGATGTGGCCGACGTCGAGCTGGACGCGCGGCAGCGTTTCGTCATGCCGGGGCTGGTCAACATCCACAGCCACCCGCTGTCGGAGCCGATGAACAAGGGCTTCCTCGACGAGCTGGGCTCCAAGGGGCTCTACATGAGCTCGTTGTTCGAGTTCATGCCGATCTTTCGGCCCGACGGGGAGGGAATGGTCGCCTGCGCGCGGATGGCGCTCGCGGAACTCCTGATGAGCGGCGTGACGACGCTCGTCGACCTCTCGGTTCCCTATGACGGTTGGCTCGACACGCTTGCCGGCAGCGGCATTCGCGGCGTCGCAGCGCCGATGTACCGCTCGGCGCGCTGGTTCACGAAGAACGGTCATGTGGTCGAGTACGAATGGGACGAGGCCGCTGGGCGTGCCGCGATGGACGCGGCGCTCGCGGTGGTCGACGCCGCAAACGCCCATCCGTCCGGGCGGCTCACCGCGATGATCGCACCCTCACAGATCGACACCTGCACGCCGGAGCTCATCAAGGACAGCTTCGATGCCGCGCAGGCTCGCGGGCTGCCGCTGCAGATTCACGCAGCCCAGAGCGTCGTGGAGTTTCACGAGATCAACCGCCGGCATGGACTAACGCCTATCCAATGGCTGCACTGGCTGGGCGTGCTCGGCGCGGACACAGTGATCGGTCACGGCATCTTCCTCGATCACCACACCAGCGCCCATTGGCCGCGCACCGGCGACCTGGCGCGGTTGGTCGAGACGGGGACGGCGGTCGCGCATTGCCCGACGGTGTTCCAGCGCCGCGGCATCACATTGCAGACGCTCGGCCGCTATCTTCGTGACGGCGTCCCCGTCGGCATCGGCACCGACACCTACCCGCACAACATGCTGGAGGAGCTGCGGAGCGCGCTTTACCTGTCGCGCGTCACGAGCCAGGACGTCTTCGACCTCACGACCACCGATGCCTTCAACGCAGCGACGTTGGGCGGTGCCGCGATCCTCAAGCGCGACGACATCGGCCGCCTGGCGCCCGGCGCCAAGGCTGATCTGGTTCTTGTCGACCTCGAAACGCCGTCGATGCACCCGCTCCGCGATCCTCTCAAATCGCTGATCTACGCCGCTGCCGAGCGCGCCGTGACGGATGTTTGGGTGGATGGCGAGCAGGTGGTCGCCGGCGGTCGCTGTCTCACCATCGACTACGTGGAGGCCGCACATGCGGTGAGCGCGGCGCAGCGGCGGGCCGAGGCGAAAGTGCGTCAGCTCGACTGGGCGGCGCGCGATCATTGGGAGATCGCGCCACCGGTGCTCCCGTTCCGGGATTCTTGAGCCCCTCGCTCAGTCGAGCTTGAAGCCGCGCGCGCGGACGAAGGCGCCGAAGTCCGTGCGCTGGGCTCCGGCGTATTGGCGGGCCTTGTCTTCGGACCAGCCATAGGCATGAGAGCGACCAAAGCGGTCTTCGCTGCGTTGCCGGCGATAGGGCTGCAGCGCGCGCCGGCGGGCGTCGTACGCCGCCACCTGCTCGGTGATGCCTTCCTCGGACCAACGGTTCTCGTGCACCGTGACCTGCAGTGGTAGCCGGGGCGAAACCTCCGGAGGTTCTGCCGGGTAGCCGAGGGCGAGCCCGGCGACAGGAAAGACGTGCTCGGGCAGGCGCAGAAGTTCAGAGACCTGGTCGGGCCGGTCACGCAGGCCACTGATCGGACAGGCGCCGAGCCCGGCGGCCTCGGCGACAAGCACCAGCGTCGCGAGCACGATGGCGCCGTCGACCGTGGCGTTGAAGAAGGCGTCGAGATGATCGTTCGCGAAGGGGTGGCCGCGCCACGCGTGGACCTGGCGCTGCCGCCGGTTGTTGCCACAGATGACGACGAGGGCGGGGGCGCCCGCCACCCAGGTCTGGCTCGGCACCGTCGCCGCGAGCGCCGTCCGCAGGCCCGCGTCGGTGGCGAGCACGATGTCCGCCTGCTGCAGATCGCTCTTCGATGGTGCGCACAGAGCGAGTGCCGCGAGGCTGCGCAGAAGCTCGGTCTCGACCGGACGCTGATCGAAGGCGCGGCACGATCCTCTAGAAGCCAACGCCGAGGCCAGCGCGCTCTCCGCCAACTCCGCGCTGACGTTCGGCGCCTTGCCGAAGCGATAGACCAGCAGCTCCGCCAGGTTCGCCGTCGCCATCCACACCTCTCCCTTCGACCGCGCCGCCGCCATGCGGCGGTTCTTTCAACGGCGGCTTCGCGCTGCTACATGGTGGCGTGTTCCCCCAACAAGCAAAGACCGCGCGCGTCCATGGCCGCTTATCAGTACATCTACGTCATGCGTCAGCTCTCCAAGGCCTTCCCGGGCGGGAAGAAGATCTTGGAGAACGTCACGCTTGCCTTTCTGCCCGGCGCCAAGATCGGCGTCTTGGGCGTCAACGGCTCCGGCAAGTCGACGGTCTTGCGGATCATGGCGGGGCTCGATGCCGACTACAACGGCGAGGCCTGGGCGGCGGATGGCGTGAAGGTCGGTTATCTGGCCCAGGAGCCCGAACTCGATCCCTCCAAGGACGTGATGGGCAATGTCATGGAGGGTGTCGGCGAGGTGAAGGCGCTCGTGGACCGGTTCAACGAGGTCTCCATGCAGTTCGGCGAAGAGGACGCCGACATGGACGCCTTGATGGCCGAGCAGGCCGAGCTGCAGGAGAAGATCGACGCGGCCAATGGCTGGGAGATCGAGCGTACCGTCGAGATGGCGATGGACAGCCTCCGCTGCCCGCCCGGTGACGCCGACGTCGCGACGCTTTCGGGTGGTGAGCGGCGCCGGGTGGCGCTCGCGCGGCTCTTGCTCTCGCAGCCGGACATGCTGCTCCTCGACGAGCCGACCAACCATCTCGACGCTGAGAGCGTCGCCTGGCTCGAGCGCTTCCTGCAGGAGTACAAAGGCACCGTCGTGGCGGTGACCCACGACCGCTACTTCCTCGACAATGTCGCCGGCTGGATCCTCGAGCTGGATCGCGGCCGCGGCATCCCGTTCGAGGGCAATTACTCCGCCTGGCTCGACAACAAGCGGAAGCGTCTTGCCCAGGAGGAGCGCGAGGAGCAGGCGCGCCAGCGCACGCTCGCCCGCGAGGCCGAGTGGATCGGCCAGACCCCGCAGGGCCGCCGCACCCGCGCCAAGGCACGCGTCACCGCTTACGAGAACCTGTTGGCGGAGGCCAAGGAGCGGGCACCCGGCTCGGCGCAGATCATCATCCCGCCTGGTCCCCGCCTCGGCGGCAACGTGATCGAGGCCGAGGGCCTCACCAAGGGCTTCGGCGACCGTCTCCTGATCGAGGACCTGTCCTTCATCATGCCGCCCGGCGCCATCGTGGGCGTCATCGGTCCCAATGGCGCGGGCAAGTCGACGCTGGTCCGCATGATCATGGGCACCGAGGAGCCCGACACCGGTGCCATCAAGCTGGGCGACACCGTCGAGCTCGGCTTCGTCGACCAGAGCCGCGAGACGCTCGACGGCGCGAAGTCCGTGTTCGAAGAGATCAGCCAGGGCCAGGACATCATCAATCTCGGCAAGGGAACGATGGCGGCGCGCGCCTATGTAGCTGCGTTCAACTTCAAGAGCGGCGATCAGCAGAAGAAGGTGGGCCAGCTCTCGGGCGGCGAGCGCAACCGCGTGCACATGGCGAAGCTCTTGAAGGGTGGTGCCAACGTCATCCTGCTCGACGAGCCCACCAACGACCTCGACGTCGACACACTACGCGCACTCGAAGAGGCGCTTCTCGACTTTGCCGGCTCGGCGATCGTCGTGAGCCACGATCGCTGGTTCCTCGACCGCATCGCCACGCACATCCTCGCCTTCGAGGGCGACAGCCATGTCGAGTGGTTCGAGGGCAATTTCGAGGAGTACGAGGAGGACAAGCGCCGCCGCCTGGGCGACGACGCCACCGAGCCGCACCGCATCAAGTACAAGCCTCTCAAGGTCGCATAGTATATAGACATGTTGCGGAGTAATAAATTTGAACGCGCCAAATTCTCTGAGATTTGCGGGATGCATCGCATTGGTAACGATTCTTGTAGCTTGCGCTACACCAAAAGACAATTATCAACCAACTGAAGAGCGTTTTTCAATACCAGCTATTGGAGCTGAGAGCGAAGCATTCGTTGGTGACGAGATGCTTTCAGTTGGCGTTAAATCGGACTATGATGTTCTTGTTATTGATTCGACCCAAGAGATTTCTCTATACGAGGCACATCCTGGTGTATTTCTGCCTCGTGGGTCTGATCAAGAATACACGTACTTTTTTGCTCCGACGACGGCCTTGAGGCAAGGTGCTGGGTACGTGTCGGAGGCATGGATTGCTGACCCGGTGGACGCACTTGCTGTGAACAGGGGTCGAACAGAGCTTTGTGCAGTTACCGTTTTTACGGCTATAGTATGCAATGATGACGCCTATTTTAGCATAGAAAAGCGTAGTGGTTTTTCCGAAGATGCGTTTCAACAGACTCTCATTTACAGTGGTCGTATAGAAGATCGTGTTAGAATAAGTTATAGAGAGTTTTACGGTGATACGGCGCGTCCGGCGTTTTCCAATGACGTGGATTACGATCTGTCTGAGTCGAACTTAATTTCGTATAAAGGCGCTCGTATCGAAATACTGTCTGCTGACAACAGTTCGATCCGGTATCGAGTTCTCTCGAATTTCCGGTCCTAAGCAGCTGGCCGAACGCGTTGTCAGCTGGCGTAAATCGCGGTTCGACGGGAACGATCTTTTGTGACGGACGCGAGAAATCTCTCGACGTCCTCGCCTTCGAGGGAGACAGTTACGTCAGGTGGTGGGGGCAATTCGAGGAGTATGAGGAAGACAAGCGCCGCCGCCTTGGCGACGGCTCCACGGAGCCCCACCCTAACAGTACAAGTCCCTGAAGGTCGCCTGACGGATTTGGGAAACGCTTCGGGAGCTGCGTGATCGCTCCCGGTGGCGATGTCGTACGTTGGCCGCCTACTCCACCTTGAGCCGTAGAGAGGTTTCACCGGTGTCTGACCTGACCACCGTTCCTCTCGCTACCGCGCGGCTGGCGTTGCGCTCGGTCGAGCTCGACGACGTGCCGACGCTCGTCGAACTCGCCAACGATCTCGAAGTGGCGCGGCGGCTGAGCCGGCTACCGCATCCCTATGGCGAGGCCGATGCGGTCCGGTTCGTGACCGAGATCTCCCGACAGGGCGCGCACTGGAAGGTTGTCGAGCGTGACGCCTCCATGGTCGGCATCGTTGGCTTGAACCCGCCGAACAGCGGTACTGCGGAACTGGGCTATTGGTATGGGCGTCGCTTCTGGGGCCGCGGTTTCGCGACCGAAGCGGGGCGCCGCGTGGTCGCGTACGCATTGGAGGAAAGCGGGCTGGAGGCGCTCGTCTCCGGCTACTTCGCCGACAACGAGGCGTCGGGGCACGTGCTGCGCAAGGTCGGCTTCGTCGAGCAGAGACGCTCGCCCCGACGCTGCGAGGCGCTCGACCGGGACCTGCCGCACGTCGAGATGCTGCTGATCCGCGACGGGCGCTGACCGGCAGCGCGGCGCTGCGGCGCTCAAAGCTGCAGGCGGTAGTAGCGCACGCTCTGGATGGGTTTGTGGTCGTAAGCCTCGCACTGCTCGAACCCGAGGCCCTCGTAGAGCCTGACGGCCTCCGGCATCCGGTCGGTGAGCGTCTCCAGCACGACCTCGACAAAGGCGGCGTTGCGCGCTCGCGTCATGGCGGCCGCCGAGAGCGCACGCGCGAGGCCCCGACCCCGCGCCTCGCGTTCCACATAGAGGCGCTTCAGCTCGGCGCGTGTCGCCGTGAGGGGGCGCAACGCGGCGACGCCCACGGCTCCTGGCCCGTGGCCTGCCAGCCACAGCCCGCCGCGCGGCGGTCGGTACGCCCCAGGCAGTTCCGCGAGTTCGGCATCGAACCCCTGGAAGCACAGCGGCACCTCGAGCCAAGCGGCGTAGCGCTCGAACAGGCGTCGTGCCTGGGCAACGGCTGCGGCGTCGTTCGGATCGACCTCGGTGACCGGCGCGTTCATCGGCCGACGAAGAAGCGGTCGAAGGCGGCGAGCACGCCATTCGGGCACTCTTCGGCCAGGTAGTGGCCGCAGGGCAGGGCCTCCCCTTCCACGCTGTAAGGCTCCGCATGTTTCACGCGCCAAGTCTCTCTAACGTCGAAGTGGCGGTGCATGAGACCCTGCTCGCCCCAAAGGACCAGAAGCGGGCACTCGATCCGCGCTTGCTCGTCGCCGCGGTCGTGCTCGAGGTCGATCGTCGCGGCCGCGCGGTAGTCCTCGCACATCGCGTGGACGGTCGCCGGGTCCTGGATGCAGCGCTCGTACTCGGCAAGCACCGCCGGCGGGAAGGCGTCGGCGGCACTCCCCCAGCGGGCGAGCTTGGCATGCAGGTAGGTGATCGGTGCGGCGTTGATGAGGTCCTCCGGCAATGGCGCCGGCTGCGCCAGAAAGAACCAGTGATAGTAGCCCATGGCGAGCGCCATGTTGGTGGCCTCGAACAGGGTGCGCGTCGGCACGATGTCGAGCAGTGCCAGTCGCTCAACGCGGTCCGCATGGTCGAGTGCCAGGCGATGCGCCACTCGGCCGCCACGATCGTGGGCGCCGAGCTGGAAGCGCTCGAAGCCGAACTCGGCCATCAGTTCGACCATGTCTCGGGCCACGGCGCGCTTGGCGTAGCCGGCGTGACGCGCGTCGTCCTCCGGCTTGCTGCTGTCGCCATAGCCGGGGAGATCCGCGCAGACGACGGTAAACCGCTCGGCGAGCGTCGGCGCCACCGCGTGCCACATCACGTGCGTCTGCGGAAAGCCGTGCAGTAGCAGCAATGGCGGTCCTTCACCGCCGATGCGGGCGTTGATGATCCCAGCGGCGACGTCGACACGGCGTTGCGTGAAGCCTTCGAACACTAGGCCTCCCCCCGGAGTGGCTCGGTCGCAGGCGGCCGGCTGACGAGCCAGATGCCGACGGCGACGAGCGCCGCGGCCGCCAGATGATAGGGCCTCAGCGGCTCGCCCAGAAACAGGATGGCGAGGACCGCGCCATAGATCGGGACGAGATTGGTGAACACGCCCCCTGCTTGCGGCCCGAGGACGCGAACACCCGCACTCCAGGCGATGTAGGCGAGGACCGACGGGAACAGCACCAGGTAAGCGAGCCCGATCCCCACCTCCGGCGACCACACCAGGTTGAACTCGCGGATGGTGTAGGTGGTCAACGAGAGTGCCAGACCGGGGAGGATGGTCGCCAGCAGGAACGGCAGGTTGGGGATGTCGCGCGGGCGGTAGCGCAGCAGCACAGTGTAGAGCGCCCAGAAGAAGATCGCGGCGATCTGGAGGACATCGCCCATCGCCGCCTTGAGCTGAACGAGGGCCGCCAGTTCGCCCCGCGTGACGATGAGGATTGCGCCCAAGATCGACAGGGCTAGGCCCAGCGCCTGCCAGCGGTCGATGCGGTCGCCCGAGATGGCCCAAGCGATCAGCACCGTGTAGAGCGGCGTCATCGCCGAAAGCACCGCGACGTTGAGCACCGTGGTGTGGGCGAGTGCCGTGTACTGCAGCAGGTGGAAGCAGCCGAGGCCGCTGAGGCCGAGGGCGAGGATCAGCCGGCGCTCGCGCCACAGGCCCGCGCGATGCCGCCAGAAGCTGCCGCCACAGAAGAGCGCCAAGAGCACCGCAGCACAACCCCAGCGGGCGACGTTGATCGTCGTTGGATCGACCGCACCGGCGAGCGTGCGGCCGACGACCAAATTGCCGCCCCAGGTGAGGGGCGCGAACGCCAAAAGGCAGTAGGCGAGGAAAACCGCGGACCGTTCCCGATCCCGGCTCACCAGAATTTCTTCGCACGGGTTCGCTGGGGCAACTGCTCAAGTTCCTCCGCTGATCGGCGGGACTATGGCGCCCCGGGCAGGGTTGATCCACGCCGGTTGGCGCAGGCGTGGCTTGCACGCGCGGTCCGCTCGGCTTGACCGAGACCGCGCGAGTTCCACTCTACGCGCATGAACCCGGTCACCGCTGTCATGGAGCGTCTCGCTGCCGCCGCGCGGACACCCGTCACCGATGTCGGCGTCAAGCGTCGCCGGAGCGCCTTCCAGAGCCTCGTCGCCTGCTTGTTGAGCGCGCAGTCGCGCGACGCCAATACGAAGAAGGCGGCCGATGCTCTCTTTGCGGCCGCGGCGACCCCGGCGGCGATCTTGGCACTCGACGAGGCGAGGATCGCCGAGTTGATCCGCCCCTGTGGGCTCTACAACTCCAAGGCGCGCAACCTGAAGCGCCTCTGCCGGGATCTGCTCGACCGCCATGGCGGCGAGGTGCCCAGCGATCGGGAGGGCTTGATGGCGCTGCCGGGCATCGGCCGGAAGTGCGCCGACATCATGCTGCGCTTCGTCTATGGCGAGCCCGTGATCGCCGTCGACACGCACGTCTTTCGGGCCGCCCGACGGCTCGGTCTCTCGCAGGCATCCACGGCGGATGGCGTCGCCCGCGACCTCGAGGCTACGGTGCCGGCGCGGTTCAAGCACGACGCGCACCTACTCCTGTTGGAGCACGGCAAGCGCATCTGTCGGTCGCGACAACCGCGTTGCGACGCTTGCGTCCTTGCCGAGCTTTGCCCATCAGCGCGCACGGCGGCGCCGATGCGCGTCGCGCGGGCGAGCGGGGTATCGCAAGGATGATGGATGTCGAGGAGGCGATCACAGGCAGGCGCTCGATCCGTCGGTTCTTGGATGAGTCGGTCCCGCGCCCGCTCGTCGAGCATATCCTGGAGGTGTCGGCTCGCGCGCCCAGTGGCGCCAACATGCAACCGTGGATCGTCCACGTCGTGACCGGGGCGTCGCGCGCCCGGGTGGGTGACGCGGTCCGCGACGCGGCGCGCAGTGGCCGCAGGAGCCCAGACTACGTCTACTATCCCGACGAGTTCTTCGAACCCTTCAAGAGCCGGCGCCGCAAGATCGGCTTCGATCTCTACGCGCTCCTGGGCATCGGCCGCGATGACGCCGCGGCGCGGGCGCGTCAGAGCGAGGCGAACTTCGCTTTCTTCGGCGCGCCAGTTGGCCTGTTCGTTACGGTCAACCGCAGGCTCAACCCCGGCAGCTGGCTCGACTGCTTCATGTTCATCCAGAACCTGCTGCTGGTTGCGCGCGGCCATCGCCTCGAGACCTGCGCGCAAGCCTCGTGGATCCCCTATGCCGGCACCGTGCGGCAGACGCTGGGCATCAACGAGGAGGAGGTGCTCCTCTGCGGCATTGCCTTGGGCTATCCCGACCCCGACGCGCCGGAGAACGCGCTCGCCACCGAACGAGCGCCGGTGGAGACGTTCACCACCTGGCACGGTGCGTAGCGAGGTCGGCCTTGGCGCTCAGTCGCACGCAGCGCGCTGCTACATCGCGCACGGCGGCGGTTCCGCTGCGGCGAGGCGCTCCGCACATTGCAGCACCGTGCAGCCGTGCAACGTGGTGGCAGACCTCCCCCGAGCGGTCATTCCGCCCGGCTAGCCGGGTGAGCTGTCGTGGGCGAGGCTAAGCGGGCGCTGCGCAGAATCCGGGTCGTGACCGTCAATCGGCCTGCCCGATCCTGCCGACATGCCGGAGCGCTACTGCCGCAAGGATGACAAGGGCAGTTACGGTGACTGCGCTGAAGACAGCCGCGCCTTCGAAGCCTCCCATGAACGCGATCTGCGCTGATTCAATCAGCCCAGCAGGCAACGCCGGCGCGATGGCCGTTGCCGCCCAGAGGCTGTCGCTCACCGCTTCGCTCGCACCCTCGGCCAAGTTGTCCGGCAAGTGCTCCAGCATGGTGCGGCGATAGATGGCGGTGGATAGGCTGCCAAGTATCGCGATGCCGAGTGAGACCCCCAGGTCCTGAACGGTCTCGGACATCGCCGAGGCTGAGCCCGCCTTGTCGGGCGGTGCGGCTCCGACGACCAGATTGGTGCCCAGCGCAGCGATGGTCCCCAGCCCGAGGTAGGCGAGCGAGAAGCCAGCAACGACCATGGCGACGGCTGCTCGTCCCTCGCCCAACTGGGTGAGCATCACATAGCCGACGACCGACAGACCAAGTGCACCGGCAACGACGAAGCCTGGCCGCACATGCCGTGCGACGAGCGGTGCGCCGAGACCGGCTGCGACCATGGCGAGCGCGGGTGGCCCCATCCACAAGCCAGCAACCAAAGGCGAGAAGCCCGCTACGAGCTGGAGATACTGCGTGACCAGCAACATCGTTCCGCCGACGGCAATCAGCCCGAAGAGCAGCACGATCAGGGCTACGGAAAAGGCTCGGTTGCCAAACAGGCTCATGTCGAGCAGCGGATCGGCCAGCCGCCGTTGCCGCCGGACGAAGAGCACTGCAAAGCAGAAACCTACGGCGATCGCGGCGACTGCATCGGTGACATAGCCATACTTGGCAATCTGCTTGATGCCGTAGATCACTGGCAGCATTGCGGCGAGCGAGAGTGCCACGCTGAAGAGGTCGATCCGCCCCGCGTCCGGCGCGCGATACTCGGGCAACAGCACTGGCGCGAGCACCAGCAAGAGCCCGACAACCGGCACGGCGAGCAGAAAGCCCGCACCCCACCAGAAGTGTTCGAGCAGCGCCCCGCCCACGACCGGTCCGGCTGCCATGCCGAGGGCAAACATGGTCGCCCACACACCGAAGCCGAGCGCCCGTTGGCGGGGATCGGCAAAGAGATTGCTGATGAGTGCAAGGGTGGAGGGCATCAGCGTTGCACCGGCGACGCCGAGCGCCGCTCTCGCCGCGATCAGCATCAAGGCGCTGGTCGAAAAGGCCGCGATCACGGAAGCAACGGCGAACGCAGCGGCGCCAACCATCAGGAGTTTGCGCCGGCCGATGCGGTCGCCGAGCGTTCCCATGGTGATCAGGAAGCCCGCGATCATGAAGCCATACGCGTCCATGATCCACAGCGCCTCGGTGCTCGTCGGCTGCAGATCGGTAGCGAGCGCCGGCAGCGCCAGATGAAGCAGCGTTAGATCGAGGCCGAGCAGAATGGTTGGCAACGCCAACAGCGCCAGTCCCAGCCATTCCCGTGGGCCGGCCTTGGCAGCCGATGGTGTCTCGCCTCGGACTGCCGCTTCGGGGTTCGAAGCCCCAGCCTTCCGCACAACGTCGTCGCAGTGATCCGTCATTTCGCCTCCGTGTAGAGGCCTACAATCCGGGCGGATCCTGCCTATTACTATGTAGGAAGTTATCCTATTACTGGGAGCAATACTCTTGTCCGGCCGCGCTCTTGCGCGCACACGAAGTGATCTCTCGCACTTCGTCATGCGCCACCGAAGAAAGCTCACACCCGACGCTGTCGGTCTGCCCGCTGCCGGAAGCCGGCGTACACCGGGCCTGAGGCGCGAGGAAGTGGCCGCGCTCGCGGGTGTCGGGCTTACCTGGTACACGTGGTTTGAGCAGGGTCGCGACATCCAGGTCTCGGAGAGCTTTCTGCTGAACGTCGCGAAGGCGCTAAGGCTGGATGACGCCGAATGCACCCACCTCTTCCTGCTAGCTCATCGACGCCCGCCACCACCGGAGGCCTGTCAATGGTCGACCGTTGGCCCGCTGGTCCAGCAACTGCTGGACGATCTGCCGGCGCGGCCGGCTTATGTCTTGAATCTGCGGTGGGACGTCATCGCGTGGAACGGGACGGCCGACCGGTTGTTCGATTTCGCCAGCCGACCGCACCGAGACCGCAATATCGTGCGTATGGTCTTTGCCGATCCGGACTTGCGGCGCCGCTTGCCGGCGTGGCGGGAGGATGCCCCCCGCCTGCTCGCGCAATTCCGCTGCGATCTGGCGGGCGCACCGGACGATCCGGGTATGCTTTGGCTGATCGACGAGTTGAAACTCGTGTCGCCTGATTTTCGACGTTGGATCGAGCAGCCGAGCAAGGAAAACTACAGCTGGGGGCTTGGAACCATACTCGGCAACGACGGCAAGCGACGTCGTTTCAGCCATCAGATGCTAACGGTGGACGAACACCGCTACCTGAAGATGGTCGTGTACTTCCAGCAGTAAGTCGTGGTCTGGAGCCTTAGGATCGTGACGACAATGGACGTTTCCGCGAACGTTTGTCCGTGCCAAATCGAGGTGCCGGTGGTTCACGGCACTTGCAACGGCACGCGGCCGATCGGGATGGCCGGCGGCAGGCCCCACTCGCGGCCGGCGTCTGAGAGTAGGCACCAGACATGATCGGCGTGCGAGCGCCGGACGAACAGGCGGAACACCGGGTCCTCTGCGGTGAGCCAAAGCCAGATCGATGACTTGGCGAGCATCGTTGCGACAGCCGTGCCTGCGGCGAAGGCCCGCGGGTGCAGGTCGATAGTGACGAGCTTGGCGAGTAGGTTGCGAGCGTGGCGTCCGCCGATCTCGATCCCCGCATAGGCATCGCTAACGTCGACAAGCTGGTAGTGCTGTTCGGCGAGGCCGGCGCGCAGGCGCTCGCGCAACCGCGTCGGCTCCGCGGCGGTGATGAGGACCCATTCATCCGGACCCAGCCAAAGCGCTTCGAGGTCGTCGCCGATGCCGGTCGTTCCAACAGCTCGCGGGAGGTCGACCCCGGTGGCGAGCCGGAACGGCTCGGCAGCGGCTTCCGGCTCACAGCGGAGGATCAAGAGGCCTGCGGGCGCGTGCTCGGCGAGCCGCGCCTCGTCGCCCACGACGATCGGGTCGCGGTGGCCCAAGGGTGTGCGTTCGACGGGTGCGCTCACGCTTCGCCCTGCTCGGCGGCGAGGAAATCCGGCGCACAGATGACGGCCGGGGCGGGCGACGCGCCGGCGCGAGCGACATAGACCGTCTGGCCCATGAGCCCGCGACCGCCCTCGACCAGCGCCAAGGCGATGGAGCGGTCGAGGTTGGGGCTGAAGTAGCTCGACGTGACGTGGCCCAGCATGGGTGTGCGCGGCTGCTGCTCGTTGGCCGTTTCGATGATCTGAGAGCCTTCCGGAATGACGAAGGCCGGGTCCTCCGTGCGCAGGCCCACGAGTTGGCGCCGGTCGTCGCGCGCCGTGTCGCTGCGGAAGAGCGAGCGGCGGCCGATGAAGTCGGCGCTCTTCTTCACCGCCCAGTCCATGCCGAGGTCGATCAGGGTCACGGTGCCGTCGGTGTCCTGCCCTGCGATGATGAAGCCCTTTTCGGCGCGGAGGAGATGCATACCCTCGGTGCCGTAGGGTGTGATGCCGTAGGCGGCGCCACGCTCCATCAGCATGTTCCAGAGCCAGAGACCGTAACGCGTGGGCACGTTGATCTCGTAGGACAGCTCGCCGGTGAAGGAGATGCGGAAGACCCGCGCCGGCACGCCCGCGACATGGCCCGTGCGGTGGGTCATGAACGGAAACGCGTCGGGGTCCGGATCGATGTCGTCCAGAAGGTCCGCCATGAGCTGGGGCGCGAGCGGGCCGGAGATGGATGCGACCGCCCATTGCTCGGTCGCGGAGGTCAGATAGACCCGCAGCTCCGGCCACTCGGTCTGGAGATACTCTTCGAGCCAGCTCAGCACCTTTGCCGCACCACCGGTCGTCGTCGTCATGTGGAAGTGGTCGTCGGCGAGGCACGCGGTGACGCCGTCGTCGAAGACCATGCCGTCCTCGTTGAGCATGAGCCCGTAGCGGCAGCGGCCGGGCGCCAGCTTGAGCCAGGCGTTGGTGTAGACGCGGTTGAGGAAGGTCCGGGCATCGGGCCCGCGCACGTCGATCTTGCCCAGCGTCGACGCGTCGAGCACGACCACGCCCGTGCGCGCCGCCTTGCACTCGCGCATCAGCGCATCATCGAAGCTCTCGCCAGGCGCCGGGTAGACGCGTGGGCGCAGCCAATCGCCCACCAGCTCGAACACCGCGCCGGCCTCGACATGGGCTTCGTGCATCGGCGTCGTGCGGCGCGGATGAAACAGCTCGCCGACATGCTGGCCGGCGACGGCACCGAAGCTCACCGGCTTGTAGGGCGGCCGGAAGGTCGTTACGCCGACCTCGCCAATGGGCTTGTCGAGCGCCCGCGCGATGATCGCGAAGCCGTTGGTGCCCGAGGTTTTGCCCTGGTCGGTGCCCATGCCGAGCGTCGTGTAGCGCTTGGCCAGCTCGACCGACGCGTAGCCCTCCTGCACGGCGAGGTGCAGGTCCTTGGCGGTGACGTCGTCCTGCAGGTCGACGAAGGCGCGCGTCCGCGCTGGCGGCAACGCCGAGGGCAGCTCCCATGTCGGTTGGACGCTGTAGGTCTCGAAGCTCTCTACAGACGTTGTGGCGGGCGGCTGCGGCGCGGTGGTGTCCACGGCTGCGACAGCCTCGGCGAGCGCATCGGCGAGCGCGAATGTCCCGGTCGCGGCCCCGGCAACCTGCATGCCGCGGTGCGCGCCGGCCGGACGGAAGGCCGCTATGGCGTCGTCGAAGACGAGCGCGCCGCCCGCCTGCGAGAACAGCGCGACGTTGGGCGACCAGCCGCCGGAGATGGCGAGCAGGTCGCAGTCGAAAGCCGCCTGATCGCCCCTGAGGCCACCTGCGCCGTCGAGCTTGGCGACGGTCACGCCGGCGACGCGGCGGCGGCCGCGGGTGGCGATGACGCCCGCACGGGCGTGGATCGGCATCTGGAGAGCCTGTGCGCGGGCGACAAGCTCGGCGCCAGGGGCCTCGCGCACATCCACGATTGCAGCAACCTCGGCACCGGCACTGGCGAGGTCGAAGGCCGTCTGCCAGGCGCCATCGTTGTTGGTGAAGACCACTGCGCGGCGACCGGCGAGCACGCCGTAGCGATGGAGGAACGTGCGCACGGCACCTGCCAGCATCACGCCAGGCCGGTCATTGCCGTGAAAGACGAGGGGGCGTTCGACGGCACCGGTCGCGAGCACCACGTGACCCGCGCGCACGCGCCAAAGCCGCTGGCGCGGCAGCCGGTCGTCGCGCTCTTCGGGGTGCAGATGGTCCTGCACGTCCTCGACGAGCCCGACCCAGTTGTCATCGTAGTGTCCGAACGCGCAGGTGCGCCGCAGCACCGTCACCTCGGGCAGCGCTGCGAGTTCCGCGGTGACGGCCTCGACCCACGCCCGGCCGGCTTGGCCCTCGATCATCGAGCTGTCCGCGGCCTCGTTGAGGAGGCGACCGCCGAGATAGGGCGTCTCCTCGGCGAGGACGACGCGCGCGCCGCTCGCCGCGGCTGTTCGTGCCGCCGCGAGGCCCACCGGGCCGCCGCCGATCACAAGGACCTCGCAATGCCGGTTGACGTGCTCGTAGCGATCAGGGTCCGGCGCTTCCGGACACCGGCCGAGGCCCGCCGCGCGGCGGATCGTCGGCTCGAAGGTCATCCAGCTGCCGGGCGGGCCCATAAAGGTCTTGTAGTAGAAGCCTGAAGGCAGGAAGCGCGCCGCCAAGTCGTTGATCTCACCCACGTCGACCTGAAGCGACGGCCAGCAGTTCTGAGCGAAGGCCTCGAGGCCGTCCCAGAGTTCGAGCTCGGTGGCGCGCACGTTCGGGACGATCGTCGCCGGATCGCGGCCAACTTGCACGAGCGCCGCCGGGTCCTCGCTGCCGGCGCCGAGGATGCCGCGCGGGCGATGGTACTTGAAGCTGCGGGCCACCAGGTGGACACCATTGGCCAGCAGCGCCGAGGCGAGCGTGTCGCCGGCATAGCCCTGCATGGCCTTGCCGGCGAAGCTGAAGCGGATCGGCCGGCTCCGGTCGATGAGCCCGCCCTGTTCGAGGCGAAAGGGCTGGGCGCTCACGCGCGGTCGGTCCACGGCCGGTCTTCACCCACGCGATAGACGGCAAGGATCTCATCGGTTGCGGTGTCCCGCAGCGCGTTGAACCACTTGCGGCAGCCACCGCTGTGGCACCAGCGCTCGGCGAACACGCCCTTGGTGTTGCTGCGCATGAAGACGAACTCGGCCCATTCGGCGTCGCTCAGCTGCTCCGGATGCTGAGGCCGGCTGATATGGGCTTCGCCGCCATTGGTGAACTCGGTCGGCTCGCGGGGGCCACAATAGGGACAGGTGATGCGGAACATGCGTATCGCTCGACTAGTGCGCCACGGCGGCGGCACCATGCTCGGCGACCAGCTTGCCGGTGGTGAAGCGCTCGAGCGTGTAGGGCGCCGCGATCTCGTTCGGGGCGTCGTTGGCCACGAGGTCGGCGAAGACGTGGCCCGAGCCCGGCGTCGCCTTCCACCCACCGGTGCCCCAGCCGCCATTGATGTAGAAGCCCCGGAGCGGCGTCTTCGAGATGATCGGGCTCGCGTCGGGGCAGATGTCGACGGTGCCTGCCCAGTGCCGCATGAGCTTCATGCGCGAGAACTGCGGGAACAGCTCCAGGAGTGCGGCAATCTCCTCCTCGATGACGTGGAAGCCGCCGCGCTGGGTGTAGGACTGATGCAGGTCGATGCCGGCGCCGATGACCAGCTCCCCCTTGTCCGACTGGCTGCAATAGGCGTGCACGGCGTTCGACATGACCACGCAGGGGAGGATCGGCTTCACCGGCTCCGAGACGAGCGCCTGGAGCGGGTGGCTGACGATGGGTAGGCGCAGGTCCACCATGCTGGCGATGACGCTCGTATGCCCGGCGGTGACGCTCGCCACCTTGGGTGTCTTGATGGTGCCGCGCGTGGTGCGCACGGCCGTGACGGCGCCACCGGCGACGTCGATGCCGAGCACCTCGCAGTTCTGCACGATGTCGACGCCGAGCCCGCTCGCCGCGCGTGCATAGCCCCAGACGACGGCGTCGTGCCGGTTGACGCCGCCCGAGCGCTGCAGCGTCGCGCCGATGACGGGGTAGCGGACATTGTCTGAAATGTTGATCGGCGGGCAGAAGTCCTTCACCTGCCTGGCGTCGAGCCACTCGGCATCGACCCCGTTGAGCCGATTGGCCTCGACGCGGCGCTTGAGCTGGCGGGCCTCGCCGTCGTCGTGGGCGAGGTTCATGACGCCCCGATGGCTCATCATGATGTTGAAGTTCAGCTCGCGGCCCAGGTTGCGCCAGAGCTGCATGGCGTGGTCGTAGATGGCGGCACTGGCGTCGTAGAGATAGTTCGAGCGGATGATGGTGGTGTTGCGCGCGGCGTTGCCACCACCGAGCCAGCCCTTCTCCAGTACCGCGACGTTGGTGAGCCCGTGCTCCTTGGCCAGGTAGTACGCGGTGGCGCAGCCATGCCCGCCGCCGCCGATGACCACGGCATCATAGGCCTGCTTCGGTTCGGCATTGCGCCAGGCCGGCTGCCAGCCGCGATGGCCACCGATGCCCTCGCGCAGGAGCGACAAGAGCGAGTAACGTTGCGCCGTCATGGGTGGGTGACCGCTCTCCGACAGCATCGAACACTCATGACCGGCGCCGTCGACGTCGGCTGGCGAGATCCAGCCGGTGGTAGCTTCTCGCTAGCGCACATTGTGGCTCGCGCGCGACATCCCTTTGCCTCCATGCGACACGCGTTCGTTCGGGACGCGCTCCATCTCCTGGCGTTCGTCCCGTGGCGAACGGTGGAACGCCTCGCGGTAGCACCGCGCGAAGTGCGAGGCTGAGGAGAAGCCGGAAGCGACCGCTACTTGGATGACGGACATCGAGGTCTGCTTGAGCAAGAGCCGCGCGCGTTTGAGCCGCAGCTCCAGGTAGTAGCGCGAAGGCGTCGTCTTGAGCCGTTGCTTGAACAGCCGCTCGAGCTGGCGTGGTGACAGCTCGACGGCCTCGGCGACGTCGGCCAGCGGAACAGGGCTTTCGACATAGGCCTCCATATGCGCGATCGCGGCCAGGAGCTTCGGATGCGTGATGCCGGTTCGATACTGGATGGGTAGGCGTTGTGGGTCGTGCGGGTGGCGGACCGAATGGTGCAGCAGGAACTCGGCGACCTGTACGGCCAGATCTTCGCCGTGGGCGAGACCGATCCAGCTCAGCATCATGTCCATCGGCGCTGTGCCGCCCGAGCAGGTGTAGCGATCACGGTCGATCTCGAAGAGCGTCGCCGTGATGTCGAGGTCCGGGAAGACCTCGACGAACCCTTCGACGTTCTCCCAGTGCAGCGTGCAGCGATAGCCGTCGAGCACGCCCGCACGCGCAAGCGCAATGGTGCCGGTGCAGACACCGCCGAGCCCCACACCGTGCCTGGCAAGCTCGCGCAGGCGCTGCGCCACCCGCGCGTCATCGAAATGCTCCGCACCCAGGCCCGCGCAGACGAGGAGCGTTCCCGCCTTGCCGGTGTCGCGAAGCGCCGCGCCCGGCACAACGGTGACACCGTTGCTGGCGGTTACGGGTGCGCCGTCCACGCTGAAGGTCCGCCACCGGTAGAGCGTTCGCCCCGCCAGCTGGTTGGCGGCCCGCAACGGCTCCACGACCGACGCGAACGCCATCATCGAAAAGTTGGGCAGTATAAGGAGATCGATATCTGTGGTGGTTTCCGGCTGTTCAGTACCGGTCATGATATGCGGTTCCTGGCAATCGCCGCGCGGTCAGTTTCTCATTTGTTCTTCTGATGTCTGCCGCGGTGTGAGCGCGGCGGCGCCCAACCGGTGAGTCCGCGGCAAGTCACTCTTGGTGTAGATTGTGGAGTCGCGCGGCCCACTTTGCCTTTGCGATTGACCAGGGTCTTGATCCATGTGCCCGCTCAAGAGGATGGGGCGCCGGTCCACCCGCGCCGTCTGAACGAAAAAGACATGCGTGACGGATTTCGTCAATTTCCCGTCGCCATGGGAGTATCGGGCCATAGGCAACTGGTCGCAGACTGTGCGCTCATCAAGTATGCGCCAACGACTGGACGAGCCCGATGATCGAAGCTCCTACGGCCAACGTGACCGACCCGGCTGTCGTGACGGCACGCTCGCTGGGTGCCCAGGTCACTTCCATCGACCAGTCGGACCGACGCGTGCCGATCAATCTCAGGCAGAGCGGACGGACGCCGGTGGAGATGCTGATCTCGACGCGGGTTCGGAAATCTCCCTACTGGCATCTCTCGATCGAAGCGGGCTGCTGGCGCTGCACGGTCTACAATCGCATCTACCATCCGCGCGGCTATGTGCGTCCCGAGGACGGCGGCGCCATGGTCGAGTACGATGCGCTCGTCAACCACGTCACCATGTGGAACGTCGCCGTCGAGCGACAGATTTGCGTCAAGGGCCCGGACGCCGAGGCGTTCGTGAACTACGTCATCACCCGCGACGCCACGAAGATCCAGCCGATGCACGGCAAGTACGTCATCCTCTGCAATGAGGCCGGAGGCATCCTCAACGACCCGGTGCTGCTGCGGCTCAGTGAGGACGAGTTCTGGTTCTCCATCTCCGACAGCGACCTCGAGTTCTGGCTGAGGGGCGTGAATGTCGGCATGGGCTTCGACGTCACGATCGGCGAGATCGACGTGGCGCCGGTGCAGATCCAGGGGCCCAAGTCGGAAGCCCTCATGGTCGACCTGTTCGGCGAGCAGGTGCGCGACATTCCCTACTACGGACTGATGCGCGGCCAGGTGGCCGGGCGTGATGTCGTCGTCTCGCAGACCGGCTTCACGGGCGAGAAGGGTTACGAAATCTACCTGATCGACGCGACGCGCTACGCCGAAGACATGTGGTACGCGGTGCTCGAGGCCGGCAAGGCGCACAGTCTCATGGTCATCGCGCCGGCGCATCACCGGCGGATCGCGGCCGGCATACTCTCCTGGGGGCAGGACATCGACAGCGAGACGCTGCCCTTCCAGTGCAACCTGGCCTACCAGGTGCCGCGTAAGAAGGAGGCCGACTACATCGGCAAGCAGCGCTTGGAAGCGGTGCGCGCGCAGATCGAGGCCGGCCAGCCGCCGTTCAAGAACCGCATGGTGGGGATCGCGTTTGGTGGCCGGCCGGTCACGGACTATGCGCCGGACTTCTGGCTGATCTCAGAGACGCCGGCGAGCGATCCGATCGGCTATGTGACGTCGCCCTGGTACTCGCCCGAGCTCGAGACGAACATCGCGCTCGCGTGGGTCGCCAACGACTACACAGCACTCGGCACCGAGCTGTGCGTCTGGTTGCCGGAGGAGTATGCCGAAGTGACCGGCAAGCCTGCCGAAGGGCGCGTCGTGGAGGTGCCCTTCCGCCCCTCCGTCAATCCGAATGCACGCGAATTGGCCAAGGAGCAGGGTCGGGACTTCGCCTACTGAGCGGCCTGAGGGGGAGCGGTCGTGCACGTCGTCGGCGCCGCATCGCCGTTCGCGGCAGCGCGCGCCGAACTCTTGGCGGACGTGTCGATCGAAGCGACGCCGCATCAGGTCGAGCGCTCGATAGCGGGACTAGCCCGACATGTTCCCGGCGCAGAGGTCTATGTCACCGCGCTGCCCGGCGCGCATGCTGAGCTGAGCGTCGATGCGATCCGCCGCCTGGCGGCGGCAGGCTTGCGTCCGGTCCCGCACATCGCGGCGCGCGGGATCGCCGGGCCTGCAGCCCTCGATGACCGCCTCGGCCGTTATGTCGAAGCGGGCGCCGACGCCATCCTCTTGGTCGCGGGCGACCTCTCGCGGCCGGCGGGACGGTTCGCCAGCACGCTCGACGTGATGGCGACGGGGCTGCTGGAGCGCCACGGCGTGCGGCGGGTCGGGGTGGCCGGGCATCCGCAGGGCCATCCGATCGCCGACGCGGCAGCGCTGGAGGCGGCGCTGCGGGCGAAGGCGGCCTACGCCGCAACGACCGACGCAGAGATGTGGCTGGTCACGCAGTTCGCCTTCGAGCCTTCACCAGTCTTGGCTTGGCACGCAGGGCTCGTGGCGCAAGAGCTGGCGCTGCCCGTCCGGGTTGGACTACCGGGACCGGCGAAGCCACGAACGTTGCTCGCCTATGCGATGCGCTGCGGTGTCGGGGTCTCCTCGCGGCTCCTGGCGCGGCGTCCGGATGCGCTCAGGCTGTTCGGGCGCTGGGCGCCCGACGACCTGCTCGAAGCGCTAGCCGCCCATCGCGCCGAGCAGCCCCGTAGCCAGTTGGGCGCACTACATCTGTTTCCCTTCGGCGGCATCGACGCATCGCTCGAATGGCTCGAGCGACACCGTCTAGCCGCCGGTATGGCGTCAGCGGAGGTATCGTGATGAACGGTGTGGCCGAGGCTCCGCAACGTCCGGTGGCGCGCTTAGCGCCCATGGCCCTGCCGGTGGAGGACGACCGCTTGCCGCCGCCGGGTTCGCCCGATCTCGACATTGCGCGCGCTGCGACCATGCAGCCGATCCTCTCCTTGGCGGAGGAGGCACTCGGCATTCCCGCCGACGGGCTCGTTCCCTTCGGCCACTATAAGGCCAAGCTGACGCAGGCCTTCACCAGCTCGCTCGACGCGCGCCCGCGCGGCAAGCTCGTCCTGGTGACGGCGATGACACCGACGCCGGCGGGCGAAGGCAAGACCACAACAAGCGTTGGCCTGAGCGACGGCCTCAACCGGCTCGGCGTAAGGTCGATGGTGTGCCTGCGCGAACCGTCGCTCGGGCCCTGCTTCGGCATGAAGGGTGGTGCCGCAGGCGGCGGCAGGTCGCAGGTGCTGCCGATGGAGGACATCAACCTCCACTTCAACGGCGATTTCCACGCCGTCACGGCCGCGCACAACCTACTGGCCGCGATCCTCGACAATCACCTGCACTGGGGCAACGAGCTGGGGATCGATTGGCGGCGCGTGTCGTGGCGTCGGGTGCTCGACATGAACGACCGCGCTCTTCGCGACGTGGTCGCGGGCCTAGGTGGCGCTGCCCACGGCGTGCCCCGCGAGACCGGCTTCGATATCACCGTTGCTTCCGAGGTCATGGCGATCCTCTGCCTGGCTGAGGACCTGGAGGATCTGCAGCGTCGGCTCGCCCGCATGGTCGTCGCCCGCCGCCGCGACGGTAGCCAAGTCACCGCCGGCGATCTCCAGATCCACGGCGCCATGGCGGTGCTGCTCAAGGACGCGTTCCTGCCCAATCTCGTGCAGAGCATCGAGCACAACCCGGCCTTCATCCACGGCGGCCCATTCGCCAATATCGCGCATGGCTGCAACTCGCTGATGGCGACCAAGTCGGCACTGGCGCTCAACGACGTTGTGGTGACCGAAGCGGGCTTCGGCGCCGATCTGGGTGCCGAGAAGTTCTTGGACATCAAGTGCCGGCAGTCGGGACTTCGGCCGGATGCCGTGGTGCTCGTCTGCACCCTGCGCGCGCTCAAGATGCAGGGCGGCACACCGAAGTCGGCGCTCGGTACGCCCGCGCCCGAGGCCGTTCGTCGGGGCTCCGTCAACCTCCGCCGCCACGTCCGAAATCTCGCCCGCTTCGGGCTCAAGCCGGTGGTTGCCGTGAACGCCTTCATGGGCGACAGCGAGGCGGAGCTCGACGTCGTCAGGCCCGTCTGTGCCGAGCTCGGTGTCACCGCGGTCGACGCGCGGCATTGGGCCGAGGGCGGGGTTGGCGCCGAGCGCCTCGCAGCGGCCGTCCTGTCCAGCCTTGAGGGTGAAGCGCCCGAGGTGAAGCTATTGTACAGTAACGGATTGCCGCTGGCCGAAAAGGTGCGGACCGTCGCTACGCAACTCTACGGCGCGCGCGACATCGCCGTGAGTCCGCTCGCCGAGCGCGCGTTCACGAGCATGGAAGCGGAGGGCTATGGCGAGCTGCCCGTGTGCGTTGCCAAGACGCAGTACAGCTTCGCTGCCGATCCAACGCTCCTGGGCGCACCCGAGGATCACGTGTTGCCGGTGCGCGAGGCCCGGCTCGCAGCCGGTGCCGGGTTCGTCGTCGCCATCTGCGGTGACATCATGACCATGCCAGGCCTACCGTCCCGCCCTGCGGCGCTCGACATCGGGCTCGACGCGTCTGGCGATATCGTCGGGCTTTCCTAGGTGCACGCGGCAGCATTCCGCCGCTGGGAACCGGAGCAGTCGCCCGAAGCGCTGAGTAGGGCGTTGTTCGAGGGCGAGCTGGTTGTGTTCGAAGGGCGGCGTATCGCCCAGGCGCTGCGCGCCCATGCCGTCGCGATGGTCGAAGCCGCGTTCGGCGATGAGCCGGAGCGAGCTGAGTGGCGCATGAGCGCCGCGGCGTTTCGGCAAGCGGCGCTCGAGGTCCGCAAGACGGTCGAAGCGGATCCGACGATCCAACAGTTGTGGCGCCGTTTCCTCGTCGAAGTCGGCTACGCGGACGACGACGTGCTCTGCGACCGGCTCAGGCTCCGAGCCGTTCCGGCGCGGCGCGACACGGATGGCCGTCTGGCGCGCCCGCTGCCGGTTCACCGTGATACCTGGGCGTCGGGTATCACGGCCCAAGTGAACTGGTGGATGCCGCTCTACCCGTTGGCCCGGGAGCAGACGATGGTGCTATGGCCGGCGCTGTTCGCCACGCCGGTGCCCAACACGGCCGCCGAGTGGGACTACGACGCGGCGCGCACGCAAAGGGGCTATCCGCTGCTGCCCGAGGCAATGGCGACGCCGTCGCGCGAACCGGTCGCGGTGGTGATCGAGCCGGGCACGGTGCTGGCCTTCTCGGGCGCGCATCTGCATGCAAGCCGCAGTGAGGGCGCCGAGCGCGCACGGTTCAGCCTGGACACGCGCACCGTCTGGCAGCCCGATGTCGACGCAGGGCGCGGCGCTCCCGACGTCGATGGTGCTGGACGGGCGCCGCGTTGGGAGATGTTCGAACGCACGGCGACAGGGCGTGGTCATAGAGCCGAGCGGAGCGCGAGCTTGGGAGACGCGAGATGAAGGATCAGGCCAGGGTGCTGGTCATCGGTGGCGGGGTCGTGGGTGTCTCCACTCTCTACCATCTCGCCAAGAAAGGTTGGTCGGACGTGGTCCTCATCGAGCGGAAAGAGCTGACGTCCGGCTCGACTTGGCACGCCGCCGGCCTCTTGCCACTCTTCAACATGAGCTACTCGGTGGGCCAGATCCACAAGTACTCGGTGGGCCTCTACGGCGAGCTCGAGGCCGAAACCGGGCAGAATGTCGGCTTAAAGCGCTGCTCCAACATCCGCCTCGCCACGACCCGCGACCGCATGGACGAGTACCACCAATATGCCGGCGTCGCGCGCACGATCGGCGTGCAAGTCGACTTCCTCTCACCGACTCAAGTGCAAGAGATTTGGCCCTTCGCCGTCACCGACGGCCTTATTGGCGCGATCCGTCATCCTGAGGATGGCTACATCCAGCCCGCCGACCTGACCCAGGCTTTGGCCACCGGCGCCCGGGCGCTGGGTGCCACGATCCACCGCCAGACGACGGTGACGGCTATCCGCCAGAAGCCGGGCGGCGAGTGGGTCGTCACCACGGACAAGGGTGAGATCACCTGCGAGCACGTGGTTTCGGCGACTGGCAATTTCGCGCGCCGAACGGGCGCGATGGTGGGCCTCGACATTCCGGTCGTCCCGGTCGAGCACCAGTTCATCGTCACCGAGCCGCACGCGGCCATCCAGGAGCGGAAAGCCCAGGGTTTGCCCGAACTCGGCGTGCTCCGCGAGAGCGACGGCTCCTGGTACATGCGCGAGGAGAATGGCGGGCTGCTGCTCGGACCCTACGAGGTGGGTGCACCAGCCTGCTATGTCGACGGGCCCGATGCCGACAGCGAGTACGAGCTGTTTCAGGAGGATGTCGACCGACTGGCGCCGCACATCGAAAGCGCCATCCACCGCGTGCCCATCTTCGGCGAGTTGGGCATCAAGGAGGTCTACAACGGCGCCATCGCCTACACACCTGACGGCAGCCCCATCATCGGACCGGCCTGGGGCAAGCGTAACTTCTGGCTCAACGAGGGCCACAGCTTCGGGATCACGGCCGCCGGTGGCGCCGGATGGCAGCTCGCCGAATGGATCGTCGAGGGCGAGCCCACGATCGACATGCTCGGCGTCGACCCCAGGCGCTTCGGCGACTACGCGTCCGAGGCCTACCTCAAGACCAAGAACGAAGAGGCCTACGCCAACGTCTTCACCGTCCACTACCCGGACGAGGAGCGGCCCGCCGCGCGGCCGCTCAGGACGGCGCCCTGCTACGAGCGGATGCGCGATCTGGGGGCCGTGTTCGGCCAGAAGTTCGGCTGGGAACGCCCCAACTGGTTCGCGCCCAAGGGCGTGCCGGCCGAGGACCACTGGTCGTTCCGCCGCTCACGCTGGTTCGAGCATGTCGGCGACGAGTGCCGCAACGTGGCCGACAATGTGGGTCTCTTGGACATGACGGCCTTCGCCAAGGCGCGCGTCTCCGGGCCCGGTGCGGCGGCTTGGCTCGATGGCCTGGTCGCCAACAAGCTGCCGGCACGCGTGGGGCGCATAGCCCTCGCGCATGGGCTCACCACCCGCGGCGGTGTTCACTCCGAGTTCACGATCTTCCGCGAGGCCGAGGACAGCTTCTACCTGGTGTCCGCCGGCGCGTTGCAGCGGCTGGATCATGACTGGCTCAGGAAGCAGCTGTCTGGCGATGGGTCGGTCCAGCTCGAGAATTTGACGACCTCGATGGGAGTGCTGGTCGTTGCTGGCCCCAACAGCCGAAACCTCCTCGAACGGGTCTGCGGCGCCGATCTCTCGAACGCTGCATTCCCTTGGCTCACTGGCCAGGACACGACCGTTGGCCTGGCGCCCGCCCGCCTGCTGCGCGTCAACTTCGTCGGCGAGTTGGGCTGGGAGATCCACCACGGAATAGAGTTCCAGAACCACATCTTCGATGCCCTGATGGAGGCCGGCCGCGACCTCGACCTTCAGCCGTTCGGCATTCGCGCGATGGATTCGCTGCGCATCGAGAAGTCGTATCGTATGGTCGGAACCGAACTGTCGATCGAGTATGCGGCCCTCGAGTCCGGGCTCGACCGGTTCGTGCGGCCCGACAAGGGCGACTTCGTCGGCCGGGAGGGGCTGCTTGCCTGGCGCGAGCGCGGCTTCGCCAATGCCTTCGCGACGCTGGAGGTCACCGGTCACAACGAGGCCGACCCCTTGGGGAACAACCCGATCTACCTTGATGGCGAGCTGGTGGGCCGCGCCACCGGCGGCAATTTCGGCTTTCGCGTCGGCAAGTCCTTGGCGCTGGCCATGCTGCGACCGGACCTCGCGGTTGCCGGCGGCGCCTTTGCCATGGACGTGCTCGGCACCACCTGTACCGCAACGGTCGTTCCGGAGAGCCCCTATGATCCGGAGAACTCCAGGTTGCGCGCCTGAGGCTGGCCCCGCCGCGCAGCCGATCGTCTCTTGTCGGGCGACACGAAATAATATGAAATGGCGCATGTGTGTGGAAGCGTCTCGAGCAAGCCGTAGCCCTGGATGACGGACTGGGACGTGGGCGCAGCATTCGAGGTGGTGCAGCAGCATCGGCAAAAGGGCGGGCTGCTCGGGGCTCTGCACGGCCTTCTCGACGCGTTCGGCTATGTCGATCCCCGCGCGATCCCGATGGTTGCCGACGTCTTCAACCTCACGCGCGCCGAGGTCACCGGCGTCGTCTCGTTCTACAAGGACTTCCGCACCACACCGCCGGGCCGACACGTGCTGAAGCTCTGCCGCGCCGAGGCCTGCCAGGCGGTCGGCTGCGAAACGGTGGCTCAAGAGCTGGAGACGCGCCTCGGGGTCGGCGCGGACGCCACCACCGCCGACGACGCGGTCACCGTTGAGACCGTCTACTGCCTGGGCAATTGCGCGCTCGGTCCCGCGGCCCTCGTCGACGGCAAGCTCTACGGCCGCGTCGATGCGCCAAGCTTGCTCGCGAGGCTTGGAAGATGAGCGCTGCCCGCATCTTCGTGCCCGCGGATGCCGCCGCGCTATCGGTCGGGGCGCATGAGGTGGCCAGAGCCGTGCGGGCCGAAGTGGAGCGACGTGAGCTCGACGTCGAGCTGGTGCGGACCGGCTCGAGGGGGCTCTTCTGGCTCGAGCCGCTGGTCGAGCTGGAGGCGCCTGAAGGTCGGATCGGCTTCGGTTCGCTCACGCCCGACGACGTGCCGGCGCTGTTCGACGACGAGGTCCACCCAAAGGCGCTCGGCCGGGTCGAAGAGCTGCCCTGGCTCGCGCGCCAGGAGCGGGTGACATTCGCCCGGTGCGGCGTCATCGACCCGCTGGATCTCGAAGACTACGAGCGCCATGGTGGCCTCGGGGGCCTGCGCCGGGCGCTCGAGCTGACACCGGCTGAGATCGTCGAGGCGGTGACGGAGTCCGGGCTGAGGGGGCGCGGTGGCGCTGGTTTCCCCGCCGGCATCAAATGGCGGACCGCGGCGGCGACCGAGGCGGACGCGCGCTACGTCGTCTGCAATGCCGATGAAGGCGACAGCGGTACCTTCGCCGACCGCATGCTGATGGAAGGCGATCCGTTCCTGCTGATCGAAGGGATGGTCATCGCGGGCATCGCCATCGGCGCGCGTCAGGGCGTCATCTACCTCCGCTCCGAATACCCGCATGCCCACCGCAAGCTTGCCCGAGCGTTGGCGCTCGCTCGCGCCGAGGGTCTGCTCGGCGCCAGCGTGCTCGGCTCGGGCCAGGCCTTCGACATCGAGCTGCGGCTGGGCGCGGGTGCTTACATCTGCGGTGAGGAAACCTCGCTGCTGGAGAGCCTCGAAGGCAAGCGCGGCCAGGTGCGGGCGAAGCCACCGCTGCCGGCGATCGCCGGGCTCTTCGGGCGCCCCACCATCGTCCACAACGTCCTGACGCTCGCCGCCGTGCCGACCATTCTGGCCGGGGGCGCCGAGTTCTATCGTGCGTTCGGCACGGGCCGCTCGCGTGGCACGATGCCCATCCAGCTCGCCGGCAATGTCCGCCATGGCGGGCTCATCGAGTTGCCGTTCGGCCTGACGCTTCGTGAGATTGTCGAGGACTATGGCGGCGGCACCCGCACCGGCCGGCCGGTCCGTGCCGTCCAGGTGGGTGGCCCATTGGGCGCATACTGGCCTGAAGCGCTGTTCGACACGCCCCTCGACTACGAGGCGTTCGCCGAGCGCGGCGGGATGGTCGGCCATGGCGGCGTGGTCGTCTTCGACGATACCGTCGATCTGGCGCGGCAGGCGCGATTCGCGTTCCAATTCTGCGCGGAGGAGAGCTGCGGCAAATGCACGCCGTGCCGGATCGGCACGCTGCGCGGTGCAGAGACGATCGACCGAATCATCCAGGGTGAGCGCGTCGCGGCCAACCTCGCGCTCGTCGAGGATCTCTGTGAGGTCTTGCGCGACGGCTCATTGTGTGCGCTCGGTGGGCTCACCCCGGTGCCGGTCGAGAGCGCGATCCGGCATTTCCCCGAGGACTTCGAGCGAGCCGCGACCAGGGAGGCGGTCCATGGCGAAGCGATCGGTTGACGACATGGGTACGCCGGTGCGCGAGGGCGTGCCGGTGACGCTCCAAGTCGATGGTGTCGAGGTCACGGTGCCGGCAGGCACCTCCCTGATGCGCGCGGCGAGCGAGGCCGGCATCAAGGTGCCGAAGCTCTGTTCGACCGACACGCTCGAGCCCTTCGGCTCCTGCCGACTCTGCCTGGTCGAGATCGACGGGCGCAAGGGCACGCCCGCCTCGTGCACCACGCCCGCCGAGACCGGCATGGTGGTGCGGACGCAGAGCGAGCGTCTATCGCGCCTCCGCCGCGGCGTCATGGAGCTCTACATCAGCGACCATCCGCTCGACTGTCTGACCTGTGCGGCCAATGGCGACTGCGAGCTGCAGGACATGGCGGGTGTCGTGGGTCTCAGGGAGGTCCGCTACGGCCTGGCGGGCGCCAACCACCTCGAGGCGCAGAAGGACGAAACTAACCCCTATTTCACCTTCGATCCGGCCAAGTGCATTGTCTGCTCGCGCTGCGTGCGCGCCTGTGAAGAGCAGCAGGGCACCTTCGCCCTCACCATCGTCGACCGCGGCTTCGGGTCGAAGGTGGCTGCGTCGATGGACGAGGCTTTCATCGACAGCGAGTGCGTCTCCTGCGGCGCGTGCGTCAACGCATGCCCGACCGCGACCCTGATGGAGAAATCGGTCGCCGAGCACGGCCTGGGCGAGCGGCAGGTGGCAACGACCTGCGCCTATTGCGGCGTCGGCTGCGGCTTCATAGCCGAGCTTCAGGGTGATCGCGTCGTGCGCATGCGGCCCGCCAAGGACGGCAAGGCCAATGAGGGGCACAGTTGCGTCAAGGGCCGGTTCGCCTGGGGCTATGCCACCCACCCCGATCGCGTCACCAAGCCGATGATCCGCCCATCGATCGACGAGCCATGGCGCGAGGTGAGCTGGGACGAGGCGATCGCGCACGCTGCCCATGAGTTCAAGCGGCTCCAGGCGACCTACGGCCGCAAGGCGATCGGCGGCATTACCAGCTCACGTTGCACCAACGAGGAAACCTTCCTCGTTCAGAAGCTGATCCGCGCCGGCTTCGGTAACAACAACACCGATACGTGCGCCCGCGTCTGCCACGCGCCCACGGGCTACGGCCTGAAGCAGACCTTCGGAACGTCGGCTGGCACCCAGGACTTCAAGAGCGTCGAAGCCGCCAACGTCATCATGGTGATCGGCGCCAACCCGACGGACGCGCACCCCGTCTTTGCCTCGCGCATGAAGCGACGCCTGCGCGACGGTGCCCAGCTCATCATCGTCGACCCGCGGCGCACCGACCTCGTCCGCACGCCGCACGTCGAGGCGCAGCACCATCTGCAGCTCCGGCCGGGGACCAATGTCGCGCTTATCAATGCCATGGCGCACGTCGTGGTGACCGAGGGGCTGGTCGACGAGCCTTTCGTCGACGAGCGCTGCGACCTCGAGGCCTTTGCGGAATGGCGCGGGTTCGTCGCCGAGGAGCGCAACGCGCCGGAAGCGATCGCGGCGATCACGCAGGTCCCCGCCGAGCAACTGCGCGCCGCCGCGCGGCTCTACGCGACCGGCGGCAATGCCGCAATCTACTACGGTCTGGGCGTGACCGAGCACAGCCAGGGCACGACCATGGTTATGGGGATGGCCAACCTGGCGATGGCGACCGGGAACATCGGTCGGCCAGGCGTCGGCGTGAACCCGCTCCGGGGCCAGAACAACGTGCAGGGCGCCTGCGACATGGGCTCGTTTCCGCACGAGTTCGCGGGCTACCGCCCCGTCGACGACGACCGGGTTCGGTCGAGCTTCGAAAGCGCCTGGGAGACGGTGCTCGATGCGGAGCCTGGGCTACGCATCCCCAACATGCTGGACGCAGCAGTCGCCGGCGGTTTCAAGGGCATCTACATCCAGGGCGAGGACATCGCCCAGTCCGATCCCAACACCCACCACGTGGTCGAGGCACTTCGCGCGATGGAGTGCGTGGTCGTCCAAGACCTGTTTCTCAACGAGACCGCAAACTACGCGCACGTGTTTCTGCCCGGCGCCTCCTTCCTGGAAAAGGATGGGACCTTCACCAATGCAGAGCGCCGCATCAGCCGGGTCAGGAAGGCGATGGAGCCCTTAGCCGGGCTCGCCGAGTGGGAGGTCACCCAGCGGCTTGCATGCGCGATGGACTATCCGATGCACTACACGCACCCGAGCGAGATCATGGCGGAGATCGCGGCACTCACGCCGACCTTTGCCGGCGTCTCGTACGAGCTGCTCGACCGTGTAGGCAGCGTCCAGTGGCCCTGCAACGAGGCAGCGCTGGAGGGCACGCCCGTCATGCACGTCGACGGCTTCGTGCGGGGGAAGGGGCGGTTCGTCGTGACGGAGTTCGTGCCGACCGAGGAGCGGACGGGGCCGCGCTTTCCGCTGCTGCTCACGACGGGGCGCATTCTCACGCAGTACAATGTGGGCGCGCAGTCCAGGCGAACGGCGAACAGCCTTTGGCATGATGAGGATCTCTTGGACATCCACCCGCACGACGCGGAGCAGCGGGGGATCCGCGACGGCGATCGGGTGACGCTCGCGAGCCGCACCGGTGAGACGACCCTGCACGCGCGTCTGAGCGAGCGGGTGAGCCCAGGCGTCGTCTACACTACCTTCCACCACCCCGAGACCGCCGCCAACGTCGTGACCACGGAGCACAGCGATTGGGCGACCGAGTGCCCGGAGTACAAAGTGACGGCCGTCGAGGTGCGGCCGACTAACCGCTGGTCGGACTGGCAGAGAGAGGCGGAGGATGTCCGGCGACGGAGCCACCGGATCGACGTCGCGGCCGGCTGATGACGAGCGGGCGCTCCTCGCGGCTCCCGCAGCGCCGACGACCGTCACAGCATCGATCACGCGCTTGGCCCGCGACCGAGAGCCTGCCGCCGAGCGCGACGATCTCGCGGTGGAGACGCCGGTAGCACTCCGTTTCAACGACCGAAACCACGTCGTGATGATGGCGAGCCCGGCCGACCTCGTCGATTTCGCCTACGGCTTCGCACTCAGCGAGGGGATCGTCACCGACGTCCGGGAGATCGAGGCGGTCGTCGCGAGCCCCCGCCCGGAGGGCGTCAGCCTCTCCATCCGTATCCCCACAGCGCGCGCGCAGGCGTTGGCTGCGCGTGAGCGCAACCTAGCCGGCCGGACCGGTTGCGGTGTCTGCGGCGTCAGCGAGATCGCCGCCGTGCTCCGCCCCCTGCCGCGGATCGAATCGGGGGCACGCGTGTCTGCGGCCGCCATCGATCGCGCCGTCTTGGCGCTGCCGGCGCTGCAGACGCGCAACCACCCATGCGGCGCGCTACATGCTGCGGCCTTTGCGGACCGGGACGGAACGGTGCGGCTGGTGCGCGAGGATGTCGGCCGGCACAACGCGCTCGACAAGCTCATCGGCGCGCTCACGCGCGCGAGCATCGATGCGGCCACCGGCTTCATCGTCGTCACGAGCCGTTGCAGCATGGAGATGGTGCAGAAGGCCGCGAGCTGCGGCTGTGCGGTCTTGGTCGCGGTCTCGGCGCCCACGGCGTTGGCGGTCGAACTCGCCGAGCAGGCCGGGCTCACGGTCTCTGGCCTCGCCCGCGGCGCCGGCTGCAATCTCTACAGCCACCCCGAACGCATCGATACGGCCGAGGCAGGGCCGGCTCGTTTGGACTAATAGTCCGGCAGCAGATCACGCGGCAGGTCGAGCCGGTGCGGGACGAGATCGTTCATGCCGAGGAGGCGGTAGACCGACTGCTCGCCCATGCCTTTGAAACGCACGTCGCCGGCGGGCTCCAAGCGAAACTGCTCATCTATCAGCGTTGCGGTTCCTTCCCCCACGGTGATCTCCATCGGGCCCGACTGGGCTTCGCAACGTGCTGCCAGATTCACGGAAGCGCCGAAGATGTCATAGACGTATTTCTGGACGCCGACGACCGAGCCGATCACGGGGCCGGTCCCGATCCCCATCCGAGCCTCCCAGATGTGCCGACCGGTGCGGTTGCGCTGAGTCAGATAGCGGCGAATGAGGAGGGCGACGCGCGCGGCGTTGTGCGCATGATCGGGTGTCGGCTCGGGAACGCCGGACACCGCCATGTACCCGTCACCGATGGTCTTGATCCGCTCGCAGCCGAATTGCTCGGCAATGCGGTCGAAGTTGGAGAACAGGTCGTTCAATTCGCCGACCAGTTCCGCTGCGTCGACTTCGAGCGAGCGTTGCGCGAAGCCCACGAAATCCAACATCAAGACGCTTGCTGCTTCGTACCGCTGTGGCGTCGTTACGCCGAACTCCTTGAGCTCCTCGTAGACCGCGCGCGGCATGATGTTCAGCAAGAGGCGTTCCGCCCGCTCCTTCTCTTTCTGGAGCGAGCGGTTCTGTCGTTCAATCATGCTCGAATAGGAAGAGATGAGCGATTCGAGCTCCCTGACCTTACTGTTATTCTGATACTCGATGATCCAATAGGAGACGCCGGCGCGGCTCTCGGTCTGCAGCCGGACGGCCAGGGCTATGGGGCGCCGCTTGGGCTTGACCGTGAGTTCCGTAGAGAAGGTTCCGCTGCGCTCGAGGGCCTCCTCGATTGCCGCCCGGTCGACGTCCGGAAGCAGGTCTCGGAGGCCGGGCGAGCCACTCTCATCGAGCTTTGGCAGCCAGTCCAACAGGCGCCGGTTGTGCAAGACGCACCGGTCCGCTTGCGGATCGAACACCGCGAGGCCTACGCCCGCGGCCTCCAGTAGCAGGCGGTTGAACAAGTCCGTGTCGAGTTGTGTCGAGGCTTCAGGCATCGCCGGCCGGATCGACGATTGACGGGGCACGGCGGCCGAACTCCGACATCACCCTCTCCACGTCATCCTCGTCCATGCCGCAGTCGAGCAGCACGCTCGCAAGGATGTCGTTCGTACGCTCGAAATCGGCAGCCGAAATGCGATACTGCGCATGCACCCGCCGAAGATGCTCGTCACTGAAGCTGGCTGGACCGCCCATAAGCGTCGAAATGAACTTCGTCTGGTGGTCCATGAGGCGCGGCAGATCAACGTCTTCGAAATAGGGGCCAACCTGATCGTCATCGAGAAGGCGCTCATAGAACGCCATGACGATCTTGCTGACCGCGGCGAAGCCCCCGTAGCGTTCGAATAGCGTCGCACTCAATCCTGCTCTCCCCGGGAGCTTCTAGCGCCGCGCGAGCACGCTCGGCAAGTTTCGGACCAGTGCCTCGGACCCGTTGCGTGCGCCGGGCATCGTCGGGATGTGTGGCGAGCCGCCGAGGACAGACGAGACGTCGCGCTTGCACGCCTCCTTCGGATTGCTAGCCGGAACCGCTGCGCGGGCTGGAAGGCTTTGGTGATGTGGAGTCCTCCTTGTAGCCGGTCTTCGCCAGCACCCGCACGCGGTCCCAGCTCTCCAGGACGTGCTTCCGCTCGGTCGTCCGCGCACCGACGGACCAGCGAACGACGGCCCGGCCCTGGTGGGAGTGCGGCGTGAGATACAGGAACCCGTCGTCGTTGACGCGCTCGAGGAGCGCGCGGTTGTGGGCATCGAGGTCGGCGACATCGGCTGGCACGTGCCGGAAGGTGAGGAGCGCCAGCGAGGGCGAAGTCACTAGCTCGAAACCGGGCTCAGCCGCAATCCACTCCGCCAGCTCCTTGGTCCAAGTGATGTGGTTGCGCAGCATGGCCCGGAGCGCCTCCAGGCCGTAGGTGCGGAGCGTGAACCAGAGCTTCAGCGCGCGGAACCGGCGGCCGAGGGGGATCGACCAATCACGGTAGTCGATGACGGCGCCGGTCTCGCTTGAGGTCAGATAGCTCGGCTGGATGCCCAGCGCCGCGGTGAGCACGCCCGGGTCCTTCACGAAGTGCGCGGCGCAGTCGAACTGCACGCCGAGCCACTTGTGCGGGTTGAAGACAAAGCTGTCGGCCGCCTCGATCCCATCGATCATCCAGCGCCACTCGTCGAGCAGCAGCGCCGAGCCGGCCCAGGCGGCATCGACATGGAGGTAGAGGTCCTCGGCGCGACAGACCTGGGCGATCTCTGGCAGCGGGTCGACGGCGCCGATCCCGGTGCTGCCGAGGGTGGCGACGACCGCTGCCGGATGGAGGCCTGCGGCCCCGTCGGTCGCTACCTGCGCGGCCAGGTCCGTCGGGATCATGCGACCCATGCCGTCGACCGCCACGCGCCTCAGGCCGCCGCTGCCGATGCCGGCGATTCGGCACGCCTTCTCGACGGAGGAGTGTGCCTCGGCCGTCGCATAGACCGTCACCGGTCGATGCTGTGCGAGGCCGTCGCGGTTGCCGTTGCCCTCGAGCGCCCGCTCGCGTGCGGCGACCAATGCCGCGAGCGTCGCGGTCGATGCGGAATCCTGGATGACGCCGGCGAAGCCTTCGGGAAGGCCGATGGCTTGGCGCACCCAATCGAGGACGCGCGTCTCCATCTCGGTTGCCGCCGGCGAGGTCTGCCAGAGCATGCACTGGGCGGCGATGCCGGCGGTGAGGATCTCCGCAAGCACGGACGGCGGGCTGGCGTTGGCCGGGAAGTAGGCAAAGAAGCGTGGGTGCTGCCAGTGGGTGATGCCGGGCATGACGATGCGCTCGAAGTCGGCGAGGATCGCTGCGACGTCGTGCGGTCGGTCGGGTGCCTCGCGGGCAAGGTGGGCGTCGATGGCGCCTGGTCGCACCTGCGCCCGCACCGGCTGCTCCTCGACGGTCACCAGATAGTCGGTGATCCAGTCGATCGCGGCGTGACCGTGATTGCGGAAGCTATCGAGGTCCAAGGCACAGGCTCCGAGTTCAGACACACATGGTTGAGGACGAGTTCAACAGCACCGGGCTCGAGAGGCCTATAGTCGGAAGGGGCGGGTGCTGGGATTGCCTCTCAGTGGCGGCGCCTGGCGCCACACTCTGGCTGCAGCAATGGCGCCGCTCGCATTGGCGTGACCGCGCGGCGAGTGTGATCTCCGTTATAGGTGTGGGATCAGGGCTACTACTACGTGGCAGCCCTGATGAACCGGGAGGAACACCGACGATGACGCTGCCAATCAACACAACGGCGCCGGATTTCGAGGCCGCGACGACCGAGGGGCCGATCCGCTTCCACGCGTGGATGGGTGACGGCTGGGCGATCCTGTTCTCGCATCCGAAGGATTTTACGCCGGTTTGCACCACCGAGCTTGGTGCGATGGCGCATCTGAATCCGGAGTTCGCCAAGCGGAACACCAAGGTGATCGGCATCAGCGCCGACACAATGGAGCGCCATCAAGGCTGGATGGCGGACATTCAGAAGGTTGGCGGCGAGGCGCTCAACTATCCGCTGATCGCCGATCCGGAGCTCCAGGTGGCCAAGCTCTACGGCATGTTGCCAGCCGACGCGGCGCCGGGGGAGGGGCGCACGCCAGCCGACAACGCGACCGTGCGCACGGTCTTCGTCATCGGCCCCGACAAGCTGATCAAGCTGGTGCTGAGCTACCCGATGAGCACGGGGCGCAACTTCGCGGAGATCCTAAGGGTGCTCGATTCGATCCAGCTCACCGCGCACCACAAGGTGGCGACGCCGGCGGACTGGCAGCAGGGCGAGCAGGTGATCATACTGCCGGCGGTTTCCGACGAGGAGGCCAAGGCGCGCTATCCGGAAGGCTGGGACGCGCCAGTCCCCTATATGCGGGTTGTCGATCAGCCGCGCTGAGCGCAACTCGGCTCGCGAGCGTTTCGTCATGTTGCTGGAGCAGGTGCGTACGTTCGCGCGGTACAATGACTGGGCCAATGCGCGGCTGGCGACGGCTGTGCGCGCGCTGAACGAAGGCGACTATCGCTCGGACCGAGGTCTCTTCTTTGGCTCGATCCACAGCACGCTCAATCACGTGCTCGTCGCCGATCGCATCTGGCTGCATCGGCTCGGCGGCCAGATTGACGGCGTGCTGCCAACGGCGCTCGACCAGCTTCTCGAAGACGATCGTCAACAGCTCCTCGCCGCGCGTGAGCGCATGGATGCGTTGATCATCGCCTTCGCCGACGCGCTCGACGCGCGGCGGCTGGAGGGCTCGATCAGCTACACCAACGTGGCAGGGGACCGCTTCGAGCAACCGCTCGCGCCGGTGGTCGCGCACATCTTCAACCACCAGACGCATCATCGGGGGCAGGTCCACGCGGCGTTGACCGGCCTCGGACGCGGGCGCCGCCGTCCCGCCTCGCGCCACAAGGCGAGTGCCGCCACTGCCGCGCCAAACGCGACCACGCCAATGGGTAGTGGCACTGGGATCAATCGTTCGCTCTCGTCAACCGCCGCCACCCCGCTCGACAAGTGAAACGCACCCGCCGAGTCCACTGACGGTTGGAGCAGCGCCGCCGCGCCGACATGTCCCGAAGCTGCCGCGAGAAGCACAGCCAAGATGAAACAACCCACAGCGAATTTCATGATCTTTTGCGCTATTATTCTCTACCGCAACGATATCGACTGCTGGCTTGGCTGTCACTCGGTTTTTCGCGTCAGCAAGCCCGGATTGCCAGTAACACTAGCCGCAGTCGGCAGACGACGCGGCGCGCACATTTATCTACCTTGGCGCGAAGAGCGCCTAGCGGACGTCCATGTTGCGCGGCCCGCATGACGGAGCTGTTAGAGTCTCTGTCACGACCGTGCTTGCGATGTTGGCCACCGCGCGTGCCGGACACGACTGCACAGCCGGCGCTCGGTAGCGCCGTAGGCGTACATATGCTGAACGCACGCACGGCGACGGCCAACCAACAGCCGCCGCCGCGGTGGGACAGCCTGGCCCATTGCTCTTCGAGAGCCCAGCCAGTATCGTTGCACAATGCAACAATATCCGCAGCAATCCTCCATGCAGATTGCCGAGCTCCGTCGAGCTGCGCGCGACATGGTGCGGTCGTTCGGCTTCATGCAGCGCACGCTCGCCGGCACCGATCTTCATGCTTCTGCCGTGCATGCGCTCATCGACATCGGTCGGGCTGGTGCCTTGCAGGCGAACGCTTTGGCGCGTGCGCTTCGGCTCGACAAGTCGACGGTGAGCCGGCTCATTCGCAGCCTCACGAAGCAAAGCCTCATCTGCGCGGAACGCGATGACCAGGATGCCCGTCGCCAAGTGCTCCGGCTGACGCCCAGAGGTGCTGCCGTGCTGACGACCATCGACCGCCACGCGGACGCGCAAATCGCTGCGGCACTGGCCAGGCTCGACGCGGCCGATCGGGAAGCCGTCATCCCCGGGGTTACGCGGTTCGCCGAGGCCCTGTCAGAAGCTGGTCCCATGGCAACGGCCGAACCGACGCTCCATTCGGGGCCCCTCCCGGGACTTGCTGGCCGCATCGTCGACCTGCACGCCACCTATTACAACCGCGAGGCCGATCTCGGGGCGGCGTTCGAGGCCGTCGTCGCCAAAGGCCTCGCCGACTTTCTCCCGCGGGCGTGCGGCGAGCGGAACGGCATCTGGCACGCCCAGCTCGAGGGACGCTTCGCAGGTTCGATCGCCATCGACGGTGAGGATCTGGGCGGCAATGTTGCGCATCTGCGCTGGTTCATCGTGGCTGACGACGCGCGCGGCCGGGGGCTGGGCGGCGCGCTGCTCGACCGGGCGCTCGCGTTTGTCGACGCGCGGGCGTTCGACGCGGCGCGGCTCTGGACCTTTGAGGGCTTGGACGCCGCCCGGCGGCTCTACGAGGCGCGCGGCTTTGTGCTCGAGGAGGCCTATCCGGGCGAACAGTGGGGTCAGCCCCTGACCGAGCAGCGCTTTGTCCGGTCACGGCCGGTCACGGCCGGCTGACGCGAGCGTCTCGCTGGTTGCGCCGTCATCCACGCGCGTGGTTGATGCCCCATCCCGCCGGCGACCGTCCGCTGGCCATCACCCGAAAGCACCATGGCCATGACGTCCTTGTTCACGCCGCTCCAGTTGCGTGGCGTGACGCTGAAAAACCGCATCGTCGTTTCACCGATGAGCCAGTACCGGGCGAAGGAGGGCGTCGCCGACGACTGGCATCTCGTGCATCTCGGGCGCTTCGCGCTGGGTGGCGCCGGCTTGGTCTTCGCTGAGGCGACGGCCGTCGAGGCGCGTGGCCGGCGGACGCATGGGGATTTGGGGTTGTGGAGCGACGCCCAAGTGGAGCCCTTGGCCAGGGTCGTGCGCTTTCTCGAGGCCGAAGGCGCCGTTGCGGGCATTCAGCTCGGCCATGCGGGACGAAAGGCATCCGAGCGGCGACCCTGGCACGGCGAAACGCCCGTCGACGCGACCGACGCGGAGGAGCGGGGTGAAGCGCCGTGGCCGGCCATCGCGCCGTCGCCATTGGCCTATGCCGACGGCTGGCCCGAACCGCAGGCGATGACCGATGATGACGTCGCCCAGGTGATCGACGCGTTCGAAGCCGCCGCCGGGCGTGCGGCCGCGGCCGGCTTTCGGGTACTCGAGATCTACGCCGCCCACGGCTTTCTGATCCATCAGTTCCTGTCGCCGCTGGCCAACCTGCGCACCGATCGTTGGGGCGGAGATGGTGCGGGTCGCCGCCGCTTCGCGGTCGAGGTCGCGCGTGCCGTGCGCCGGGCCTGGCCCGAGCGCTTGCCGCTGAGCTTCCGTCTGTCGGCAACGGACTGGGTCGAAGGCGGTCTGGAGGTCGACGACACGGTCGCCGTGGCGCGCGCGCTCGCGGCTGAGGGCGTCGATCTGATCGACGTGTCCTCGGGTGGGATCGGCGGCCGCGAACGGCCGCAACGGATGGCGCTCGCGCAGGGCTTTCAGGTGCCGTTTGCCGAGACGGTGCGGCGCGAGGCAGCGATCGCGACCATCGCCGTCGGTCTCTTGTGGGACGTCGAGGCGTGTGACGCGATCGTGCGGGACGGCCGCGCGGACCTCGTGGCTCTCGCGCGCGAGGTGCTCGACGATTCGAATTGGCCCCTGCACGCGGCTCGGCACCTTGGAGCCGACACGGAGCACGCGCACTGGCCGGTCGAAGCCGGATGGTGGCTGATGAAGCGCCAGCGCCTGCTCGACCGCCTGGGCCTGCGGTGACCGTTCTACGTGGCCATGTCGCGCATGGTGGGTCGACGTCGCGCCCACTATCCGTCAAGTCTTGCGAGACGCATCCTTCTGTGCCGAGGTCGATCCAGCCCAAGGGTCGAGTGGACCACGCGCCGAAGAGGAAGCTCAAGGACTGGAGGTCTCCGATGTTGAAGATCACCTCAGATGAGAATCGGCAAATCGTCACAGTCGAACCGGATGGCGCGCTTGAAGCATCTGATTTTCAGCGCCTCGACGACGTCGTCGATCCGATCATAGCAACGAAGGGCGGCTTAAGCGGCCTGCTGATCCATGCGAAACAGTTTCCCGGCTGGCAGTCTTTTTCAGATTTTCTCGCCCACACACGCTTCCTCCGAGATCATCTCACCAAGGTCAGCAAGGTGGCATTGGTAACTGACAGCCCTGCGGCTGAATTGGCGCAGGTAGTGAGTAGATTCGTCTCAACAGATGTGCGTCATTTCCACTACGACAAACTAGACGACGCAGTTGCGTGGCTTGAGGCGAGGGCATAACCGACGAGCGCTACAACATGTAGCTGATCGGAGAGGTCGGGCGCCTGCAAGGAGTTGATTACGTCGCGTGGCGTCGGCACAGGTCGTCGACCTTCGCCCCCGCCTCGTTCTCCTTCAGGATCGCGATCACCTGCTCGTCGCTGAACGGGCTGCGCTTCATCGGTCTTCCTCCTTCATCGATCGAAAGGTGGAAAACTCCAGCCCGCATTGGCCCGGATTGCCGGGGAAAGGTAAGGAGAAGTCGTGATTTGGTGCCGCCGGCTGCCGGAAGCCAGGGCTTTTCACGATCGTAGCCAGCGGCCCAGGACGAGCGCAACCAGACAAGAGCCATCAGCCGAAGCGCCCGCTCCACGCTGCCATGAGGCACCGGGCCGTCGTCCATGGAGGCCGCTCGGTGAGGCGGCCGTCGAAGACGTCGAACTCGCGGGCATCAAGTCGGGCGAGATCCTGGCGAGCGAGTACCGCGGGGACGAACGCCGCGGCGAGTCTGCGCGGCTGGCGCTTGCCAACGGCCCCCAACAACGCGCGAGCGCGCTCCACGAGTTCTGCAACCACCGGACGCAGGGCGGCGGCGTCCGGATTGGACCGCAGCGCCTCGGCGCTCGTGCCGTGGGCAGCCAGGAGGTCCTTCGGCAAGAGCGGCTGGGCGCGTCGCAGCACAAAGGGGACCGCCCGAACGATGCCCAGGATGCCGTAGGCTGTGCCGACGTTCAGGGCCGCCGTGGCGGCGGCCTCGTCGGCGCCCACCAACGTCGCGGCGGCGCGATTGAGCGCACCGGCCGTCGCCCGGGCGTGCCCCTCGACATCCTCGGCGCGCCTGAGCGGCGTCGCGTCGAGCTCGCGCTCACGCGCATCGACGAGCGCCAGCAGCACCACCGGAGTGAGCCGCTCGGCGAGCCCTACCGAGGCCATCGATGCCAGTGTCGGGGACGCGGGGGGCTGGTCGTTGCCGAGCGTGCTGAGCATGTCCCGCCACCATTGCAGGCGGATGAGCCCGGCCACCGGCTCGCCCGCATGATCGGCGATGCGCGCGAGCTCGAGGTTGAAGTGGAAGAGTGCCAGCAAAGCCGGCCGATCCGCGGACGCCGCCAGCAGCACCTGGAGATACCGGTCATGGTCGGCGGTTCGCAGCGCGTCGAGCGTGTCGCTGTCCGCGGAACCTTCCGAACGATTGCGACGTTCGTTTGACATCATGAGGGGCGCGCGTATGTGTCCCGGTGTCCCGCAGACGTTCCGCTTCCGGAGGACACATGGCTTTCGAACTTCCGCCGCTGCCTTACGCCCACGACGCCCTCGAGCCCTATATGGGCCGGGAGACACTGGAGCTGCATCATGGCAAGCATCACAACACCTATGTGGTGAACCTCAACAATCTCGTCGACGGCGCCGGTCTCGCCGGCAAAGGTCTCGACGAGGTGGTGGTCGAAGGCTTCAAGGCCGGCAATGCCGGCATCATCAACAATGCCGGCCAGCACTGGAACCACAACCTGTTCTGGCGGATCATGAAGAAGGACGCGGGTGGCCCGCAGGGCGAGCTCAAGCGTCGGATCGATCAGGACTTCGGGTCGCTGGAGCAGATGAAGGAGACCTTCAAGGCCGCCGCGACGGGCCAGTTCGGCTCGGGTTGGGCCTGGCTCGTCGTCGATGGCGACAAGCTCGACGTGATGAAGACGCCCAACGGCGAGAACCCACTCATGCACGGCAAGAAGGCCCTGATGGGCATCGACGTCTGGGAGCACGCCTATTACCTCGACTACCGCAATCGGCGTCCCGACTACGTCCAGGCGTGGCTCGACCACCTCGTGAACTGGGACGAGGTCGAAGCCGGTCTGAGCTGAGGCCTTCGACCGATGGGGCGAAGCCTGCGCTCGAGAGACGCACGGCGCCGCGGTTAGCCGCGGCGCCGTCTTCGTGCGAGCGATAAGGGCCGGGCGTCGTTCAGCCAGATAGCAGGCACTCGGCTGCCGAAACGTCGGCCCCGCCTCATTTGCTCACGCAACGTTAGGTCGAGTTCGAAGCGTCGCATAAACGGGGGCTTTTCGCTGCCGGGGTGCGCCGGTAACGACAGGGCAAGGAATGTCTGCTCCGAGGTGAACCCGCCGCATGCGCGGAGACATCATCGACACGCGGGAGGATCCGTTCTCAGGTGCGCGCGAACGGCGGCGACGCTTTGCGCAGCTTGCTTTCCCCTTCCTCACCGCCCTGCTGCTCGTGGCGGCGATCGCGGCCATCACCCTCTACACCGCGCACATCAACCGCCGCGATGCGCTCGAGCTCACAGATCAGATGGTTCATGCGCTGCAACGTTCCGTGCGCGCGGAGGTTGCCGCCTATCTGGCGCCGACCAAAGCGGCGGTGACGCTGCTCGCCGAGGTGGCGGCCGAGAGCGGTGTTAGTGGTCGCGGCGACAATGATCGCCTGCTGGAACGTGCGATGCGGCAGGCGCTTCGCCAGACCCCGCCGCTCGCCGCGGTCTTCGTCGGCGACACGGAGGGCGACTTCGTGATGGTCCAGCGGGCCGATGCCGGGGTGGTGACCAAGCTCATCGCCGCGAGTGGCGGTCCACGCGAGGTGCGCTGGGTGGAACGAGCCGGTGGCGTCGTCGTGGCCGAGCGGGAAGAGCAGGGGGACACCTTCGATCCGGCGACGCGGCCTTGGTTCGCCGATGCGGTCGCGAGCGACGACGTTGCCTTTAGCCATGTCTATCGCTTCTTCACGAGCCAGCGGCTCGGCGTGACCGTGTCCGTCCAGGTGGAGACGGAAGGCGAGCTGCCGCCGACCGTTGCTGGCGCCGATCTGGAGCTTGACGAGATCGGCCGGTTTCTGGACGCGCTCGCATTGGGCGCGGGCAGCCGCGCCGGTGTGGTCGGTGGGGACGGAACGCTGGTTGCTGTGCGCGGCGGCGACGCGCAGGTCGACGACGTGCCGACGATCGACGGCCACGGCGACCGCGTGCTCGCCGAGGCGTTCGAGCGCTTTCGGATCAACCGCGCTTCGGCGGGCTTCGTCTACATCGACGGCCGGCCCTACGTCGCCGCCATCGCGCCGCTGGCCGATCTCGTGCGTCGGGACTGGTGGCTCTTCCTGCTCGTGCCGGAGGAGAGCGCCATCGGCTTCGTCGCAGACAACACGCGAACCTCACTTGCCCTCTCGTCCGTGGTCGTGCTGCTGGCGATGAGCGTCGCCGCACTGCTCACCCTGCAGGGCCTACAGTCCGACGCTCGCGCGCAGCGGGCCTCACGCTCCGAGAGGGCCGTCCGTGATCAGCAGGACACGCTCGAAGCCCTGGCGGCGCTCGAAGGCTTGGTCGATCCTGCCGACGAGGTGAGCCTGCGCCGCTTCGCGACCGTCGCGGCGGATGCCGCGGAAGCTCGGCGCGTGGCGATCTGGTGGCTGAGTGCCGCCGGCGACCGGCTCGTCAGCGTCGAGACCTATGATCGCGAGGCGCACGGCCACACGGCGGCAGCGACGCTGCCGCGGGAGCATCTCGGGGCGGCCTGGGAGGCGCTCACATCCAGTGCCGGTCTCAGGGTTTCCGCCGATGATCACGGCGACACCGCGTCCCACATTCGACAGATTTACCTCCGCGGTGTCGGCTCCGAGCATCTGGACGTGGTGCCGATCACGAGAGGCGGGCGCGTGCTCGGCTCGCTCTGGTTCGAGGACGCGAACCCCGAGGCGGCGGTCATCGGCCACCCGAGCCTCGTGCATGTGATGGCGCGGATGATTGCGCCCCGTCTCGAACGAATGCGGCAAGCGGACCGTGGGGGCAGTGTCGACGCCACCGCACCGGAGCCATTGCTGCCAACGGCTGCGGGGCCGACCACCGTTGCCGCGGGTGCTGCGCGACGCACCTTCATCGCCGTGGAGCGCGACCGCGCATTGTTGCGCAGATTGCGCGAGCACGGCGGCACGGATGCCATGCTGGCGACGCTCCATCCGCGTGTCGCCGTGCTGCATCTCGACCTCGGCGACGCCCTCGCGCTGGCCGGAGAGGGGCCTGCCGATGCGGCGGCCGACCAGCGTCCGGCCTTGGCGACGCTCGCCGCGGAGATCAGCGCAGCCGCCGAGCAGCGAGAGATCGCGTATCTGAAGCTCCTGGGCAGTGTCATCGTGGCCGCCGACGGCTTCGAGGGTGGCCCTGACGGCGATGTGCGCGCGGCCACGATGGCCGACTTTGCGTTGGCGGTGCAGCCCGCCTGCCGCACGGCCGAACGGCATTCGGGGCGCCGCACGGCCTTTCGCATGGGTCTCGACATCGGTGCGGCGTTCGGCGCATCGGTGGGGTTCGGCGACGTCGGCTTCAACCTCTGGGGCGACGCAAGCCGACTGGCGCAGCGGATGGCGGAATCGGCTCCACCGGGCGCCATTCAGGTGAGCCAGGCCGCCTATGATCGGCTCGGCGAGGATTTCCTGCTCCGGCGCCGCGGCAGCTTCTTCATCGACGGTGTCGGCGAGACCGACACCTACATCCTGGCCGGGCGGCTCTAGTGGCCGGTGCGGCGGTGCGGTGGCTGCGCGGCCCTTGGGACTGGCTCGCGGGCACTTGGCCGGTCCTGGTGGTGGCGGTGGTGGCGTCGAGCGTCTGGTGGGCCCTGCGCCCGCTGAGCTGGCGACGGCCGGTGCGCGACGAGTTCTGGCGTTTCGCCGCGTTGGCAGGGATCGGCTCGTTGCGGCCGATCGTGATCGCGGCGGCGCTGGTGGGAATCGGGCTCGTCGGCCAAGCCATCATCCTGCTCGATGCCGTGGGCCAACGCGAAGCGGTGCTGACGACGCTTCTCACCTTTCTCATCCGCGAGGCCACACCGATCGTCGTCGGTCTCGTTACGCTCGGTCGGGCGGGATTGATCAATCTCGATGAGCTGGGCGCCATGCGGTCCGCCGGGACCGTTCGCACGCTCGAAGCCCAGGGTCTCGATCCGCTCCTGCTTTTCGTCATGCCGCGGACGCTGGCGCTCGGCTTGTGCACCTTCGCCCACGCGGTCGTGTTCCTCGCCGTGTCGGTGATGGTCGGCAACATCACCGCGCAGGTGCTGGGCGTTGCCGTCGATGACCTGGCGAGCACGGCGCGCCACACCCTGCGCGTCATGGGCGAGGTCGGCGTCTTCGTCCTGCCGGTGAAGACGCTGCTGATCGGCTTTGCGATCGCGGCGACCACCAGCGTGAGCGCGCTGATGGTGGCCGACCGGCGCGTGGACCTCGATCTCATGCCCCGCGGCTTCTTCCGCGCGCTGTTCGCACTGTTCACCGTTTCCCTGCTCGGCAGCGTGGTCCTGTGAGCGTTGTGTTGGAGCGGGCGCCGGTATTGCGTTTCGATGCGGTCACCATCGATGTGCCGCTCGAGGGCCTCGGGCATCTCGAACTCGAGGGCACCCTTCGCGGCGGCGATCTATGGCTCATCCAGACGGACGACGAGGCTCTGGGGCAGGCGCTGATCGACGCCGCGACCGGCCTGACGGCGCCGCGGCGGGGCGCTGTCCGCTTCCTCGGCCACGATTGGGCGGTCATGCCGGATGGGTTCCGCGACGCGTTGCGTGGGCGGATCGGGCTGATCCCACGACGCGGCCTCTTCCTGCCGTATGCCGATCTGGCGGCCAGCACGCTGATCGCGGCACGCTTCCATCGGACGGCCGACGATCGCGCCCTGGTCGTTGCAGCGGATGGCCTCGCCCGCCGGTTCGGGCTACCTGGCCTCGCGCGTGACGCGTCCGTGCGCGACATGTCGGTCGACGCGCTGCGCGCAGCGTGCGTGCGTGCCTTCCTGGGCGAGCCGTCCCTGGTGCTGGTGGAGAGCCGTCCGCTGCCCTGGACAGACGAGCTGCTGCAACCTCTTGTCGACGCGATGCAGCACGTGCGTGACCGCGGCGGCAGTGTCATCTGGTGCTTGCAGGATGACCCGGTATTCGACGACGCGGCGATGCCGGCAACCGAGCGGTTGCGGGTGAGAGGCCGGAGACTGCAGCAGGTGGACACATGACCGGCGAGCGGCGGCCCAGGCTCGGGCGCGCGCGCGGCGGCGCCGGCCTGTTCTTGATCTTCTGCGCGGCGGTTTTCTTCTTCGCCGTGTTCCAGGCCGGACTGTTGGAGCCGTTCTTGCGGCAGACCTCGACGCTGCGCGTGCTGCTGCCGGAGAGTGGTCTCGCCGGCCTCGGGCCAGGCGCTCAGGTCAGGCTCTTCGGCTCGCCCGTCGGCGAGGTGACGCGTGTGGTGATCAGGCCCGACGAGCCGTTCTACGCCGAGACCCAGGTCGACGACACCATGCTGGACTTCATCCGCCAGGACAGCCGCGTCTTCATCCGGCTGCAGTTTGGCGTGGCGGGTGCGGCGTTCCTCGACATCACCCGTGGGACGGGCGCGGAGCTGGACTGGGACTTCGCCGTGCTTCAGGCCGAGCTCGAGCAGGCGCCGACGGAAGGGATCGGGGCGCTCATCGATGAGGCTCGCGAACGCATCTTCCCGCTCGTCGAGGAGGCGACCCGAACCGTCCGGCTCGCGGGCGAGGTCATCGAGACGCTGTTGGAGCCCGACAGCGCGCTCTGGTCGATGCTCGCGCGTTTCGACGAGCTCAGCGCCGGCATCGCGGCAGGCGAGGGGACGTTGGGTCGGCTGCTGCAGGATGAGACGCTGGTCCTCGGTCTGGAGACCGCGGTCGTGCAGCTCAACCAACAGGTGGCCGCCCTGGCGCCGCTCCTGGCCGACCTCGGCCAGGCCGGCGGCACCGCGGTGCGGATCGCGGAGAACGTGGCGGACGGCACCGAGGAGCTGCCGACGCTGGTGAACCAGCTGCAGACCACGCTCCGCGCGGTCGATATCCTGCTCGGCGAGACGGCGACGGCGATGCCGGCGTTCGAGGACGCCGCTCTGAACGCCGGGGATTCGCTGGAGGCGTTGCCCGAGGTTCTGCGGCGGACCGGACAGACTCTGGCACAGCTTGAGGACCTGCTCGACACGTTGCGTCGGAGCTGGCTGATCGGCGGTGGCGGCACGGCGACGGGCGAGCCGCTCACCCCGTCGGATGTCCGACCTTGAGGGCGGCGGCGCTCGGCCTATTGGCTGTGCTTGCCGCTTGTGGAGGCACGCCACCGCCCGCCGGCACGCGCGACGGAGAGACGGCCTTGCGTGTCGCGCGTGGCGACTTCGCCCGCCATCGCTACGCGCAGGCCGCCGATTCCTACAGCCGGGCGCTCGAAGCCGCGTGGCGCCTCGACGATCCTCGGTTGCTCGCGACCGTCGGTGGCGAGCGCGCGCTTGCCTTGCTGCGGGCCGGGCAGGCGGTCTCCGCACTCGATGCCGCTGAGATGACGAGCGCGGAGCTGGCGCGCCGTGGCCAGACTCTGCCGCCCTTGCTGGTGCTCACGGCGGCCGCGGCCGAAGTCGAGCTCGGCCGCTTCGATGCGGCGAGCCGACGGTTGCGGTCGCTAGGGGCGGGTGCCTCGACCGATCCGCTCGTTGCCGGTCGCAGGGCCTATCTGGAAGGCCGCATCGCGGCGGCGACGGGCGACCGCGTGGGCTTGCGCGCGAGCATTGCGGGACTGCCCACCGCGGGGCCGCCGACGCTGGCGGCCGATCGGCTCGAGCTGGAGGCCCGGAGCCTTCTGCTCGATCGGCGGGCGGCTCCGGCACTCGACGCCCTGCTCGAGCTGAAGGAGCAGCGCGAGCAACTCGACCAACTGGCCGCCGTGGGAGAGGCGCTGGCGCTCGCGGGCGAGGCTGCGGCGATGACCGGTGATGCCGCCGCTGCGGGCGATCTGTATCTGCGTGCGGCGCGCAACGCCTACGCGCTCGATCGCGCAGAGCTTGCGCACACACGCCTGGAGCTGAGCCGCGCTCAGGCCAGCGTGGCGGGGGATCCTGAGCTTGTTCGCGCGATTGAGCTGCTCGCCGAGCGCCTTCCCGACGACACCGCCTGAACGGCATCGTCGACGCGCTTGAGTGCTTGCCGCGCGTCGGCCACACAGGGTTGTTCGGCGATCGGTGGAGTGCGGATGCACCTGGCGGACACGGAGCGGTTGTTGCGTGGCGAGGGTCGCTATGTCGACGACCGCATGCCCGAAGGTGCGGCCTCGTTGGTCGTGCTGCGGAGCCCTGCCGCGCACGCGCGGATCCGCCGGCTCGATACGACCGCCGCCCGATGCATGAGCGGTGTCTCGCTCGTGCTGACCGCCACCGACCTCGACCGCGCCGGCGTTGGCCCGCTCGCATGCCGCACGCCCGTCACGAGCGAGAACGGCGAGCCGATGGCGGAGCCTCGGCGCCCGGTACTCGCCGAGGATGAAGTCAAGTATGTCGGCCAGCCGATCGCAGCTATCGTGGCCGAGACACCGGCACAGGCGATCGATGCGGCCGAGGCGATCGACCTCGATCTCGACACCTTGCGGGCGGTTACCGATCCCGAGCAAGCGGCGGCTGGCGCGGGGCCGGTCTGGCCGGAGCTGGCGGACAACACCGCCTTCACATGGGTGAAGGGCAACAGGGACGTCGCCGATCGCGCCTTCGAGACAGCGGCGCACGTGGTGGAGCTGACCGTGCGGCATCCGCGTGTCGCGCCGGCGCCGCTGGAGCCACGAGGCGCGATCGGCGCGGTCGATGCAGCGGGGCGCCTGACGCTCTGGACGCCGAGCCAGGGCGTGGTCTCTCTGCGCACGGCGATGGCGCGGTGCTTGGGGCAACCCGAAAGCGCGATCCGCGTCGTGAGCGACGACGTCGGCGGTAGCTTCGCCGTCAAGATTTGGCCCTATCCCGAGCATGTGCTGGTGTTGGCGGCGGCCCGTGCGCTCGGTCGCCCGGTGCGCTGGGTCGCATCGCGCAGTGAGAGCTTTCTGGGCGACGCCCCGGGCCGCGCTCGCATCGACCGCGCTAGGCTGGCGCTTGCCGCGGACGGCCGCTTTCTGGCCTTCGCCATCGACACGCTGGCTGACATGGGCGCGTTTCTCAACGCGGTCGCGCCGTCGATCGTAACGACAGGCGCGGTGCGCGTCCTCGGGCATGTCTATCGCATCGAGGGCCTCGACTACCGCGTGCGCGCCGTTTTCACGAACGCCGTACCGACCGACGCCTATCGCGGCGCCGGCAAGCCTGAGACGGTGGCGACGCTGGAGCGCTTGATCGATGTGGCCGCGAGACGGCTTGGCCGGGATCGTTGGGACCTGCGCCGGCAGAACCTGGTGCGTCCCGAGGACCTACCCTATGCGACCCCGATGGGCGAGATCTTCGATGGCGGTGACGTTCCGGCGCTGGCCGGTGTCCTGGAGGACGCCGCCGACTTCAGGGGCTTCAACGAACGTCGCGCGGCGAGCCTCGCCTGCGGCCGGTTGCGGGGTCTTGGACTGACCTTTCATCTCCATGCCACTGGCGGGTCGACGGCGGAGCGTAGCGAGGTGCGGGCGCTGCATGACGGCACGGTGCGTGTGCGCACCGGCACGCAGGATGGGGGCCAGGGACATCGTCGCGTGCTCGCCCGCGTCGCCGCCGAGGCACTGGACCTTTCAGAGACCCGGGTGCGGGTCGAGCAGGGCGACAGCGACGTGCTGAACACGGGCGGCGGCACCGGTGGCTCGTGCCTCCTGCCGATCGCCGCTACGACCGTGCATCGGGCCGCCGAGGCGATGCTCGAGCGTGCGCATGCGCTGGCCGGAGAGGTGCTCGAGGCCGCCACCGGTGATCTCACCTATGCCGGCGGGACCTTCACGATCAAGGGCACCGATCGTCGCCTGACCCTCTGGGAGCTCGCAGCGTCGGACGTGGACGAGGAGGAGCCTGCCTGCATCGCGCAGCGCGACTTCGAGGGGACGCACACGACCTTTCCCAATGGTGGCTACGCGGCCGAGGTGGAGATCGACCCCGCCACTGGCGGGATCGAGGTTGTCGCCTGGACAGGCGTCGATGACCTCGGCCGCGTGCTCGATCCGCCCGGCGCCGAAGGGCAGGTCCACGGTGGTATCGCCCAGTCGATCGGGGAAGTGCTGGGTGAGGCGCTGGTCTATGACGATCAGGGTCAGCTGATCACCGGGTCGTTCCACGACTACCCGATGCCGCGCGCACTCGACGTACCGCAGCTCCATACCGGCTTTCGCGGGACTCCGAGCCCCAACACCCACATCGGTGCCAAAGGCGTGGGTGAGTTGAGTTCAATCGGTGGCGTCGCGTGTGTCCTCAATGCCGTCCACGACGCACTGGCCAGCGAAGGCATCGAGCACCTCGACCGACCGTTGACGCCGTTGCGCGTCTGGGAAGCGCTGCAGGTCGCGGCAGGGCCGCGTCGATCAACGTCCTAGGGAGCCGTCGGGTATGACCATCACCAGCCGCTATCTCTTCGTCGTCGGCATGGATGTGGCGCCGGAGAAGGAGGACCTCTTCAACGAGGTCTACGACACGGAGCACGTGCCGTACCTCATGCAGGTGCCAGGCGTGCTCGCCGTGAGCCGGGCCAAGGCCGAGGCATTCTCGCTGGCGATCGGCGGTGCGGTTGAGGGCAAGCCGGCGGCCAGTCCCGCCTACTTAGCGCTGTACGAGGTCGAGAGCCCCGACGTCGTCAGCAGTGAGGCGTGGGCGGAAGCAATCGAGAAGGGGCGCTGGGCAATGGAGGTGAGGCCGTTCACCAGCAATCGACAGCACGGCTTGTACCGCGTCCGCTAGCGGGGGGTGGACGAGCGTGCACCATTGCTGCGCGCCGCCAGGACCGGTGGCCCCAGCGCCGCGTCAAGCCGTGTCGGCCGGCTCGCCTTCCTTCGGTAGAAGCTGCAGCAGCAGCAGTTCCAGCTCGCTGAGTTCGACCGGCTCGCGCTCGCCATCGCCGATCCAGGGGCGGCGCGGTTCGGCGAGACCAACTTCGGCGCGCGCCGGGTCCTTGAGCGTGTAGCCGCGACCCCAAACGGTCTCGATCGCCGGATCGTCGCCGGTGAGCGCCGCGATCTTCTTCCTGAGCTTGCAGATGAAGACGTCGATGATCTTGTGCTCGGGCTCGTCCATGCCGCCATAGAGGTGATCGAGGAACGTCTCCTTGGTGAGCGTCATGCCCTTCCGCAGCGAGAGCAGCTCGAGGATGCTGTATTCCTTGCCGGTGACGTGCAGGGGCTTGCCGTCGATCTCCACCTTGCGTGCGTCGAGGTCGAGGGTCATGCGGCCCACACGGATTACCGAGGCCGCGTGTCCCTTCGAGCGCCGGACGATCGCCTGAACGCGTGCGCGAAGCTCTTCGCCGTCGAAGGGCTTGATCATGTAGTCGTCGGCACCGGCGATGAGCGATTCGATCTTGGCCTGCTGCTCGGTCACCGCGGAGAGCATCACCACGGGCGTGCCGACATCGGCCGCCCGCAGTCTTCTGATGGCCTCGAGCCCGCTGCTGTCGGGCAGGCGCAGGTCCATCAGGATGATGTCGTAGTCGTAGAGCTTGGCGAGCTCCAGGGCATCGTCCGCGCCGTCGGCCGGTTCGACAACCCAGCTATGGCGGTCGAATGCCTTCTCGACGAGAGACTTGGTGATCGGGTCGTCGTCGACGACGAGCACGCGCATGGCAAATCTCGGCTGCTGACGGAGTCCAGAACTCAACTAAAACGCGAAAAATCCGTTACCGTCACCATCGGTAAAAGGTCTTATTCGCGCCGTGCGTACCGCGGTGCAGGCGACATTCCCCAGGAACCGGTGTCGCGCCTACCGCAAACTAGGACCCTGGCTGTGGGCTTGGGGTCGGTCCACCAGCCGGTGGTTGTGGCGATGGCCGGCTGGTCGAGGGTACCGAGCCTCGACGTGGCTGCGGTGCCGGCTGAGGTGCCGTGTCGGGCCGACGCTCCGGTAGCGGCTCGCCCCGCATGATCTTGTCGATGTCGTCGCCGTTGAGAGTCTCATACTCCAACAGTGCTTCAGCCATGCGATCGAGCTGGTCACCATGCTCCTCAAGAACCTCGCGAGCCCGGGTGTAACCGGTTTCGACAATGCGCCTGATCTCCTGGTCGATCCGGCGTGAGGTCTCCTCGGAGACGTTCTGCGACTGGGTGACCGAGTGCCCGAGAAACACTTCCTGCTGGTTCTCGTGGTAGCCGACGGGGCCAAGGTCGTCGCTCATGCCCCACTGCGTCACCATGTGACGCGCAATCTTGGTGGCCTGCTCGATGTCCGATGCGGCACCAGCGGTGACCTTGTCGTGGCCAAAGACGAGTTCCTCGGCAACCCGCCCGCCCATGGCGACGGCGATGTCACCATTGAGCTTCTCGCGGCTCACCGAGATCCGATCGCCTTCGGGAAGCCGCACGACCATGCCGAGCGCGCGGCCGCGGGGAATGATCGTCGCCTTGTGGATGGGATCTGACGAGTCGGTGTACCAAGCGACCACGGCGTGCCCGCCTTCATGAAAGGCGGTGAGCCGCTTCTCCTCCTCCGTCATCACCATTGAGCGCCGTTCGGCGCCCATCATGATCTTGTCCTTCGCGGCCTCGAAATCGATCATCGTCGCGAGCCGCTTGCCGAGACGTGCCGCCGTCAATGCCGCCTCGTTGACGAGGTTCGCGAGGTCTGCGCCCGAGAAGCCGGGTGTGCCGCGCGCAATGACCTTGGGATCGACGTCGGGCCCAAGACGGATCTTCTTCATGTGGACCTGAAGGATTTTCTCGCGGCCGACAACATCGGGGTTCGGCACGACGACCTGCCGATCGAAGCGGCCGGGCCTCAGCAAGGCTGGGTCGAGCACGTCCGGCCGATTGGTCGCTGCGATGAGGATTACGCCCTCATTTGCCTCGAAGCCGTCCATCTCGACGAGCAGCTGGTTAAGGGTCTGCTCGCGTTCGTCATTGCCGCCGCCGAGCCCGGCGCCGCGATGGCGTCCGACCGCGTCGATCTCGTCGATGAAGACGATGCAGGGCGCATGCTTCTTCGCCTGCTCGAACATATCACGCACGCGCGACGCGCCGACGCCCACGAACATCTCGACGAAGTCGGACCCGGAGATGGTGAAGAAGGGCACATTCGCCTCGCCGGCGATGGCGCGCGCGAGCAGCGTCTTACCCGTGCCCGGGGGGCCCACCAGCAGACAACCCTTGGGGATACGGCCACCGACCTGCTGAAACTTCTGCGGATTCTTCAGGAACTCGACGATCTCCTGGAGGTCTTCCTTGGCCTCGTCGATGCCCGCCACGTCGCTGAAGGTCACACGGCCATGCTTCTCGGTGAGCAAACGTGCGCGACTCTTGCCGAAGCCCATGGCTTTGCCGCCGCCAGCCTGCATCTGGCGCATGAAGAAAATCCAGACGCCGATCAAGAGCAGCATCGGGAACCAGGAGATGAGCACGCCCAGAAGCGACGGCATGCCGCTCTCGTCCGGTTCGGAACGGATGCGCACGTCGGCCTCGCGGAGGCGCGTCACCAGGTTCGGGTCTGCGGGCGCGTACGTCGAGAAGCTGCGCCCGTCGTCGTACTGACCGGTGATCTCGTCCCCGCGGATGGTCACCTCGGCGACCTGACCCTGCTCGACCTCGTCGAGGAAGTCGGAAAACGCCAGTGTATTCTGTGGTGACCGGCTGCCCGGGCTCTGGAACAGGTTGAAGAGAGCGATCAGCAACAGGCCGATGATCACCCAGAGCGCCAGGTTCTTGCCGAAATTGTTCACGTGTGCCTCGTTTCCATCGGGACGTCGCATGGGTGATTTCTGAACCCACGCTCGTCCGCTCGCTTCTAACACATAAGAGAACGCACGTCCGAAGCAACATGAGGTGCGGCGAACGGCGCACCCGCGAGCGCCTGTAGCAGTCCTTCGCCGGGCCGTTCCGGACGAAACACGAGCCGGTCCCTCTGCCAGCCGATCAGGGTGCGCGCCAAGGTGGCGCGGCGGCGATCGCCGGCTAGGAGCTGGGCACAGGCGAAGGCGCGGGTTGCCGACGGTCGTCGTGCGACGCGCCCCGCAGCAGCTGCGGTCGCCGCGAGCACGCGAGCCGCGGCCGCTTCGTCCAGCATGCGCCAGGCACTGCCATCCAGGCTCAGCGCAGAGCCCGGCTCGACCCGCGCATGCTTTGCCAGCCAACGCGCGTCCGCGTGCTCTGTGGCACCTCGCTCAACCCCGCCTTCGGCTTGGTGCGCGAGCCGCACAACCGAGGTTCGCTCGTACCTCGGGTCACGGTTGCTCGGATCGTCGATCCAGCCAAGACCAAGGGTGCGGGCGGTAGCCTCGAGGCGCGCACGGGGAAAGGCCAGTAGAGGGCGCAGGAGGCGGCAGTACGCGAGCTCGCGCACGGCCGGCATGCCGGCGAGCCCTGGACCTGGCCCGCGCCGGCGTCGCATCGCAACCGTCGCGGCCTGGTCGTCCGCATGATGGCCGACGAGGAGATGGAGGCTGCCAATCCGTGCACAGGCCTCATCCATGAGCGCGTAGCGGGCCTCACGGGCGGCCTGCTGGCTCACATGTGCAAACGACGGCCGCCGCCAGTGGATGACCTCGTGCTCCAACCCAAAGCGGCGCATCATGGCGGCCACCCAGGCGGCTTCGGCCGTAGCGGCGGGCCGCAGCCCGTGGTCGACCGTCAAGGTCGTGCTTCGGCCGCCACGCGCATGGAGCCAGCCGGCGGTCAGCGCCGCCAGTGCCAAGCTGTCGGCGCCGCCAGAGACAGCGATGGCTAGATGCGGCTCCGGCTCGAACGGCCCGAGGACGTCCATCGCCGCGGCGAAGGTCGCAGCGGCAATGGGATCAGCCACAGCCGGCGCGGTCGCGCTCGCGCCGCACCTCCGATTCGAGCGAGCGGCCGAGCGTGGCGCCATGACGGCGGCCCAGCTCGTCCAGCGCCTGGCAGGCGCGGCTCGCATCGCCGAGCTGGTTGAGCGCCATCGCGACCTTGAGCAGGCTGTCCGGCGCGCGCGGCGCCTCCTCGCCGAAGCGCCGATAGTTCGCGGCAAAAGCACTCGCCGCCTCGTCGTAGCGCCCTTCGAAGAACAGGGTCTCCGCGGACCAGAAGGCCGCTTCAGGTGCGCTGCCAGCCTGTTCGTTCGCATCGACGAAACCGTTGAGCACCGTGCGCGCGTCGGCATAGCGCCCCGCCTGAAGGAGCGCCATGCCCTCACTCAGACCGGCACCCGAAGGCGTCACCGGCGCTGCCGTTGCTCCGGGCGTCTGCGTCGGCGTATCTAGCGCGAGCTCTGGGCCTCCCGACGTTCCGCCGAGCGTTCCGGTGCCGCCAAGCGCCGGGTCGTCGCGACTGCCCGGGGCTGCGGGGGAGGCGGGTGCCGGCGCCCCGGTGAGCTCGCGCACCCGTGCTTCCAACTCCTGTTGTCGGAAGCGTTGCGTCTCCACTTCGCCGCGCAGCCCGCGCAGCTCCTCCTCGAGCACCTGCAGGCGGAGGATGAGCTCGGCGATACCCGCTTGGTCCTGGGCGCGGGCCGTGGGCGCGGTGAGCAACAAGAGACAGAGGAAGAGCGCCCCGCGCGCCATCGGACGCAAGTTCAGCTCACGGCGCCGACGGTAGTCACCGCCCGACGATTGGCGGCCCAGGCCTGCTCGTTGTCGCCTGCCATGGCCGGCCGTTCCTCACCGTATGAGATGGTGCGGATGCGATCGCCGGGCACGCCAATGCCGATCAGGTATGAACGAACCGCGTCGGCGCGGCGCTCGCCAAGCGCCAGATTGTATTCGCGCGTACCGCGCTCGTCAGCGTGGCCGGCGATGGTCACGATCACGCCCGGATTGGCTTCGAGCCAAGCGGCCTGCTGGCGCAGAACCGCTTGCGATTCCGCTCGGATGGCCGAGCTGTCGAAGGCGAAGTAGACTGTGTCTCCGGCCTCTGCCTGAAGCGCTGCCTGCGAGCCCGGGCTGAAGCCTGCGCCCTGGCCCTGATTGAGTGAAGGCACGGCGGTGTCGAGCGTCGGCTCGCCGGGCTCGGTGCTCGAGCAGGCGGCAACGACGAGCAGGCTGAGGATGAGAGCTAGCGAACGCATGAGCGGGATTCCTCGTCGGGTTGGCGCATTCTTCTGGCGCGCGGGAGTGAATAGTCCGCTGGTCATCGGCGCAGCGGTGACCAGTCGGGGTCGGACGCGTCGAGCGGCGTCGCCAGCTCGCGCAGATTGTAGCCCGTGACGTCGATGCTGTAGAGCCGGGTTCGGCCACGCTGCGGGTCGGTCCTCGAGAAGATGACGACACGACCGTTCGGCGCGAACCGCGGCCCCTCGTCCATGTAGCTGCGGGTCAACAAGCGCTCGTCGGCGCCGTTGGGCCGCATCACGCCGATATGGAAGTCGCTGCCTTGCTGATTGACGAACGCGATCAGGTCGCCGCGCGGCGACCACGCCGGGCTGCCGTAGCGGCCCTGGCCGAAGCTGATGCGCTGCGCCGCGCCGCCACCCGACGGCATCACGTAGAGTTGCGGTGAACCACCGCGGTCGGAATTGAAGACGATCTGGCCGCCGGTCGGATCGAAGCTTGGCGAGGTGTCGATACCAGGGCCGTCGGTCAGCCGCCGCCGCGTCTCCGACCGGCGATCGTAGACATAGAGATCGGAGTTGCCGCCCTCTGCGAGCGTCAGCGCCAGCAGACGCCCGTCGGGTGAAAAGCGGGGCGAGAAGGTCATGCCCTCGAAGCCGCCGAGCAGACGCTCGTTCCCGCCGGTGTCGATGAGTGCTATCTGCGGCTGGCCATACGCATAGGTCAGATAAGCGATGGTGGTCCCGTCGGGCGCAAAGCGCGGCGTCAGCACCAGCGCATCGCCTCGCGTCAGGAAGCTGTGGTTGGCGCCATCCTGATCCATGATCGCGAGACGCTTCACGCGGGCCGTCTCGGGTCCGTCCTCGGCGACATAGACGATGCGCGTGTCGAAATAGCCGGTCTCGCTCGTGATGCGCGCGTAGATCTCGTCGGCGATCTTGTGGGCGATCCGGCGCCACTCGGCCTCGGTGCCGGTGAAGCGGAGGCCGCGAAGCTCGGAGCCGGCGAACACGTCGAACAGCCGGAAGTCCACGACGCGCTCGCCGCCGGCGAGCGTGCTCACCTGGCCCATCACCAACGCCTCGGCGTTGATCGGGCGCCACTCGGCGAAGCGCGGGCCCGACGCCGCGAGGTCCGCCGGCGACTGTATGTAGGCGAGCGGGTCGATCGTCCGGAAGAGCCCCGAACTGCCGAGGTCGGCAGCAATGACCTCGGCAATCCGCCGACCCTCGTCCTGCAGTGCCGCGTCCGCGCCATAGAACGGGCTCACTGCGATCGGCAGGGGACGGACCGTGCCCCGGTCGATGGTCACCGTGAGTTGGGCGAGCGCCGGCGTTGCGAGCGGCGTCACCACTGCCGCCTGGAGGAGCCCGCGCCGACCGATCCGCATCATCTCGTTCAGGCCTCCAAGGGGCCGAAGACCAGGGGAAACATGCCCCACTCCTCATGCTCGTCCGCGGGCATGTTCTCTAGAGGCGCGCAGGCGACGACGCCGGTCATGATGGCGTTCGCCACCTCGCGATAGCTCTCGTCCGCTTCGTACCGGGCGAGGGCGTCGTCGCTGAGCTGCGCGGTAACGGCTTCTCCGGTCGGCTCGAAGCCGAACACCACAACCATCGGGCCGACGGCGCGCGGGTCCTCGATGCCCGCAAGCTCCTCGCGCAGGCAGGGTTCCACCTGGGCCAGGATCATCTCCCGAAGCTCGCGCCGACGCTCGCTCTCGGCGTCGTTGGCGGGCGCCGAGGGTCGTGCTCCCTCGGTGGTTCCGGTCGCCGCCGGCGTTGCTGCCGTGCCGGTCGGCGTGGGGCCGCTGGTGGCACAGGCGGCGAGCAATAGCGCCGCCGCGGCGAGGCTTAAGGGCAATCGGACGGTGGCCATCATCCCCCCGTGGAGACCAGATCGGGACGGAACTCGATGATCGCGGCACGCCATTGATTGTGCAGGTCCTGCGGCATGCCGCGCAACGGCGTGCAACTGAAGATGGCGCGCTGCGCGCTCTCGGCGACCGAGCGAAACACCCGGTCGGTCTGCAGCCGCTGCGCGTCTTCGACGGTCGTCCGCACGACGGCGCCAGCCGGCGAAAACTCGACGCGGATGTAGACGGCGCCAACCTCTCGATACTCAGCGAGCCCGGCCGGCACGTTCCAGCAGCCGATGATCTGCTCGTAGATCATGCGGCTCAGCTGCTGCGCTCGTAACTCCGCGGACTCGCCCTCTGGCGCCTCGGCCGCTTCGGTGCCGACGCCCGGCCGCGCCTCATCGTCCTCGATCCGCCGGTCGAGCTGCTCGACGCTCTGCAAGAGCGCATCGAGCGGATCGGGCTCGGTCTTCTCCTCCTGGCGGGCGTCCGGGTTCGGTTGCGGGCGACCCGGCGGCGATTGGCGTGGCGGAATAGCGGTTTCCTGGGGCCGACGCTTGGGGATCGCCGCCAGCATAGCCTCGGCTGGCGGTGCCGCCGCGGGTTGGCGTTCCGGCTCCGGTTCAGGTTCGGGCTCCGGCGTGGGCTCGGGTTCGGGCGTAGGCTCCGGTTCCGGTTCTGGCTCGGGAGGCGGCTCGGGCGCGGGTTCCGGTTCCGTCTGCGCCTCGGTTTCCGGCTCCGGTTCCGGTTCGGGCGTGCGGGCAGCAAGCTCGGGGGCGCCCGCGGGTTGCGGCGTGGGCTCCGTATCGGGCGGGCTCGGGTCCGGGCGACGCGTAGGTTGGCGTTCGGGCAGGGGGGCCGTCTCGGCCGGTATAGCCGGCGGTCCGTCCCCATCCTGAGAGAGTTCGACGAAGTCCACGGCGACCACGTTGACCATCTCGAGCCGCTCGCCGAAGCCAGGCAACGACACGAGCACGATGGCGCCGACGCCGGCGTGCAGCAGGAGCGACGCAGCGAGCGCCCGCGGATTCAAGAAGGCCTCCGCTCAGCCATCTCGCGCTGGCGGCTGGCTGACGAGGGCAACACGGCCGAAACCTGCCGCGTTCACGGTCCCGATGACCTCCATGATGCGTCCGTAGTTCAGCGCCCGGTCGCCGCGAATGAAGATGCGCGCCTCGCGGTTCTCTTCGGTGATTGCCAGCAGCCGCGGGGACAGCTGTTCGAGTTCTACCGACGATTCTCCGACATAGATCGTCCCGTCGGCGGCAATCGTCACACTCAAGGGCTCGTCTTGACCCGGGAGGCTGGCAGCGCGGCTCTGCGGCAGATCGACCTGCACACCGGCGGTGAGCAAGGGAGCAGTGATCATAAAGACGATGAGCAAGACGAGCATGACGTCGACGAACGGCGTGACGTTGATCTCCGCCATTTGCCGACGCGCCTTGCGGCGCTTGCGACCGGTCCGGGCGCGGACGGGAGAGGCCATGTCAGGCAGCTCGTTCCTGCGGCTCCCGGTCCATTTGACGGTCGATCTCGACCGCCACCTCCTCGGCGAAGCCGCCGAGCCGGTCGCCATAGGCGTCGATCTCGCGCGAAAGACGATTGTAGAAGATGACCGCCGGGATCGCCGCGACCAGCCCCAGCGCGGTGGCCAAGAGGGCCTCCGCGATACCGGGAGCGACCACGGCCAACGTGGTGTTTTCGCTCACCGCGATCGACTGAAAGCTGTTCATGATCCCCCAAACGGTGCCGAACAGGCCCACAAAGGGTGCCGTGGCACCGATCGTCGCGAGCGAGCCGACATTGCGCTCGAGGCCGCTGAGTTCGCGCTCGGCGGTGAGCTGCATGACCGCGCTCACCCGCCTGAGCAGGTTGCCCCGTGCCGCCGGGTCGCGTGGCTTCTCGACACTGTCCCACTCCTCGAAGCCGGCAGCATACATCGCGGCCAGCGGATGCCGCTCGGTGGCCGCTCGATCGAACAGCTCACGGAGATCGGCGCCGCCCCAGAAAGCGCGCTCGAAGCCGCCGGCCAGCCGTCGCACGCGTCCCAAGCGGGCACCGCGGTCGAACACGACCATCCAGCTCCAGACCGAGGCGAGCACGAGCAGCAACATGACGGCCTTCACCACGGGGTCGGCGGCCACCACCAGCTCCCACACGCCGACGCCGTTCTGCGCACCGAGCACCGCTGTCGTCACCGCGTTCTCGCCCATGCTTGAAGCTACTCCCGACGCTGCCTGCGTTCTCCGAAAAAATGCCTTAGCTCTTGAACTTGAGCTCAGTCGTTAAAGTCGGACTTCGACATCCAAGCGCGCTTGAAGCGCGCTTTTCGAACCTCTGTCAAGGCCCGCTCGCATCCGGTCACGACAGCGTGCAGCCCGCGAGCAGCGTTGTCAGTGCGGGCGGTAGCCGCCGAGGGCGCAGCTCCGGGTTGACCACCGCGAGGTCGATCATTGCGGTGGCGATCAGCTCGTCCGCGCGCTCGACGCGCTGCTCGAAGTCCACGCTCGCGCCGCGGGCACGATGGACCGAGCTGACGACGGTCAACCGGTCGTCGAGGTGCGCCGGGCGGCGCAGGTCGAGCCTCACCCGGCGCACTACGAAGATGCTCTGATGCTCTGCAAGCAGACGCGGATGGTCCAGGCCGAGCGCCCGCAGGAACTCGGTACGCGCCCGCTCGCAGAAGTTCAGATAGCGCCCGTGGTAGACGATCCCGGCCGCATCGGTGTCCTCGAAGTAGATGCGCACCGGCCAGCGGTGGACGAGTGGCGTCGGTGCTCCGCTCACGGCTCGAAGAGATCCCGGTCAGCGCTGCTCGGTGGCGGCCGACGGTCGAGATGCTCCCAGGCGCTGCGGGTGAGCGCCCGCCCGCGCGGCGTTCGTTGCAGGAAGCCCTGCTGGAGGAGGAACGGCTCGATCACGTCCTCCAACGTGTCCCGTTGCTCGGCAAGCGCAGCGGCGAGCGTGTCCACACCCACGGGCCCGCCACCGTAGTGCTCGGCGATCGCCTCGAGATAGCGCCGATCCAAGCGGTCGAGGCCGCGCTCGTCGACGTCTAGGCGTTTGAGCGCCTGGTCTGCGACCGCCGCGGTCACGGGTCCTGAGCCATCGACGGTGGCAAAATCACGCACCCGACGGAGGAGGCGGGTGGCGACCCTGGGCGTGCCGCGGGCGCGCCTAGCAATCTCACGTGCGCCGTCACCGGCAAGCTCGAAGCCCAAGAGCGCCGCACCGCGCTCGACGATCTCCTGCAGCTCCTCGACAGTGTAGAAGTCGAGCCGGGTGAGGATGCCGAAGCGATCACGCAGCGGCGTCGTCAGCAGACCCGTCCGGGTGGTGGCGCCGACCAGCGTGAAGGGCGGCAGGTCGATGCGCACCGAGCGTGCGGACGGCCCTTCGCCGATCATGAGGTCGAGCTGGAAGTCCTCCATCGCGGGGTAGAGGATCTCCTCGACCTGGGGGCTGAGGCGATGGATCTCGTCGATAAATAGGACGTCGCGCGGCTGCAGGTTGGTCAGCAACGCCGCGAGATCACCGGCACGCACGATGATCGGGCCCGAGGTGAGCCGGAAGCCGACACCCAGCTCGGCGGCGACGATCTGCGCGAGCGTGGTCTTGCCGAGCCCGGGCGGGCCTGCGAACAGGACGTGGTCGAGCGCCTCGCGACGACTGTGCGCGGCCTCGATGAAGACGCGAAGATTGGCGCGCGCCTGCGCTTGGCCGATGAACTCGGCAAGCCGCTGGGGCCGGAGCGAGAGGTCCTGATCGGTGTCCTGTCCGTCGGCGTCGATGAGCCGCTCAGCCACGCTGGGTCCCCAAGAGCTGCAGGGCGCGCCGCAAGATGGCGGCCAGCTCCGCGCCATCGCCCAGCTCAGCGATCGCGTTCTGCGCCGCCACCAGCGCTTCGCTGCGGCCATAGCCGAGCTGCGCCAGGGCCGTCACCGCATCTTCGCTCGGACCCGCGGCAGCCCTGGCGACCCCGGACGCCATTGTCGGTGCCGCCAGTGCGGCGCCCATGCGGTCCTTGAGCTCGGTGAGGATTCGTTGCGCGAGCCGCGGACCGACGCCTGGTGCAGCGGTCAACGCAGCCCGGTCGCCCGCGACGATCGCGCGCTCGAAGGCTTCGGGCTCGAGGGTGCCGATAAGGCTCAGCGCGAGCCTCGAGCCCACTCCCTGGATGCCCTGGAGGAGCTTGAAGAGGCCTCGTTCGCGCGGCGTCGTGAAGCCCACCAGCGTGATCGCGTCCTCGCGCACGAGCATCTCGATCACCAGCTCGACCGTGCCGCCGGCCGCCGGCAGTGCGCGCAGGAGCCGCGGCGAAGCTTGCACCAGATAGCCGACGCCCGCGACATCGACGACGAGGGTGTCGTCGCCGATCTCCGCAACGGTGCCCCTGAGCCGCGCGATCAAAGCATGGTCCGGGTGCGCAGGCGTGCCGTCGTCTGCGCGTGATGTGCGTGGCAGAGCGCCACGGCGAGGGCGTCCGAGGCATCGGCGCTGAGCGTTCCGGCGGTGGGCAACAGGCGGCGCACCATCGCGGCCACCTGCGACTTGTCGGCGCCGCCGGTACCGACCAGCGCGCGCTTGACCGTCTTGGCGGCGTATTCGTGCACGGCGAGGCCGGCATGAGCGGCGGCAAGGAGGACGACGCCGCGGGCATGGCCGAGCTTGAGCGAGGAACCCGGGTTGACGTTGACGACCGTTTCCTCCACCGCCGCTGCTGCTGGCTCTTGCGCTTCCAGAATGCCCTGCAGCTCGCGATAGAGCGCGTCCAGCCGATCGGCGAGCCCGCCCGCGCCCGGCGGCGACACCCGCCCCGACGCGACGAAACGCAAGCGGTCGTTCTGGCTCTCGACGACACCCCAGCCAGTGTGGGTGAGGCCCGGATCGAGGCCGATCAGCCGGATCGTCCTACCCGCCATCGGCACCGACATTGCGAATGACGAGCACACGGTTGTTGGCCGGCATGGCCACTTGGTCCTCCAGCTCGAGCCCGTGCTGGCTGGCGGTCTCGCGGACGGCGTCGAGGTCGCGGATGCCCCAAGCCGGGTCCCGGCTTCTGAGCGAACGGTCGAAAGCGACGTTGCTCTCGGGCGTTAGCACGCCGTGCTCAGCGAACGGGCCATAGATGATGAGCAGAGCGCCCGGCTGCAGCACGCGGCTGCAGCCGGCCAGGAGCTGCTCGGTCGTCGGCCAGGGCGAGATGTGGAGAAGGTTCACGCAGACCACGGCGGCGAACGGGCTGTCGACTTGGCTCGGCCAATCCGGATCGCCGACATCCAGGAGCTGCGGGGCCCGGAGATTGGGGTGGTCTGCCGCGCGCCGCCATGCCTCGATGGCGCGCATCGCCTCGGGGTCGCCGTCCGACGGTTGCCAGTCGAGCCCGGGAAAGCGGCCGGCCCAATGCGCTGCATGCTGACCGGTGCCGCTCGCGACCTCGAGCACGCTCCCGTGCTCCGGCAGCAGGCGCCTGAGGGCCTCGGTGAGCGGCGCCTGATTGCGCGCCGCCGCCGGTGCGTTCGGCAGCTCGTCCGCGGCGGATGGCGCCCTCACGGTGCTCAGGAGGCCAGCCGCTCGAGGAGTTCGTCGGGGAACTCCGCGTTGGCCACGACGCGCTGCACGTCGTCATTGTCGTCGAGGGTCTCGAGCAGGCGCACGACGGTCTGCGCGGTGTCGCCCTCGACGGGCACGTTCACTTGCGGGCGCCAGGCGAGGATGGCGTGCTCGGGCGCACCGAGCCGTGCCTCCAGGCTTTCGCGGACGGTGTTGAGGGCGTCGGCGGCGCAGGTGATCTCGTGGCACTCGTCATCGCTTGTGCAGTCCTCGGCGCCGGCCTCTACCGCCGCCTCCAGCACCATGTCAGCATCACCCACCTCGGCCGCGAAGCGGATCTCGCCGATCCGATCGAACTGGAAGCTCACGGAGTTTGTCTCACCGAGCGAGCCGCCGAGCTTGGCAAAGGCGGCGCGAATGTCCGAGGCTGTGCGGTTGCGGTTGTCCGTCAGCGCCTCGACGATGACGGCTACGCCGCCCGGCGCATAGCCTTCGTAGCGGATCTCCTCGAGGTCCTCACCGCCGCCGCCCGAGCCCTTGCTGATGGCATTCTCGATCCGGTCCTTGGGCACGTTCTCGGCCCGCGCTGCCAGGATCGCCATCCTGAGGCGTGCATTCATCGCCGGGTCGGGTAGGCCCAGCTTTGCGGCAACCTGGACTTCCCGCAAGAGCCGGGTGAAGACCTTGGCCCGCCGGGCGTCCTGCCGCCCTTTGCGGTGCATGATGTTCTTGAACTGACTGTGGCCGGCCATCAGGGACCTTGGTGCTGCCGTGCAACGTGCAGGACCTATAGCAGAGCCGGGGCGCCGCCCCCAAGGCCTCGAAGCAGCGGCCGGAAGCACGCTCTTTCGCCAGCTGACGGCGTCGGCGGGCCCAGCTAGAAACGAACGATCGTGACACGAGCGCCCGGAGACGCCTCACATGAGCGAGAACGAGTTCAACGGCGAAAAGCTGACGGTGACGCGGACGGAGCTCGCGCTCGTCGTTGCACTCGCCCTCGTCGTGGGCTCGATGTTCGTTGGCCTCGAGGCGTTCATCCTGTTGGGCGTGCTCTTGGCCGTGGTGTTGCTGGCCGCCTGCGCGGCCCTTGCCGGCGGCTATCTGCCGGGCATGCGTGAGGATTAGGCGCTACTGCAAGTAAGACGTCGACCGCGACCGTTCGAGCTGCAGCCAAGAGGCTAGCCGCCGCGGCTGCTGAGTGGAGAAGAGGTGAGGGTCAGGTCGATCTGCACGAACGCCGGCAATCGCGGCTTCGGTGTTGCGCGTCACCCGTCCGAATGCTGATGAGGAGCCTTCGCTGGTTTGCCGGGCCCAGACGCGCGAAGGGGCAAAGAAGCTAGAAGCGAGCGACGGCACCGAAGAGGAAGCGTGTTTCGAGGTCCGGGTCGCTGGTGTCGAAAGCCTGGCCGGCAACCTGGCGGACGACCTCGGGTGTCAACGTGAAGGAATCGGTGATGTCGACACGGGCGCCCAAGCCGATCGAGCCCAGCTGCTGCCGCTTGTCGCCGTCACGGAGTGTCGACCGGTCAACGGCGGTGCCCCAGTCGCCGAACCCGTAAAAAGTGCTCGCGATCTGTTGTCCGGCGACCTCGGGGAACTCCGCCAGGTAGCGCAGCTCGAGCCGCCCGCCATAGCCGCTGTCGCCCGTGGTGTTGCCGGGCGCGAAACCGCGACCGAGGGCTTCGCCGCCCAGCGCGAAGCGCTCCGACACCGGCAGGGTGGTGGCACCGTACTGCCAGATGAACTTGCCCAGCAGCGACCAGTTCGAGTTGCCGAGGCGCTGGATGCGCTGCGCCAAACCGCCGAAGGCGGTGAAGTCGTCGGCGGGCGCTACCGGACCGGTGGCATCGACCTGCGTGACGCCGTCGATCCGGATGCCCTGTCGCCACTCCACCAGCACCTCGCTGACGCCGCCCCAGCGATCGGCCCAGTCGTAGGTGACGCGGGGGGTGATCGAGAGCAAGCGGTCGGTCTCGGTGCCGAGGTCGGTGCCGAAGAACTTCGTGTCGGCGGTGCTGTCGCGCCAGTTGATGGCGAGCGCGCCGAACAGGTTGGAGGCACGGCTGCGGATGAAGGGCACGACGAAGTCGGCGTTGACGTTGTACTCGCGCTGTATCGTGCTGAAGTCGTCGACGATGACCTCGTCCAGATCCGGCTCGGTGCGGATGGCATCGGCACGAAGACCGACCCGCCCGCCATCGAACCAGGTTCCGTCAAGCGCCGCGATGGGCAGGATTCCGGCGACTTGGCCGAACCAGAGGCGCGGTGTGTCGAGGGAGGCTGCGCCCAGCACCTCCAAGCGCTCACCGAAGCCGAGCGTGTTGTTGGCGCCGAGCCCGCCCCGAGCGATCCACGGACCGAGCAGGCGAGAGCCACGATTGTCGATAACCGCGAAACCATCGAACGGTTGGGGCTCGATCAGCACCTCAAGGTCGGCCGCACCGAACACGTCGGGCGAAGGCTGTAGCACGGTTTCCACGGAACCGCGCAGCGTATCGCGGGAAAGCAGCACGCCACGCTCGAGATCACCGAGCTGCAATGGGCGATCCTCGGCGGCCGGCGCCAGCAGCCGTTCGGCGATCGCCTGGTCCGAAGGCTTGCCGCCGCTGACCTCCACCTGATCGATGAAACCCTCGACGACTTGGATGAGCACGACGCGATCGGCGTCGATCGTCTGGGCCGGAACGAGCGCTTGCGTGAGGACGTAGCCTTCCGCCCGGTAGGCGGCCGTGATACGCGCCGCGACCTCGTCCAAGGTCGCCAGGTTGACCTCAGTGCCGATCAACGGTTGCCAGAGCGGACGCAGTTCGGCCTCGTCGAGCACCGTCGCGCCCTCGAGGACAATGCCCCCGAGCGGGAACGTCTCGCCTTCCACCGGCCGCGGCTCGAGCGGCTCGGGCGTCGGGACCTCGGGGGTAGGCTCGGCAAGCGGTGCGCGCTCCGGCTCCAAGGCGCGCCGCTGGAACTCTGGCGATATGACGCCCGCCGGTGGAAGCTGTTGCGCGGAGACACTCGATGTCGCCGCGGCGAGCGTGATGCCGACGGCGGCAACGAAGGATCGTGTCACGGTTCGGTTCCGCCTTCGATGGACGACCAGAAATTGTCGACGATCGTGGTTCGACCACAGCCGCTGGCGAGTGGCCCCACGTTGACCGCACCGCCACAGCCGACGACCGGCGCGGCCTCCGATGGCGTGCCGGGGCCGGTGCCGGGTTCGATCGCCGCGAGGTCCCCGGCTTGCGTGCCCTCGGGGCTCTCGGTGCCCGCGTCCGGAGCGATCGCCCCGAGCCCAGCCGTGTCGATCGGGACCTGCTGGACCGATTCGCCCAGGGAGAAGGTGAGCCGGAACGCATCCGCACCGGCGGCCGAGGCCTCGGTCAGGGTCGTCCGGAAACTCGCGTCGCCCGGCGTCACGGGCGGCACGCCGACCTGGAACGATTCGATCGCCGCGTTGGCCTCGTCGGCGATGGCGGCAAACTCGTCGACCTCGTCGGGAGGTATGGGCGGCGGCGGAGGCGGCGGTGGAGGCGGTGGTGGAGGTGGCGGCTCCGCTTGTACGACGAGCGTGCCGTCCACGAGGTCCAGATCGTAGCCCTGAAGCGATGCCGCGGCGGCTACGATCACCGGGTAGCTTCCCACCGGCGCCGCGGCGGGCGCGCCGGCGCTCGACGCCGTCGGTCCACTGTCGAGGGCGGTGTCGAGGCTGTCGCCGTCGCGCAGGCCGGTCACCGAAAAGCTCGGCGTGAAGGTGTCGCCGAAGGTCTTGACGCCGTCATCGCCGGTGATCGTGAGGGTCGGCGTCTCCGCGTAGACGAGACGGTTGCCCGCGAAGCCGGCGAGGCTCGGCGGCGGGTCCGCAGTGAACGAGCGGCCGTACAGGTCGAACTCGCGCGGTTCGGGCTCGGTGCCGGTCAGCCCGGCGAAGGTGTCGATGTAGACGAGCCAGCGGGCGCCGGCCGCGGGCGTCGTCAGCGCGCCGGCGCCGGCGTTGTTGGCGAAGCTGCGTCCAGCCGCGATGACGATGGCGTCGTCCGATCTGGTACCCTCGATCGTTCCGTTCGGCCCGAGCGCGACCTCTTCTTCGGCGGTCAACGTCACCTGCTCGGCCGAAATGGGCGCGTTGCTGGTGATCGTGCCCGTGCCGGATGTCGTAACGGACAGCGGGAGCGTCGATGTGTAAGACGATGGCGCGCCGGTCGCGGCGTCGTCCTCGAAGGTGAAGCTGTTGTTCTCGTCGAGCGAGAACTCGGGACGGACGTTTGCGGTGATCGCGCCGGCCAACCGAACGTCACCGCCACTGGCCGCCGGACCCGAACGCACGACGCCATCCCACGTCTGGATCGGTGCGTCCATGTCTAGGCTTGCGCCATTGCGCGCTTGAACGAACCCGGGGCTTCCGCCGCACGCGGGGTCTCCCAGACAACGGCGGGTGTCGCTGATCGTGATGCTCTCGGTAGCGGCCAGCGTCACCGAGCCGCCGGGACCGCTCACAACCTCGGCAAAGCTGTCGCGCACGCGGCCGCCCGAGACGGTGATCCGGCTCGCCGCCAAGGTTACGTCCGAAGCATTGCCGCCGCGGCCCACGCGGACCCAGGTACCTGGGCGCGTGCCGCCCTGCAGCACGATGTCGTCAGCCGCACTGATGTCGACAGCGCCGCGGCTGGAGTAGACCTGGATGTTGTTCCCGGCGCCGGGACGTCGCCCGAGGCGCACCGACCCTGCTGGTGCGAGCAGGCTCACGTCTCCCTCGTTTGCGCGAATCTGCAGATTTAGCGCTTGGGCGTCGGTCGCCACGAGGTCCCCGCCAGAGGCTATCAGGCTGATCGAGCCGGTCGCATCGGCGCGGACCGTCCGGTTGACCACAAGATCGCGGCCGGCATTGACGCTGAAGCTGCCCGTCCCGCGGGTTCGGACCTGCTGGTTCAAGCGGACGTCGCGATCGGCGATGAGCTCGAGGTTGCCAGCGCCCGTCCAGTCGATTGCGGCGTTGACCAATATGTCGCCCGGCATGGTCGATGCGGGCTGGAGCGTCGTGATCGTGACGTCGCTTCCGGTATTCAGCGTGTCGCGGATGGCGCGGCGGCTGATGACGTAGGGCGTCGTCCCGGGCGGTGGCACGAACGTACTGGCGCCCCGATTGGCGATGATGATATCGCGCGGGTCGAGCAGCCACTGGCCGCCGGCGCCCGGTCGCATGCTCGCCGTGTCGCCGATGCCGAGTTGACTGCGGCTCGAGGTCTCGATGAAGCCGCCCGCCGTACCGCCCTCAGCGGCGATCTCGCCGTCGACCTGAGTAGCTTGCTCGGACCAGACGATCACACTACCGCCGGCCTCGCCGCCGGTCGCCTCGACGCTCGCGCCCTCGGCGACGGCGACGACGTCCGCGCGGCGCAGGGGAGGCGTGCCCGGCGCACCCAGACGGTTGCCGCCGA
>JANQNY010000007.1 GCA_028279345.1 Geminicoccaceae bacterium
ATAGCGTCACGGATCTCGCCGACCCTCGCCGGGCTCGGTGCCGCTGCGTCGCCGAGCGAAATGGCGCCGGCGGCCTCCATGCCGAACCGATCCTCGAAATAGTGATAGCCGTCGTGGAACACGACGAAGTCAGCGCCATGCAGCGGCTCCAGATCTGCGTCGAGTTCGCCGATCAGCTCGTCCAACTCGGCCTTGCCCGCCGCCGCGTTCTCGAAATAGGTCGATGCGTTAGACGGATCGGCGGTGGACAGAGCAGCCGCCATCGCGTCGAGCCACACTTGGGCGTTCACCGGATCGAGCCAGGCGTGCGGGTCGACGCCTTCATGATGGTGGTCGTGCCCGTGGTCGTCTTGGGCGTGCTCATCGTCATGGGCATGATCGTCGGCTACTCCGCGAGCCGATTGACGACCATCCGCGGCCGGCGGCGCGTGTTGCGGGCAAGAACCCCGCGATCTACCTTCTCCGCAACTCCGGTTTCAGTTGGCTCCGGTGACGGCCGGCTTCACGGCCCACGGCCAGCCCGAAATCCAACGCGTGGAGACTCGTTGTGTGCCATCCCGTCATCGTCGAGTACGTCAAGCGCAAGGCGCTCAGCCGGCGCGACCTGTTTCGCGACTCGGCCTTGGCCGGTGCGGCGATCGCCGCCTCCTCAGCCATGGCACCGCGCCTCGCACTTGCACAAGCAGCGAGTCGCGTCGTCGACCTGACCCATACGCTGACTTACGACTTCCCGACGTACTTCGGGGAACAGCAGTTCTTTGACGAGGACGTGTTCACCTACGCAGACAACAGCTTCAATCTGAAAATGCTCCGCACAAACGAGCACACTGGAACACATATCGACGCGCCGCTCCATTTTACCGATGGCGGCGCCTCAATCGACCAGGTACCGGTCGAGACTCTGGTCTGCCCGCTTGCTGTTGTGGATATACGGGAGAGGGCGAGCGAAGATGCCGACGCCCAGGTTACGCCGGACGACCTAAGGGCGTGGGTCGCGAAAAACGGGCCCATCCCCCGGGGCGCCTGCGTCGCGCAGAATGCGGGCTGGCAGGCGCGGCTCGGCTCGCCCGCGTTCCGCAATGCCGATAGTTCCGGCACGATGCACTTTCCCGCCTTTCATGTAGAGGCGGTTCAGATGCTGCTCGAGGAGGCCGAGGTGGCGGGCATCGGCGTCGACACGTTGTCGATCGACTACGGGCCGTCAACCGACTTCATAACCCACTACACATGGCTGCCGGCGAATCGCTGGGCATTAGAGAATATGGCCAACCTGGATATGCTACCCGCCACCGGCGCCACGTTGATTGTCGGCGCACCAAAGCACCAGGGTGGGACTGGCGGACCCTGTCGTCTGATCGCGTTGATATGACGACAGCTCCGCTGTTCAGCGCCATAGGCCGTCGCAAATCGCATCCGCGGCGGAGAATCTTTGATCAAAGCCGTGTGGCACATTGGGCCGAGAGCGCCCCTCCGCGTCGGCGAGCGGGATGGCCGCTCGTGGCGAGTTTGATCCGAAGCCACGGCATCTCGATCCAGCGTTCGCGGTGTTGGCGTCACAAGTCGGGAAACTGCGGGTTTGAGACGAAACAGATGATGGTGGGCACGTCGGCTATCTGCACCTTGCCGACCTAGCCGTTGAAAGCTGCAACTTCTCTTTCAGGCCGCTCTCGCGCATCCCGTTCGCCCACGCCTCTGCCTCCTTCTGGCGATTCTACAGCGAGGTGAGCGGATAGCTTCACTAGCAAAGGCGCGGGCGTTGATGAGCCTTGCTGCTCCCGAGCGACCCTTCTCCCAGCTCGGGACCAAGCCCCAATGGGCCATGCTGAGCGACGAAGAGCGGGATGTGGTGGTCCGGCTTGCCCACCTTGAGCCGTCGATCGAGAGCGTCGCCGCCCTAGCCGCGCTGCAGTATCGCAAGCTTACGGACGACCAGCGCCGCGTCGGCTTCGGCGGGCCCCTTACGATCGCCGAAATCGATGCGACCGGCATCCCCGTTGAGCTCCAGCCGGGCTTCTTCGCCGAACAGTGAGGTTCAGTGAAGTTAGCCGCTACTCCGTATGCCTCGAAGGTCATTCCATGGGGGCACGCACCGAGAGTCGGCGGAGCTCCTCTTGCCTGGACTGCCAGATTCTCTGAAGTTCGCGCGGGCGAAGGCACTTTCCCATGTGGTTCTGAACAAAGCGTAGCTGTTTGTCATCTGTTCCAACGACAATGTGCCGCGCTCCTTCAGTAATCTTCCGATTAACGTAAACGGTCAGACTACTTGGCGAGATTGCACCAAAAACGCGAGCCTCATGTTTATCATGAGCCGCAACGAAAATGTCTCGCGGTCCGATTGGCACCATCAGAACAGGGCTCGCAGTCGGGAAATCATTGCACCACAGTATCGGATCATCAAAAGTAAGAATAGAGTGTCGAGCTGCTTCCGTTTTGATCACAAACCAAAACCTATTTGCAATTCGTTCTTCAAGTTCTTCGTGCTGAATAAGTCTAGACAATACGCGAAATCCCTCATTTCGCAGAATATCAGGTGTTTTCTCTCCAATAGCTGAAAAGTACTCTTTAGCGCTTTGGGGATCACTTTCTCGTCTGAACTGCTGATATGAGCTCTCGACAATGGGGTCACCCGAAGTCAACTGCTCCGAAACTGCAGACTTTATCAGTGCAACGTCAGTAGGCATTCTCACCGTCAATGACAGAACAAAGCGGGACCATCCAATTCTACGCCGGTCGTCCCAAGCTGAGTTTTCCAATGAAAGCAATATTTTTAAGGCATCAGAGGCGTCGTTATCTGCACGTTTAAGAAGTACTTCCTCAAATCGATTTTGAATTTCAGGTGACGCACCAGTTAACTTGTACAGACCATGCACGTATCCCGTGCCTTTGGGAGCGCGTCTATGACATTTGACGATATTATTATACGGCTTTGAGTACTCACAGAGTTCGCCGTCGGGCGCACACCAAGTCTTGATGTAAAATTCGGGCAGATAGTGATGCCGTTGGCCCTTCGTCTTTCGTTTTCCGGTTTTGTTCATTTAGTGGCGCGGAATGCTGAACGGCGCGGTGCTCAAGGACGGGTATCGAACTGGTACATCGGTCCAAGAAGGCAGGCTCACAAACCGCTCACATCTCGATCGCTCCAGGGAAGCGTGTGAGCAGGATAGTCGCTAACTCTTTGATTTGTTTGGGGCGAGCGAGGGGACTTGAACCCCCGGCCTCCAGAGCCACAATCTGGCGCTCTAACCTACTGAGCTACGCCCGCCATCGATCGCGGGTGTGTGCCGGAAAGGTGCCTCAACGTCAACTGCCGACGCCGCACGCGGTTGCCCGCCTGTTGGGCAGTTTGCCTAGGTTTTAGGCGTTTCTGCGTCGGCCGCACTGCTTAGAGATTGCGCAACCGAGGTGACCGCCCGGGTCCGAAAAGTTGGCACGGATGATGCTCGGAACGCGTCAGCTTTTGGGCGGAACCACACACGCTCTTCGACGGGAAGTGCTGCATGAAGAAGATCGAGGCGATCATCAAACCCTTCAAGTTGGACGAGGTGAAGGAGGCGCTGCAGGAGGTCGGCCTGAAGGGCATGACCGTCAGCGAGGTCAAGGGCTTCGGCCGTCAGAAAGGCCACACGGAACTCTACCGCGGCGCGGAGTACGTGGTCGATTTCCTGCCGAAGGTGAAGATCGAGCTCGTCGTCGAGGACGAGATCGTCGATCGCGCCGTCGAGGCCATTCAAGCCGCGGCCAAGACCGATCGGATCGGCGACGGCAAGATTTTCATCTGCGACGTCGGTGAGGTCATCCGCATCCGCACCGGAGAACGCGGCGCCGACGCGCTCTGAGCCGCGCGCTCGCCGCCATCGATGATCGGACGCCGCGCCGATCGTCCTCCGCGCGCGCTCGCGCGGGCACCTATCCTGCTGTGTACCCAAGAATGAAAGGGTCAATCCATGGCTTTGGGTTGTAAGACCGCCGCCGACGTGATGCAGGCGATCAAGGACCACGACGTGCAGATCGTCGATCTACGTTTCACCGACGTGCCGGGCACCTGGCAGCACACGTCGTTTCCGGTGCAGACCTTCGACGAGGAGGCCATCACCGAGGGCATGGGGTTCGACGGCTCTTCGATCCGCGGCTTCCAGGAGATCCAGGAGTCCGACATGGTCATGCTCCCGGACGCGGCCACCGCATTCATCGACCCGTTCACCAAGCACAAGACGCTGGTGATGGTCTGCGACATCCTCGATCCGATTACGAAGGAGTTCTATAGCCGCGATCCGCGTGGCGTGGCCAAGAAGGCCATCGAGTACATGATGTCGTCGGGAGTCGGCGATACCGCGTACTTTGGCCCCGAAGCCGAATTCTTCGTATTCGATGACGTTCGCTACGGCACCGGCACCAACTACGGCACCTTCAGCGTCGATTCGAACGAGGCCCACTGGAACAGCGTCGAAGACGAGATGCCGAACCTCGGCCACAAGATCCGGGCCAAGGAAGGCTATTTCCCCTGCGCGCCGAGTGACACGCTACAGGACCTCCGCTCGGAGATGGCGCTGTTGATGGCGGAGATCGGCCTGACCGTCGAGTGCCACCACCACGAGGTCGCGACCTCCGGTCAGTGCGAAATCGACATGAAGTTCGCGCCGCTGGTCGAGATGGCCGACGCACAGATGAAGTACAAATACGTCGTGAAGAACACGGCCAAAGCCTACGGGAAGACGGCCACGTTCATGCCGAAGCCGCTGTTCAACGACAATGGCTCGGGCATGCACTGCCACCAGTCGATCTGGAAGGACGGCAAGCCGTTGATGGCGGACGAGACCGGCATCGGCGGCCTGTCGCAGCTCTGCCTCTGGTATATCGGTGGCATCCTCAAGCACGCGCCGGCGATCCTTGCCTTCGCCGCGCCGACGACCAACTCCTACCATCGGCTCGTTCCGGGCTTCGAGGCGCCGGTCAACCTCGTCTGGTCGTTGCGCAACCGTTCGGCGGCGGTACGCATCCCGATGTACTCGGACAGCCCCAAGGCGAAGCGCCTGGAGTTCCGCTGCCCGGACCCGTCGTGCAATCCCTACCTCGCCTTCTCCGCGATGCTGATGGCCGGCCTCGACGGCATCAAGAACCAGATCGATCCGGGCGATCCCGCCGATCGCAACATCTACGATCTGCCGCCGGAGGAGGAGGCCAAGCTGCCACGCGTGCCACACTCGCTCGAGGGTGCCTTGAACTCGCTTGCGTCGGACCACGAGTTCCTCCTCGAAGGCGAGGTCTTCACGAAGGACTTCATCGACAGCTACATCGAACTCAAGGGCGCGGACGTCGATGCGATGCGGTTGCGCCCGCACCCCCACGAGTTCGAGATCTACTACGACTGCTGATCCCGTCAGCCCGGCGGCGCCGATTCGCCCGCCGGGCGACCTGCTGGTTTGCCTGTGCGAACCCCGCCGATCGGGCTGGCGCGGTTCGGCCGCGCGTGCCGGCGGCCCCTTTTCAAGCCTGCCTTTCGTTGGCTAGGACTGTCGCGAAGGGGAGGCTGAATGTCTGACAACCACGCGCTCGCCGACCGCCTGACCGAAACGGGGACCCAGGCGCTCGACCTGCGCTTCACGGACCTGCTGGGCGCGTGGCGCCATCTCTCCTTCGACGTGGCCACGGTCGCTGCGGAGGATTTCGAGCGCTTTCGCCTGTTCGACGGCTCTGCCATCGCCGGCTGGCGTGACCTCGACGAGAGTGATCTGGCGCTCCTGCCCGACCCGATGCGGACCTGGGCCGATCCGTTCACCGCCCAACCGACGCTCGCTTGCATCGCCGACGTGGTCGACCCCGCTACCCGGCAGGGCTATGAGCGCTGCCCCCGCTCGGCGCTGAAGCGGACGTTGGCGGAGGTGCGCGAGAGCGGGATCGCCGAGCAGTTTCACATTGCAGCCGACATCGTTTTCTACCTCTTCGACCGGCTCGAGCTGACGCAGGACGCGCAGGCGCTCGGGTTCAAGGTGGAACCTGCCACTGAGCTGATGTCCGGCGCCCAACAGCAGCACTATCTCGCGGGCCAGCCGCACGACACGCTCGCCGATCTGCGTGCCGAGATGGTGAGCGTGCTCGCGGGTCTGGGCGTTCGCGGGCTGACGCATCAGGCCTCGCACGGCCCAGGGCAGTGCGAGATCCGCTTGGGTCCGGCCGATGCGCTGACGATGGCCGATCACCTGCAGATCGCGCGACACGCCATCGACAGCGTCGCCCGCGCTTATGGCAAGGTCGCCTCGTTCCTCCCGCTGCCGCTCGCTGGCGTCGTGGGCTCGGGTCTGCATCTGCACATCGCCCTCGAGCGCGATGGCCAGTGGTTGTTCGCAGGGCAGGGCTATGCGGATCTGTCGGCGACCTGCCTCCATGCCATCGGTGGCCTCCTCCGCCACACGCCCTCGCTCAACGCCTTCACCAACCCGTCCACCAACAGCTATCGCCGCCTCCGCCTCGGTCGCCAGGAGCCCGCCATGCTGGGCTTCGGCGCGCACAACCGCTCGACGGCGATCCGCATCCCCGCCGCCGCGCGGCCTGAAGAAAAGCGCATCGAGCTGCGCTTTCCCGACCCGCTCGCCAACCCCTATCTGGCGATCGCCGGCATCCTGCTCGCCGTGCGTGATGGGATCGTGCAGGCGATCGACCCGGGCGAGCCCGCCGACCGCAACGTCTACGATCTGGATGTCGACGACGCGGCGGGACTGGAGCGCTGCGTCTCCAACCTGCCGCGGGCGCTCGAAGCCCTCGAAGACGCCACCCACAGCCTGTTCGCGGGTGACGCGGTGCCGGCCGAGCTGATCGCCGCCTATGTCGCTCTCAAGCGCGACGAGATCGATGTCATCGCCGGCACGCCGCATCCGGTGGAGCATCTCGTCTACGGCTGCTGAGCATTCCGACACCGCCCGCCTATTCAATCCTTGCGTGCTAGCCACTTGCCGAACGCCACCATGGCGCGCTTTGGTGACGGCTAGCGGATGCCGAAAAAATCATCTAAGAACAGATACATGGAAGACCTTTTTTCAAACCCCGCCTCAAGATCCGGGCTGAGCCGTGGCGGCGAGGCCTATTCTGCTGCCGACATCGAGGTCCTCGAAGGGCTGGAGCCCGTCCGACGCCGGCCGGGCATGTATGTCGGCGGCACCGACGAGACGGCACTCCACCACCTCGTCGCCGAGGTGCTCGACAACGCGATGGACGAGGCGGTCGCCGGCCATGCCGATCGGATCGAGCTGCACCTGGGCGCCGATGGTGCTGTGACGGTGAGCGACAATGGCCGCGGCATCCCCACCGACGAGCATCCCAAGTTCCCCGGCAAGTCGGCGCTCGAGGTCATCCTCACGACGCTGCATTCGGGTGGCAAGTTCAAGGAAGGGGCCTACGCTACGGCCGGCGGCCTGCACGGCGTCGGCGTCTCCGTCGTGAACGCTCTCGCGGATGAGCTCGAGGTCGAGGTGGTGCGGGGCCGGCGCCTCTTTCGCCAGACCTACCATCGAGGCGTCCCCGATGGGCCACTCGCCGAGGTCGGGGCGGCCCCCAACCGCCGCGGCACGCGGGTGCGCTTTCGTCCTGACCCGACGATCTTCGTCCATGGCCACCGCTTTCGGCCCGACCGCCTGCACCGCATGGCGCGTTCCAAGGCCTATCTCTATCGCGGCGTCGAGATTCGCTGGAGCGCCGACGCCGAGGCGCTCGGGCCCAACCCGACCGTGCCCGAGCGCGAGACCTTCCACTTCCCCAATGGCCTCAGGGACTTCCTGGAGACCCTGACCGCCGACAAGGCGCTCGTGGGCGATGCCGTCTTCAGCGGCGAAAGCGACCTCGCCGATGGCCTGGGCCGCATCGAGTGGGCGATCGGCTGGACCGACGAGGACGCGGGCTATACGGGCTTCTACTGCAATACGGTCCCGACGCCCGACGGCGGCAGCCACGAGCAGGGGCTCAGGGGCGGCCTCCTGCGCGGGCTCAGGGCCCATGCCGAGCGCCTGGGCAACAAGAAGGCCCAGGCCGTGACCGCCGAGGACCTCTTGGGCGGCGCCAATCTGCTCCTCTCGGTCTTCATCAAGAACCCGCAGTTCCAGGGCCAGACCAAGGCCAAGCTCGTCGTGCCGGATCTGGTCCGGCCGATCGAGGGCTCGATCAAGGACCGCTTCGAGCTCTGGCTCTCCTCGGACAAGGCGGCGGCCGACGTGCTGATGAGCTACGCCGTCGACCGGGCCGACGAGCGCATCGCGCGCAAGAAGGCGAAGGAGGTCGACCGCAAGAGCGCCACGCGCAAGCTGCGCCTGCCCGGCAAGCTCGCCGACTGCGCCAGGCAGAGCAGGGACGGCGCGGAGCTGTTCCTGGTCGAGGGCGACAGCGCCGGTGGCTCGGCCAAGCAGGCGCGGAACAGAGACAGCCAGGCGGTGCTGCCGCTCCGCGGCAAGATCCTCAACGCGGCGAGCGCCACGGCGGACAAGCTCAAGGCCAACAAGGAAATTCAAGACCTCGTGACGGCGCTGGGCACGGGCGTCGGCCGCGGCTTCGATGTCGAGGGCCTGCGCTACGACAAGGTCGTCATCATGACCGACGCCGACGTCGACGGCGCGCACATCGCCTCGCTCCTCATGACCTTCTTCTTCCAGGAAATGCGGCCCTTGGTGGAGGAGGGGCATCTCTATCTGGCGCGGCCGCCGCTCTACCGGCTCTCGTCCGGCGGCGTCATCGCCTATGCCGCCGACGAGGACGAGCGCGCGCGGCTGGAGGCCACGACCTTCAAGGGCAAGAAGGTTGAGGTCTCGCGCTTCAAGGGGCTGGGCGAGATGAACCCCGCCCAGCTCAAGGAGACGACGATGGACCCCAAGACGCGCACCCTCGAGCGCGTCGACCTTGCCGATCTCCTAGCCGCCGGCGAGCTCGTCACCGACCTCATGGGCAAGAAGCCCGAACGGCGCCTGGCCTTCATCCAGGCGAATGCGGATCTGGTCGAGGAGCTGGACGTCTAGGGGCGCTCGCGCCCTTTAGTCGCTGCCGTCCAGCTCACGGCGAAGGGCTGCAGCTTCTTCGCGTGCCGTTGCGGCCTCAGCCTCTCGGCCGAGGCCGTCGTGGACCCGCGCGAGCACGTCGAGCGCCGCGGCGAGGTGGTGCAGGTGCGCGCGGCGATACCGGCCAACGACCTCGCGGAAGGACGCCACGCAGTCCTCCGCAACACAGAGAGCATCAGCGAACCGCTCAAACCCGACCAGGATAGACGACAGGCCTCCGAGCGCCATGGCCAGGTTGGGGAGGTAGGCGTCGCGGTTGTTGGCGACCAGCTCGCGCCGGAGCGTGACCGCCTCCTCGGTGGCGGTGAGGGCCTCGTCGCGGCGCCCCACGGCATCGAGGCGGTTGCCGAAATTGTTGAGTGCCATGGCCAGGGCGGGGAGGTAGGCGTCGCGGTTGTTGGCGACCAGCTCGCGATAGTGTGTGACCGCCTCCTCGGTGGTGGTGAGGGCCTCGTCGCGGCGCCCCACGGCATCGAGGCGGATGCCGAGATTGCTGAGCGTACCTGCGAGGTCGGCGAGATAGGCGTCGCGGTTCTTGGCGACCAGCTCGCGATAGTGTGTGACCGCCTCCTCGGTGGCGGTGAGGGCCTCGTCGCGGCGCCCCACGGCATCGAGGCGGTTTCCGAAATTGTTGAGCGCTATGGCCCGGTTGGGGAGGTAGGCGTCGCGGTTGTTGGCGACCAGCTGCTCATAGTGCGTGACCGCCTCCTCAGTGGCGGTGATGGCCTCGTCGCGGCGCCCCACGGCATTGAGGCGGTTGCCGAAATTGTTGAGTGCCATGGCCAGGTCGGTGAGGTAGGCGTCGCGGTTGTTGGCGACCAGCTCGCGCCGGAGCGTCACCGCCTCCTCGGTGGCGGTGAGGGCCTCGTCGCGGCGCCCCACGGTATCGAGGCGGATGCCGAGATTGTTGAGCGCCATGGCCAGGTCGGGGAGGTAGGCGTCGCGGTTCTTGGCGACCAGCTCGCGATATTGGGTGGCTAGAACTCGCTCTACCTCGACACCAAGCGACGAGAGCGCCAACGACGCTTCGGGAAGCGCCACTCGAAGTGCCGTCAGCTCTTGCAAGCCCAACTCGTTGACGAACCTTTCCAACTGGCCCGCCGCCTCAAGCGCCGATCGGTGTACGCGATCGTCGTGGTCCGGGTGCGTCGCACGGCTCACGATTGTGACAATCGCGCTCGGATCACCCCGATACAGCGGAGGCCCTGCCAGCGCGGTACGCATGGTGCAGCCGACGAGGCCGTCGCCGCCGTCGGCCAGCACGCGCATCACGAGGTGTTCGCCGAGCAGGTCGGGCTCGATCTGCGCAATGAAGGGTACGACCTCGGTACTGGCGTCGGGGTGCGCGACCGCTGCTGCCCGCCCGTAGAGCCGGCGCAGCGCCGGCAGCAGGCGGTTCCCGCTGAGTTCCCGGTCGTCGTGTGTGTCCGCCTTGACCAAGGCGCGAACGCCATCCTCGGATGCCCCCTGGACCAGCGTCACTTGGGCGACGGCGCGCGCGAGGTCGGTGAGGCGCGGGTCGTCGTCGTCGCAGCGATCGAGTGCGCGCCGCCAATTGGCTCGCTCTTCTTGATAGAGCGTTTCGAAGACCGACTCCTCGGTGACCGGTCGTCCGCGCGCCGCCAGGAAGGCCGCTGCCACGATCGCCAGCGGTCGAGCGAAGCGGGCTTCGTCAAGGTTGGGCTCCGGTCGCGGTGGGCCTTCGGGCGCAACCTCGAAGTCGCGTAAGGCGCCGAGGAAAGCCGTGCGCGCGCCGGCGAACAGCGCTCGGCCCTCGTCCAAGCTCAGGGCTGGGTCCAAGCTTTCCCGAGGGGCCGGATCGAACACGGACGCTGGCGAAGGTTCTCGCGCGAACCCGTCCCACCAGCCCGCGGCGGAGCGGGCGAAGGCGAGTAGGCGGACAGGCGGTCCAGTCTCGCCGCGCTTGTTGAGCATCGCGGCGGCATCGGTGAGCTGGCGAAGGCGCTCGAGGTGGCCTTCGGCGTAGTCGACCACGACGCAGACGCCCTCGACGTTGGGTGTGGCCAGTAGATCGGTGAAGGCGGCCTGGCCGAGTTCTCGCGCACTGCGCTCCGCCAAGAACGTGCACCGCCAGCCGCCTTCAGTGAGCTTGCCCAGCATTTCGATGGCGAGCCGCGTCTTGCCGGCACCGCCCGGCGCTACGTATAGTCGCCCGCGACAGCGCTGCCGCGCCGGTTCTACCATCCACTCAAGCGCCTCGGCTTCCAGGAGACCGCGGTCGAGGAACGGCACGACCTGGAAGCGGGCGAGCAGAAGCTGGGCCGGGCGCGCGCGGATCGCCTCGGGGTCGCGCAACCCCAGGTCCTCTCGGCCGTCGTCCGCTTCAATGCCATGCCAGAAGCGCGCGCTGCGTTCGATGTCGGCGCGAATCTCTGGCAGCTCTGTTTGCAGCAGCTCCAGTATCGTCAGCTGCAGGTCGGCGAGCTGTTTCGCCATGGTCACGTGGAACGCCGTGCGCGCCTCGGGATAACGCTTTGGGTCCTTGAGGAGTTCGGCGAAGGCCGCAAAGGCAAGCTCGCCGAAGGGCCGGGGCGGCCCGCCGCCTGCTGTCGGGATGCCTGCGCGTGCCTTCCGTTCGAACAGGTTGGGCAGCGTCTTGACGTCCCGTTCCAGGATCGCCGCCAGGGTCACCGGAAACGCGTCGGTGACCTCCTGGCCCAGGTCGTCATCCGGTCCCGGCGCGATGAGTTCGGCGACACCGTCCAGAATGTGAGCGAGCTGAGCGTCGATTGGTGATTCGCCGACCGGGATCTGCCGATTGAAGGCGCGCGTCCGGATCCCGATCAGCCGCTGCTTGGCGTCGTGGGCCAGAGCCGCCGTCTGCCCATGAACGTCGTGGATGTGGTGATGTTCTGGATCGCCAGCGGCGGTCTCCTCAACCGCGTCCAGCACCGGCATGGCCGCCTCGATCCAGGCCAAGCGGCCCGCGCGGATCAGATCGTAGTTGACCGATATCGTCGTGCCGACGACATCGCCCCAGCGCGCGCGCAGACGGTTCTTCGCCTCGGCTGGCACGCTCGTCAGCGTCGCAGCCGTGAGGCCGGGAACGAACCACCCGAGGATCGTTGATGCGACGCTTGGTTCCATCCGCTGGCGCCACTAGCCGATACTGTGCGGCGCGCCGGCCCCGAACCGCTGGGTCACGCCCGCTCTCGATACCTATGAGCCTTTGCTAGCCGCCAGCCCAGCGGATGCGCAATGCGGCCGGTTCACCTACTGATCGCCGGGCCGGGTCGGGCTCCAGGCTCCTAGAGGCGAACGCCGATCCGTTCGAATGGCTGGACGGCTAGGAGTGCGCGCCAGCAGTCATCGCCAAACACCTACGGAGCGAAGATGCACGACGCCGATCGGGTCGCTACAAGAGCAGTCGCCCTTTGCCTGATCTCGTTGCTCGTCCTGGCAACCACGACAATGTTGGTCGCCCGAGGTGGCTCGCTCCCTGCGGTCGACGAAGCCCTCAACACCGCACTCGAACCGCTGCGTCAGCCGGCGATACTGGTCGCGACGCAGGTCCTCTCGCTCGTCGGCGGCCCGGTCGGAGCGATCATCATCGTCATTGCGGCGAGCGCGCTCTTCTGGGTCCAGCGTCGCCGCGTAGCTGCCTACGCGCTTTGGGGCATCGCGGTGGCGGTTCCGGTGTCAATGGAAGCACTCAAGTCCGTCATCGCCCGGCCCCGGCCTGAACCGCTAGCGGGTATCGTTGAAACCGGGTGGTCCTTTCCGAGCGGCACCGCCACCTTTGCTGCTGCGTTGTTCGGCTACCTCGCCTGTGTGTTGGTACGCGACATGAGGCCACCGGCGCGTCGACAAGCCCTGCTTTTCGCCGTAGCAGCGCTTGTGGCGCTCGTAGGCTTCAGCCGCATGGTGCTCTCCGTCCACTACCTGTCCGACGTCATCGCCGGCATGGCACTTGGGGCTTTTTGGGCATCGGCCGGCGTTGCCGTCCTAGCGCGCATAGCCTGGGATGAGCCTGCGGGCGCGTGACGCCGGGTCGGCTGTTCCGGGCTCGCCGAAGCAGCCTACCCAGCACCGCTACCGTCAGCTCATCGCCCGACGCAGCGGCAGCTCGCGGACGGGGCGGCCGGTGGCGCGGAAGACGGCGTTGGCGACGGCCGGGCCGATCGGGGGAACGCCCGGCTCGCCGACGCCCGTGGGTGGCTCGGTGGACGGCACGATGTGCACCTCCACATGCGGCATCTGATCGATGCGCAGAGGCGTGTACATGTCGTAATTGCCGTGATCGACCACGCCGTCGGTGAGCGTCAGCTCTTCCTGGAGGATGGAGCCGAGGCCGAAGCCGACACCGCCCTCCATCTGCGCCCGCACCGTGTCCGGGTTGACGACCGTGCCGCAGTCGACCGCGACGACGACCCGGTGCACGCGCACCTCGCTGCCCTCGACGGACACCTCGGCCACCTGCGCCACGTAGGTGTTGAAGCTCTCGTGCACCGCCAACCCGAGCGAGCGCCCGTCCGCGTGTGGCTCGCCCCAGCCAGCCTGTTCGGCTGCAAGGCGCAGCACGGCCGCGTGGCGCGGGTGATCGGCGAGGAGCGCGAGCCTGAACGCGAGTGGGTCGCGTCCGGCGGCCGCGGCCACCTCGTCGATGAAGCACTCCGTGGCATAGGCGGTGTGCGTGTGACCGACGGCGCGCCACCAGAGGACCGGGACG
>JANQNY010000029.1 GCA_028279345.1 Geminicoccaceae bacterium
CACCCCGCCCGACCACCCACGAGTATCATGGCCTGGGCGGGGTGTGCGGGCGGCTCGGCCCTAAAACGCGAAAGGGCCGATCCTGACGGGATCGGCCCCTTAGCAGCGCGTGGTTCGGCGCTGGTGCTCAGTGCACCGCGTCGGACCCTTCGTAAGGCGCGCCTACCTCCTGCAGTTTCAACAGCTGATCCTTGATTCGGAGCTTCTCACGCTTGAGTTTCGAGCAGATGGTCTGATTGGGCATCGGCCGCTGCAACTCGGTGGCCAATTCGGCGTCGAGCGCCGCATGTTTGCCCCGCAAGCTCAAGACGCGTTCTAGCACCGCCATGATCCGTCGATCCTCCTTGGCAGACGCACAGGGACATGAACGCTAGCAACGATTGGACTTTGGCACCATACGGCTTACGTCGCGTGGCGTTCTATCCACGGGTCAATGCGCAGCGGAGCCTCGTTAAGTGCGTGTCATCGTTGGTCTTTCAGGCGCGAGTGGCGTCCAGTACGGAATTCGCTTGTTGGAGGCGCTAGGTGCGCTCGAGATCGAGCGCCATCTCGTCCTGAGCAAAGCCGCCGCGATGACCTTGGCGCATGAAACCGAGTTTAAGCTGCGCGACGTCAAGGCGCTTGCCGAGCACGTGCACGACAATGCCGACGTAGGCGCCGGCCCGGCATCGGGGTCCTTCAGGTCCGTGGGTATGGTGATCGCGCCCTGCTCGATGCACACCCTCGCGGAGATCGCGAACGGACTAGCGACGACGCTCATGACGCGCGCCGCCGACGTCATGCTCAAGGAGCGCCGTCGCCTCGTCCTTGCCCCTCGCGAAACGCCGCTGCACCTGGGCCATCTGCGCAACATGGTGGCTGTGACCGAGACGGGCGCCATCATCGCCCCGCCCATGCCGGCCTTCTACGCCAGGCCTGCCTCCGTCGACGACCTCGTCGACCACCAGGTTGGTCGCTGGCTCGATCTGCTGGGTCTCGACAACGACCTGGTCCGCCGGTGGCGCGAGCCGGTTGCCGACCCGGGCGAGCCGGACTGAGCGACGGCACGTGCGCGCGCCTGCGGCAAGACGACGAGCGCAGCTCGCCGTACTTGCCAACTCAGTGACAAGCACGACAAATCCAGGACAGCTTCACGAATATCACTCATAAATATACTTGCCACCTGCGCCTTCTATGTCGCTAGCTTTGTTGCACTGGGCAGTGGATTCCCCACGATCAAATCGAGCGGCACGGAGATCGTTCAGTGGTTCTCCGATAACGGGACCAATGCGCGGATCTACGCTTGAACCGTCGCGTTCTTTTAACTGGGCCTCACGGTTATTGCCGGTCAGGTCACGGCTCTGCTGCCGAAACCCCATCGATACATCTTTCTGGGCGGCGTGCTGGGATATGCGCTAACCGCGCAAGTTCAGGCCTGGTTTTGGGCAGGACTCGCCTTTCATCCACAAGATCTCGACCCGACGGCGGCGCGCGCCATCTTCGACGTCACCGCGTACTGGGGGCCGCTGGTGAACGGGTCGACGACGGCGATGGCGGCTGCCGTTGCTGCGCTCGGCTTTGGTCGGTCGCCAGTCATTCCCCGGTGGCTAACGTGGTTAAGCGTCATCTTCGCTCTCGAGCAAGCGATCGAGACAGCCACGGTCTTTGGACGAGTAGGCTTCATCGCACCGGGCGGCACCATGAATGTGTATGTCGGAGGTGCCATCGGGTTCTTGCGGGTTGCGGGGGTCGTCCGTTGGGCGCTTCGGCGAATGAGCGCAGTGGATCAACCGGAGAAGAAGCAAGCGTCGTTGTGAGGGTGTCGAGCCCCTCGCCCGTCCCCGCCCGACGAGGCGTTGCGCCCCATTGCCTGACACGCCGTCGCGGCCCCTTCCGGACCTTTGCCGGCCATAGGGACAAGCTTCCACTGCAGGCTCGAAGCGGCCTCTCGCCCGGCACTGCCGCGTGTTGGCTTCGTGCCGCTGCTATGCAGCTACCTACGTGCCCCGTCGCCGCTCCGCATGGGCCCTCAGACGCCGGCGCGCGGCGTCGAAGGAGTGCGCTACGGCCGCGCGCATGTCGGGGGCGGGCTCGGGCTTGACGACGATATCCTGGCCGGGGACGGCGATCTCGATCTTGACCGCGAAGGCGGCAGCACCAGCGGCATTCCGCGAGGGCGCCTCGACCACCACGCGGCAGCCGACCATGCGGTCGAACATGCCTTCGAGCTTGGCGACGCGGTCACGAATGTCCTGCTCGACCGCATCCGAGTGCGGCAGGTTGTGAAAGCTGATCCTGAGATCGGTGTCCATGGCAAGGTCCGCCGAATAATCGAGACGAACGAGTAGTAAAACCGCGTCATCGTCTTCGCGCAACGCTTCCTCGCATTTTCGGCGCTGAGACGATGGTCCCTGCCCTCACGCTCAACCGCCGCCGCTGCTGGTGCGCGTGGGCAGCCGGTGCAGCCAGCGGCTCTCCTCGTTCACGGCGTAGTATGGCGAATAGCGGCGCTGCGCGGCTGCCGCGATCGGCTCTTCATGCTGGTTATCGAGCAGCCAGATCTCCTTGCCCAGGCGCACCGCCAGGACGGCGTGGGCGAGGCCTCGCCACGTATCCTCGACGACGAGAATGCGCAAGTTATCCACCTCGAACCCGAGCCTTCTGAGCGTCGCGTACTTCGCCAACGCGTAATCCTCGCAGTCGCCCTGACCTTGCAGGAACTGCCAGGGCCCTGCCCAGAAGTCGCTGCGACCATAGCGGTCGATGTCGGCAACATAGGGAACGGTATTGACGAAGCTGTTGACCCTGCGCAGCTGCGTCGCCGCGGGCGCGCCACGCAGTTCGGCAACGAGTGTGCGCCACGCGCGAAGGCGCGGCGCCGCACAGGCGGACGCACTGCGCAAGCAGCGGTCGAGACGGACACCTTCGGCGTCGAGTGCAATGCGCGCCTCGTCCCATCGCGGCAAGGCGACCTCGCGCGGGATTTGCGGCAAAGCTGGATCGAAGGGCACCGCCGCCGAGGCGGGATGCAGGGTGAACACGAGCACAACGGCGCCCAAAAGGCGCAGACAAAGACGACACAACACCGGCTCTTCTCCGGGATACGAACCCGGCCATCATCGAGCGCAGGTGTTAACGAGGCGTTGCAGCGCTCCTAGATCTTCTCAACTCCCAGGTGTCTCGGCGCGGCGCAGCACGAAGCCGATGACCTCGGCGACCGCCTCGAAATGCTTGCGCGGTATGCTGCGGCCGACCTCAACATCGGCGAAAAGCGCCCGCGCCAGAGTCCTATTCTCGATGACCGGCACGCCGTGCTCACGGGCGAGCGCCCGGATCCGGAAAGCCAGCTCGTCCGCACCCTTGGCGACCACCTCGGGTGCCTGCGTGGCGCCCGGCTCGTAGCGCAACGCCACCGCGAAATGGGTCGGGTTGGTGACGACGACGGTGGCCTCGGGTACCGCCTGCATCATGCGCTGGCGGGCGCGGTCGCTCCTGAGCTGGCGGATCTTTGCCTTGACGTGCGGATCACCGTCGGTCTGCTTTTGCTCGTCGCGCACCTGCTGGCGCGTCATCTTGAGGTTTTGCCAGTGCGTGTGCCGCTGCAAGGCGTAGTCGGCGAGTGCCACCACGAGGACGACGACGAGCCCCGCACCCGCCGCGCGCATGACCCAGTCCTGGGCGATCGCGAGGCCGCCCAGGGGCGAAAGCGCCGCGAGCCGCGGCACACCGGCGAGCACACCGCCCACGGCCCACCAGGCGGCCGCACCAACGAGGCCGATCTTGGCCACGTTCTTGGCGAACTCGGCCAACGATTTCGGCCCAAACAGACGCTTTAGACCCGAGAGCGGCGAGATCTTGCTGAACGCGGGCGTGACCGGTTTCATGCTCACCACGACACCGTGTTGGGCCAGGCTCGAGAGGATCGCGGCCAGGGCGAAGCCCAGGAGCGGCGGCGCCAGCACGAGGCCCACGGCCAGCAAGAGGCCCAGCATCAGCCGCGAGACCGCGTGCTCGTCGGTGCCGATCAGATGGGCCTGGCCGAATAGCCCGCCGAGCGACGGCACCAGGCCCTCGAAGGTCCAGGCGCCGAACGGCGAGACGAAGAAGAGCGCGAGTGCCAGAATCAGGAAGCTCGTGACGTCGCGCGAGGACGGGACTTGGCCTTCCTTGCGGGCGTCTTCGATGCGCTTCGCGGTCGGCTCTTCAGTGCGATCGCCCTTGTCGGTCTCCTCAGCCATCGCCTCAGGCGCCGAGCCGGTGGACGAGGTCGGCGACGAACGCGGTGTAGCGTTCGACGATGACCCCGATGCTGAGACCAAGGACCGCCAAGCCTACGAGGATCTGCGCCGGCATGGCGACGAAGATGACCTGCAGGGTCGGGACGAGCCGGCTCATCATGCCCAGGAGCGCATACATCACCAGCGACACGGCGGTGATCGGCATCGCCAGCTGCAGCCCGAAGCGGACGGCGTCCGCGCTGCCGCGCGCCATCGCTTGGGCCATGTCGGCTGTGTTGAGGCCGCCGGCCACCGGCAACGCGTCGTAGCTAGCGACGAGGCCCAAGAGGATGCCGTGATGGCCATCGACGAGCACCAGCGTCACGAGACCCGCGGCCGTCAGCAGGTTACCCGTGGCCGAACCCTGCATCGCCTCGGCGGGGTTGAAGAAGTTGGCGGCAGCGAAGCCCATCTGCATTGCGATGGCGGTGCCCGCAATTGAGAGCGCCGCGATCGAGAGACGCACGAAGGCGCCGACGAACAAGCCGTGGACCACCTCGCCGACAATGAGGCCGGCATAGGCCGCATCGAACCCGTTGACGGGCGGCAGGCTCGACCGGAGGACCGGTGTCAGGAGCAGGCTCAAGACCAGCGCGATGGCGAGGCGCGCGCGCGACAGCACATAGCCCTCGCCGAAGACCGGAAGGAGCATCACCGCGGCTCCGACGCGGGCAAAGACGAGGGCCACCAACGCAATCTCTGTGGTGAGGAACGCGGTCAAGGACCAGCGCCGATCTGAGCGAACAGCGCCTGGGTGAAACCGACCAGCGTCGCCAGCATGAACGGCATCGCCAGCGCCATCGTCGCGAAAATGCTCACAATCTTGGGCACGAAGGTAAGCGTCGGCTCCTGGATCTGGGTGATCGCCTGAATGAAGGAAACCACGAGGCCGACTGCGAGAGCCACCAGGAGGACCGGAGCGCCCACCGCCAGGCAAACGAACAGCGCCTGGCGCGAAAGATCTAGGACGGCGTCATTCATAAGGGCCTCCGGCGACGCCTAGATCGGCATGCGGATGATGTCCTGGTAGGCGGCGATGACCCTGTCGCGCACGGCGCTCGCGGTCTGCAAGCCGAGCTCGGCCTGACCCACCGCCTCGACCACCTCGCGCACCGACGCTTCGCCCATGACACCGCGCTGGGCGACCGCCTCGGCCTCGTGACTGGCACCTACCGTGTCCTTGACGGCGCGACTGAGAAGCGCCTCGAAGCTTGCCCCGCCGGCGGCGCCGGCCGGCGCCCCGGTGCTGCCGGCCTGCGCTTTGACGAGCTGGGCAAGGCGGGCGGCGAGTGGATCGATCCCGGTCATCGGCAGCGCCTCACTTCAAGAGATCGAGCGTGCGGCTGACCATCGTCCGGGTCAGCGACATGGCGTTGAGGTTGGCCTCGTAGCTGCGCTGGGCTTCGCGAAGATCCATCAGCTCAACCAGCGGGCTCACATTCGGCCGCAGCACGTAGCCGTCGGCGTCGGCTGCAGGATGGCCGGGATCGAGCGCGCGTATGAACGGCGTGGGGTCCTCGCTGAACCGGTGCACGTTGACGAGCCGCAGACCCTCGTCCCGATCGAGCACCTCGCGGAACGAGACGGTCCGCCTGCGGTAGGGCTCACCACCCGGATGCGTGGCCATCGATTCGGCGTTGGCGAGGTTCTGGGCGGAGAGCTGCACGCGGGTGCTCTGCACCTTCATGCCCGCGCTGGCGATCCGGACGGCATCTTCGAGCTTCATCGGCCTTCTCTCCCGCGAAGCGCTCAGGCTTGGCCGAGCGCGCTCCGCAACAGATCCATGTACTTCCCGTAGACGACGGTCGCGAGGCGGTGCTGGCCCGAGTTGGAGCGCAGCTTGCCGGCCTCGATATCGAGGCTGACGGCATTGCCGGACGGCTTGATGTCGGCCGGGTCGGCGCGCTGCCGCGCCACCGTGTGCGCAGCCACATCGGTCTGGAAGTGCTGCGGGTGGGAACTCACCAGCCCTACCTGCAGCGCCCCGGTACCCGCAGCCGGTCGGCGGAAGTCGGGCTCGACCAGATCGTGCGGCACGAAGCCGGGCGTGTCGGCGTTGGCCAGGTTGCGCGCCAACACGGTGTGGCGCTGGTCGGCGTAATCGAGCCGACGGCCAACCAGATTGAACAGTGCTAGTCTGTCCAGCACGCCGCTGCTCCTCGTCCACGCTGCGCGAGTCTTGTGCTGGTTGCAGGCTAGTCCCAACGTGGTTAACTACCGGCTAATGCGAGAGAGGCGGGCTTCCATGCTCTATCTCACCCGGAAAGTCGGTGAGGCGGTCGTCATCAACAACGAGATCGAAGTACGGGTCGTCGAGCTGCGCGGGCGCACCGTGAAGCTGGGCTTCGTCTTTCCGCAGCACGCGTCCGTGCTGCGCGAGGAGGTCTTCGCAGAGGTCACCGCGGCCAACCGGGAGGCCGTCGCCACCGACGACGTCGCCGTGCCAACCATTGCCGTCGCCAAGGACCCGGAGGGTGAGCGCTGAGCGTCCCGGTCGCCGTGGTCATGGGGAGCCGTTCGGACTGGGGTTGCCTCGCGCACGCGACTGAAACGCTCGATGAGCTCGACATCGCGCATCGCGCGCTGGTGGTCTCTGCGCATCGCACCCCGGACCGCCTCTATGCATTCGCCAAGGGCGCGGAGGCGCAAGGCTACAGCGTGCTCATCGCCGGCGCCGGAGGTGCTGCCCACCTTCCGGGGATGCTCGCGTCGCTGACGCCGCTCCCGGTGCTCGGCGTGCCGGTCGAGAGCCAGACGCTCCGGGGCGTCGACAGCCTCTATTCGATCGTGCAGATGCCGGCCGGGATACCGGTTGCGACGTTCGCGATCGGCCGCGCCGGCGCCGTCAACGCAGCGCTTCATGCCGCCGCCATTCTCGCGGTCAGCGACCGTGCGGTCGGCCGCCGGCTCCTGGCATGGCGCGAGCGCCAGAGCGAGGGCGTACCGCTGGAGCCCGTCGAGGCCGGGACTCGATGCGACTGACACCGGGCGCCACGTTGGGCGTGCTGGGCGGCGGCCAGCTCGGCCGCATGCTGGCGCTCGCCGCGTTCCGGCTAGGCCTTCGCGTGCATGTCTACGCCGAAGACGCGACCGAGCCGGCGCTACAGGTCACCGCGCGGGGCACCGTCGCCGCGTTTGACGACAACGATGCCCTCGACGCGTTTGCTGCCGCGGTGAACGTGGTCACGCTCGAATTCGAGAACGTGCCCAAGGCGACGGTCGAGCGGCTCGCCAGGAAGGTTCCGGTCCGGCCGGGCGCGGCGGTCCTCGCGGTGACGCAGGATCGCTTGCACGAGAAGCGCTTGGCGCTGGAGCTGGGGTTCGAGACGGCGCCGTTCGTCGCCTTGGAGGGCGGCGCGCTGCCCCGCGAGCTGGTCCCGTTCCCCGCCCGGTTGAAGCTCAGGCGGCTCGGCTATGACGGTAAGGGCCAGGTTCGGGTGGCCGACCGTGCCGCACTCGAGGAGGCCTGGCGCTCCCTCGGCGGACTGCCTGCGATCCTCGAAAGCGAGATCGCCTTCCGCCGCGAGCTTTCGGTGCTGGTCGCGGGGCGACCGCAGGGCGAGGTGGTCTGCTTCCCACCCGCTGAAAACCATCACGTCGACGGCATCCTCAGCGAGACTCGAGCGCCCGCCGCGATCGCGCCGGAGACCGCCAGCCGCGCGACTGCTATCGCTGAGCGCTTGGCCGACGCGCTCGCGCTCGAAGGGCTGCTGGCGGTGGAGCTGTTCGAGGCAGAGGATGGTACCCTGCTGATCAACGAGCTGGCACCCCGGCCGCACAATTCGGGCCATTGGACCATCGAAGGCTGCTTGCCCGACCAGTTCGAGCAGACGATTCGCGCGGTCTGCGACTGGCCACTCGGGAGACCGCGGGCGATTGCCCGCTGTCGGATGGTGAACCTTCTGGGTGACGCGGTGCTCGACACCGAGCGCTGGCTGCGCGAGCCCGGCGCGCGCCTGCACCTCTACGGCAAGGAGGAGCGTCGTCCCGGCCGCAAGCTCGGTCATGCCACGGTCGTGGAGCCACTCGCTTGAAGCCGGGCGGTGTGACGCCGGCTCGTGTCGACCCCCTGGGCGAGCTGACCGATGGGGAGATCGCGGCGCTGACGGGCGTGAGCCTGCAGAACCTCACCGCGGACGTCCGTCAGGCGCTCTTGACCCTGCTTCGGGACAATGCGCAGCTCCATGAGGAGATCGAACGGCGTCGACAGCGCGAGGCCGAACTCGAGCGGATGGCCGACGAGGACGCGCTGGTGCCGATCAGCAATCGCCGATCGTTCATGCGAGAGCTTGCTCGGGCGATCCGCGCGATTGAACGCTACGGCACACCTGGATGTGTCCTCTACTTCGATCTCAACGACCTCAAGCGGGTCAACGACAAGCACGGCCACGCCGCCGGCGACGCTGTCCTGCGCCACGTCGCCGAGGTCCTCTTGCGCCATTTGCGCGCCTCCGACGTGTTCGCCCGGCTCGGCGGCGACGAGTTCGGCGTGATCTTGATGTGGGCTGATCTGGAAACCGCACGCGCCAAGGCGCAGACACTTGCAGCACTGGTCGACGAGCGGCCGATCATGTGGAACGGCGAACCGATCCAGATCGGCGTCGCCTACGGCGCTTACGCCTTTGCGCCCGGACAACACGCGGATGAGGTGCTCAACGCCGCGGACCGAGAAATGTACCGCTGCAAACGTCTGCAAAAGGGGCCGCGCTCAGGCGATGATATCGGGTAGGCGCGAACTCTCCAGCTTGGTTATGCGGTCCTTGAGCTGCAGCTTGTGGCGCTTGAGCCTCTGCACTTCAAGCTGACCCAGGCTTCTTTCGGCCTCCATCTGACGAATGCGCTCGTCGAGCGCGCGATGTGCTGCCTTCAGCGTCTCGATCTCCGTATCGAAGACCATGGCTTGTTCGTGTTCCTTGGTACCATCGGTGCCGCGCTTATAGCACGTTAGCCAGCGGTTCCCAGCCAATTGCTGCATGCTAGGGTGCTCCCCGACAGGAGGGGGGAGGTTACCAGCCATGCGTCTGGGCGTGCTCACCAGTGGCGGCGATTGCGCCGGCCTCAATGCAGTTATTCGCGCGGTCGTTCGCCGTGCCGACACGTACGGTTTCCAGGTCGTCGGCATCCACAAGGGAACCCACGGGCTGCTCACGCGACCCGTCGAAGCGGTCCCGATCACGAGCGCCGACGTCTCGGGACTCGTAGGCCGTGGCGGGACCGTTCTCGAGACCACCAACAAAGGCGATCCCTTCGCCTACCCGGACGGCAATGGCGGGCTCATCGACCGGTCCGCCGACATCGGCAATGGCTATCACGAACTCGGCCTCGACGCGCTCATCGGTATCGGCGGCGACGGCAGCCTCGCGATCCTCGACCGGCTCGCGCGGCGCGGCGGGTGGAACCTCGTGGGCATCCCCAAGACGATCGACAACGACGTCGGCCACACTGAGACCGCCATCGGCTTCGCCTCTGCAGTCGCAGTCGCCACCGAGGCCCTCGACCGCCTCGACGTGACCGCGGCGAGCCACAGCCGCGTCATGGTCCTCGAGGTCATGGGGCGCGACGCCGGGCACGTGGCGCTCCACGCCGGCATCGCCGGCGGCGCGCACGTCATCCTGATCCCCGAGATCGAGTACGACATCGACACGGTCTGCAGCTATCTCGAGCGCCGCCGCAGCCGCGGCCACAACCACAGCCTGGTGGTCTGCGCCGAGGCGATCAAGGAGCCCGCCGGCGACCGCCGATTGAACACGCTCGCGCAAGGAGAACGCCGCTATGGCGGCGTCGGCGAGCGCATCGCCGAGGCCATCGCCATGCGCACCGGCGCGGAGACGCGGGTAACCGTGTTGGGCCACGTGCAGCGGGGCGGCTCGCCGGTTGCCGCCGACCGCGTGCTGGCCTCGGCCTTTGGCGTTGCAGCCGTTGACCTCTGCGCCGAGCACCGCTTTGGGCGCATGGTCGCTTGGCAGCACCGGCGCGTCATCGACCTGCCGATCGAGGATGCGATCGGCAGCTACCAGGCGGTCGAGCTGGACGACACGATGGTCACGACGGCGCGGGGGCTCGGCATCACGTTCGGTGACACGTGAGCCGGCTTTGGCCGTTCGCCGTGGCGCTCTACAGCGCGCCCGGTGTTCGCGAGTTCTGCCTGGAACTGCAGGACGAGCACGACGTCGACGTGCCGGTCCTCCTTGCGGTCGTCTGGCTGCACGGCGAGGGCTTCTCGCTGGATCGCACCGACCTTGCCGGCCTGTGCACCGTATCGATGCCGTGGCAAACGCAGGTGGTCGGGCCGCTCCGGAATGCCCGTCGCGCCTTGCGTGACACGTCGCGCCCCGGCAGGGCGCTCGGCATCGAAAGCGGAGCGCGGCAGTCGCTGAAGGCGGATCTGCAGGCGCTGGAGCTGCGCGCCGAGCGGCTTCAGCTCGAAGCGCTCGAAGGCGGTAGCGCCAACTGGCTCAAGAAAGGCGCGGCACCACCACTCGACGTCCTGCTCGCCGCGCTTGCGCCGCGCGTCGAGCCTCGGCGCTGGCACCTCTTGGTGGCAGCGGGCGACGCCTGCCGGCACGCCGGCCGCGAACGACCGTCCCGTCGGGCCGAAGGGTAGCGGCCCCACGAAGACAGGTCCTAACGACCTCAGCCGACGGCGACGGCCTCGCTGAGTGTCGCCAACAAGGTGGATGCATCAATGGGCTTGGTCACCACGGCATCCATCCCGGCAGACCGGCAGGCATCGAGGTGGCGCCGCTGCGCATTGGCGGTGACGGCAATGATGGGCACGCGCGCGGCGGCTGTTCCCAAGGCGCGAATGCGCCGCGTCGCTTCGAGCCCGTCCATGCCGGGCATCTGCACATCCATCATGACCGCGTCGATCCCGCCGGCGGCGACTCGCTGCACCGCCGCCGCGCCGTCTTCCGCGACCGCCACGCGATGACCGGCACGCTCGAGCAGGATGACCACCAGCCGAAGGTTAAGGGGATTGTCGTCGACGGCGAGGATATCGAGGCTCCCCATCGACCGGTCGACCAAGCTGTGCGCGGTGGTGAACTGCCGGTCCGGCGCGACGGTACCCGAGAGCACGGCGAGCGCGTCGGCGATCACCTCGGCGCTTGCCGGATGCGGCAGATACGCGTCGAAACCAGCCTCGCGCCAGACTTCGGCCTCGCCGCGCAGACCACTGCCGCCCACCGCCAGCAGCACCAAGTCGGCCCGCCGCGCCCGCAATGCCGCGGCCGTCGTCGCCGTCGCTTCGTCCGGGACCGCGGCAACCAGCAGAAGGGCGTCGGGGAGCTCTTCAACGTCGTCAGCGAGCGCGCGCTCGAGTTCGGTGTCGTCGAGCGTCCGCACGTCGGGGCCCAAACTGTCGAGGGCGCGCGCGGTGCTCTGCCGCAGCGCAGCCGACCCACCGGCCACCCAGACGTGGCATCCGGCAATCGGAAAGCGTCGCGCCGGCACTTCTGCAGGCGCCGGCACCAAGGGCAATTCGACGGTGATCCGCGTCCCCTGATCCGGTGCGCTTTCGACGCCAAGCGTGCCGCCTAGGCGAGCGGCCAGCAGCCGAACGATGGCAAGCCCGAGGCCGCCCTTGCCGACCGTTGCGGGCCCGGCGTGACCGGCACTGCCGAAGAGGTGCTCGACCTCGTCCGCGGCGAGGCCCCGACCGGTGTCCGCCACCGTAAAGGCCGTGCGGTCCGGGCCTGCGGGCGCCGTCGTCAGAACAACCTCACCGGCGGGCGTCGACTTGAGCGCGTTCACCAAGAGGTTGACGAGGATCTGCCGCAACCGACCGGCATCGCCAGAGACCCAATCTGGCGTTCCCGCCTCGCGCTCGAGCCGCAAGGTGACCGCTTCGCTCGCGACCCTCGGGCGGGCCAGCTCGATGCAGCGGCCGAGCAGGCGGGTGAGATCGAAGGGCTCGTTCGCGATCGTCAGATCGCCGCGCTGCAGGCGGTTCACATCCAGGAGGTCGTTGACGAGTGTGAGCATGCCGGAGGCAGCATCTTCCACCGCTTCGGCATAGCCCCGCTGCGCGTCGTCGAGCCGGGTCTCGAGGAGCAACCGCGTCATCCCGAGGATCACGTTCATCGGTTCGCGTAGGTCGTGGCTCACCGCCGCCACCCAAGCGGTGGCGTCGACGCTTGGCGTCGCAGTGCCCGCCGCCTGCGCTTGTTCCTGCGTCGCTGGCATCGGCACGCATCTCGCTAAGGTTGGGCGCCAAACATGCCACAAGATGCCATGGAAGAAAGCTTTACGGAGCGGTATTTATTCCTATAACATGGCGAAAACCTCGGAGTTCGCCATGCCCCCCACCCCGACCTCCAGCAACGGCGACACCAAGGCGCCGCGCAGCCGGGCGACTCAGAAGGCGCCGGTGGAGACCGAGGCCTGGGTCTCGAAAACCGCCGGCCTGCCGGTCGGTGCACGCGTCGACGCGTTGCGCGATGCGCTGGTCGACGCGATCGAGCAGGAGGTCGATCAGCGCAATGTGCGCGTCATCCTCTGGCTTGCGGACAAGCTCAAGGTGCTGGAGGCGGGGCTGCCGACTACGCGGCAGCCTGCGGATGAGCTGAGAAGCTTCTTCAACGAGCTCGACAATGTCGAGCTCCGCGAGTTCGCTGGGCTCGCCTCCCGCCAAGAGTAGCGCGTTTACGAATCGTGTCGAAGCCCCTCTAGCGACTTGAGCAAGCGACGCTCGGCCCGAACCGCATAGGTCTCGGCTCTGCCGCTCGGCGGCACGCTACGTCTGCGGTTGCTGGAACGCCGGTGGCGCGCCGATCGCTCTCGAACCGGAACAGCGCCCATCGCGCTCAGTCGCGCACGACCTCGACAACGATGCGAGTGTCCGGGTCGTGGAAGACGACCAGGCCATCGCCGAAACGGACAAAGCGGAAGCCGTCGACGGCGACCCCTTCGGCCGTCTCGTGGACGGCGATCTCGCCCATCTCGATCGGCTCGCCGGGCGCCTCGATCACCACATGCGGTAACGCCGAATCGTTGAAAAGGACAATCTCACCCTGCTGTCCTGGAATCAGGTCGTGAAGATGCAAGCGAAAACAACCGTCGGTGTCATCCACGTCATCGACGAAAGACATGTCCGCTGGTTCTCTTGCCGCCGTTTGCTGACAAGCCGGCTTAATCATTGCCGATCCTTCTCGACCGTCCTGGTGGCCCCAGCCTCTCAGTGGAGAACCAACTAGCCTGGAGTGCTTCTCGACGCCAAGTGACGAAGTGCGACGACGAGCCCCTAGATACGCATTTTTCAACATCTACGTACGCCAGGTCTCATCAGAGATCGGCATAGCAGTGGCTCTCCGCCTTGCCGCCGGGATGGGTAACGGCACCCTGTTGCGCGGAGCCGACGGTCTGGGCGTACTTCCAGAGCGTGCCGGACGCATACAACGTCTCGCGCGGTTTCCAGCGCGCGCGGCGCTCCTCGAGCACCGTGGGCGCCACTTCGAGGTCGAGCCGGCCGTTGGTAGCATCGATAACGATGATGTCGCCGTCCTCCACCAGCGCGATGGGACCGCCTACCTGCGCCTCGGGACCCACATGACCAATGCAGAAACCACGCGTGGCGCCTGAAAACCGTCCATCAGTGATGAGCGCCACCTTCTCGCCGCGGCCCTGCCCGTAGATGGCCGATGTCGTGCCGAGCATCTCCCGCATGCCGGGCCCGCCCTTGGGGCCCTCATATCGGATGACGATGATCTCGCCGTCCTCGTAGCGGCCGGCCTGAACCGCGGCCATCGCATCCTCCTCGCAGTCGAAGCACCGAGCGGGCCCGCGAAACTCTAGGCTGTGCAGCCCCGCGACCTTAACAATGGCGCCTTCCGGCGCCAGCGAGCCGCTCAGCCCGACGACCCCGCCCCAATCGGTGATCGGCTCCCTGGTCGACCGGACAACCGAATTAACCTCAAACGTAGTGCCGGCGAGGTTCTCGGCAAGTGTTCGCCCCGTCACGGTCATGCAGTCGCCGTGCAAATAGCCACCGTCCAACAGCGCCTTCATCAACATAGGCACGCCCCCAACATCGTGGAGATCGCGCATGACGTATTGCCCAGCCGGCTTCAAGTCCGCGATGTAGGGCGTCGAGCGGAAGATCGCCGCAACGTCGTGCAGGTCGAAGTGAATCCCGCACTCGTGGGCAAGCGCCGGTAAATGGAGCGCACCGTTTGTGGAACCGCCGGAAGCAGCGACGATCCGCGCGGCGTTCTCGAGCGCTTTGAGCGTGACGATATCGCGTGGACGAACGCCCTCGGCCAACAGGTTCATCACCGCCTCGCCCGACGCCTCGGCCCACTGGTCGCGCGTCTCGTAGGGGGCCGGCGTACCTGCGGAGCCGGGCAGCGCAAGACCGATAGCTTCGGACACGCAGGCCATCGTGTTGGCGGTGAACTGTCCCCCACACGAACCGGCCGACGGGCACGCCACCGCCTCGAGCTCCGCCAGCTCCTCGTCCGACATGTCGCCCACGGCATGCCGGCCGACCGCCTCGAACACGTCCTGCACGGTCACGTCGCGGCCGCGGAACCGGCCCGGTAGGATGGACCCGCCGTACATGAACACCGACGGCACGTTGAGCCGAACCATCGCCATCATCAGGCCCGGCAGCGACTTGTCGCAGCCCGCAAGCCCGACGAGCGCGTCGTAGGCGTGCCCCCGCACGGTGAGTTCGGTGCTGTCGGCGATGACCTCACGCGAGACCAGCGAAGACTTCATCCCCTGATGGCCCATCGCGATGCCATCGGTGACGGTGATCGTCGTGAACTCGCGCGGCGTGCCGCCCGCCTTGGCGACGCCACGCTTGGCCGCCTGCGCCTGACGCCCGAGCGCGATATTGCAGGGTGCTGCCTCGTTCCAAGTCGTCACGACGCCGACGAACGGGCGCGCAATGTCGTCGCGCGACAGCCCCATCGCGAAGTAATAGGAGCGATGCGGTGCCCGATCGGGCCCCTCGGTAGCGTGCCGGCTCGGCAGCCTCGACTTGTCGTAGACAGTCACCCTCGCCATGCGCGCCGTTCCTTGCTTTGTTCCGCCCAGGGGATCGATCTGAACTGGGTGTAGTGCCGTGCCTTGGCCTGCAGTGCAAGCAACGACGAGACGTCTCGGCTTGAACCGATTCGTGCAAGCCACCGATGGCTTTGCACGAAACCGCCAGGCCATCATCGCGGGACATCTGGCCTTTGTGGGTCTGGTGAGCCTGTTCCCTTTTCTGATCGTTCTGGTGACGATCGCCGGCGTCGTCGGCTCGACCGAAGCGGCCACCGCGGCTTTGAAGACGGCGCTCGCCAGCGTCCCGTTGGAGATCGCGCACGCCGTCGGCCCGGTCGCCGCGCAGATCATGCAGGCGCCACAGGGAGGGGCGCTCACGCTCGGTCTGCTCGCCGCGCTGTGGGCGGCCTCGGCGGGCTTCGAAGCGCTCAGGCTGGCATTCAACGACGCCTACGGCGTCGGCAGCCCAAGGCAGCTCTGGGTGAGACGCTTGCAGAGCATCCTGCTTACGCTGGTCTTCGCCACCGCCGTGGTCATCGCCACGCTCGGGATCGTCGTCGTCCCGATCGTCGTCAGCGTCGCCGCCTCGATTCTCCAGTACCCGGACTGGCAGGAGGCCGGCAACCGACTGGTGAGCGACGCGTTGGGTGCCTCGTGCCTGGTGCTGGCCACGGCCGCCATCTACAAGTTCCTGCCGCGCCCGCGGCTCACCTTTCTCGAGGTGCTGCCGGGTGCCATCCTCGCGGTGGTCGCTTGGTTCGTCCTCGCACGGCTGTTCGGCTACTACCTCGCCGAGATCGCGACGCTCAGCATCACCTATGGCAGCCTGGGTGGCGTGGTTGCGACCTTGATCTTCTTCTATCTCACGGCCTGCGTCGTGCTGTTCGGCTGCGAGTTCAATGCGGCTGCCTACCGCGCCCGTCGGGAGCAAGCTTGAAGCATGCCGTCGCGGAGCTAGTGTGCGCGCGCAACCAGGAGACAAGAATGACCGACGCGGGATCACTGCTCGCGGGAAAGCGCGGCCTCATCATGGGGCTCGCCAACGAGCGCTCGATTGCATGGGGCATCGCCAGCGCGTGCCGCGCCCAAGGTGCCGAACTCGCCTTCACCTACCAGGGTGAGGCGCTCTACAAGCGCGTGCAGCCGCTCGCCGAGCAGCTCGGCTCATCGATCGTCGTGCCGGGCGACGTCACCGCCGCGGTCGAACTCGACGAGGCGTTCGCCACGCTCGAGCGTACCTGGGGCGGGCTCGACTTCCTCGTCCATGCGATCGCCTTCTCGGACAAAAACGAGCTGCGCGGTCGCTACGTCGACACCAGCCGGGGCAACTTCCAGAGCACGCTCGATATCTCCTGCTACTCGTTCACCGACGTCTGTCGTCGTGCCGAGCCGCTGATGAGCTCCGGCGGCAGTCTCTTGACCTTGACCTACGGCGGGGCCGAGCGCGTCGTGCCGCACTATAACGTCATGGGGGTCGCCAAGGCAGCGCTCGAGGCGAGCGTCCGCTATCTCGCCGTCGACCTGGGCCGCGCCAATATCCGCGTCAACGCCATCTCCGCGGGCCCGATCCGCACGCTCGCGGCCTCGGGCATCGGCGATCTCCGCTATATCCTCAAATGGAACGAGCTCAACGCGCCCTTGCAGCGCAACACAACCATCGACGACGTCGGGGGGGCCGCACTCTACCTCTTGTCGGAGCTCGGCGCCGGAACCACGGGCGAGGTGCTGCACGTCGACAGCGGCTACCATGTGGTCGGCATGAAGCGCGCCGACGCGCCCGACATCGCCACGCAGTGAGAACAAGGTGGCCGGAAGCAACTTCGGAACGGCTTTCCGGTTCACGACCTTCGGCGAGAGCCACGGGCCGGCAATGGGCTGCTGCGTCGACGGCGTGCCACCCGGTCTGCCGCTTGCGGCGGGCGACATCCAGCACTGGCTGGACCGCAGGAAACCCGGCCAGTCCCGCTTTGTCACGCAGCGCCGCGAGCCGGACCAGGTCGAGATCCTCTCGGGCGTGTTCGACGGCCGCACCACGGGCACGCCCATCGGGCTCTTGATCCGCAACCAGGACCAACGCTCGGGCGACTATGGCGAGATCAAGGATCAGTACCGTCCCGGCCACGCGGACTACACCTACGACGTCAAATACGGCTTCCGCGACTATCGCGGCGGCGGTCGTGCGAGCGCCCGCGAGACGGCACTCCGCGTCGCCGCCGGCGCAATCGCGCGCCGCATCCTCGGCGACGGCGTCCGCATTCGAGGCGCGCTCGTCGAAATGGGCGGCGATCCCGTCGACCGCCATGCGTGGGACTGGGGGGCGATCGAGCACAACCCCTTCTGGTGCCCCGACATGGCCACCGCCACCCGCTGGGAATCGCAGCTTGACGATGTGCGTAAGGCAGGATCCTCGGTGGGCGCGGTGGTCGAAGTCGTGGCAGAGGGCGTCCCGCCTGGACTGGGAGAGCCGGTCTACGACAAGCTCGACGCCGACCTTGCCAAGGCGATGATGTCGATAAACGCGGTGAAGGCGGTCGAGATCGGTGCCGGGCTGGAGGCGGCGCGGCTGCGTGGCGAGGCGAACGCCGACGAAATGCGACTCGTCGACGGCCGCGCCGTGTTCCTCTCCAACCACGCTGGCGGCATTCTGGGCGGCATCTCGACCGGCGCGCCGGTGGTCGTCCGCTTCGCGGTCAAGCCTACCAGCTCGATCCTCACGCCGCGCCGCAGCATCGATCGCTTCGGTAAGGAGGTGGAACTCCGGACCAAAGGACGTCACGATCCCTGCGTCGGCATCCGCGCCGTGCCCGTAGGAGAGGCGATGCTGGCCTGCGTCCTCGCCGATCATCTGCTGCGTGACCGTGCGCTGGGCCCGCAGCCGCGCGGACCCGCACCGCTGCCTTGAGCATCGCCTCGAGCGTCGCGCTGCCACTTCGGCACGTCCTCGAGACGGTGCTCTATGTCGACGACCTCGACCGAGCCGCCTGGTTCTACGGCGATCTCTTGGGCCTCGCCGAGGCGAGCCGGCGGCCGGGGCTCTTTCTCTTCTATCGCCTCGACGCCGCGATGCTCCTTCTGTTCGTCGCCGCAGCGGCGCGGCGCTCCAGCTCAGTGCCGCCGCACGGCGCCGACGGGCCGGGCCATGTCGCCCTCGCCTGCGCCGATGCGGATCTGGACGCATGGCGGCTGCGGCTCGAGCAGGCGGGCGTAGCGGTCGAGCACGAGGCCAGCTGGCCCCGCGGCGGTCGCTCCCTCTACGTCCGTGATCCCGCCGGCAACAGCGTCGAGCTCGCCGCGCCGTCGATCTGGGGCTTCCCCGATCCGCCCGCGAGCGGCGCTTGATGGCCCGCCCCGACCGGACTCCGCCGGTCCGCCTCCTGGGCGACATCGCGTGTCCATGGACTTACCTCACCTTGACCGCCCTCGTACGCGCCTTCGGCGAGAGTCTCCGCCTCGAATGGCACCCGTTCCTGTTGCCAGCCGGCGACTTCCGGGGCCAGCGCGAGCGCCTGTCCAGTGCCGTGGCCAGCTATGCGAAGCGCCTCGAAGCTCCGTTCGTCGCCGAGGCGCTCGACGCGCCGGTCGACGGCCGCCTCGCCCACGGCGTGGTGCTCGCCGCCGTCGCCGAAGACCGGGGCCGCGAAGCCGCCGAAGCCCTCTTCGCGGCACATTTCGCGCATGGCAAGCCGCTGGTGGAAAGCGACGCTGTCGCGTCGGCGCTTGCAGAACGGGTCGGCGCTTCGACGGTGGCCCGCTGGCTCGAGCAAGCAAACGGGAGTGGCGCCGTCGTCGAGCGTGCGTCGCGCGCCGCCCGGCTCGCCGGCGTCAGCGAGATCCCGTTGACGGTGATCGACAATGGCTACGTCATTGGCGGCCTGCAGCCGCCGGAGGCGTACCGCGCGCTCGTCGAGCTCGCCGTTGTCGAGGCTCAGCTCGAGCCGTGAGCACCGCAGAACGCAACCGCAAGCGACGCTCGTTGACCCTGCTGGTCATCGCCGAGGTCCTGGCGATGGGCCTCTGGTTCATGACCGCCGGCGTGCTTCCCGAGCTGCGCACCGAATTCGGCTTGAGCGCGGTGCAGCAGGCCTTGTTGTCGAGCGCGGTTCAGGGAGGCTTCGTCGTGGGCGCCCTCCTCATCGCCGTCACCGGCCTCGCGGATCGCCTCGACCCGCGCCGCGTGGTGGCCGCGTCGGCAGTCGGCGCCGCCGTCGCCACCCTGGCACTCCTGGTCGTCCCGGCCGACACGACAGCAGCGGTTGGCTTGCGCGCGCTCACGGGCGCGCTGCTCGCCGGCGTCTATCCCGTCGGCATGAAGCTCGTCGCTGGCTGGGGTGTGAAGGATCGCGGCTTCCTCGTGGCGCTCTTGGTCGGCGCCCTCACGTTGGGCTCGGCCATGCCGCATCTGCTCGCCGCCATGGGCGGCGCTGCGTGGCGGCCGGTCGTGGTCATCGCCTCGCTCCTGGCCGCCTGCGGCGGCGCCTTGGTGCTGCTTACCGACCTCGGCCCGCATCATGCGCGCGCCCCGCGGTTTCGTGCCCGTGCGCTCACCATGGCCTGGCACGAGCCGCGCATCCGTGCGGCCTATGGCGGCTATCTGGGACACATGTGGGAACTCTACGCCATGTGGGCCTGGATCGGCGCCGCCCTGGCAGTAGGGTTCGCCGAGCGGCTGGAGACCGATGCGGCGCTCTTGCTCGCGCGCCTCGTCACCTTCGCCGCGATTGCCGCCGGCGGCATCCTCTGCATCGTCGCCGGGAGGGTCGCGGACCGGGTGGGCAAGGCCCGAATCGCCGTTGCGGCGATGGCCGTGAGCGGCACGGCAGCACTCGCCACCGCGGTCACGCTCGGCGGCCCGGTCTGGCTCACCACCTTGTGCGTGCTGGTCTGGGGCATGAGCGTCGTGCCAGACAGCGCGCAGTTCTCGGCACTCGTCGCCGACGCTTCACCGCCCGAGCTAACCGGTAGCCTGCTCACGCTACAGACCGCACTCGGCTTCGCCCTGACGACGTTCACCGTGCAGGTGGCGCCCTGGGTCGCTGATCACATCGGCTGGTCTGCGCTCCTCGCCTTGCTCGCCATCGGCCCGGCCCTGGGCATCATGGCGATGCGACCGCTCGTACGCCGCGAAAGCCGTCTCAACGGCGGGCTTGAAAGAACGCCTTGAGCAGGGCGGCGGCCGGCGCCTCGGCGATGAGGCCGTAGACCTCCGGGCGGTGGTTACAGCTCGAGCTCGCGAAGATTCGCGGACCGTGGTCGACGCCGCCGCCCTTCGGGTCCTCGCAGCCATAGTAGAGCCGGCGGATGCGGGCGAAGCTGATGGCTTGGGCGCACATCGGACAGGGCTCGAGGGTCACATGCAGGTCGCAGCCCACAAGGCGCGGCGTACCGAGGCGTGCGGCCGCCATGCGGAGCGCCAAGAGCTCGGCATGCGCGGTCGGATCACGATCGCGCTCGACCCGGTTGGACGTAACGGCGAGCAGGCTGCCATCAGGGCCGACCACAGCCGCGCCAACAGGCACGTCACCCGCAGCGAAAGCTCGCTCGGCCGCTTCGAGGGCGGCGCGCATGGGCATCGTCGTGCTTGCGAAAGGCTCCTGCACGGACCCTCCGAGCCTGCCTCGTGCAGGGGCACCTACGGCTGGTTCACGTCCGAACGCGCCAAAGCTGCACGAATTCAAAGACCTAGCGCATCGTGGACGCGTTCGAAGCTGATCGCTTCGCGTGCGTCGGTGCACTAGCCGCCGTTCAGACCGGACGGTCGACCAGCGCGCTGAGGTCCAGCGACGCCGTGCCTTCCGGCAACCCTTCGAGCGCAAGCTCGACGGGTACGGTCTCGCCCGGGCCTAGCACGGCAACCGGGACCGCCACCACCCGTTCGGCGATCCATGCACCCTGGTTGCTCAAGAACCGCACGCGGATACCCTCGACACGCACCGGCCGGCGCGCCGGATTGGTCAGCTGAACACCCACCAGAAGCAGCGGCTCGGCCACATCCGTCGCCCAAAACACCTCGCCCTGCGTGAGTTCCGGCAGTGGCGGGCCGAGGCCGGGCAACTGGTCCCGAAACGCATAGAAGAGGCTCGCCGTGCCAACGAGCACCAGGATCAGCGCCACCGCCGAAAGCCCCAGCGTCAGCCCCCGTGACGTGCGCGCAGGCGCGTCTGGCGGCGCTGCGGTAGCAGTCGGTGTCGGCTCGGGTTCTGGCGTCGCGGACGCCGAGGCCGGTGCCGGCGTCGGCGGCTCGGTGGGTTCCGGCTCCTTCGGCACTTGCGGGGCCACGGCCTCGGCGGCGACGTCGGGGCCCGCCTCGTCGGCGTCGTCGCCTTCGGACGCGAGCGGATGCCAGACCTCGTGGCAGCGACGGCAGCGCAGCTGCAGGCGCGGCCGTGCCAGCACCTCAGGTGCCAGCTCATAGGACGTTCCGCAGTTCGGACAGGCGACGTGCACGCGCGACCTCGACCGTTGCACTGGGGTCAACCATAAATGAAGCTTCGCTAGCAAATCCTTAGCGCCGCGAACATCGGTTCGAGCGCGTCAGCGGAACGGGACGTCGAGCGGTCGTGCGCGGTATCGTCTTTCAGATCGCCTTCGTCGCGTGGACGCTGGTGCTGGGCCTACTCTTTCTGCCGCTGACTCTGCTGCTCGACGGGCGCGGCGTGCGGCGATGCGCCCGCATCTGGGAAGCCGGCATCACGCTCTTGCTGCGGCTCGTCTGCGGTATCCGAATCGAGGTTCGAGGCACGCCGCCCACGACCCCCTGCCTGATCGCGGCAAAGCACCAGTCGGTGCTGGAAACGCTGACCTTTCACCGACTGGTTCCAAACATTGCCATCTTGCTCAAGGCCGAGCTGCTGCGCGTTCCACTGCTCGGCCGCTATCTGCGCCTTGCCGGCGGCGTGGCCGTCGACCGGGACGCCGGCACGAAGGCCATGCGCAAGACCATCCGCGAGGCGCACCAACGCCTCGACGACGGGTTGTCGCTGCTGGTGTTTCCCGAAGGCACGCGGGTGCCGCCCGGCGAGCGGCGTCCCTACAAGCCCGGCATCGCCGCACTCTACCTCAAGCTGGAGCGCGCGGTCGTGCCAGTGGCGCTCCACACCGGGCATGTCTGGGGCAACGGCGTCTTCGCCAAACGCCCGGGCGTCGCGGTGATCGCCTTTCTCGATCCCATTCCGCCCGGCCTCGACCGGCGGACCTTCATGGCCCGGCTCGAGCAAGCGATCGAACCGGAGAGCTTGAAGCTGGCCGGCCTTCAGCCGCCCTCGCCGGCACCCGGCTTCAGCCCGTAGGGCCGCACCAGCCGCCAAACGTGCAGCGGCGCCATCGTCTTCAGCAGGCGCGGCTGCTCCCGGCGCAGGTGCAGCACCGTCTCGATCGCCTTCATCTCGACCCGCGCCCGCGCGAACTCCAGCCCGCGCGGCCCCACCCACTTCATGAGCCGGCCGACGATCGGTCGAAGCCAGTTTGGCATGGCGCGCACGGGCAAGCCTCCGGCCGCGCGCTCGAGGTTGACCTTGAAACCATCGACCGCAGCCTTGCGCCTGCCACCGGTCGTGAGGGGGCTAAGCCGCACCTCGCCATCGAGCAGGTCCAGGAGTTCGGCGCCCCGCGCATTGCGGATCACGAGCCACTGCTCGCCAGTGCCCGCCATGTAGCCCACGGTGAGATCAGCCAGCGCGTTGGTGTAGTCGACGCAGGTGCGGCAGGTGAGCGGGAAGAAGTCCGCCGGCAGCTTGCTGATCGGCAGGCTGAGGAAGGGCAGCGTACGTCGCCGCCCGTCCGCAAACCGGAGCTCGACCATGTAGTCGGCGCGGAACTCGAGATAGGTGATGGTCTCCGGGTTGGGATCGAGCAACGCGAGAAACTCGTGAAAACGCTCGGTGGTCGTGTTGTCCGAACAGGGTGTGCCGATGACGAACAGGCGGTCGAAGCCGAGTTCCTCCTCAAGCGCCCTAAGCGCGTGCACCTGGCAAGGAATGCCGATGACGGCGAGACGACGATAGCCGGCGTCGAGCGCGGGGCCGAGCAGCGCCAGGAGCGGCGCGTAGCCCATCTTCATGCCGCGACACGCCGCCATCGCCGCCGGGTCGGTGACCAGCACCGGCCGCGGCCGCCAGCGGTCGTCAGAGTCCGCCGCCGTCGCGAGTACCGCATCGACTGCACCGGTCTCGAGGAGCCGCGCGCCGATCCGAGTTGTGATGCCGGTCCACTGGGCACCTTCCGGCGGCGACCGCAGCGCGGCACGCACCATGCGCTGAAACGGCCCGAAGAAGACCTCGTCGGGACGCTCGGACGCGCGCGCTCGGCCGTGCACGCGGCGCTCGAGCTCGGCATAGTCCGGCCTCAGGAACTGGCAGGCCACGCCACAGTGTTTGGCGAGGTCCGTGCGCGAGATGCCGCAATCCGTACAGAGCCGACGCGGGGCGGGCTCGGCAAGCGGCGCCGTCCATAGTCCCGGAGCAAGCGCGTCGGGCATGACCCATCCCTCGAGCGGCTGAGTTCCTGCAGACTGGACGGCTGGCAAGATGTCGCCAAGCTGCCCCTTGGTTGCGCGCGCCTGGTCGGTTCGAGAGGCGGCCGGCGCATCAGCCTCAACCCATGACGGGAACGAGACCGATGATCCGCAAATCGACGCCGGACGACCTGGCTACGCTGGAAGAGCTGCATCGCGCAGCCTTCAGCGGCGACGAGGAGGCCATGCTCGTGCGCGATCTGATGGCCGATCCGACCGCGGTGCCGCTACTCTCGCTCCTGGCACTCGAAGGGACTGCGCCCATCGGCCACGTGCTCTTCACGGCCGCGAGGCTCGAAGGTGCCGCCATCCCGAAGAGGGCCTCGCTACTCGCTCCGCTCGCGGTCACACCCAGCGCCCAGGGCCAAGGCGTCGGCAGCGCGCTCGTGGAAACCGGGCTCGCGCGTCTCGAGGCCACGGGGACGACGTTGGCCTTCGTCTTCGGCGATCCGGCATACTACGGCCGGTTCGGGTTCAAGCCGGCGGCGCCGCGGGGCATCCAGCCGCCCTGCCCCACCAGCGATGATGACGCCTATGGCTGGATGGTGCGGACGCTCGGCGACACAACGCTCGAAGCGGTCAGCGGTCGGGTCCGCTGCGCGCGCAGCCTCGAGCGACCCGAGCTGTGGCTCGTTTGACGCGCAGAGGCGGCGGGCGCGGCCCTAGTCCCAGCGCTGCTGACGAGTCGCGGGCCGTCGCTCGACCGCGAAGGGGCTCGGATGGCGAACGCTTGACACCCGATGGCGGCGTGGCGGTCGTCTGAAGAGGAGCGTCGTCCAACCATCCACGTCGACACGTGAACTCAGCCGGAGGCCCTGACGGCGGTGCGCGACCAGCACGGCTTCGGCCTGAACGGCCAGCAAGCCGGAGAGCACGGCTTCCCCGCCCGGTGCGAGGACCCGTGCGAGGTCCGTGGCCATCTCCGTCAACGGCCCGGCAAGGATATTCGCGAACACGAGGTCGACGGGTTTCGCCTGCCGCCGTACCTGCCGATCATAGCCATCCGCGACGAAAGCGCGGAGGCGCCCGGCGACCCGGTTGCGCCGGGCGTTCGTCGCCGCCGCCTCGACCGCAGAAGCATCGATGTCGACCGCGCGTGCTCGCGCCGTCGGCCAGCATTTGAGAGCCGCGATGGCCAAGACTGCCGAACCGCAGCCCATGTCGAGGATCGTTCGGCAGTAGCGGCGCCGCGCCAGGGCGTCGAGCGCCAGGAGGCAGCCCCGCGTGCTGCCGTGCTCGCCGGAGCCGAACGCGGTGCCCGCGTCGATCAGGATCGGCACGCTGCCCCGAGGCGGCGTCTCCTCGACGTGACTGCCATGGAGCCAGAAGCGCCCGACGCGCAGCGGCGGAAAGCTGCGGCGGGTCGCTTCGAGCCAGTCGCGCCCGGTGAGCGGTGCCACGCTGATGGCGGCTGCGGGTGGCGCATCGTCGCCCAATAGGCTCAGCAGCTGATCGTGCAACGCGCGGACCTCCAACCGCTCACGGGCCAAGAGCTCGCAGACCCAGCCGCCTGAGGTGTCCTCGAAGGCAGCGATACTGCTGACCCGCTCGTCGAAGCCGGTGAGCAGCTCATCGAGCACGCTCGGGTCCATCGGGAAGCGCACCTGCCAGAAGTCGGGCATCGGCGCCGCGCTCAAGGCACCGCCTGGACGAAGCTCGCGATGACCTTCTTGCGGCCAGCCTTGTCGAAGGCGATGTCGAGCTTGTCGCCGTCGACCGCCTCGATCCGCCCGTAGCCGAACTTGTCGTGGAAGATCCGCATGCCGATGTCGAACCCGCCATCGGCATCGGGCACAATCTCCGCGACCGCCTCGACGATCGGGCCCTTCCTCGACCGCGCGGCGTTGAATCGCGCCAGCGGATCGCCGTCGCGGCGCGGCGGCAAACCCGGGGAGCGCAGGCGGTTGGCGGCGAAGCCGTCCCGGTGCAGGAACTCGCAATGCTCGGCCGGCAACTCGTCGACGAAGCGCGACGGGAGCGACGACACCCAGCCCTGGTAGAGCCGCCGATTGGCGGCGAACAGCACGAAGCAACGCCGCCGCGAGCGGGTGATGCCGACATACGCGAGCCGCCGTTCCTCTTCGAGCGCCGCACGACCGCCCTCGTCGAGCGCCCGCTGGTTCGGGAACACGCCTTCCTCCCATCCACCCAGAAAGACCGTGTCGAACTCGAGCCCCTTGGCCCCGTGCAGCGTCATGATCGTCGCCATGTCGCTCGTGGGGTCGGTGACGTTCTCCATCACCAGGCTGACATGCTCCAGAAAGCCCGAGAGGCTCTCGAACTCGCCGACCGCGTGCACCAGCTCCTTCAAATTGTCGAGGCGGCCCGGCGCGTCCGGCGATTTGTCCGCCTGCCACATCGCCACATAGCCCGATTCCTCGAGCACGGTCTCGCAGAGTTCGCGAGCGGGTGCGGTCTCCATCAGCCCCCGCCACCGCTCGAAGGTAGCGACTAGGTCGCTGAGCGCCCGGCGTGGCTTGGGCTTGAGCTCGTCGGTCTCGACCAGCTCGCGCACCGCCGCATGGAGGCTGCAGTCGCGCGCGCGTGCGTAAGCCCGAAGATGAGCGAGCGTGCTGTCGCCGAGCCCGCGGCGGGGCACGTTGACGATCCGTTCGAGCGCCAGGTCGTCGTCGGGCTGCGCGATGACGCGGAGATAGGCGATGGCGTCCCTGATCTCGGCGCGCTCGTAGAACCGCGGACCGCCAACGACCCGGTAAGGCAACCCGATGGCGATGAAGCGCTCCTCGAAGGAGCGCGTCTGAAAGCCGGCGCGGACGAGCACGGCAGCACCACGCAGGGGTTCACCGGCGCGCTGCAACGCCTCGAGTTCCTCGCCGACGAACCGCGCTTCCTCCTCGTCGTCCCAGAGGCCCGCGACCCGCACCGGCTCGCCGGCGACGTCGTCGGTCCAGAGCGTCTTGCCGTGGCGGCTCTCATTGTGGGTGATGAGTCGCGACGCGCAGCCGAGGATGTGGCCGGTCGAGCGGTAGTTGCGCTCGAGCCTGACGACCGCCGCGCCGGGGAAGTCCTGCTCGAAGCGGAGGATGTTGCCGACCTCGGCACCCCGCCATGAGTAGATCGACTGATCGTCGTCGCCAACGCAGGTGACGTTCTTGCGCACCTGGGCAAGCAGCCGGAGCCAGAGATACTGCGCGACGTTGGTGTCCTGATACTCGTCGACGAGCACCGCTTTGAAGCGCCGCTGGTACTCCTCCAACACGTCGGCGTGTTCCTTGAACAGCGTCAGGTTGTGCAGGAGCAGGTCGCCGAAGTCGCAGGCATTCAGGGTCCTGAGACGCGCTTGATAGGCCTTGTAGAGCGCCACGCTGCGGCCGAGAGCGAACTCACCATACTCAGCCGTCGGCACGTGGTCGGGCGCCCAGCCGCGGTCCTTCCACCGCTGGATGATGCCGCCGAGGATACGCGGCGGCCACTTCTTGACATCGAGGTCGGCCGCCTCGATGAGCTGCTTCAAGAGCCGGAGCTGGTCGTCGGTGTCGAGGATCGTGAAGCCGCTCTCCAGGCCCACACGTTCGGCATGGCGACGCAGGATGCGCGCGCCGATGCTGTGAAACGTCCCCAGCCACATGCCTTGCACTGGCCGACGCAACAGCTGCTCGACGCGCTCGTTCATCTCGCGCGCGGCCTTGTTGGTGAAGGTGACCGCCAGCACTTCGCCAGGGCGCGCCCGGCCTTCGAGGAGCATGTGCGCGAGCCGCGTGGTGAGCACCCTGGTCTTGCCGGTCCCGGCACCGGCGAGCACCAGGAGCGGTCCGTCGGGTGCGGTGACGGCCGCGAGCTGCTCGGCGTTCAGCCCTTCCAGATGGGGCGGCAAGGTGGCGACGGGCATCGGTTGGGGCAGGCCCGGCTCGGTCAAAGGCTGCTCCTAGAGACTTGGATGGACGCGAGCTTAGGCCTGTTCGTGCCTGCGTGAAACCGTCGCCCGCGGCTCAGGCCTCACCGCGTTCGCGGGCCCGCGCCTCGATCAACGCGCTGTGATGAGCAAGCGCCAGGTCGCGTTGGCGGACCTCACCCACGACCATCGGGTCGGCAGCACTTTTCACCACCGGGATGTGCTCCTCGTCGTGAACGCGGCTCCGCCGCCAGGCAGCTTCGAGGTCATCGTCGGCATGCAGCACCAGCTCAGGCGAGCGCGCCAGATCGCCCGCCGTGACGGCCGGCGCGTCGCCCGCAGCGAACGCCGCATCGGCCAGGTCCTCGACCTTGACCTCGCCGATGAGATGCCCCGCATCATCGCAGACGTAGATCGGGACGTGGCTCGAGAGAAACCGTTCCTTCAGTTCCTGCAACGGTGCGTCGATCGGGACCGCGTGGTGCTCGGTCCGCAGCAGCTCGGCGACGCTGCGGCGCTCGAGCAAGTTGAGCTCGAGCGAACGGCGTATGTTGATACCGGAGCGGGCGAGCTGCCAGGTGAAGAACGAATGCCCGTGCGCCTGCATCGTGAAGAGTGTCGCGACCGAAACGCTGACCATCAGGGCGAAGGCGAGCTCGTAGTCCTGGGTCAGCTCGAAGATGATCAAGATCGTCGAGATCGGTGCGCCCAGCACCGCACCTGCCACCGCTCCCATCCCGAGAACGCCATAGACGAGGCCGACCGAGCTGAACGCCGGGAAAGCCAGCTCGGCCACCTTGTCGAAGGAGACGCCCACCAGGGCGCCAATGACCAGGGCCGGGCTGAAGATTCCGCCACCGAAGCGCGAGCCCAAGCAGAGCGCCGTCGCGAGCCCTTTCGCGAGGGCCAGGGCGACGAGCACATGCAGCGCGAAGCCGTCGTGGAGCGCCCGCGCGGTGGTCTCGTAGCCGATCCCCAGGACCTCGGGGAAGGCGACGGCGATGCCACCGACGGCGAGGCCCGCCAGCGCCGGGCGAAGCAGCGGCGGCACATCTAGACGTTCGTGCAGCGCGTCCACCAGCGCGATCGTCTTGAGCAACGCGATCGCCGCCGCGCCACAGACCAAGCCCAGGATCACGAATGCCGGAACCTCCAGGAACGAGATGACGTCGTGCGCCGGTAGATCGAAGCCGATGACATTGCCGTAATGCAGTCGGGCGATGATGGTTCCGACCACGGACGCGATGACGACCGGCGAGAAGGCCGTCAAAGCGTAGTGGCCGACCACCACCTCGAGCGCAAAGAAGACGCCGGCGATCGGCGCGTTGAAGGCCGCGGCCACCGCCGCCGCCACGCCGCAGCCCAAGAGCGTGCGCGTCGACCGCGCCGGCAGCGAGAGACGCCTGGCCAGGGCCGAGGCCAAGGTGGCGCCGAGGTGGACGATCGGCCCCTCGCGGCCGACCGAGCCACCGACGCCGATGGCGAGCGCGTTCACCAGCGCGGCGCCGGCGCCGGCGCGGCCACGCAGCCGACCACCGTGGAGCGCGCTCGCCTCGATCACCTGCGCGACGCCCTGCGGTTGTGGCATTGGCAGCACGCGGGTGCAGAGAAACCCGATGGTAAGCCCACCCAGCGCCGGAACGGCTACAATCTGCCAAGCGGGCAACGCCGCCGCGACGTCAGCCAGTGCGCCGTCGCCGAAAGCGACCCGTTGGATGCCTTGGATGGCGTAGCGAAAGAGGATTGCGCCGATGGACGCGCTGACACCGACGACGACGGCGAGCGCGCCGAGTACGATCTGTTCGCTCCGATGCAGCGCCAGCACCTTGCGGAGGAACGTGGTCATTGCCCAAACAGCGACGCAAGGTCGCGGCTTACCCAGTCCCTTGCCGGCGAACACCGCCGAAACGCTGACCTTTCGCGCCGCTGGCCCTGCGCCGCCAAGCCGGCACGCCAACCAGCTATTGAGCCAACCGTCGCTTTCATGGCAGCACACGCTCCATGAACATGGGCAATGTCGCCGTCGAGCAAGGATGTCTCCGCGTGACGCCGCTCTCTAGCGGGCGCTGCACCGTCTGTGGCGTTCGCGAAGCGGCGTTTTGCGCGGTGCTCAGCCCATCCGAGTTGCAGCAGCTGCACGCGATCTCATCGCACAAGATCTTCGAGCAAGGCGAACTCATCGTCGAAGAGGACGCCACGGTCCGCCAGGTGGCCAATGTCCTGGGCGGGACGATCAAGCTGTTCAAGCTTCTCCCCGACGGTCGGCAGCAGATCACCGGTTTCTTGTTCGCCGGAGACTTTTTGGGCCCCATGCTGTCTGGGGAGTATGCGACCTTCGCCGAGGCGGTGGGCCGGGTCGAGCTGTGCGTCTTCGATCAGGACCGGCTGCGCGAGCGGATGGATGCGTGGCCGCACCTCGAGCGGCGCCTCTTCGAAGACGCCACCGCCACCTTGGACCGAGCGCTCGACTGGATGCTGCTCTTGGGCCGCAAGACGGCGGGGGAGCGCGTCGCATCGTTCTTCGTAATGCTGGCCGACCGCGTCGGTCCCAAGGATGAGCCCCAGGCCCTCATCGAGGTGCCGATGAGCCGTTCGGACATCGCCGACTATCTCGGGCTCACGATGGAAACCGTGAGCCGGCAGATCTCGCAGCTCAAGCGGACGGGCCTCGTGCGTGCGCCGAGCCAGCACATGCTTGAGCTCACCGATCTGGCCGCGTTGCGGCGCATTGCCGAGGGCAGCGACGAACGTCGTTAAGGCGCGTTGATCTGCGTCAAGGCGCACTCGGGTAATCCAGCTATCGTCAAGGCGTTCAAGCAGGGGCCCAGTGCGCGTATCCCCCCTCCACGCGCTGGGCCCTTGCTCTGTTTTTTTGGGCCGTTTCGCGTCCCGTCGACCGGTCAGGGTCGATCGCCACTACCTCCAGCAGTCAGTTTTCGCTACATGACGCCTGCGCATTGCAAGTGGGGACGTTCATGAGCGAGCCAGAGAAGAGCGGCGGGATCGGCGACCGTGTCAACGAGGCCGTCAACTGGTTGCAGAACCGCTCGCGGAACGAGTGGATCATGCTAGGCATCGGCATCGTGATCGGCCTCATCATCGGCTGACGCCCGTTTCCGGACCCGACCTTACCGACGACGTGGGCGCATGACGCTCAATGCGGCGCGGGCGCGACGAGTTCCGTCACGATCTCGTTCTCGCGCTCGAGCGTGCGATGGACCGGGCAGCGATCGGCGATCTCGAGCAGGCGCGCGCGTTGCGCGTCGTCAAGCGACCCCTCGAACGTTAAGCGCCGCGTGAGGCGGTCAATCTTGGCGCTGCCGCCACGTTCGCTGTCCTGCGCGTGCACCTTGGCATGGCAGACCTCGACGCCAACACCTTCGAGCGGAAGCTGCTTGTGCGCCGCGTACATGCGCACGGTCATCGAGGTGCAGACACCCAGCGCCGCTGCCAGCAGATCATAGGGCGACGGCCCCGCATCATCGCCGCCTACGCTGGTCGGCTCGTCGGCGACGAGGCGATGATGCCCGACGCGCACCTCCTGCTGAAAGCGCCCGGTCCCCGTCTCGCGCACCTCGACCGCACCTTCGGCCGGTGGCGGGTCCGCCTCCGCGGGCAGGTAGCGGTCCGCCCACGCGGCGATGACGCCAGCGGCATAGGCCGCGTCGGCCGCATCGGTGAGCAGATGGTCGGCATCGTCCAGCGAAACGAAGCTCTTCGGGTGCTTCGCCGCCCCAAACAGCTTTCCCGCCTCGTCGATGCCGACGATCTCGTCGCGTGGGGCGTGCAGGATGAGGAGCGGCCTGCGGAGCGCTGTCACGTCGGACGCGAGGTCGTGCCGCTCCAGGTCGTCGAGAAACGATTGACCGATGCAGATGCGCTGCCCGCCAATCACGATGCAAGCCTCGGCGTCGGCCGGAAGCTTCTCGCCGTCTCGCTTGAACTTCAGGCCGAGATGCGCAGGCGAAGCCGGCGCGCCGATGGTGGCGACCGCGCGGACGGCGGGCAGGTTGCCCGCTGCCGCGATCACCGCCGCACCGCCCAGCGAGTGCCCGACGAGCAACGTGGCCGGCGCGCCGACCTCGGCCTCGAGAAAGGTCGCGGCCGCCTCCAGCTCACGCACATTGCCGCTGAAGCCGCTTTCGGCCAGCTCGCCCCCGCTCTGTCCGACACCAGCGAAATCGAAGCGCAGGACGCCGATGCCGCGTAGTGCCAGAGCATCGCCGACGCGCCGGGCGGCGTGGCTGCGTCTTGAGCAGGCGAAACAGTGGGCGAAGAGCGCCCACGCGCGCGGCCGTCCGAGCGGCTGTACCAGCTCGCCCGCGAGCGCGCCCCCGCGGCCGTCGTCGAAGCGAACCCGTTCTTGGCGCATGGCGCACGTCCTTCCCAGGTGGGCGCCTCAGGGCTGGCGTTGCCACGGGCGCCGGTGCGTGACGTCTGGATAGACGAAACGGAGCGGCTCGGCGTTACGCAAGCGCACCGCGACGGCGCCCAGGGCGTCAAGCTCAGCGCGCGAGACGGTGCGTGCATCGTCGCAGGCAGCCGCGGCCGCGAGATCGATGACGATCTCGGCGTCGCAGCGGGAGCCGGCCCCGGTCGTCGCCACCCGCACGCTCTTGCCCTGGTCGGCGATGCGGCAACCGTCGCCGTCGCAGGCGACGCGGCCCGGCGCGCCGGGCGCGAGGGTCTCCTCGATGCCCAGCGCGCGCCTCCAGCCGCGCAAGACGAACCCGTCCTGCTCGGGCGCCAGCAGCACATAGGTGTCTGGACCGGCGCGCAACACCGCCATCCCGCCCGCGCGGTCGACGATGACGTCGGGCGGCCGGGCGAGCAGGTACACGACCACGGCCGCGGCAACCGGCACGAACGCCAGCCGCATCAGCCGCCCGCGCCAAATCGCAGCCCAGAGGCCGGCTAGGACGAGCAGGAGCACGGCGAGCACGGGCGGCTGTGGCAAGGACAGGTTCGAGCCGGGCCAGCTCGTGGCGGTCGTCGCCGACCAGAGCACGCCGTCGATCCCGAGCCCCATCAGCTTGAGCACCGGCGCGTCGAGACCCAGCGGCATCAACAGAAGCGCCACGAGGCCCAGCGGCATGATCCAGAACGCCATGAGGGGCACAGCCACCAGATTGGCCAGGATCCCATAGGTCGGCAGCCGGCCGAAATGGTAGACGGCAAAGGGTGCTGTCGCGATCGTCGCGACGAGCGTCGTCACCAGCACGCCCAGCACGTAGAGCGCGATGTGCTGGCTCCACCAAGCCTCGCGGTCGGGGCGCCGCCAACGCCAACGCTCGTAGAAGGCGACCAGCGCCGTCACCGCGGCAAACGACATCTGGAAGGACGCGCCGAACAACGCCGCGGGATCGATCGCCAGCACCACACACGCGGCGAGCGCCACGAGCCGGAGCGAGATGGCGTCCCGATCCAGCAGCAAGCCGACGAGCACGAGGCCCGTCATCATGAAGGCGCGCTGGGTGGGCACGGGCGCCCCGGCGAGGAGGAGGTAGGCGAGCGCCGTGAGCAATGCGGCGACCGCCGCCACCCGATGCGCCGCGACGCGCAGTGCAAGCCATGGCCAGAGGCAGATGGCGTAGCGGATGAAGAGGAACGCCGTACCGGCGACGAGGCCGATATGCAGCCCGGAGATGGCCAGGAGATGGGCGAGTCCCGAGCGCTGCATCACCGTCCAGACGCGTTCGGTGATGTCGCCCCGGAGGCCGGTCAAGAGTGCTGCGGCAACCCCACCCGTCTCCCCCGGCAGCACGCTCACCGCGTGCCGCGCGATGCGGCGGCGCACCTCGGCAACGCTGAGCCCCGCCTCGTCGGCCAAGCCCACCCGATCGACCGCCCCATAGGCCCAGCCGACGGCACCGATGCCATGGAAATAGGCCCAGCGGCCGAAGTCGAAGCCGCCCGGCAGGACCGGTTCGGACGGGGGCAAGAGCCGCGCGCGCAGGCGGACGCTGTCGCCGACGTGGAGATCGTCGGGGAGTGACCGTGCCGTGACGCGGGCGCGCTCCGGCAGGTCGTCCCGCCGCGTCGTCAGATCCAAGGTCAAGCGCGCTCCAGCGGCGCGGGGCTCGACCAGCACGACCCGCCCTTCGATCGTGGCCGTCAGTGGTGAGATCGGCCGCGGCTGGTCGAGCCGGATCGTCTGCCACTGCGCCAGCGCGAAGCCGGCGCATAGGAAGGCGATCGTGAGCGCCGTCGCGCGTCCGGCGAGGCTTCGCGACCTGGCCGCGACGAGCGCGCCCAAAGCGCCAACCACGGCAACGCCCAAGACCCAGCCGGGCGGCTCGACCGCGAGCGCGAAGTAGCAGGCGATGCCACCGGCGAGCGGCACCGGCAGCAGCAGAAACCAGCGCTCGCGCTGCGCGAGCAGCGCCACCGTCTGGCGAAGCAGCCACAGCGCGAGCGCAGCGCCAATGCCGCTGCGCTTGTCGTGGAGCTGGCCTGTGCTAACCCTTGCCGACCTCATCGATCGGCCCGCCCCCGAGGAAATCGACGTTGTCCGTGATCACCCGCTTCGCGCCCTCGCCCACGGGGTTTCTCCACATCGGCGGCGCGCGCACGGCGCTCTTCAACTGGCTCTTCGCGCGCCACCACGGCGGGCAGTTCCTCCTTCGGGTTGAGGACACCGACCGGCAGCGTTCGACCGAGGCCGCGATCGACGCCATTTTCGATGGCCTCGATTGGCTGGGGTTGGTTCCCGACCAACCTCCGGTTTATCAGTTCACCCGTCGTGCGCGCCATGCCGAGGTGGCGGAACAGCTGGTAGCGGAAGGTCGGGCCTATCACTGCTACAGCTCGCCCGAGGAGCTGGAGGCGATGCGCGAGCGCGCTCGGGCCGAGAAGCGACCGATCCGCTATGATGGCACCTGGCGCGACCGCGACGCGAGCGAGGCGCCAGCAGGTGTAGCGCCTGTCGTTCGTATCAAGATGCCGCAAACGGGCGAGACCGTGATCAGTGATGCCGTGCAGGGGCGCGTCGTCGTCCAGAATGCTGAACTCGACGACATGATCCTGCTCCGCGCGGACGGTACGCCCACCTACATGCTTTCCGTCGTCGTCGACGACCACGACATGGGCGTGACCCACGTCGTCCGCGGCGACGACCACCTCAACAACGCGTTCCGGCAGGCCAAGCTCTTCGAGGCGATGGGCTGGGAGCTACCGGTCTTCGCGCATATCCCCCTGATCCACGGGCCGGACGGCGCCAAGCTCTCCAAGCGGCACGGCGCTTTGGGTGTCGACGCCTATCGCGACATGGGCTTCCTGCCCGAGGCCGTGCGCAACTACCTCCTGCGGCTCGGCTGGGCCCACGGCGACGACGAGATCATCGACACCGAGCAGGCGATCGCCTGGTTCGACCTGGGCGGCTGCGGCAAGGCCGCGGCCCGCTTCGATATCGACAAGCTCACGGCGCTGAATGCGCATTACCTTCGGCTTCGCGACGACGGGGAGCTGGTCGACCTTATCGTGCCGCGCCTCGCCGACCTGGGCTACGATGTCGAGACGACGGGGCTCCAGCGACTACGCGCCGGCATGGCCGGGCTCAAGCAGCGGGCGCGGCGTCTCGACGACCTCGCGGAGGCGGCCGCCTTCTACGTCGCCGCGCGACCGATCACCTTGGACGACAAGGCGCGGAAGCTGCTGACGCCCGACGCGCGTGCGCTGCTTGCGGACTACCGACGAGCGCTCGATCGCGACCAGCCTGCCTTCACGGAGGAAGCGCTCGAAGCGCATGCGCGCGGCGTTACCGAGCGCGCCGGTGTCGGCTTCGGCAAGCTGGCGCAGCCGATGCGCGCGGCCCTCACGGGCCGGGGGGTGTCACCGGGCCTGTTCGAGGTGATGGTGGCGCTTGGCCCAGAAGAAGTGCGAGGCCGGCTCGAAGACGCGATCGCAGCGGACTGAGCGAAGCTGCACCGCCGCTCATGGCCCCCCTCCTCCGTCGAATTGATCGACCGTCGAGCCGACCCTATGGTCCGCCGTCCGCGCGTCCCTACCTAACTGGGGAGTGAACACGCGCTTAAGAACCCGGGGGGAACACACGGATGACCAATACGGGGAACGGCCGCACGGCGAAGCTCGAGGCTGGCCACAACCAGGTCACCGAACTGCAGATCATGTCGGGCAGCGTCGGCCCGGACGTGATCGACATTCGCAAGCTCTACGCGCAGACCGGCACGTTCACTTACGATCCGGGCTTCACCTCGACCGCAGCCTGTCAATCGAAGATCACCTACATCGACGGCGACGAGGGCGTTCTTCTGCACCGCGGCTATCGCATCGAGGACTTGGCCGAGCACTGCGACTTCCTGGAGGTTTGCTACCTCATCCTCTACGGCGAGCTGCCGACGGAGGCCGAGAAGGCCAAATTCGTGCACGGCGTGACCTACCACACGATGGTGCACGAGCAGATCCTCAATCTCATCCGCGGCTTCCGGCGGGACGCGCACCCCATGGCCGTCCTCATCGCCATGGTCGGCGCGCTCTCAGCCTTCTACCACGAAGACCTCGACATCAATGATCCGCACAACCGGATGATCGCGACCTACCGGTTGATCGCCAAGATGCCGACGATCGCGTCGCTCGCTTACAAGTACTCGGCTGGTCAGCCGTTCATGTACCCGCAGAACCGGCACACCTACGCCGGCAACTTCCTGCACATGATGTTCGGCGTGCCCTGCGAGCCCTACGAAGTCGATCCGGTGCTGGCGAAGGCACTCGACCGCATCTTCATCCTGCACGCGGACCACGAGCAGAACGCCTCGACGTCGACCGTGCGACTGGTCGGCTCGACCGGCGCCTCGCCCTATGCGGCGATCTCCGCTGGCATTGCCTCGCTCTGGGGCCCGGCACACGGTGGTGCCAACGAAGCGGTCGTGCAAATGCTCGGGGAGGTGGGCTCCGTCGACAAGATCCCCGAGTTCATCAAGCGCGCCAAGGACAAGGACGACCCGTTCCGCCTCATGGGCTTCGGCCACCGCGTTTACAAGAACTACGACCCCCGCGCCGGTGTCCTGAAGAGCAGCGCCGACGAGGTGCTCGAGCTGCTGGGCCAGGGTGACAACCCCAAGCTGGCGATCGCCCGCGAGCTGGAGCGCATCGCGCTTGAGGACGACTACTTCCAGGAGCGCAAGCTGTTCCCGAACGTCGACTTCTACTCGGGCATCATTCTGGAAGCGATGCACATCCCGACCTCGATGTTCACCGCCATCTTCGCGCTGGCGCGGACCGTCGGCTGGATCGCGCAGTGGAACGAGATGGTCGAGGACCCTGAGCAGAAGATCGGCCGTCCGCGTCAGCTCTATACAGGCCCCGCCCAGCGCGCCTTCGTGCCGATGGACCAGCGCGGCTGAACCGGAGGCCGTTAGCAAGGGCCAACTGAGAGCCCCGAGCGACGTCACCTTGACGCCAGGCGGGCGCGCAACCATCGTTCCGCGCCCTCGTGGCTTTTCGCGCCCGGGCGGCTGCCCGAAAGTCGAGGCTGGCGCCGACCTGAACCCTTGCGACGCTGGAGGCAGATCCTCAAAACGGGGCACCTCGGTGCCGCTCCGCAACCAAGCAAACCGAGAGTGGCGGAGCGCCCAACGCTGGCTTGGAGGCGCAAGGCATGTTCACGATCGATCCCGACACCGTCCGACTGGTCATCGAGAAGGCTCGTGTCTTCGACGCAGCGATGGAGAACGAAGACGAAGACAGTGTCGCTACGGGAAACGCCCACACGACCGACGAGCTCTTGGAGGATGAGGACCTAGAGGAGGCGACCGAGGAAGATCCGGTCTTCGACGAGTTGCGTGACTTCATCAACGACCTCAATGAGGATGACCAGGTGGATCTGGTGGCACTCACCTGGATCGGTCGCGGTTCCTACACCGCCGAGGAGTGGGACCAGGCGATCGAGGAAGCCAGCCGCGTCCACAACGAGCGTACGGCCGAATACCTGCTCGGCATGCCGCTACTGGCGGACTACCTGGCCGAGGGGCTCGCGGCCTTCGGCGAAAGCCTAGAGGGCTAGGTGTCGCCGAGGGCGGCTTCATCTGGCGGTGTGAACGCGAGCGGCGCTCGGCGGCGCGGCTCGCCACCGTCGACATCGTTCAAGCTGAGCGCGGCGCAGCCGTCGTCGGGTTCTGCGTCGGGCCCCGAACCCGCCATCGTCTAGGGCTTGCCTTCGACCATGGCGACCGCATTCCTGCCGGACCCAGCAGCCACACGCGCTCCTGGGGCCGCCGCCGCTCATGTGAATAGTTTTCAGCAAGATCATTCATCTAGCTGCAATGTTGCAGGGACAGCGTCAACTTCTTGTTGGCGAGCACTACGTATCGGTAATTTGCAGACTGAAAGTGATCGCCTAATTTCGGCGATGTAGAGATGTCCAGCTCACCTGTGGCTGGGGTAACCAGTTCGTAGCCCGTGGGCGCCGCATCGGCCCTCCATCGCAGGATGGGCTGTTTAGTTCTCGTTACCGGTCGCACAGGAAAGGGAGCGGCTCTCCGCAGCTGCCTCTGCATCTGACCTCGCAACGCCTTGATCCGCCGGAGCGCACTGGCCATGACCATGCTCAAGAGCCGCTTCACGTCTTTCACCTTGCCGCCAGAGGTCGAAGAGATCTTTGCCGCGGCACCGTCCGTCACCATCGCCAGCACGGTCGACGAGCTCGTCGAGCTGTCCACGCGCGATGCCGTCGAAGGGTGGCATGAAGTGGCCTACGACGTGCCCGGTATGGGCCGGAAGGTCGAGGCCGTCGTCTGCCGCGCGAAGAACGGCATCGTCGCGAACTATACCGAAGCGTACATGCGGCGGCGCGATCCCGATTGCATGGTGATCGGCGACAAGCGGCCGACCGACAAGCCCACCTTCGAGGAGCGTTTTGGGGCTTCCTTCGAGCCGGTGCGTGAGCGCGCCTTCGATTGGCTCAAGACCCAACCGTTGGCCGCCTATCCGTTCTTCGCGGGCATGCCCGGCAAAGGCACGGATGCCATGGTCATCGGTCCGGACAATGCCGGGTTCTTCGCGCTGGGGCTGGCGCTCCTGCAGGGCATCCTGCCGGCCGACGAGGTGCCTGCCGATTTCTCGCCGAAGGCCGTGATCTACGTGGTGCCGCCCTTCCGCCACACCGACTTCGACGGCAAGCAGGTGGTCGTCCACAACCGCACCTATGCCGGGCACGAGCTATTCAGCTTCAACCTCTATCCCGGTCCGAGCGCCAAGAAGGGCATCTACGGCGTGCTCTTGAACCTCGGCGAGAAGGAGCACTGGCTGACGATGCACTGCTCCACGGTGCGCCTCGTCACGCCCTATCAGAACAAGCTCATCATGTCGCACGAGGGCGCCAGCGGCGGCGGCAAGAGCGAGCTCTTGGAACAGGTCCATCGCCAGGGCGACGGCTCGCTGCTGGTCGGCCGCAACCTCATCACCGAGGACGAGCAGACCCTGACGCTGCCGCAGACGTGCGAGCTGCAGCCGGTCACCGACGACATGGCGCTCTGCCACCCGTCACTCGACAAGGGCAATGGCCGGCTGACGCTGATGGATGCGGAGGACGCCTGGTTCGTTCGCTGCAACCACCTCGACCACTACGGCACCGATCCGCATCTGGAGCGGCTCTGCATCAGCCCGCCCGAGCCTCTGCTGTTCTTGAACGTTCAAGGCCATCCGGGGGCGACCTGCCTCCTTTGGGAGCATACCGAGGACGCTCCGGGCGTGCCCTGCCCGAACCCGCGCGTCATCATCCCGCGACGGATCATTCCCAACGTCGTGGACGGTGCGGTCGACGTCGACATCCGCAGTATGGGCGTCCGCACGCCGCCCTGCACGCGCGAGCTGCCCACCTACGGCATCATCGGCCTGTTCCACGTTCTGCCGGCATCGCTCGCCTGGCTGTGGCGGCTCGTGGCCCCACGCGGCCACGCCAACCCGAGCATCGTTCAGACCGAGGGCATGACCTCAGAGGGTGTCGGCTCCTATTGGCCGTTCGCGACCGGACGGCGGGTCGATCAGGCCAACCTGCTCTTGAACCAGATCATCGAGACGCCGGAGGTTCGCTACATCCTCGTGCCCAACCAGCACATCGGGGCCTGGGAAGTGAGCTTCATGCCGCAGTGGATCACGCGCGAGTATCTCGCGCGGCGGGGCGGTGCGCGCTTCCAGCGATCGCAGCTACGCCCTTCGCGTTGCCCGCTCTTGGGCTTCACGCCAGGCGCCATCACCGTCGAGGGGCGCACGCTCGGCTACTCGTTCTTCGAAGTGGACCGGCAGGCCGAAGTCCGCAACGAGGCCTACGACGTGGGCGCCCAGATCCTCCACGACTTCTTCCGCCAAGAACTCGAGCAGTTCCTCGTGCCCGAATTGCTGCCCACCGGCCGCAAGATCATCGAGGCCTGCCTCAACGACGCCTCGATCGACGACTACGTGGCGCTCCTCAACGTTCCGCTCTTCGAGGAAGAAGAGTGAGGATCGGTGGAGCAGTTCAACTATAAGTTTGGGCGCATCTACCAGCCGGCGTTCGACGACGTACCGGCCGACTATCGTTTGAACCTGTGCGGCGTCGACTACGTCCACATAACCGGCAAGCAGGGTGGCGACCTCTTCGTCACCCGTCACGGCTGGGGCTGCGTCGAGTCCGTCCTGCCGTCGTCCTGGTTCGTCGACCAACGCTTCAAGAAGGTCGGCCGTGCGCTCGCCGGCGCGACGGGGGCCGTCTACCGGGTTCCGGTGGCCCACAAGGCGCGCCCCGACTTCGCCATGGTGGTCAAGTTCAGCCGCGCCGCGCAGGACATCCGCGTGACCATCGTCGACCATGGCGACCACCTTGACGCCGAGGAGCGGGCGAAGATCGCGCAGGCCGAGTTTCTCTCGCCGTTCGAGGAGTTCGGTAACCTTCAGCAGCTGCGTGTGGCCGCGCGGTCGGGCATCCCGACCAAGCATCCCCTCGCCATCTACTCGCCGCCGACGCGCTATCTGGATTGGCAGCTTGGCCGGAAGTCCCATTTGTGTACGCGCATGGACCGAGCGCTCGAGGCAGCGCAGGCCGACGTGCCCGAGGACCGTCGCATCCGCTACGATTGGGAGCGCATCTACATCCTGCTCTACCGCTGGATCGACGGCATCGATTCGGAAGCCGCGATGCAGCAGGGCCTCATCTCGAACGACCGGATGATCCAGCTCGGCGAGGATGCCCGCGTCCGCATGCGCCGCCTCGGTTGGATGGTGTGCGATCACAAGCCGCGCCATGTCATCATCCGACCCGCGCGCAGCGAGGGTGGCCGCTTGCTCGGCCGACAACATCAGCTCAAATGGGCGCTGATCGACTACGAGCTGTTGGTCCCCATGTAGCGCCGCGCATGCACACGGCGTCGGCAAGAAGTCCGGCAGAAGTACTCAATTCTGCATGCGTTTAACTGTCGCACATCAGCAACAGATTTCGGCAGGATGAGCGTTCTTACGCGCGAGCCCTGGATCCACGGGCGCGCATCTTACGTACCACGCATGGTGGACGATCAAAGGTGCGCCCATGGTCAGCGTGCTCCATAACCCGCACTCCGAACTTTCGAGGCGTGCGGTCGGTTTGCTGTCGACGAGCGGTAGTTCCAACGTCCAGGTGGTCGACGTCGTAGGTACGGCTCCGGATGCCGTCGACGCGGCAACCTTGCTCGCAGGATCGCCGGTCGGCGTACGCGATCTGCTGGACAGGCAAGCCCCGCTCTACTTTCTTTTGGGCCTCGACGAGCCCGAGTGGAGCGATGCCGAGATCCTGACGGCCGCGATGGACAACCCGACCCTGCTACGTTGCCCCATCGTCATAGATCACGACCGGATATGGCTCGGCGATGAGGCGGTCAGTCGCCTGGCGACGACCAGCTCGGCCGATGTGGACCAAGAGCAGCCGCCTCAGCCGCCGCTTCCCGCATATTGAGCGGGCCCACTGGCGGCCACGACGACAGGTCTTGCCGCGTCAGCCGATGAGCACGGGCGCTTTCCTCAGATATTCATCTGAGGATATCTGTCGCACCAGGAAGTCCGCAACATCGGCCCGCGAGATGAACCCGGCCCGCCAGCGGCGCGGATCGAGCTCCGCCCGATACTGCCCGCGCGCCCGGCCGTCGGTCAGGATCACGGGCCGGACAATGACCCAGTCCAGCTCGCTATTGCGGATCAGGTGCTCCTGCACGTTCTTGTCGTCGTAGACCCTGCCCAAGAGCGCATTGAAGGCGAGATTGAACAACCGCCCACCTTGGTTCCGGCTGTCGCCGGCGCCAAAGCCCGTCAGGCAGATCAGTCGCCGCACGCCAAGCTGATCCATCGCCTCCACCAGCACGCGCGTGGCGTTGGAGAAGAGCCGCGTCCGGTGCAGCAGGGCAGCCGGCTTGGCAGCGACGCCCAAGGTCTGAATGACCACCTCGATCCCGTCGAGCGCCGCGCGAACGTCCGCTCGCGACAGCGCATCGCCCTGCATCCATTCGAGCCGCTCATCCGTCACGCGCGGGCGGTCGACGGAGCGCGCCATCGCGCGCACCCGGTGCCCGTCGTCGAGCGCACGCTTGACCGTCTCGAGCCCAACCCCTCGGCTCGCACCGATCACCAGGACGTTCGCCATCTCTGCCTCACGAATGCCGTCACAGCCCATAAGCTAGAACGCTCGGGCCGCCAGAGCATGATCCTGCAAATAGGCCGCGCCGAGCCCCTGCATACCGCGGCGGACGGTCTGGGGCAGCATCCGCATGGTAGGTCGGGCGAACCGGCGCGGACACATAGGGGCGAGCTTGGGAGGATCGTGCTCGACGAGGTCTATTCAACAAGCGCTCAGCACCCCATCGACGGCGCTACGTCATGTTATACTGTAACGCCCGTCGAACGTGCGCACGACCTCCGTAGAGCCACTATGACCGCCCCAAGCCTCATTCCCGAAGAACTCATCATCGGCATGATCACCGGTGCGATCGGCGGCGTTCTGTTTCTCGCTCTCATGCGCGGGCAGCACCGACCGTGAGTGCATGCGAGACATCGGAGCGCGAACACACCGTTCGGCTCTGGACGCCACCGCTGCCGCGCAACTTCGTCGATCACTGCAGTGAGCTTGACCCCAGTTCCGCCCGCCTACTTTGGGCCGCATGGTGCGTGCCGCCTCGCTACCGCCTCGCGATGCACCTCTGGCGGCAGGAGGCGCGGCTGCAGAGTGACGTTGTGCTGCGCGCCAAGCTGCGGCGGCTCGAGGCGAGCGGCTTGCTGACGGTCCGTCACGCCAGCGGTCCGGGGCTGGTGTTCGACGGGCAGCATTGGTGCCGCGGCGCGGGCGATCGAAAGGGACGGTTTCTCCGGCTACGTCTCACCAACACCGGCGAGGCGGTGGTCCGCCGAGCGCTCGTCGAGCTGGGCTAGGCGCGCCGCCCGGCGCCGTCGGCCTCAGCCGTGGGAGTTGCAGCCGGCGTGGTTGCAGCCTTCGTGGCTGTTGGGCCCGTCGGCGCAGGCGTCGCAGCAATAGTACCGACCGTCCTTGACGACGGCCTTGTCTGTCGCAACGACACAAACACAATCGGCGCACGCGCACTTGACCTGCGTGACCTCAACGGTGGTGGCGGGCATGGGCTCAGTCCTCCGGACGATCGACGAGTTCGGCGGAGCAGCCGTCGGGCTGCGTCCACGCCGTACTCGCACGGTTAAGCAGCGAATTTAGCGTCTGGCGGCTTGAGCGTGCCTTGTCGATCCCTGCCAAAGGCGGATCAGGCCGTCAGCAAGCCGCGGTCGATCACAAGCAGCAGCCGCACGTCACCGGAGCCCGCGATGGGCGGTGAGCGGTGCACGACCGGCATCGCGGTCGGGTGCAGCCGCCCGGGCAGGACGACCACGTCGCCGGTGCCCACGGACCAAGCTGTCGCCGTCGTCTCGGGTTCACCACCCGCCAGCACCGACGCCGCCTCCGGCAACTCC